>UQYV01000013.1 GCA_900545245.1 uncultured Bacteroidales bacterium
AGTACACTCCTTCTTCCAAAAGAAATCTATACTTGAAAATAATTGACAAATCTGAAGCAGTTTATTTTTTTCATATTTCTAAGGAAAAACCGCAACAATCTGCTGCGAACCACAAGAAACTGTTGCTGTTTTCGTATCGATTTTCTTTGTTGTTTTGCAGTCATGAAAGAATTTATTGACATGACAAAGAAAATAGAAAGAAAGGAGGTTCGAATCTCGCGGTTCGCAAGCCTACTGTCAGACGCCGGGTTCAAGGCCGTACTAGCGTCTCCGCGAAACAAGAAAATCCTCACGCAGCTGCTTAACCTTGTTCTTCCAACAAATAGGCAGATTGCCGAAATTGAGAGCTACCCTGACCGGGAGGTAAATGGTTTCACTCCCTTCGGCAAGTATTCACGCGTCGATGTGAGGTGCAGGGACATTGAGGGAAGAACGTTCATCGTGGAGATGCAACGCGAGATGCACGAAAGATTCTTCCAGAGATGCATGTGGTACGGCTCAAACGCATACGGTAGTGACCTGCCGGTCGGAGCCGGCTATGAGGATCTGAGTCCAGTCTACGTCATTGCGTTCCTCGAGCAGGCGCTGCCACACAAGGATGAGACGCAGTGGGATTCGGGAAGATGCGTATCCTGCTATCAGATGACTGAAAAAAGAACTGGGGAGTTTGCACCTGACACAATTATTTGTATTTTTGTGGAACTGGGAAGATTCCTCAAGGGCGAGGATGAACTCGAAGGACGGTTTGACAGGACGTGCTATGTGTTCAAGAACTCGGAGAAATGGGAGAAAGACGTACCGTCTAAAATCCTCGATGATGAGTTTACAAAGGAGCTGAGCCGCGCCTGCGAGGTAGAGAACTTCCCTCCGGAAACGAAACTTCAATACATCAGGGACATGTTTACCGAAATGGACTACAAGGCCGAATTGAAGGCCAACTATAAGAATGGATTCGCCGATGGTGAAGCACAGAGTGAGAAAAAAGAACGAATGGCAGCAAAGAAACTTCTTGCCGCAGGAGTTTCTGCAGAACTCGTCGCCTCATGTTTTGGAATGAGCGAGAAAGAAATCACTGAACTTATTAAAGCATAGCACTTTTCTTCTTAATGGACATAGCGCGAGAAATCCGCAAGAACTTGCAGGAACTCCGGCGGAAGAGTTGTTATAATCGGCTGAGCGATATACTCAGGAACTCCCCCATAAAAGGCTTCGGCGATTGATCCGGTAATGGCCGCCAGTGTGTCAGAATCCCCACCCATGCAAACAGCTTTTCTTATCGCATCCTCAAAGTTGCAACTCTCCAGAAAAGCAATCATAGCCTCCGGCACAGTACCTTGGCAGCTGCCATCCCAAGCATAGTTTTCGTGCAGGTCTTTCCAGCTGCGCTCAAGGTCGTAGCCAAATTTCTTTTGAATATATTTCCTGATTTCCTTTTTTGTCCTGCCATTCCTTGCCATCCATATCGCTAACGCCGTTGCCTGGGCACCTTTTATTCCTTCCGGATGATTGTGAGTGACCTCTGCTGAAATCTTCGCCACACGTTCCGTCTCCTCCAGGCTGTCAAAAAACCACCCTACCGGACCAACTCTCATTGCAGAGCCATTTCCAAAAGAACCATACGGATGCCTTTCCCCCAAGGACTCGCCGGTACCATAATCCGACAAATGTTCCGGCATAAAGAGCCAGCGACTGAACCCGCCGCCATATCCTCCCAAAGGATAAGGGAAACGGTTCCCCCAATCGACCATACACTGCACCAAGGTATCCTGCCCACAAGATTGGTCCGTAAGCAACCATTCAGCAACAGCCATCGTTACCACCGAATCATCCGTATAGCTGCATCCCTCGGAAAACAATGGAAAGTCATAGTCTTTCGTATTGTTGAACTCATAAACCGAACCGATGAAGTCTCCTGCGATTGTTCCAAGCATAGTAGTCATGGGATAAAGAGTTATTTCAACTGAAACAAAGAAAAAGCAGAGCCTAATCCTTCAATACAACGGTCATCGTCAGCGTAAAACCGAAAAACAGACGTTTGTCGACCTGGTTGCGAATCGCCTCATAGTTGTTGTAGAAATTGAAATCGTAGGAATCATTCAGGATGACATCAGATGCGACAGCATCCTTATCATACACCGGAGTAATGTCATAGCGGACAAACAAACCAAAGTCCAAATACTTCCCGCAGACACCAGCCTTGGCGAAGGCGGAAACATTGAATTTGTTTGCGAGCGTAAGTCCGTCAATGGTGATTTTCTCCGAATCTTTATATGCAACTTTCCGCTGATAGTATGAAGACAGTGCAAGATTGAAACTTGCTCCTGTCGCAACAAAATAACCGAAATCACGTGAACGGGTCGCGATGTTGAAGCGCGCAGTTGCCGGGAAGCATATCTGATTCGTGACGAGATGAGGATGCAAGTCTCCCATGAAATCTGGATCACCGATGTCGAACCGGTCTGTGCTATGATTGCTGCCGGAATAGCGACGATACTGCGCACCTATCGCGAAATTAAAGACATTCTCATAACCTCCCACAGAAAACTCCACCCTCGGGAGAGTCAAGCTATGGACGTCTAAAGCAAAATCCATGTCCATACCGATGTTCAACCCAAGACCGATTGACGGAGTTGAACGGTAATGCGTTGACGAGGGACGGGATGTCGGCGTTGCGGGAGCGTGTGTGCTATAACTCGTTGATGTTGACGTTGTTGATTTCGTCGACCTTGTTGACCCCGTTGATTTAGTCGTTGTCGTCGAGTGATTATATGTCCCCGTTGCAGATGTTGAGTTTGACGCATAATTATTTGAAGAGGACGCATTGCGTTCGGAAGCTTTTCTCTGCTCCTCCCGCACGGCATTACGCCTTTCTTCAATTTGAGCAATCCGCCCCTTGGCTTCGGTAACATGGGACTTCAAAGTACTGTTCGCAAGGTACTCGTTATATGCTTCTTCTGTACCGGCAGAAACAGCCTTCTGCCAAATTGCGTCCTCGGCGGCTCTCGCGGCGGCCAAGGCATTTGCCTTGGCCTCGGCTGCGGCCACCTTCCTGTCACACTCGTCAATACGGGACTTCGCGACCGCATCAGAAGCATTTAATGTGAGCAGTTTTCTATATGAGGCGGCTGCCCCCGCGTAATCGCCGGAAGAATACTGCTTCGCGCCCTGTTTTCTCAGATTTTCACAGTTTTCGCATTTTTTTGCGAGAGAATAGAAATAATCCTTATCGGATTGTCCGCCTGTCGCGGCGGCGCCATAACACAGCGCAGCCGCATCCCCATACTCGCCTTTCACAAACAATGTCTTCGCCTGCTGCCGAGCCGACTGCCCATAAACGGAAAGCGACAAAACCAGCAGCGACAAAATTGAAATAAATTTTCTGACACTCATAATTTACTGCAACACAACATTATACTTCGCAAGGATATCATTGAACATCTTTTCGTACTTCAGATATTCCGTATCATTCGGAGCAATCTCACGGAATGAATCAAGGGTCTTGCGCACCTCCTTGAGAGTGTCCATCACCCCATATTTCGCGCTAATCTCAACCGCGCACTGCCGTCCGTTCACACTCTGGAAATTTGTCTTGAGAATGCCGGAAAGTTCATCTGTCTTTATCCTGTATTCCTTCAGGACACGGTCACGCTTTGCCTCAAGCATCTGATGATCTTTTTTCTTAAGAACCTCATGTTCAAGAGTGTAGGTATAGATTTCTATCACCTTGGAATATGCCTGAGGATTTTGCTTAACGACAGCTGCTACCTTATTTTCTGCAGCACGCACGTTATGCTGACTCATCGAAGACCACAGAAACAACGAAGCGGCTATGAGAATTGCCCACACGGCAACAATCACCATCACTCTCACTAAAGGCATAAGTTCATCGTCCGGGTCAACATGTACGACTTCATGCGGTTTTTGGGCATCTTCCGAATTCCGTTTCTTCATCTCGGTTTCAGCTTCCTCGCGATTCTTCTTGAGAGCCTTTCCACGGACTCCCTTGAACGAGATGTCAAGATCATCAAAGATGTCCTCCATCATTTCCGGGACACCGGATCTTGAGGCCGCAGACACGGCCTGTACGGCATGAAATGATATGTTTCTGAAAGCCGTCGAGAGCTTTGCAAGCACAGCCGAAAGTCCAAGATCGTTCACCGCAAAACTCTGCAGGGCATCAGAAGAGGTGACGTCAACCCCTTCAAGATAGCCCGAGTCTGTTTTTGTAAAAGTGAACATCAGCGAGATCTTCGATGTCTGAGACTTGCTGCGAAATTTCTCTATCTTATTTATGAGTTCATTTACCGCTTCACCTATATCAAATTTTCCAAGGTAGTCTCCATTCTTCTCTGCATAAGAGTCATACCATTTCCGCATCTTCGGAGAAAACTTCACACCGGAGGACTGCTTCAAAGTGAACGGATCCACAGCCAGAATCAAAACGTCTGTATTCATAAGATATGACACAGCATCATTCTGATTCGATGTATCCACAGTAAAAAGCTCTCCTGCGACATCATTTATGAACAGTCGATACGGCAACAAACTCTTTGGATTATTGACGAGCAACTGGATTGCCTTGTGGCGTCCATCGGCAGTCTTGAGAGCACTTACAGTCATTGCCTTTCCATCAGATATGGTCTGAAGGAAGGACTGCATGGTGGCCTCGTCCGTGCCGGCCTTGTCGGTGAAGCGGCATACTTTTTCTCCATCAATATCCTTACGCAGCATCTCGGAAATGAGCCGATACAGCAGAGTAGTCTTTCCTGATGCAGGCACTCCGGCAATTGCCACATGTTTCTCAATCCCGACCTTCGCATTAATGAAAGACCCGCAGTGAGGGCACTTCCTCGCTAGATTGTCTTTCCCGTTCAGAAACAATGTCGGCATCTTTTCCGAAGTTGCCGGATGTGTAATGGTAAAAAGACCATATGAACTTGGACGAAGCGGGACAGGAAGCGGAACATTGTGGGAATAGTATTCTGCAGGCTCTGACGGAAGTCCACAAGTAGGGCATGGATGCTTCACATTGTAGCGCCGCATCACAATTTTTTCATAAAGCATGAGAATGCCGGCAAAAACACTATATAGGGCAGCGCAAACAATGAATATGACTAATGGAGCCAACGCCACCATCAACACATACAGCCAATAGCTTTTCACGAGTTCTACCGCAGCCATGACAACATTGAAACGCGAGAATACGCTAGTGCCCCAGCCTTGGAGAGTCACTGCAAAACCATACCAGCCGTCCTGATGTGTGCTGATCGGTATCGCTATAGCAAGAGAAACTGCGCCTATGACGATTGACAGCAGTTTCGAATCGTTCTCGCTTGAGAAAACGGACAACAGCAGGAGTCCACCCACACCATACCCACCGACGACAAGTATCCAGAACAGGGCATAGACAAGATAGGAACCTCCCCAGCAGACCACCCACACGAGTCCGCCAATAGCTAGGAAAAGCAGAACCGCCACGATGAAAGACGCGACGAAAATACCCGCCGCCTCAAGAAACGTAATGTACGGTTCCGGACAGAAGAATATGTTCTGACGCATTCCCTCCCCATAAACATCGCGATTGGGATAGCCGTACTTTCGAGAATTGGGATGTCGAAGTTCCCCTATTAGCGGAGGGAAAAAGAATTCGTCTGAGTTCATGGCCACGACACAAGTGCTGATGATTGCCAGCAGCAGTGCCGTCACTCCTACCGTTATTATCAACCACATAGGAATGTCAGCCAGCAGCATCCCTGCAAAGGGATTGAATTTGGCGGCAGAAACCTTCGGAGCGACATAATTCGGGTTATGTTCCTTTCTCACATAGTCGTACGACACATATTTGCTTTCTCCGGAAAACTTAATCCACTTGGCGTCTCCATCCGGAACAGAATTCTCGCTGTCTACATAAATCACGTCTCCAGCATCGAGCTTCCCGACAAGTTTCCCGCTCGCGGATGGTGTCTCACGAACATTAACAGAGCCGGATATGACTACATAGCGGATCTCACAGTTCTTCTTGTAAAAGCCATATTCCGTAGCCTGCACAACAATTGGTGCAAGCAGCATAATAAGCCACAATAACATCTTTCTCATAAGTACACTATTTTTTCTTCTTCATACTTTTCTCACTAGCATTCACCTTTTCATCAGCACCACTCTGCCCTGCCGCAGATTCTTTTTTGCCGAACAAGGATTTTATCTTTCCAAAGAATTCCTTTGCCGCATGCGCCTTGTATACAGACGGAAAGTTGTCTTTCATAAGCTGACGCTGCGCGGTCTTGTCCGACACTCCGAATTCTGGAGCAATGGTAATGATGCGGTCATAGTCATACTTATACATCCGCGCAATTTCCACAAGGAAACGACGTCTCTCGACAGGCTTCGCCGTCTTTGCAAAAGAGATTATCTCCTCCTCCGCCAGCATCCCGCCAATTTTCCCGAGGAAATCAGGAATCTCATCGACGTCTATTTCCTTAAAGCACATAGGTGCGATTTTCCTCACAGCCTCTTCCGCCTTCAGTTTCAACGCCAGCGAATAAAAAGGCATCGGTTTCTCGCCCTCACATTCAGCTGCGAGCACATCACGTAACAGTTTCCACTTCCGGCAGGCAGGAGCGTCTTGAGGGAGTAGCTCAAGGACATTTGTTTCTATGAATTTTATGTCTTCCGCAGAGCCGGGCTTAGCCTCTGGCTCAAAGCGGGAATAGAGAGTCTGATGAATTCGGTCCTCACCGAACAGCATCCTTGCAAAGCCGTTGTTCTTTTGAGCCATCTCGCTGAATTTGACTGCAAGAGTCCGCGGGGATTCCTTCTCCACATAAGACTTCAACTGCCCGAAGAAGAAAGGAGCGAAATCGGAGTTTTCGTAGAATGCCTGAAACTCCGTCATATAATCAATTTTCGACGCTTCTTCCCTATCTTTGTCAAGTTGCTCACGACATTGCGCGACAAACTGCGGTGCATCTTTTGCAATGTCAACGAACATTGCGACACGTTTGGTTGCCGAAGGTTCGAAACGTAAAACTATATCCCTGATATTCCGTACATCACTTTCGAAGCACTCAAGCACAAGTTCGTTCAAAGGACGGAGTTTTCCACGAATAAGATATTTGTCAAGAATCCCAGAAGGATATTTATTCACGACAAAAGCCATATTTCGTACAGACGACGTCACGAAAGAAGTGAACCCGCCCCGTGCTGACGCAAGAATCTCATCGGAGAGCAAGCCGTCCGGGCTAATTTTTTCCGCGGTCGCCACAGCCTTGTCAAGCTTATCTGCGGAATTCAAATCTGTAAAAAACTCACTAACAATGCGATTAATAAGTACAGGAGAAGCCTCCTCCGCCCTGCAATGAGAAGCGAGGGTTCCGATAAAACCGGGTATATCGAGGCTTTCAGGCACGAACATATCCGGACGGCGGCAATAGTTGAAAAGTGCGTCATTCAGCTGTTGGGACTTTTCGGCGTTCTTCGCCGCAATCGGAGAGCAGATCCACTCTGTGAGCACATCGGACACGCCTCCGTGCTCATTCTCACGTTCAAGTGACGATCTCCAGAGCGTCTCCACAGCCGTCACGTTTCTTTTTCCAGAGACAAGGTCAACAAATAGACAAGTCAAAGGAGGAATTTCCGAAATGCTGTACTCGTTTATGAACGTGACGGCACAGCCTTTGGCAAAACCGCTGCCCTGATGATTCATCTCGAATGTTGTCTTTGCAGCAAGGGAGTCTGGAAGTATACTCATGAAACCGGCAGCCACAGTCGTTGACTCAGAGACCGATGTCCTCACAACCATAGGTAGTCCCTTCGCAAGTGCCTCAAGATATGAGAAATACAAATCTATGGACTTTGACGGAATCGGTGAAACAGTTTTCCCGAGCGGACGGTCTTCCACAGGAATAGGAGCCGGTGTTCCTGTCATGAGCGAAAGCATTTCCTCGTTGTCAAGCCTCGGGGAGAAATCTTCAGGAAGGAACTTCAGCTCACCTTCCCGCGCATCCTCAAGGAGAAGACTGAAAACATCACGTCCAGGCCAAGACTCGAATGCGAACAAGTTCACGATGTAGTTGCCCGGACGGTTCGGACGCTTCGTCAGATAATACGGAAAGTCATACCCGGCATAAACGGCACGTCCGAAAAGGCAATATCCAGTTCCATCAAGCCGACGAAAGAAATATCTACGCGGGAAAGCGAGAATCTCCGAAGGCTCGGTCATCCACCTGTTGTTCTGATAAGTCCCAAACGAATAGAAATTCAATGACGTGTCTTTTTGAACGGCGTCGAGAATTTCCGCGGGCGTTCCTTCGGTTGCAGTTCGCACTCCGAAGCCAGACCTGCCGGACAACAACCCGGACGGAGAGGCTGTGTAGAATAAAGACCAATATTTCATAATCAAGGTTATTTTTCAACAGGGATATGAAAACCATTCATCTGAGTAAGAATCCAGACAAGCGGATCAAGCACCCTATAAGGTTTTATGTCTGTTATGTGGATAGGATTATCCTCGTCAGGTGAACCGCCCAAAGACGACACAGCGAAGAGCTTATAGTTCGCAAAAGAGGCGCCGACATCTTGGAGCACCTGTCCAAGACGCCACTTGTCAACGCAATAGGTGAAGAGGGCATCGCTGTTCTGCTGCACTTCCATAGGTGAGAAAACACCGCTTCTGAGAAAAGAAGAGTCCATTCTGAGGTCAATGCCCTGGATCCTGTCCTCTCCTGCCTGTTCAAGTCCATTGACCACTGAATCTATCTTACTGAACGTCACCGCAATAGGCTTCTCACGAAGATTGACCTTATTGTCGGCTATTCCAAGAAGTTGGGTGAGCACCTCACGCACGTCGCCCCTATTCTCCTCCATTTGCACACCCGCCTTCTCCAGCATTTTCCGAAGTTCAGAAACAGAGAAAGGGTCGAGAAGGAGTATTATTCCTGAAGATTCCTTTAGGTACTTCACGTTGTTGGCGATGGACTCCGGATCAGTGAATGACTCTCCTGCAGTGTCATAGAAAACAAGATAGATACTCTTGTCGTTCTTGTTGTACTTGAAGGCCTCCACGCTACTTGTCAGCCGGAAAATCAGCGGAAGCGAGCGCTCGCTCCTTGCAGTCTGATCCGGAAGATAGCCTTTACCGAAAAGGTCGTCCTTTAGACGTCCATAGATCTTGGCCGTGGTCTCTCCACCGCCCGATATGTTCATCCCGCCAGGGGCCTCGTCCTTCGGACGCACGGAAAGTCCAAGCCTAAACCCATAGCTCTCAAGGGCATTTATAAGGGACACAAAATAGACTGTCTTTCCGCTCGAAGGTGCACCGATGATTGATATAATCTCAGCTCCCTCCTCTATCATCTCTTGAGGAAGTGCATTATGGCAGTGCGGACATACGAAACGTGACGACACGGCGCCACACCTGTCACATTTCGTTGGAGCCGGAATGCCTGAAAATAGGGGCACACGTGCCTTGTATAGATGTTTGCTTACAAGGCCTCCCTCGCGTCTGTAATCACTCAAGGCTTTGTCAGGTTCTTTGGGACAATACGGCTCTCCTGTCGCCGAATTCACTTCATTGTTCGTGCACTGGCATAATGCATCCGTATTCTTGAATGAAGTGAAGCAATATGGACAGAGTATCTTTTTGGACATATGGCGGTTATTTTATAGTTTTACAATAAGATGTCGAGATTCTATGGCGTTCTTATCAAGAACATCGGCTCCTGCAAATAGGTAGACATAAATAGGCTTGCCGTCCTCAAGACGCTTGTCTGGGAGGGAGAACTCGGCTTCGAGCGCTGACTCCCCTTTGCCGAACGGTACCGCAATACAGTGTGCATCGCCCATGTTTGCAGTAATCTGAACCTTGGTCGAGATGTCTATCACGGCAGCACATGGTAGCACCTCGCCGTTTTCAACCGTCGCGCGACACAGCAGTTTCCGTGTCTTCCGGAACAGACCGGCCTTTTCCGTCACGACCTCGGCGCTCAGATCAACCTTCACTGGATTCAGTCTCAGCTCCGGAAGCGGCTCCATGGTAAAACAGCGCATTTTTTCTACGATTTCGCGGCGTTCAGGCACAGTGACCGCCCTGTTGAACTTTCGCTTAAGTTCCAGATATTCATCATAATGCGCCTCAAAGAATGTTATTTGTTCCTTTTTCGCTGTCAGAACATCCTGAAAGCCGTTCACCGTCTTCATCAGTTCGGCAGCGTCTTCAGCAAGGCGATTTATTCTCTCAACGACGTGACGGGCACCGTTCACTGACATCACAGACTGAAAAGTCATCTGGAGTTCATCAAGTTCTGTCAGCTGAACACGAACATCGGCCTTTGCTGACCCTGTCGCATCCCCAGGAAGGTTATATGCTACAAGTTTCTCCCTCGCGTCATTGAACCGGCTCGTCGCAAGACAACTATCAGCCATGCCCAGCATCTCATCCAAACGCCTAATATCCGCATCCACGAGCTCTTTCAAATAAGGGACAGAAGACTCCATAGCTGTCCATAACTGCCTGATTTTAGACGCCGATGCAACCCATGCCGTAACCGCAAGGCGGCTCTTCCGTTCACGCGAAACGATTTTGTCATATTCCGAGAAATCCTCGGCAACGCTGTCCCAATCGGTCGGGAACTTCTTGTAAACATCCTGCAGCGCATAACTTTGAAGGCATGTGCCGGGAACATTGCCGAGAGCTGCCTTTACCATAGAGGCGAACTTGTCGTCATCGAAAGCCGCACCGCAAAGTATGGCGAGTTTCAGGGAGTTTTTCCCCGTAGCCGCACGGACATACGAGCCTATCTCCGACATCGCCTTATTTACCGTATCCCCAAATATGGACTCCAGCAGGCTACGCGGTATATGGCATGAATAACTCGCGTCTGGGTCGTGGGAATAGCGGAAATCACCGATATCAAAGTCATCGTTCTGATTCTTGTAAAAAGAAAACCATTTGTCAGCATTCACCATCTGGTAGAGATATTCACGCTGTCTGCGCGCCCTGTCAGCAGTAAGAAAGCCACGGTTCTTGTCCACGGTATCCACAACACAACGGACAAGCGCTTGCTTGAGCGGCGCGTCACCTATCCCGGAAACAACCTTGCAGTCACCGCCCGACAGCCACGTCTCTCCGTCATAAACGCAAGTCGTCAGCCTGAGCGAATTTGCCGCAGAAGTGATCACGGCAATGTAGTCACCGAAGGCGAACTCCTCGGCACGGCTCCCGACAACATACGAAAGAACCATGTCCGTAGGCGTCTCGGAAAATGAGACAGGAAGGAACCCCTCACCCTTCATCCTTTCCATGAACGCCTTTCTGGCAGGGAATTCCAAAGACTCCGCAAACACGAAACCGGTCGGAATCACCTTGTCCTTGACAGCCGTCTCCCGCAGGAAGAAATCGGAAAGTTTATTTGTGACGCCACTCAGCCGCAGCAAGTCGAAATAAGGAAGTTCCTTTCCGAAAACAGTGGCCTTCGAGCCGGCGCCGACCTTTCTGCAAAAATCGCCATAGTACCCGAAACTCCCTTTATCGACCTCTGTCTTGTATTTCCAGCCATAGTCGACAACATTGTCTGAAGAATAAAAATACAGAGGAATCCTGCTATCGCCATCTTCGGAAAGCAGGAAAGTTCTCCCATCGGCATCATAAACCACCGGCAGGAGAAAATCCTCTTCAACAAGAATTAAAAGAATCGGCTTCATATCCCTCAGCGCAATTCGTCCGCAACCACATTGAGCAGCGTGTCATTGAGATAGCTCAACGCCTCTGCGATGATTAGCGGCATTTTGTAGGTCGCTCCTTCATCCGCGTGTGCCAGATATTTGAGATATTCCGGATCATTCTGCATGTAAAGGGCCGCCCGGATATTGCTCCGTCCGCTTTCCAAGGCGGAAACATTCTTCACAAGCCCAGCATTTCCAACAAATGAGATAAAGGTATCAAGGAACTTGTTTATATTATGACGCTCAGACGGGAATTCCATAGTCATGCCATTGGCAAACATATCATCCGGAATCACATCAGACGCGTTGAGTTCACGAACGCCGGTTGAACTTGTGTATTTCAGTCCGGATTCTCCGATAATATCAAAATTCTCAACGATTCTGATACCTTCTTCATCCTTCTTTATTTTCAATCCATTAATATGATTGGAAGAGAGTCCCATAGCGACTTCGGACTTATTCTCCCTCAAATCCGACTTATTGAAATGGAAGGTGACGTCAGGCATGTCAAGTCCAAGCCTAAAGCATTTCCCATAATACGCCTCAGCCCTCGAAACCCCGAATTTAGCATTAACCCATTCGAAAAGTCGCCCGCCTTTCCCATAATACTTCATTTCCACAGACTTAATGATGTTCTGATAGCCATTCTTCTCTATTGCATTTCTCACAAGCATGCCGGAGTAGAAAAGAAGGATTCCCGTCACATATGTTGGAAGAGCGAACACGGCTGGTACAGCAAGCTGCATAGCGACATAGAATTCGTTGAAATCATTCTCTGTACTGAGCTGATCAAAGACGTTGTTCAGATAATGAGATGCTCTCTCGGACAATTTAGGATTCGGGCTGATTATATCTTCTATGTTAAGTACTTTTATGCGTCCTCTCAGACCGTTATGGAAATCATAGACCGCTTTCCTGAATTTTGCGGAGGAATTGATCGCCTTAAAGAAGAACCCGCTCGCCATCCGGACGGAACTCTGCGCAAGAAGTTCCTTCGCCTGATTCATGATGAAAATATCACTTGTCGAGCCTCCGACATCTATTCCAAAGAACAATTGCGAACTGTTTTCCAATGAAATTCTGCCCGGGCCCGCAGCATAAGCCGCATCGGCTTCCGCCTCGGTGTAGCAAGAATCATTCAGATTGACCTCCATATACCGTTCTGAAGATAAATTGCAATATGGAGAGTTCAACGTGGCCGCCTTCTGGAAAATAGTGGACAACGCACTGACATCCGGCCCGGACATGGCTGTCGGGAACGACCACCTCAACTCTTTAGGATAGAGGCCATTAGCAAGCAGGTCGGCGCATATCTGATACCATAGCATTTGAGTAAAAGATGCCTTGATGTTATTGAAACGCTCATCGGAAAGCCATTTCATATTATAATACATCCGTCCGGCATTTGTTGTAATCGAATGATCATCCATATCATTGATGATGATATTACATTCGTTCACCTGAACTGCTGCCGACAAAGCCTGATCCTCATTTGCGGCAAGATATACCGAATCATGTTCGAGAAGCCAAGACTTGACCTGTCCGTTCGGATTGAGTGTTCCCTCATTCGAAACAAATAGAAGTTCATCCTTCTCTGCCATTGAACGCGACGGTTTGTCAAAGCCTACAAGTGCAAGCCGTCTGTTTTCAAATGTCACAGGAATAGGAGTGGCGCTCATCTCCTGAAGATAGTATGCGCAGGAATTGGTACTGCCGAAATCGAATCCGACAATTGCAGCGCCCAATCCTCCTGTGTGGATGTTATCCATATTCTTAAGATATGCACTGTCCCCGAAACCATTTGCCCCATCATCGCTGCGTTCGGTCTTGATGATAAGTTTCCCAGCCTCAGAATCGCTACCCTCGACATTAACGAAAACATCAACGGCAAAAAGAGGTGTAGTAGACTCTATTATTTCGTATTTATGCATTGTCGTGGAGACTCTTCCAACAGGATATTCAATGATTCTTGTCTCCGCCCCTCCCTCGAAACGAGGTCTCATTCTGACCCCAGCGACATTTTGCGGGAACTCACTGTAATAGAAATACTTCTGCCATTTCTGAGATTTAAAGTTAGGCCAAGCGAGCACCTTCCCGTCTTCAGGAATGACATTGATACGATAGGTTCTCTTGCAGATTGGTACTAGATCTCCTGTCATATCCAGTTTTGCCTTGAGTTCAACGTCCACAAATGTGCCGTTAACGGTGGCGAACAGCTTTACATTCTCATTATTGTTCGCGGACACCATTTTCTGGATGTTGTTTCGGAATATGGTCAAGGCCTTTTCAGACAAAGGAATGGCAAAGTAATATCCCTGATTATAGAGATAATACACAGGAGATTTCGAGTAGTCGCGTAGAGCATCACCGGAGGCTTTCCATGCCGCAAGGACTTCTCCTTGAAGGAGAATCTCAGAACTGCTTAATTCTGCGCAGTTTGCACCGGCAGCCGTAAAAATAGCATCATCCGAGAAATAGAACGTTCGCTCGTTGTCCAGCAATTTTGCCAACGGTCCCTCAGGCATAGGAACAGAAATAGGAATGCTGCTGTTGACCGATTTGCCTGCCCTTGAGATCCTTACTGCAAGCTCATCTTTCCATTCTGTCAGACAGTCCTGCCAATGCTCCAAGGCCGAACGGATTTCGACGTTTGGCTTATTGTGGGTTCGACAAAGTTCCATTAGATAATCCTGATAGTATTTATCTGGATTCACTGACATAACGTCCTGACTGCGGATAAGCATCATGCTGATGTTGTTGAGGAAAGAATACAGCCGCTGCGCATCCTCGACTTTGAAATCAGCATCGCCGAGTATCATCGGATCAGAAAACTTTCCATCAACAATCCATGGGATATCATCCTTATCTTGTGTCGAAAGGCGATAGCTCACCGATGCGAAAAGTAGATTGTACGGAGTTGTTGCTCCGACAGCAAGCCTTCGTCCGTCGCTAGTCTTATAGTAAAGAATCTGAATACACGGAGGATTACCCTCGTCAAGCACATCAGGCTTTAGCTTCCAAAGAAAGGACTCGTCAAAGAGCATTTTGCCATAAGTATCAAGAACACTCATGTCCCCGTAAGCCTCGGCAATTCCGCTGCCCTTAAGATCTATCTTTTTTGAGAACTCGAAACTGTCTGGATGAAGTGCATAAGCCGCAATCAGACCGCGCCATTCGGATATAAAGATTTTATAGCATTCGTCCAGAACAGTGCTTCCAAGAGCAGAACGCCTTTGCATGAATGCGTTTTTTGTAATAAGGACACGGGACCACGGAGATGGAACACCAGAAATCATTGCCCTGTAAAGTTCCTGCTGGTCTGCGGCATCTCCGGAGGAGGTGACAATTCCTTTGATAAGGTTCGTCACAGTTGTCGGCTCCATTGATTTCCATCTGTCAAAATCGCCGGTTGTTCCCACCGCGCCATTTGAATGTATAAGAAAATTCATAAGGATAGTTCGCTGTTTAGTTATTTGTAATAAAGTCCGGTCAAAGTGGCGTATGACCTAGAAATCATGTCGTCAAAACTGTCCGTACCGCCTCCGATTTTGTTGAAAGCCTTTTTGACGACATCGAAGCGGCTTTCAATGAGTCCGACATTAAACTGAGGAGGATTGTCCCCAGCATAAAGATCCTTATTAAACTTGAAGCCGGAAAGGTCCTTTTTTGTTCTGCAACTGAATAGAGTATCCTTAAACATTATTCCGTCACCACCCCGCCCCTTGTACATCTGCGGAAGCCATCCGTCAACAAGACACTCATTGGAGTCTATCTGATAAACAAGCATGGTCCAGTACTTTACAAGGTTCTTGAACTGCTCGCTGTCAACGTTGACCTGCGAGAACATATTTGGCGTCTGAGCAACATTGTCATAAAATGCGTACGACGTCTCCAAGACAGCTGCCGCGACTGCCGCACCGAGCTTTTTCTTGAAAATATCGCTGTCCTCCTGCCAGAACAGAGGGAAATCAAGTTTGGAATCGGCATCATCGTGAGATATGAAGAATGCTCGGTTGCCGTTGTCTTCGGAAAAAGCATTGTCCTTAGCGGTCTCCTTGAAGAAATTGTAAGCAGCCGAGGCGGCTATAAGTTCCATAAAGTCGGCTGGGTTCTTCTGAGTGCTTCCGCCTACGGAACTTTTGACTTTCGAGTTCTGGTCTTCCCCGTTATTGTATGACCTCTGCGATGCGCGCCCGAGAAGATACATCCGATTGTAGGTCGAATTGACCGTCACGTCATTATTGTAGAACATAAGCGCAGCCTGGGAATTGACGGCAAAATTGTTGCTCTTAGCCACCACCTGCCCATTAGAGTCAGGATTATCAAACTGGAAATAGTTGGTGAGCACCATTGTCCCATATGGGTGGTCAGAAACAGAAATCTCTGGAACCCCCATCACCGAAGCAGCAGCTCTGAGAGCAAGCGGAATGATTGGAATTGAAGAAGCGCCCGTGCCGCCGAAGACGGAGCCGAAAATAAACACAGGAGCATGTACACTTTGGGAAAGGGCATTTATTATCTCGGATATTCCGTTCGCCTTCTGTTGCGTGCTTTCGTATGCAGCTTTTACGATAGCGTAATACATGAGCATAGAACCCATCTGTGTCTGAGCCCTATATCCCTCCTTCAACGGCATGTCGCGTACATCCGCATCGACAAAAAGATCAATCAGGTCAGCGACAGGAGAATCGGCCCTATGCGCAGATGCCGCTGCGTACTTTGATATAGTGCCGAATGTGTCGCTGTCCGTGTATCCCGGAGTGAACTCATGGTAATTGATTTTCGCGCTAAAGAAAGTGGAGGACTTCTTCGTTCCACCATTCACAGACCTATAACAGTTGACAAGGGAACGGAGTCGGTCAAAATTTCCGTTGCCCTGATCTGTGTCAAGTGCAAGCATCTCCACCTCCGTACTATCGAACATTCCTACCGCGCAAGTATGCACGAAACTCTCAAGGCAGCGCATTCCTGTGCCACCGATTCCAATTACGAATATTTTTTCGGGCATGGCTATTTTTCTTTTTTAGGGAAAATTGACTCAAGCTTTGACCCCACAGGGCACACCTTTACAATAATGAAGCTTACGAGAGCGTAGAAAATCCCGCTGATTACAGAAGCGACGGCCATGTGCATCACATACTTTCCGACGAATGCCGGAACCTTGATGCTTCTCATGAAGAAAAGCCAGTCGAATCCGACGGAGACAAGGATCGTGACAGCGCAAAGAACGAAATACCACACGCGGCGGGTATGTCCCGAACTATCATTCTTGCCACCATTCCATTTAATAAGATTTGCGACAAGCACAAGAACCAGAACAAATGCTACGGCTATAATGATATCATAGATGTAGGTTGAAAGAATTGCCTGCTGAAGTGCAGGAGCTGTTTTGATTGGTGCCATATACTTAAATTATTTAGTTTTATTATCATTAATCAGAGTCTTGCTGTAGATATGTATATTGTGTAGATGACCTTATGCCGTGTCTCCGGATTCATCTGCGGGTCTTTGATGACCTGACTTATGCTCTCGAAGATTGACGTGTTCTGCGCATTGGCATGAGCGGCGGAAATAGAGTTCCATTTGTAGGCTGCGCAAAGTTCTTCATTTGAAGAGAAATTGTCCTCTGCCTCCTCGACAACGAAGTCAACCTTCAACAAGTTTGGAACTTCATTAGAGAGAGCATCGCCGACCCCGTCAAAATTTTTGTCAAGACAAAGCACAATCTCTCCCGTTTCCTCAAATATTTCCTCATCAACCTCAAACACATCCTTCACCTGCCTAAGTTTTTCAATCTTAGGAAGACGCCCTTCGGCATACGTGCTGTCACAAAACCCCTTATATGCATCATATACCTGATAAACAACTGGTTTCACCTCATCAATCCGATAACAGTCAGACTCGCTTCTGTCAACGAAAAGGCCACGGAACACATAGCGAATGTCGACATCCTCCCCGTCAAGAAAACTTCTTATATCCTTCCAGCCCATTCCGTATTCCTGAACCTCAAAACCGGCAGTTGCCTGGCATTTGTCGGAAACAGGAGAAAGAGACTCGTTTATATTCGGATAGTCCTTGATAAACTTCATAGCCGGAACTCCGTTACTCAGATGAAGCATCTTGACCCGGCTGTCGTCCGGAGCGCTACGGGAAAAGCGATCATGGACATTATTGGATTTGGAAGCGTCCGTGAAGAGCATATAATAGCGGTACTTAGAATACCGTCCCCTTTCAAGATACGGTTCGCTGTAAATGTAGATGTCATGTCCATTGCGAAGCCACTCGCGGAACTCCTCCGCCAGGTAAGGATTGTTCAAGTTGTCCTTAACGGCGCCCTGAAGAAAATACTCGCCGTCCGTAATGAGCACAGCCTGATGGTTTCCTGCTACAATCTGACGCACGGCCTGCTTGATATCAGCATGGTTCACCTCGGAAATTGTGCTCAGAAGCTGATAGACCTTCTGACGGTCATTAGTCTCTCTGGTGATTTTCGACCCCTTGATGGACCAGAACACAGGAGAGCAGTCAACGATTGCAGGATGGGTTGCCGCATAATACGCTGAGTTTCGGGCCTCTGCAACACAAGTCGAGTAGTCGATAAACAAGTCCACCGTATCACTGAGCGACGACGTTTCCTTTGGAAAATATGTCGCGTCAAAGTCTTTCAACAATGAAAGATCTTGGGTGTAGTTGATTTTCCCGAATGAGCACGATGCCACAGATACAATGATTGCAACCGCTGAAAATCCCGTGGCAAATAGATTAGTGATGCTGTGTTTCATTATAAATAGTTCTTTAGTTTTTGCCGTCATCATCGGAAAATGCGGACACAAACCCGTCAAGGAGCGACGGAAGGGCATTTCTAATCTCGTCAAACCCGTCCCGGAGAGCCTCAATTCCCTGTTTTGCTATGATACCATTAATTTTACCTATGCTTTCATAGATTTCCTTCCGTTCTTCTGGAGTATAGTAAGACTGATTCGCTTGGAATTCGCCGTTGAGCATATTGAATTCCTCTTCCAATTGCTGCCGTTCGTCACACGAAAGGTCTTCTGCCTTCTCAAACTCATCAGCGAGCTGCGAGAATCGGTCGGCCAATGATACCTGCACACACGAGACAAGCGTGCACAATATCGCGAGGAGCAAAGACAAACGGGATGCGCATAAGAGCTGTAATTTATTCATCTGCATAAGTTTAGTTGACAACACAACACAAAAACGGCGCGAGCTTTCTTTATGTATCCTAAGGTATCTGCAATAACCCGCAACTACAATAAAGAAAGCCCGCACCTTATCGGTGCGGTTTCCCTTATTACCCGTAGTTGCTTAAAATTTTGCAGATTTTTAGAATACGGTAATAAGAAAACGTCAGTTTTCCCAACTTTTTATGCTCTTGCACTATTTCGCTTCGCAAAGGTATTAAATTTTACCAATAACACAAAACCAATTTAGATTTTGAGATGTATTTTGGTGTATTTGGGAGTCAATTTTTCGTTTTGAAAGGAGCTTAGCGATGCTAAATGACGAGCGAAATGGGAAAATATGGCCTCAAAGACACCAAAAGAACGGAGAGATTGTGATTCAAATCGCAAGTTCTCATAAGCAAAGGGATGGATAAGCCGAAGCTTGCCCATCCCCTTGGTTTCTAGACTATTCTATATTTGCTCTGAAACAAGTAGCGAATCTTACTTGGAAATGAGTCTGTTAGTGTCCCACATTTCCAGCTTCTCGTGCGAAAGACTATAATTGAGGAAGCCTATGGAATAGGATGCCCGCAGACATACACTTTCTCTATCTCTTATTCTGCTGCAATAGGTTTCCATCTGACGGTTTTTCCTATGCCCATAATAGAGCCGCGTATGGCAATCATGTTGTCCTTGGTGAACTGTACCGTGGCGTCAGCGCGGATGCCGCTGGTCGGGTCATAGATTTTGCCCTTCCAATGCTTCTTCTCTGGATTATACTTGAGATTCCACATGATTATCATCTCGTTGCATGGTTTGTTGCGGAGCTCCTTGTCCGGATTCTTGGTGTCGAGATAGATGTTCCCGTCCTTGTCATACATGTTCTTGCTCCAATAATTCAAGAACTTATAGGTGCCGTCAGCCTCCTTGTAGCAGCGAACTTTCGACTGCTCTCCGTTATAGTCGATAAAATAATTGCCGATGATTCCATCAGCCGAATTGTTGCGGGACTCCTGTGCGGAGAGCGCGATTGTGCCTACGGAAAGTCCCATAACGATGCCGAGGACAAGAGTGATTATCCTTTTCATAAAAAACGTATTATAAATTTCTCCTATAGTGACTGTCCGGAATCCGTCTGATTATGACTCCGAATTCCGAACGAATTGCAAATCCTGTGCAAAATTAGGAAAAATAAATATAATATCGCCAGGAGCCGACAAACACACAAATGAAATAACTCGCGGAATCGGCGAGTTATTTGCACGATTCCGCGAGTTATGCAATGCTATCCAAGAGTCTGGGAAAGACCGCTGAGAGCCTTTTCATAGATTTTGTTACTCCATTGCGATTTCAAATCATTTGACTTATATTTGCCTATGGCTATAAACCGTTGGTTATTATGGAAAAGTCAAGATTTGTGAATACTGGAAGTTTCGTACCGGATGAGAATTATTCAACTTGGTTGAAATCAGTCAAAGGGAGACTCAAACACGCTCAGATAAAAGCGTCAGTAAGGATTAACCAATCAATGCTCGAATTCTACTGGGAACTTGGACACGATATCAACGCCCTACAGAATACTTATTCTTGGGGAAGCGGTTTCTTCGATAAATTGAGTTTGGATTTGAGGAACGAATTTCCTGGGCAGGAAGGCTATTCTGTCACCAACCTTAGATACATCAAAAAGTGGTATACATTTTATAGTCAATGTGATACAATTCGTTACCAAGTTGGTAACGAATTAAAAGACTCAATGCCGGAGAAGTTTGCATACATTCCGTGGAGACATCATATCGATATACTCAGGAGATGCAAAAATTTGGAGGAGGCCCTATTCTATATTGACGAGACTATTGCTAATGTGTTGTTTGTTTTATTTTAGTGTTGTTGTGTTCATGGCGTCTGTGTGCCTGAGGGGATATTCGCATACAAAGAAATATCCCCGTCCATCACATAAAGACAAGAATATTCAGAAAGCGGAACTAAATTTTTCCGAAAAATCGTCATCTTCGCCCTGTTGCATAATTCGGCGATAATCACTATCTTTGCAGGCTTTTCCTCGGGAAGGAAAGCACAAGGTAATTTTATTAAACATTAAAAAACAGATTCACAATGGCTGTTAAAATTCGTCTTCAGCGCCACGGAAAGAAGAATTTCGCATTCTTCCACATTGTTGTGGCCGACACCCGCGCACCTCGCGATGGTCGTTACATCGAGCAGATCGGCTCTTACAACCCTAACACGAACCCTGCGACAATCGTCCTCGATTTCGACAAGGCTCTCAACTGGGTGAAGGTCGGTGCAGAGATCACACTTGTTACCCGCAGAATCCTCTCTTACGAGGGAGTACTTCTCCGCAAGCACCTTGATGGCGGTGTTGCCAAAGGCGCACTCACCCAGGAGCAGGCAGACGCCAAGTTCGCAGCTTGGAAGACCGCTCAGGAGGCCAAGATAAACGCGAAGAAGGACGGTCTCGTAAAGGCTGCCGATGCTAAGGCAAAGGCTGCTGCAGAGGCTGAGGCAAAGGTAAATCAGGAACGTGCTGCTGCTCTTGCAAAGAAGGCACAGGAAGCTGCCGAGGCCGCAAAGGCCGCAGAAGAGGCTAAGGCTGCTGAAGAGGCTGCCGCCGCTGCTGCGACTGAGGCAACCGAGGCTCCTGCCGAGGCTTAATCAGATTTCCTTTGGAAAGCCTGCTTAAAATAGCCAAGGTAAGCAAATCTGACGGGACTGACGGTGCTGTCATTCTCAGTTTTCTGTCCATAGCTCCCGAAGATTTGGAAATTTCGGAACCGGTATTCGTCTATTTTGACGGACTGCCGGTTCCGTTTTTCATTGAAAGTTTCACCCGAAAGGGTACGAATAAGGTCGTAGTGCGTCTGAATGACATCCACAACTATGAGGACGCAGAAGAACTGGTCGGGAAGGACGTCTTTATCGAGGATGACAGTGAATATGAAGACGATACGGACCTGGTCGGTTGGACTGTAGCGACAGTAAACGCGGACATTACGGGCGAAGAGTCAGGCAAAAAGACCGCACGCCCCGCTGTCTTGGGCAAGATTACGGACTTCCTTGACATTCCGGGCAATCCTTGTATCGAGGTGGGTACAAAAAATGGAGCGGTGACTATTCCGCTCCACGAAGACTTCATCGTTTCAGCCGTCCCCGAGACACGCACACTTGTAATGACGCTCCCGGAAGGGCTGCTGTAACTATTGCTTTACGCCCCCAGTTATAAATCCGCTTAGAGACTGTTCCTAAGGTTCTGATAGAACGCGGCCTGCGCCGTCTGATAGTACGGAACAAGCCAGAGGAAACCGATTCCGCCGGTGAAACAAGCAAGGAAGAACCATCCTATGAAACTGAGCTGCAGATAGAAAAGGTTAAACTTCTGTCCGACCATCATCTGCTGGCTCTTTCTGATTGCTTCGCGTACCGAAAGTTCCGGATTATCTACGAGAATATACGGCGTCATCGAATATGAATATGCCTTGATTATACCCGGCACGATGAGAAGAAGAGTCCAGAGGCAAGTGAAAATCTGGGCCAATATCATTCCGCCGATTGCGCGCCAATAAATCTTGAATCCGTAACCGAAGCTGTTGGAGAGCACATCTCCGTTTGAATAGGCATAGAGAGCATTGAATGCGTAGTAGAATCCCACGCCGAGCGGGATGATAACGAAAACGCTCAAAAGAATAGAGCCGCCGTTAATTCCGAAAGCCGCCGGGGACACTGCTCCTCCAAGGGCAAATACATCTTGAGTGTACAGCTGGTAGATTGACGTCGCCCCCGATACGATGCAGACAATGACACAATAGACAATAGTCGCGAGAACCGCTTGTGCCCAATTGCCTTTCAATGCCGAAAGTGCGGCATTTTTAAATTCTTGATTTGTTTGCATTTGTTTTTAAATAATGGTTATTCTGCAAAAATAATAGAATTGATGAAAAAGTAGTCGCAAAAAACGAAATTTCTAAAAAATATCAAGCTTCGCCACGAGTGACGCCGGGCCTGTGAGCCAGACATCCGTGAAAAGAACGTCACCGCTTGGTCTGTCTCCGGTCAAAATGTCCCCGGACAAAATGCCTTCGCGAAGTGCTCTCGCGCTACCTGTCGGAGTCAAATCAACTGCAAGTTCGTCATTGAGAGCCATCACTGAATAGTGAACGGAAGATGTCGGGGAATCGACAGATGAAGACTGAACGGATAAAAGCCAGGCAGCGGCTGCAGAAGCCGTGATTCCTGTTCCGCAGGCGCAGGTCTCCGCCTCGACCCCTTTCTCGAAAGTCCTGACTTTCAAAGGATTGCCTTTAACTACAAAATTTACGTTAGCCCCAAGCGGAGCAAATTCCTCGGCGTGACGAAGTTTGCTCCCCTGCGCATCCACATATTCCGAAGTCAAAGGAGTGTCCACAAAATGAACAAAATGACGGGTTCCCGTGTCCACGAACCAGCCGGATGCAGAAGCATCGTTTTTCAAAGAATCATAATGCCGGGCAACGGAAATGTCTATCATCTGGAGCCTGACAGTCAACGTATTCCCTTCCGAGGAAAGCAATTCGGCACGATGTTCTCCATCGGCAGCAACAAAAGACCAGCGGCCGTCCTGTGACGCCGGTTTCAGTCCGAGAAAACTTGCGAAAGCCACGATGCAGCGTCCGCCATTCCCACACATCATCCCACCGGAGCCGTCGGAGTTATAGTAGTCCATCGTAAAGTCCGCCCCGTCACACCCGGTCCCGAGCAACATCACGCCGTCCGCGCCCACGCCATAGTGGCGGTCACATATTTCCGAAATGTACTTCTCAGTCAGACGAATGCTCCCGTCGCGGTTGTCTGCGACAAGGAAATCGTTTCCCGCCCCGTTATATTTATAGAATGTCATCTTCAAAACAGTTTTTTACTATCCCGTCAACTCAATAACGACCCCGCCAATCAATTCTTCGTGGATACGGCCTTAGCGCAACAAGTCCTCAAGTCGGATTGAGCCGGAGGTCTTTTCGTCACGATATTTCACAATCACAGGGCAATAGAGCTGAATCCCGGCGGAGGCCCCCGGACCATGGGTCACGGGTCTTGAACCGGCCACAACCACAGCGCCCTCCGGAATCACAATCTGCCCGGCGTCGTTCCGACGGATCCACTCGCCGTTTGTAGCATCATAAACCGAAGTGGAAGAATTGATGATGACGCCGGTGCCTACCACCGCACGCGACTTCACGATCGTTCCCTCGTAGATGCCGCAGTTTCCGCCGATAAACACGTCGTCCTCGATGATGACGGGCAGCGCCCCGACAGGCTCCAGCACACCACCGAGTTGGGAGGCAGCCGAAAGATGCACCCGTTTTCCCACCTGGGCACACGAACCGACAAGCGCATGAGAGTCTATCATCGTCCCCTCATCCACATAAGCCCCGATGTTGACATAAGCAGGAGGCATTACGACAACGCCTTTTGCAAGAAAAGCTCCCCTGCGAACACTGCTTCCCCCCGGAACCAGCCGCACGCCACACTCAGGAGTAAACTTTCGGGCAGGGACCGTATCCTTATCCACAAAATCCCCCATCTGCATAAGTTCCCCCACACGAAATCCCCCGAGAATATTCTCCTTCACTTCAACATTCACGACCCATTCGCCCGAAATCTTCTCCGCCACACGAATCTCCCCCCTTTCGAGGCCGTCGCAAAAATCTGAAAACTCCTGTTTTGTCATATTTATCTATGTTATAATATATTATCCCTCTGCCAATCCCATAACAGCAGAAGTAAACCTGCCCCGACGCAATCAGCCCAATTCCGCTACAAGTTTTTTCATCAATGCAACTGTAGACTCCTGAGCCGGAAAGAGAGGTGAACGCAATTCATTGACAATCAGTCCCATTTGAGCAAGAGCAGCTTTCACCGGGATTGGATTGCTCTCCACAAAACAAGCGTCAAAGAACGGGCGCAGTCTGAAATACAGCCTTTTGGCTGCCAGAAGGTCAATCTCTCCGGACTTAAGTTCATCGCCACAAACCTCCGGAGCACCGAGAGCCTCAACAAAATTCACCATCATCTCCGGGAATGCGTTGGAAGCCACACTGATGACACCCTTGGCGCCGGCTGTCATAAGCGCCATCGTAAGGTCGTCGTCCCCGCTCAGCACAGAGAAATCCTCCGGAGCTCCGGCAAGAATATCCATCACTTGAGAAAAACGCCCGGAAGCCTCCTTAACCGCCACAATGTTAGGGATTTCGTAGGCAAGTTTGAGACAGGTCTCCGCCTCCATATTCGCCCCAGTCCTGCCTGGCACATTGTAAATCACTATAGGTTTGTCAGTTGACTCGGCAACAGCCTTGAAATACTCATATTGGCCTCGCTGGGTCGGCTTGTTGTAGAACGGCACCACGATAAGAAACGCATCTGCTCCGTGAGGAGAGAAAAACTCAATGTTCTTCACAGTCAGATGAAGGGAATTTGTGCCCGCCCCGACAAGCAGAGGGGTTTTCTTCCCGCCTTCAAGTTCATGAGCCTCAACTATTTCACGACAGCGTACAAGAAGTTGGAGTTTCTCATCATTGCCAAGACAAGGCGCCTCGCCGGTAGTTCCGAGCGGCACCAGAAAATGCATCCCCGACTCAAGCTGTCTGAGCACAAGTTTCTCGAATGCGCAGAAATCGACTTCTCCGTCCCTGAACGGAGTGACCATCGCGGTTCCGCAACCGGTAAAGAGCATTTTTTCTTTCATAATCACAAAATATTTTCAGTGAACAACCGGACCATGGCAAAAGCAGGTCCATAAAAATCCGGCATTCAAGCAGTTAGCAAGTCTTGGAACTTGTGGACACCGGACAAAGTTTCCGTAAGCGTCGCAGCATAGACCGCGCCTTGGGCGAAACCGGCACGAGAGAACGCTTCATGAGTGATGGTTATCCGATCATTTACGCCTTCGAATCCCACGGTGTGGATTCCGGGAATTTCGCCGCAACGGACCGACTGGATATCAACACTTCCACCCATTCCCGCATCCACGATTTCAGCTATGGATTTCGCCGTTCCGCTCGGAGCATCGAGTTTGTGAATATGATGTTTCTCGACGATATACGGCATATACCCGCCCACAGCACCCAGTTTCCTGGAGAGGAGGTCAACCGCGGCATAGAGAACATTCACGCCGATAGAAAAATTCGAGGCATAAATCATTGTGGTTCCGCACTTTCTGAAGCATTCTACCACCTCGCTCTCAATGTCGCTCCATCCGGTCGTGCCCACAACCGCGGCCTTGAAGTTCGCCGCGATAAAACGATAGTTTTCCCGGAATGCCTCCGGCGTGGTGAAATCGATGCACACGCATTCCGACGCTGTTTCCTTCGGCACGGAACAGATGTCATCAGTAGCAAGGACAAGCTCTATACCTTTGGCTTTCAGCTCATTCTCGACAATATGCCCCATCTTTCCGTATCCGCTGATTATAACCTTAACCATAAACTTAGCCATAACTATTCAAACAAATATTTATGTACCTCACGGACGATGCGTTCCAGCCTGTCCGCAGCTACGATATAACTTATATTACTGTCGTTCAACATCTTCCCAAAGTTCTTCCGAAGTTGGGGCACGGCATCCTCAAGTTCCGGGACAAGAGACAGAAGTCCACGGCCGATGACGGTAAGCTGGCTGTAGCCTGTCTTGAGAAGAATGTCGGTCTTCCCGGCAACAAGCCTGATGAAACCGCCGATGTTGTGCGAGAAGTCGACAGTCACCATCATCTGCCGCCCCGCAGAAGTCACCATATCAGGCTCAATCCGCGACTCCTCCAGACACCACATAAAATCCCCCTCTGCCTTCGGACTGAAGCGCACGAGATAGACATTCCTTTTGAAGGCAATCCCGCGCGGTCCATCCGGGGCTTCTTCCGGAACCACGGCAGTTCCCTCGCATGAGGGGTTGGAAGAATTCAGCACCAGGACAGGTATGTTGCGTGCCACAGCAGGAGCTATAGTCTTGGGATGCAGCACCTTGGCACCAAACTGTGCCATCTGGGCAGCTTCCTCGTATGAAATGCGCGGTATGCGGCATGTTTCGGGGCAGACGCGCGGATCTGTTGTGCGCATTCCGTCAACGTCGGTCCAGATTTCGACTCTGGAGGCATCCAGCGCCGAGGCGATTATCGATGCCGACCAGTCAGAGCCTCCTCTGCCAAGCACTGTGCCGGCTCCCTGTCTGTTGGCTGCTATAAATCCCTGGGTGATGACCACCTCATTAGACCGACCGTCAGCAGCTTTCCCGTCGCTTATGAAAGCCGTCCCACGGGCAAAGGCCTCGCCTACAACTTCCGGCACCCTCTCATTTATGATGTCGAACTGCGGCTCACCGCACATATATTCCGAATCCGTCACAATCATCGTCCTTGCGTCGACAAATCCGGTGCGTATCCCGCGGGAATTGAGCGCAAGACAGATAATAGTGGAAGAAAGCAACTCGCCGTGGGAGATTATGACAGCCCGGATTCTGTCAGGAACGTCACCGAGTGCTGTCACACTGCTCACGACCGCGGCAAGCGTGTCACAAATTTCGTTCACCTTGGACGAAGCCCTGTCACAACCCTCCGGATCGGCAGAAAACAACGAGCACACGAGCTTCAGATGTCTTGAACGCAGCTCATACATCCGCGCCTCAAGCCCCTCTGCGTCATCGCAGGAAGCGGCATCGGCAATCGCATAGAGCAGATCAGTCACCTTCGAAAGCGCCGACACGCACACCACAGGATGCTCAGGCAGCCGCGACGCGATTATTTCCATCGTGCGCGAAACGGCATCAAAAGTCCCGACGGACGTGCCTCCGAATTTCAAAACAACCGCCATATCCTATCGTCCCGCCACTTTTTCAAACATTCTAACATATTGGTCTGTAGCCTTTTCGAGCTCGCTCACCAGAACATGCTCGTCCATTGTGTGAGCGACGAGTATCGAGCCGGGGCCGCAAAGACAGCGGTGCTCAAACCCCTCCAGCTGCGGAGCATCGCTTCCGAATGCCGCAACAGTTGTCTCAAATCCGTCAAGAACAGTGTAGTTCATCGGAGTGTCGCCGCCAAAAGCCTTGACGCTCACGCCATCCCGTTCTCCAAAACGAGACATCACCCGACAGACTTCCGCATCCGAGGCGAAAGTAGTTCGGAAATATATTCTGAAACTCAGGTTCGGACTCAGGATATTCTGCGGATTGACGCTCGAAAGTTTGCCAATGTTCCATGTGGTCGCGCCAAGAAGGGTGTCCTTAGGAAACTCCACGCCGCGCAATTCATTGACAAAGTCCACGAACATATCAACGGCAGAGATGCCATATTCCGGATAGCCAGAATGGCAGCCCTTCCCTGTCAACGTCACCTCGAAAGACTTGGTTCCCTTGCAGGCGGACACCATCTTGTTGCCGGTCGGCTCGCCTACAATCACATATTCCGCTTTCAGCCCCGTCTTCCGGAACGACTTCGCTCCGAACGAGCCGGATTCCTCGCCGGCAAGCAGCAGCAGTCCGAATCCCGTGCGGCCTCGTTTCTCCAACTCAAGACAGGCATTGTACATCGAGATAATCTGCCCCTTGGCATCACACGCACCGCGGCTCTTCACAATGAGCCCGTCCTCCGAATCGACGTCCACAACTGGTGGGAAATAAGGAGGAACGGTGTCGAGGTGGGTGCAGAAAACGATTTTCGGCGTCCCCCAAGAAAAGAGCAGATTCTCGGTCCCGTCCCCGTCCGGATTGTCATCGCTCACCCCCACAGGAAATCTGTCAACCCGGTTCTTCCCTGTGAGAAACCGGTCTGCCAAAAAATTCGACAGCCCCCTCTCCCTCGAAGAAGACGAGTCCATCGACAGCATTTCTATAAATAAATCAAGGTTATTCATATCAAGTTTCGTAAGTATTCTAACGTCTCGCGCATAAATTACACTATTGTACAAGAATGCGAAGTTAGTAAAATTTGAGAAATGACGACGCGAAATAGGCTCCGGCAGAATAAAAAATTGTTGATATAAACAATTTTGTTGAATGAGCAAAAACACACGGAGATATAAAAACATAAATGCTTTGCGTCGGAATTTATAAATTCATAATTTTGCACGCTGCACATCCGGTGTCTCGGGAGTGTGAGCATGCAAAATTATAAATTTAAACTTTTATGAAAAGACATCTGTTGCCGGCGCTGTTTACCGCACTTATGATGCTGTGCGGCACTTCTATCGGAGCAAACGCCGCTGATCGTGACGAGGACTTCGGATTTGGAATGAGGGCAAACCTCCTGAGGTGGGCGACACTCACCCCCGACGTCGGATTGGAATGGAACCTCCCGAAAGGCTGGAGCGTGCTCGTTGACGCGAGTTGGACATCCCTAAAATGGAAACACGGAGAAAGGAGATACGCCATCGCGGAACTGAGTCCTGAAGTGCGGAAATATTTCGGAAAGAACGAGCGCTGGTACGCCGGAGCAATGTTCCAGGCCGGGCTATTCAACCACAAGTTCAAGGGCGACGGGAAGCAGGGCGAGTTCAAAAGCGGCTCGCTCACCGGTGGCTACAGACTTCCGCTGAACAAGTCACTCTCGCTCGACTTCACTCTTGGAGTCGGCTACATCTGGGGCGAATACGAGGCCTACAGCATATCCGATGGCAACCTCATACGCAACGACAAACTCACCGGCAACCAGTGGGGGCTGACCCGTTTCGGGGTGCGCCTTGTGTGGAACATATTTTAGAAAATGGATGGTACGAAAAACCGTCCTGAATCAAACATAAGCAACATGAAAAAATATATATCACTCCTGCCCGCAGCGGCATTTCTGTGCATCGCGGTATCCTGTGTGCTCGACCCGATTTATGATTTTCCCCATCCGGGTGCGGTGCCTGCGCAAATCAGTGCCGAAATCGTCGGAACAAAAGCAGTTGAGACCCTATGGAACAAGGACAGAATCGGAGTCATCGTGACGGAATCGCCGTCAAGTGATCTGACAGAGAGGTATAGAAATGTCGGATATGTCACCGCGAGCACTGGGACGGCAGCTGAATTTACGGCGGCGGTAAACCGCGGGGGAATATATTTCCGGAATGATGAGACTGTCAAGTTCTCGGCCTATGCCCCTTATTGCGAGGGAGATGCGACGCTCTATCCGGGAAACGACGGAGAGATTGCAGTCTCGACCCTCACCCAGCCCGACGCGGCAACGGCTGAAAAACTCGACTATCTGTTTGCAACGGAAGCTACAGCCTCCAAGGCCGCCCCGGCGGTAAAGTTCGCATTTTCTCACATCATATCGCGCATCATCCTGAATATCAAGGTCTCCACGGCCGACGGATTTGATACTGCGGACATCGACAAGGGAGTATTCGAACTGAACGGGCTCGTCCATGAGGGCACGGTGAACGTGCTCACGGGAAAGACCGTAGCATCCGGACAGGCATCGTTCGCATGGAGTCTCGGTGCCAACGCGCAGAAGAGCGCACCGGTAGCCGGGAAGCACAGATATGTCGCAGTCGTCCTCCCGCAGTCCGTGCCTAACGGGCTGATATTAAAGGCTGTAATCGACGGCCTGACATTCTCCATCGGCGGCGTGCTCGCCGGGGAATTGGAGGCAGGCAAGTCCTACACCTACGACGCGACCTTAAAGAGAACCGGGCTTGAGTTCACAGGCTCGACAATCCTTCCGTGGGAACCGGTTGACGGAGGCAACGGTGATGCGACCATGGAACCGTAGCTTCGAATGCGCACCGACCTGGCGAAAAAACAAACCGGCATGACGACACATTCGAAAGATTGACTTCACAAACGACAACTTCAGACAATGAGAGTAAACTTATCCATATCACTCGCCCTCACGGCCATGCTTCTGCCGCTCTCCTGCTCGAAAACCGATGTTCAGGAGGGGGCGGGATCTCTTCCCGGAAACCGAGTTCTCGAACTGACGGTCGGAAGTGGTCCTGCGACGAAGGCATCGGCCGGAAAGACGGCATGGATTCCGGGGAGGGACAAGATTCTTGTCTCCTTTGCCCAGCCGACTGAAAGCGGCATCGCAATAAGCGAAGGGTTTTACAATGTCAAGAACAGCGATGGCGGCACCGAACCAGACGGCAAGCCCATTCTCTGGCAGAACACCAACCCGGCAGCGATTCACGCATGGTACTGGCCGTCAGGCGATTTCTCGGCAAAGATTGACATCTCCGACCAGAGCACTCCGGAGAAAGTCAGGGCCGTTGATGCGCTCTCGGCATCCGTTTCAGACGTGAAGTTCGGCACGAAGCCAAATCTCAGCTTCGGCCACGCCCTTGCGAAAATCAGGATTCTGTGGAGGGACGAGTCCATTCTGTGGTCAAACTGGAGAAACCCCGAAGTACTTGCGTCCAATGCAAGATTCTTTTCCAACAGCATGGAAGTGAGCCTTGAAAAAGAAAGCACCGGACTTTATGCCCTGAAGGCGGGCGGTGACGCAGGGTGGATTGTCCCCTACGAGACCGAACAAATGACATGGGAATGCCTGATTCCGGCACAGACGATAAGCGGAACGGCCATAAAACTTACGCTTCAAAAAGGCGACGAGACCCCATACGAGAGTGCGGTCCTCATCGAAGAGACAACTTTCGAGGCTGGCAAGACCTACTCTTACACGCTCGTTAGCGACCCTTTGAACTCGAAAGTGGAAGTCGCCGTCTCAAACATTCACGACTGGAGTTCAGAAGAAAACGGAGGAAATCTCACTCTAAGAAAGCCTGTCAGGCTTGAAACCGCGCCGACCAAGGATGGAGTCATCCGGATAGAGACTGACGCGGACATTACCGGAGAAACGGAGAACACGGTTGAAATCGCCGACGGATGCAAGGTTGATTTATGGGGTGTCAAGATACACGGAGGAATCATAACGGAAGGAAATGTCACGCTCAATGTCCATGGATACGATAACCTCGTCGAGACATCTGAAAACGGGATGCCGGGAATATGGCCAAAAAGCGGAGGTACTCTGACAATAAAGGGCACAGAGGAATTTCGGCAGCAATGGTCATCCCAAATAGAAGTTTACAGCAAGAAGGACGCGGCCGCAATCGGCGGAGGGACGAATCGGCCTGCCGGAAATATAATAATAACAGGGTGGCTTTCAGTCAATATAGTAGCAGGATGGCTTCCGTCCGATGGAGAACAATATACCTCAGACAGCCGAGGGGCAGGAATCGGAGGCGGATATGACAATGCGCCGTGCGGAGACATAACGATTTCAGACGGGGTAAGGGGAGCAGCCGTGTGTATGGGAGACGGAGCGGGAATCGGAGGCGGAGCCAAGAACAGCGGATGCGGAAACATATCCATACTTGCCGCGAGAATGGATGTATATCAATATGACGAGGGATACGGAGCGGCCATTGGCGGCGGATACGACAACAGCCCATGCGGGGATATATCCATTGCGAAAGGCAATGTTGACAGTACAACCAACATCGACATTAACAACGCAGACCGCGAAAACGTGCACCGCAATACAAAAGGCTCCGGAATCGGAGGTGGTGTCAAGAACAGCGGATGCGGGACAATCGATTTATCCTACGGGTACATGATTGTCTTTGGTCCGCAGGAAGGCTCCGGAATAGGAGATGGGGTTGACAATTCTTCTTGCCGGGGAATATTCATCAGAACCGGAATACAGACCGGAATACGAAGCATTGAAGTATATACGTCAGAAGGCACAAGTTCCACGTCGGGAACGCTCACTTTTGACGGAGACTACACGATTAAAGAGCCCTATAATGAATATTGGCATTACTGGGCAGTATATGGAAAATAATCATTCATCGGCATGAAGGCATCAGAGATAACAAAATACACGGCTGCGGCGGCTCTTGCCATCCTGCTCGGCTCCTGCTCGAAAGTGGAAGATTCAGCCCCGGGCGCGAAACTGATTCCCATTGAGCTGAAGGTCTCGATGGAACCGGCCACGCGGAGCCTCCACACAAAAAGGAGCTGGAATCCAGGCAAAGATCACATTCTCGTCTCGACATATCAGACAAACTACGGAGACTTCAGCTTCGGGGAATACTTAGTCACGGACACCGACGGCAACACGAAGGCCATTCAGCCGGCGGTCCGGAAAACCGAAGAATACTTTAGGGGACCGACTCATACACGTATCTACGCCTTTTACTGGCCAGCAGGGTCAAGAGACAGGAAAATCAACCTGCAGGATCAGAGCACGCCGGAACTGCTTGAGGCCGCAGACATTCTTGAGTCGCGCTATAGCCCGGATGGCGGCGTTCCGACCGAAGGCGTCGTGACCGTGTCCTTCTTTCATGCATTGGCAAGAATACGCCTCATTCTGGACAAGGCGACGATAAACGCCTCAGAGGTGACAGAAGTATTGATTGCGTCAAATACGGAAGCGTCAATAGGCACACGTTGGCCAGGCGGAGGACCCATCCTGACACTTGCGTATGCGAATCCGGGGTGGATTTCGATGTGCCGGGACACTGACGAGCCCAATGTGTTCGAGGCTCTCGTTGCACCGGGTTATAGGCCGGGCGGAGAACAGATTAAGGTCAGATTCCGGGCTCAGGAATCAGAAGAGATTTCGGAATTTCCCGTATTGTTCGACGACGCCGCAAACTGGGCGGGCGACACAACTTATGAATACACGATAAGCAGGTAATTTTCTAACGCTGACTAAGGACAATGAGAACTTGGATAACACGAATATATGTCGCTGCCCTCTGTCTCGCGGCATCGGCCGTCTCCTGCACTAAGGACACTGGCAGAAACCGCTCCGAGGAGGGCGGCAGACCGATGAGTTTCACGGCGGGAAAACTCCGGACGGCGACTGGAAGTGCAGTCAGCGGAGGCTGGGACGGCATCTCGTCCGTTGCTGTCAAGGTCGGGGACGAGGTACGGGAGTACAATGTAACTGTCAACGGAGGCACTGTGATTCTCAGCTGCGACAGGCCGTTTTTCTGGAAGAACCTTGAGACTGAGGTTGAAGCATGGTGGCCGATTAACACAGCGGACATCCAGCACAAACCCGACGTACTTGTCTTGGCCGACCAGAGTTCTGAAGAGGATCTGAACGAGAGCGACTTCATCGAGGCTTCAGGCACGGTTTCGTTCGAAACCCCAAGGCTCGATTTCCGGCATCGCACGGCAAAGGTGACGGTGACGCTCATCCCGGGCGAGGACATCACGGAGGAAGACATCACCGGTGTGGAACTTTCCCTTCTCACCTGCTCTGAAGGCGTTGAGGGCGGCTCGACTTCCTGCAAGGCATTTCACACTGCATCCGGAGCCTTCACCGCGCTTCTTCCCTCACAGACCATTCCGGCAGGGTCGGCATTCGTGACCGCAAAGGTCGGAGACTTGAAATATGTCTTCAGGCCATCCTCCCCCGTCACGCTTGAAGCGGGCAAGGAATACAGCTACAGGCTCACAGTGAAGAAAGCCGGGCTTGAACCTGTCGCCGCTCCCGACATCACAGACTGGGAAGAGGACGAGATTGGCCACGGAGGCGGCGCAGTTCCGATTCTTGCCCTTTTCGCGACCACGGGTAACGGAATTATTGAAACAATACTATAACACTCTAGCCAAATGAATAGATATTATTGGACCATTCTGGCGAGCCTATCTTTGGTGGCCGCATCCTGTGGCAAAACTGAACCGGAAAGCGCCACAACTCTTCCCGAGGGCAAATATCCGCTGAAGCTAACTGCAGAAATGACGCAGCCGCTGACACGCTCCGGAGGCAAGGACGCATGGACGGGAGGTGAGGAAATAGGCGTGAGCATGGACGGGCTGCTCTCCCCCAGGAAATTCGTGATTGAGCCGGGCGGCAGCGCAAAGCCTATCGATGCGGCAAACACAATCTGGTGGAAGAACGCCGATGAGGCACGCGTCACGGCATGGTATCCTGACATCGTCAATCCTGCCCTTGACATCTCCGACCAGAGCGGCGGATATGCAGATTTCGACCTCGTGTGGGCGACAGCTGTTGGACGCTATGACCGGGATATAGTCCTTCAGTTCACACACAGGATGGCGAAAGTCGAGTTCTCGCTCGCGGCCGGCGACGGAATCACCGAGGAGGAACTGGCGAGCGCTTCGGTCAAGGTACTCGGCGACGACGAGGCCTATTTCAGTATCGGAATGGTGGGAGCGGCGGACAAGTCGGACGGCGAGATAGCCCCCTACTACGACTCAGCGACGAAGAAGTTCGAGGCCGTGGTCGTGCCGCAGGACATGACGGGCAAGCCGCTCATCCGGATAGGGCTCGGCGGGAAGACCTTCGCCTACACCCCGCCCACCGAGACTGCCGGGAAACTTGAGCCGGGGACTTGCCACAGCTACTCCATCACGATGAAGGCCAACGGGCTTGAGGTGGAGACACCGTGGGGATACGACTGGTCCGATGGCGGCGAGGAGAACGTCACCCCCAAACAAGTGCAACTTTTCAAGGCAGATGAGCTTAAGATAGGCGACTACTTCTATTCCGACGGGACTTGGAGCGACGGTGGTCTGCGCAAACGCTATGAAGACGGCAGTATGGGGATAGCTGATCCCAAGCCCGCCCCCGTGCTGACTAACCCTACAACCGGTGCAAGCAGGGCAGTCGTCGGCATCGTGTTCCAGACGGACCCGAGCCGCATCGGCGCAAAAGAGAAAAAGAAACTGGGCGCTGTGCATGGGCTGGTGATGAGCGTTAAGAATGCCGCGACAAAACAAGGCTGGGGTCCTAACGAGGATGAAGGGCTGAAGAAATGCAAAACGAAAGCCGACAGTTACAATGACATAAGCGGCTATGGAAACTGCGAACGAATCCGTTCCAATCGCGGCAACTTCGACAACTATCCTGCATTCAAGGCCGCCGACGATTATAACAAGGTCTGCCCTGTTCCCGCGACCACGACCGGTTGGTATCTTCCTGCCTCAGGTCAGTGGTGGGACATCCTCCAGAATCTGGGTGGTTGTCCGGATTTTGCAAAGCAGGATGAGCAAACCTCGTCGGAAAACGGCTCTTGCGATTGGTATGGTCAAGGCAATATGCTCGCTGCTTTGAACGCTTGGATGGTGCATATTGCCGATGGAAACAAGGATACATTTCGTGATGCTGACTGTTTTTGGTCATCTTCGGAGGGCACGGGCTACTTTCCCGCACAGGAATGGACCCTGTACTTCAGTACCGGCATGCCTGAAGGCCGCGTGAGCTGCTTCCGTATCAGGAAGGACCTCGGTAACAATGTGCGTCCCGTCCTTGCTTTCTAATTAATCTATTTTCCATTAAGAATATGAATATGAAGATACAAAGCATATTACCTCTCCTGCAAGCCACGTTGCTCCTGCTGCTTGCATCCTGCACGCGAGAAGAACTCCCTGGCGCGCAGGACAACAAGACGCAACAAATCGCCATTTCTGTGACCGACGGGGGCTATTCCTCAGCTGACGCTCCAGTCACCCGCACGCTGGAAAAGGGCTACGCCACCGAGTTCACGGACGGCGACGCCTGCGGGCTCTATGTGGTGCGCGGTGCCAAAACGATCTATTCAAATGTGAAACTTATTGCGGAGCGGGATGCCGCCACAGGAAAACTTGTCTGGAAGGCTGCGGACGGGACAGTTCTCGCAGGAATGCCGAACGACCAATGTTATCTCTACTATCCCTACCGGCCCGACATGGACGGCAAGACCGCCGATGTTCCGCAGGACGCAATCAACCAGCGCGACCTGTTTTTCTTCCAGCCGCTCATCAGTTCATGGCAGCCGAATGAAGACCAGAGCACCAGAGAAGCCTACACCGCTTCCGACCTTATGACCTGCCACAGCACAGCCTCCCCGGGTCTGACGGTCAACACGCTTGATGTTGCATTTTTCATGAGTCACCGAATGTCACTTGCCATCATTGACCTTCCGAAAACGGTCTATGAATTCACTGACGCGAGAGTTCCGGACTACACCGTCATCACCCCGACGACCTTCACCGGCTCCGCAAAGCCGCTTCGCACGGGAGACCATTTCCGCTACATAGTGAACCCGCAGGCGAGCGCGGCTCCGACCATTTCCGGGAGCTTCGACGGAGGTAGCCTAGAGTTTACAATCACTCCTTCCGAACTTTACAAAGGCTACTTCAAGAGGTTCAAGGTGAACGGAGCCCCGGAGACGAAAAGAAACTACACGATTCAGCGCGGCGACTTCCTTCTAACTGACGGCAACCTGCTGCCACGGGACGCGACTCTCACCGCCGAACAGAAGGCGAAAGTCGCGGCAATAGTCTTCTGGACACCCGCAGAGACCGAGACTGAGGGCAGGATTACCCCGGCAAGGCTTTCCGATGACAAAATCAGGTCAAAGGATTTTCCGCACTGCACACACGGGCTTGCAATATCCACTAAAAGACCGGTTCCAGCGCCTTGGCAAAACGACCACGACAACTGGACTGCCGACGATTTTGTGCTGAATTTCCAGAACAGCGACAATTTCTCAAGAGCCGACAAATCCGACTTCCGCCCCATCGCACCGCTCAACAAGGCCGAAGACGACCTTAACAGAGTGCTCGGCTACCAGAATACCCAAATACTGCTGGCATACAACGACTGGCACCGTGCAAGCGGCAAGGGAACGCTCGTCGGGATTGCCGACAAGCTCATGGAATTTGCGGCCGCCAACCCTGCACCGGAGGGGAGCACGGGATGGTACATTCCATCGGCTAAAGAACTCTATATGTTCGTGAACAAGGATCTCGACAACATCTACAAACTCAAAAACGGGTTTGAAACCTCAGACATTCTCAACAGTTCATATTCAACTCTCGGAATATACCCGCCGCTTGAATTTTTTCGATATCTTTGGTCCTCCACAGAAACCAAATTTAAATATTCGGATGTATTCGATGAAGCCTATCATCTGGACTACATTGGATATATAACCAATAGTGTCAAGCGAGTAGGGAGCAATGGAAAAGGAGTAGTGTTCGTATGCGCATTCTGATGCCCCTCTCCGCGCCGTGAAACATATTCTGCGGCAATGCCCGGCTTCCCATACCCATTTCATATTGCGTAAGTTCTGTAATTTGTGTAAATTCGCGGTCTTGTATTATGAGGATATGGAAAGGGATTCCCCGTTTCATACATAAACTTGAATAAAACAGATTACAGAATATGGCAAAGGTTATTTTGACAGGCGACCGTCCTACCGGCAGACTTCACATCGGGCACTATGTAGGTTCTCTCCGCAGAAGGGTGGAACTCCAGAACAAAGGAGGATATGACGATATGTTCGTGTTCATCGCTGACGCGCAGGCACTCACGGACAATGCCGACAATCCGGAGAAGGTGCGCCAGAACATCATTGAGGTGGCTCTGGACTATCTTTCAGTAGGTCTCGACCCGTCAAAAGTGACCATTTTCATACAATCTCTCATCCCCGAGCTCTGCGAGCTGACGTTCTACTATATGAATCTTGTCACCATCGCCCGCCTCCAGCGCAACCCTACGGTGAAGAGCGAAATCGAGATGCGCAAGTTCGAGGGCGAGAGCATCCCTGCCGGATTCTTTACCTACCCGGTTAGCCAAACGGCGGACATCACGGCTTTCAAGGCCACGATTATCCCGGCCGGAGAAGACCAGGAGCCGATGATTGAGCAGGCCCGCGAGATTGTCCGCAAGTTCAACGGCACCTACAACTGCGACGTGCTGGTGGAGCCGGAAATCATGCTTCCCGACAACGCGGTATGCTGCCGCCTCCCGGGCACCGACGGTCGCGCCAAGATGAGCAAGTCTCTGGGCAACTGCATCTATCTTTCCGATTCTGCAGAAGAGGTTTGGAAGAAAGTGAAGGGAATGTACACCGACCCGACACACCTCAAGGTCACAGACCCGGGCAAGGTGGAAGGCAACACTGTCTTCACCTACCTCGACGCCTTCTGCCGCCCGGAGCATTTCGGCCGCTACCTTCCTGAATATGAGAATCTCGACGCGCTCAAGGACCACTACCGCCACGGAGGTCTGGGCGATATGAAGGTCAAGAAGTTCCTCGGCGCAGTCCTCGAAGAGGAACTCGCCCCTATCCGTGCCCGCCGCGCCGAACTTGAAAAGGACATCCCGGCAATCTACGAGATTCTCCGCCAGGGCACCGAAAAGGCCCGCGCAGTGGCAGCACAGACTCTCCACGAGGTGCGCGAAGCGATGAGAATCAATTACTTTGATGACCCGACGCTCATTGCCGAGCAGGCTCGTCGCTTTGCGGAAAAAGCCGAATAGTCTCAAATCATCTTCAACCCATCAGCAAACATCCATTTTTGTCCAAATCCCATCAAAAAACCGAGATTTGGACAAAAATCAACCAAATTTCGTCCAAATCCTATAAAAATTTCGAGATTTGGACAAAATTCGACTTTTTGTAATATATTTTATACAATACCACCACAATCAACGACCCATTTCCATACGGGAATAACTTCAATGCGCAGCCCATCGCGTTCGATGATGTCCTCATCCTCGTAGGTTATTATCATAGCCTTGTTCAGATGATGAAGTGAATTCAGCGCGGCCAGAGCTTTGACTTCGCGTTCAATGGTAATGTCATCGCCCAGCCGATAGCAGGATTGAACGGCAAGATTTTCCTCCGGGACATAAAAATCGACCTCAACATTCCTGTTGTAATAGAAAAGCCCGTCACCGTATTTCTTGAACAGAGTCAGGGCACAGAGATTCTCCAGCAACGCAGTTTCAGGATTGTTCAGAAATAGATGAAGAAGTCCGTTATCAACGAAATAGTGCTTCTTGACGGTCTCCCTTTCGACGAGCTTCGATGCATAATTATCCACAGAAAACAACAGGCAAGACTCCTGAAGATAACGTACATACTCCATAACGGACGATACGCTACTCGAAACACCTGTCGATTTCACAAGATTGCACAGACGGTTCAGCGAGCACGGTTGCATGACACTTTCTGCCAGACGTCGCACGCACAGACGCAAAGCATCGTCGTTCTTTATCTTATGTCTAACGACCAAATCATTAAGAAATATACGATTATATAAACCGTTCAGCCAAACACGTTTCTCACGAAAATTCACCAATTCAGGAAATCCGCCCCACTCGAAATATGTTCGGAACAGACGCTGTAGATTGTCCGCCTTTCGTCCATATTGCCATCCCGAGGTAAGCTTCTCACCTGAAGCACTCAAAAACTCGCAAAAAGAGTACGGGAACACCTTCACATCAAGATAGCGCCCACCAAGAACCGTCTCTACATCACGTCCCAGCATCTTCGCATTGCTGCCGGTCACATAGACCCGATACTTTCTGTTTGCAAGGCGCCGGGCGAAGTTTGCCCATCCATCGACATTCTGGATTTCATCAAAGAAAAAAACGGGACTACCATCATACATACTGTGATATGCCTGAAGAATAAGGTCAAAATCATCGGATGTCATCCCAAGCAAACGTTCATCATCAAAATTTATATACACTATGTCTTCCAGCCGCGTACCCTTTTTCAACATTTGCTGAACACGCTGATAGAGCAAATAGGACTTTCCCGCTTGCCTCACTCCGACAAAAACATAATTTCCAGACTCTTCCAAATCCAAAGGCCGTTCAATCAATGGGATATTGCCTATATATTCCTGATTTTCAGATATGATAACGCGAAAAAGTTCTTTGTCCATATTGTTCGTTTTGTCGCAAATATAGAAAACTTATTCGACAGCACAAAATAAAAATCGCGGATTTTATTCGGTAGTATCGAATAAAATCCGCGATATATTAATAAATGCCGGCAACCTACTCGGCGCGGGATGTTTTTGCCGGAATGGTGAAAGAGTCGGCGGGGAGAGCGGCGGACTGGAGGAAGCCGGTCATTTTGTATTCGTTGACGGTGCCGCTGAACTCGGTGAGTTTCATGTACTGGAGGAGGCCGTCGGACTTGCGGTAGCTCAGTTCGATGCGGGAGTAGCCGCGGACTGCCTTCTTGCGGGCAGTGATTGTGACGTCGGTCGAACGGGCGAAATTCTGAACCTGAATGTCCGCATCGTTTTCGTCGGCAACCTTTTGAGTATCACCTTTCACGCAGTTGAGAAGCGTTGCGCTCATGCCGCGCATCGGGGCATTCTTCGTGGTGTCGAAACGGCGCTCGTGCCCCGCCTGACGGAGATAGACATCCTTGCCGTTTATCACAACGAGATTTGTTGACGGAGAGTCGTAGTGGAGCGAAAGTCTGCCCGGCTCCGCATAATAAATCTTGCCCGCATCCTTCTCTGTAGTGCCGGCCGCTGTCTTGGTGTGGGTGAAACTTGCCTGAAGTCCTTTGACCTGGCCGGAAACTGCCGTCACACATAGGAGCGCGGCAATAAGAGTAAGTATCTTCTTCATATCAAATATCTTATAACAATTCAAATCAATTTTCCCCCGTCAGCCTTCTCCGATAGAACGGAATTTTCAGAATCATGCGGAAGAGGAACGGCTCAATTGAGTAGGAAAGTAGGATTGAGGCGGACATTCCGATGATGGAGCTGATGCCGATGGAACGGATGGCAGGGTGAACAGCGAAGAGCAGCGAGCCGGTCACAACGATGAGAATCATCGCCGAAAGGCCTATCGCCGTCTTGTGATAGTTCAGCATCTCGGTTCCCTTGCCAGAGGCGGCGGTGAGAAGGCCCTGCATCACAAAGATGCTGTAATCCACGCCGATGCCGAAGATGAAGGACGAGATGATGATGTTGATGAGATTGAACTCCAGGCCGAAGATCCACATTATGCCCTGCACGACATACCAGCTGAGAGTCATCGGGAGGAAGGCGATGACGGCTACCGCGATGTTGCGGAAAGACAGGAGAAGGACAATGAAGACGAAAATCATTGAAATCCAGAGGATTGTATTGAAGTCTCCATGGATAATCTCCACCATATTGCCGGTGTAGAAGAACGGATCAACCACAAGCGAGCCGTCCACCTTGTCCACAACCTTGTTTACCGTCATCTTCTCACCCTCAGGCATGAGCGCAGAGGTAAAGATCATGTAGGTGCCGTCCTTGCCGCGCTCTATGAAGTTCGAAGTAATGGACTCGGGAAGAGCGCCGGAGTCATAGAGTGATTCGGGCGCGTAATCCGCCTCGCAAAGGGCAGTGAACGGAGTGAAAAGTTCCGGACTCAAACCCTGTTCCTTGGCTGCCGCAGCAAGGCGCGACTCAGTGATTTGAAGCCTTGTGCGCCCTCCTCCCATAGGTTTTTGCCAATACTCTGCCCACTCATATATGCGTTCCTGCTGCACATCCTCCGGAAGAAGAATGGCACTCATATCGGCGTGACGCTTCACAATCCCCTCCCTGCGCAGAGAATCGAGCGCTGCGGAAAGACGACGGCTGCACTCTATCGCAGAATCGAGAGTGGCGCCGGTTGCCGCATAGTATTGTGAAGACCAGCCTCCGTTGTTTTCCGCATTGTAGATGCTCATCGACTGGCGGACTTTCGGGCTCATATAGTTGATATCCCGCAGATTACTGTCAAATTCCGGAGACGGAAGGAATAGGCAGACAACGGAAATCGCCCCGATAATCGAGAGTATCCAAGGATTGCTGTCGAGAGGAAGAGAATTCACTCTGTCGAAAAACGCAAATGCCTTACGCGACTTGCGGTTACGCTCCGGACGGAAGAACTGAGGGAGGAAAACCAAAGCAAACAAAGTCGTTCCAATCATCGCGAATGAAGCAAAGAGCCCGAAATCGCGCAGGAGTTCGCTACTGGTGAAGAGCAGTCCGGCAAACGCGCCTATCGTGGTGAGACAGCCGAGAAAAACCGGCTTTGATTCGTCGCGGAGCACCTTTTCCGGGTCATCCACATATTTGTAGTGAGTCAGCACATGGAGACAATAGCTCAACGCCACTCCCAGCACAATCGCGCCTATACCCACCGCCATCAGGGACATGCTTCCCTTTATCCAGTACATCATCGCAAGCGCCGCAAGCGTCCCGTAGGCCACCGGAGAAAGCAGCAGAGGAAGCGACGACTTGTTCTTGAAGAAAAGTGAAATCAGAAGAATGATGAGAAGAAGGGATATGCCCACGGTCATCACAAGGTCCGCTTTGATTCGGCGGGAATTGTTCGCACTCATAGCCGGAGAGCCGTGCATAAAGACCTCAACCTCAGGATGACGCGCCTCGAATGCATCAACTTCATTCTCTATCATATCCACGAAATCGGCAGAAGCCTGCGAATCCATATAATCGAAATCCGGAGCCACGAAAGCGAGAACCACATTGCCGTCCTTTGTGAAGAAATGACGGTTCTTGAGTGTCATACCTCCTTTATAACTTGAGAGCGAGTCACCATCATTCTTAAGTTCCGCTCCTTCACCCATCATATCCTTAAGCGCAGCGAGCATTCCGTAGCGCAAACCGGCAGGGTCGTAACTGACGAGCATCTGAAGATTGCCATCTTCATCATTTTCAAGCAGTTGCTCATTTGCTGCCATACGGGCCCGTATGCACCTCCACGTCAGAAGGCTGTCAAAAGCCTCGTAACACTCGGGGGCGACGAAAGTCGGAAACTCCGCAATGGCGTAGTCCATCGCACTCATCATCGTGTCATCGTCAATGCAGCTCAGCACGCTTGCAATGTAGCGTCCACCGTCACGGACAACGAGCGAATCGATGAATTCGTCACAACAGTCGCTGAGAGTCTGAGCATCAAGTTTCGGCTCAGTTCCGACCTTTTCGACAGAAAACCCCTTGGGGGCAATCTGGATAAAGACCTTGTCCTTTACCTTCAAGTTACTGAACACCAGTTCATAAGACGCGGAATTATCTGTCTTAGGAAGGAGCTTTATAATATTCTCCTCATAGTGAAGCCTAAATCCGAAAACTGCAAACACCACGGCCGAACCGAGCATCAGTAGCCACATGAGCCATCGGTGTCCCTTGAAATAACGGTATATAGAAATGAATACCCTCTCCATAAACTATATAAAATTTCACAAAATTGTCGCAGCAGCAACTTCTAAGCACAAAAATCCTGCGAAGTTACAAAATAATTTGCTTAACTTTGCAAAAGTATGTATGTGAATGGCTTCCATAGCGACATTGAAGCCGCTATTGTCTTCGACTGCGAACGATGCCGACACTAACCTTTCGAGTTTATCAATACAAACATAACAACAAAAACAATGAAAAGATTAACCTATCTACTCGCTCTCGGAGCGCTTCTCGTGCTCGGGACCGGTTGCGACAAGGAATCGGCAACCGACAAAGTCAACACCCCAGTTCCTCTTTACGTCAATTCTTGGGTCGTAACTGACAGTAGCAGCGACGGACCTCAAAACTCAGTATTCTGCTTCAATGCCGACAAGACATTTTATGTCGGGTATATCGTTAACGAGGCTATGATTAAAAAAATACAGGACGACATCAAGCCTTCCACCGACGGTGACGCGCCTACAATCGACGGTGATGGAACCGGAACCGGAAAAGAGTCCAGGTTCACCGCAGAGCAGATTGAAATACTCAAGTCCCTAAAAGTGAATGATATCGCCGTTATGATAAAGGGAGTTTATGTCGAGATACCTGGAGAAAAGGATGATGTCTATCTTTCAACGTTCATCCTGCAAAACATTGACGGTGCGGATATGGAAATCGCAGAATACCTCCGCAATGAACTCCACATATTCAACATTTCTGAAAATGAGGCCACGTTTGAAAATAAGGAAGGAGGAATGAAAGAGACTAAAGTACCAAGCCTTGCGGCTTCGGGACTAACGGTGGGAAAGGCTGTTGAATGCAGCTTCCTCTTTATATCTTAATTTTTAAAACACAAACATCCGATAGTATGAAAAAATTGATATACAGCACATTGGCGCTCACATCTCTTATCTTTGCAAGCGCCTGCGACAAGATGAACTCCGAACCGGCTGAGGAGCCGAAACTTTATGTAAACACTTGGGTCGTGAACTTCAACAAGACAGAAGACGCCGCAAAGGACGAGTGGATGGTATTCAGATTGAATGCCGATGGGACGGCAACAGTAGGAGGGGTCCTCACAGATGTTGAGACAGATTTCAAGAAAGGAATCGACATGGAAAAGCTCACGGCTGAACAGAAAGCCTTTGTCGATGGCCTCAAGGATAACGATGTTTATGCGATGGATGGCTGGTATTCGATAAAGATCAATAGCGACGGAAGTCATGTGCTCTGCATTGTGTATGAGAGCTTGTATGAAAACAACGAGATACGGAGAGAGGGTCAGAGTTTCTCTTTCAAGGATGTCTCTAAAGATCATATGCTGCTTTTTGAGGGACTTGACAAGAACGATAAACCAACCTTCTACGATGTCTTCAGCGCCGAAACCTCTACGCTTAAGATTGGAACATTCTACAATGAGAAGTATTTCTTTGATATTCCCAAAAAAGACGCTGATAAAAGCTAATTTACAGCATTCTCATCTAAAAAATCACCACGAAGGAAATGACCTTCGTGGTGATTTTTAATTTCCGTCAGCCGCCCAACGAAGCAAAGCCAAGCGCTTGGGGGGGGTAAAAGGTGTATAAAAGGATGGGATGCAAGGCGGACGGCGAAGATGAATACCGCAGCAACCCCAAGGCGCATAAGCGCCGTGCGAAGCGCACAGAAGCGCAGGCCGGTGGGATAGAGTCCCGCGAAGCACCACTTCCCCTTCGAGGGGACAGGAGGGGTCAATTGGAGGGTGAGGATTTCATCAAGCCGTCCAACGAAGCAGACCGCCTTTTAGACGTCTTTTACTTACGAATTGCAGCTATACCAGGCAGCTCAATCCCTTCCAAATACTCCAGCATAGCGCCGCCACCGGTAGAGACATAGCTTACCTTATTGGCGAAGCCCATCTGAGTCACAGCTGCAACTGAGTCGCCACCGCCGACAAGTGTGAACGCGCCGTTCTCGGTAGCCTTTGCAAGCATCTCGGCAACTTTGTTTGTACCCTTTGCAAATGCAGGAATCTCAAACACACCGACAGGACCGTTCCAAAGAATGGTCTTGGACTTCATAATGACGTTCTCCCAAGTGGCGAGCGTGCTCGGAGCGGCGTCAACACCCTCCCAGCCGTCAGGAATCTCCGTATTGCGGCAAATCTTCGTATGGGCATCCTCGGAGAATGCGTCAGCGATTACAACCTCATCTGAAAGATAGAGCTTCACGCCCTTCTCCTCAGCTTTCTTGAGGATGTTGAGAGCAAGGTCCATCTGGTCGTCCTCGCAGAGAGAATTTCCGATGTGTCCGCCCTGAGCCTTCTTGAATGTGTAAACCATTCCACCGCCGATAATCATATTGTCAACGATGTCGAAGAGGTGCTCGATGATGCCGATTTTCGAAGAAACCTTTGCTCCGCCGATGATTGCGGTCACCGGATGCTCAGGAGTCTTGAGTACGCGGTCGATAGCCTTGATTTCGCCTTCCATCACATAGCCGAACATCTTGTCGTTAGGGAAGTAGTCGGCGATAAGAGCTGTGGATGCGTGTGCACGGTGAGCAGTTCCGAATGCGTCGTTGATGTAGCAGTCAGCGTAAGAAGCGAGTTTCTCGACGAACTTTTTCTGGCTTTCCTTGAGAGCGGCCTTTGCAACCTTCTTCTCCTCGTCGGTTGCATCCTCTGCGAGTCCTCTCGGCTTGCCTTCCTCCTCAGCATAAAAACGGAGGTTTTCGAGAAGGAGAACCTCACCCGGTTTGAGAGCCGCTGCCTGTGCGTCAGCCTTCATGCAGTCGTCGGCGAACTTCACCGGCGTTCCGAGGAGTTCCTCGAGGTGCGGAAGTATGTGCTTGAGAGAGAATTTCTCAGTCACGCCTTTCGGACGGCCAAGGTGTGACATAATGATGAGCGAACCGCCCTTCTCAAGAACTTTCTTGAGTGTAGGGATTGCGGCACGCATACGTGTGTCGTCCGTAATTTCGAACTTATCGTTGAGCGGAACGTTAAAGTCCACGCGCACGATGGCTTTCTTGCCTGCGAAATCGTAAGTTGAAATGTTCTGTTGCATAATTTTTATAATAAAATATCTCTTTTTCGATATATACCCTTCATTACGGGCATGGGCTGCAAAGATAGCAATTTTTATGCTAACTTTGTACAAATTTGATGATATGACAATTGAAAGCCCAAACCCGCTGTGGAAGGACTATCAGCTGATAGACTGCGGGAACTTTGAGAAACTCGAAAGATTCGGGAAAATTGTGATGGCGCGTCCTGAGCCCAAGGCTATTTGGGACAAGTCACTGTCGGAGGAGGAGTGGAACAGGCTCATGCACACACGCTTCGCTCCTGGAGCGGGGTTTGGCAAAGCCGGTAAGGAAGACAGCGGCACATGGAAGCGGGTCAAAAGGATGGACGACCAGTGGTTTATCAACTATGGCGGCTATGGAGCAGAGGGACCGTCGTTCCGTCTGCGTCTTGGACTGACTTCTTTCAAACACGTGGGCGTCTTCCCGGAACAGGCACCAAACTGGGAATATATCTACTCTCACACAAAAGCACTCGTGGAAAAAGCGAAGGCCGAGGGGCGTCCGACACCTAAGGTGCTGAATCTCTTTGCCTACACCGGGGCTGCGTCTCTGGCGGCAAAGGCTGCAGGGGCCGACGTGACTCATCTCGACTCGGTGCGTCAGGTGGTGACTTGGGCGAAGGGGAATATGGAAAACAGCGGCTTGGACAATATCCGTTGGGTGGTGGAGGATGCGCTGAAGTTTGCGCGGCGTGAGGCAAAGAGGGGCAATGTCTATCAAGGGATTATCCTTGACCCTCCGGCATACGGGCATGGACCTGACGGGGAGAAATGGAAGTTGGACGAGTGTCTTAATGATATGCTCAAATGCGTTTCGGCAATTTTGGCTCCGACAGACAGTTTTATGGTGCTGAATCTCTATTCCAACGGCTTCAGTGCAGTGCTCGGAGAAACGGTGGTGCGGCAGAATTTCTGTCTGAAGACGGGATTTAAGGAAATTCAGAGCGGCGAACTTGTGCTGACGGACTCTTATGGGAAGCGGCTTCCGCTGAGCATCGTTGTGAGACTGTCCCGATGACGGGACGGAGCGAAGAAAAGGCGACCTGCTTCGTTGCACATAAATCGGGATTATTTTGAGTATAAAAACATATAACTTTCGTTAAGTAAGTGTTAAAAAATAAGTTGAACTAAATTGTATCAGATTTATGAGATTACTAAATATTGCTGACACAAAACTAAAATAAACATTTATGCCATTCAAAAGATTTTTATTTTCGATCGCCGCAGCGTTTCTTTTCGCGGCAACGCCGTCATTCGCGAAGGACGGAAACTATCAGGTGAGCTCGCCTGACGGGCACATAACCGCATCGGTGACTGTCGGAGAGAACATCAGCTACACGGTGTCCCGCGACGGACAGACACTCATCGCCCCGTCGACGATTTCGATGAACCTTTCAGACGGCATCGTTTTCGGTCAGAACGACAAGGTGCGCAAGACGGTGAGGGCATCATTTGACGAGACATCCCCTACCGTGGCCTACAAGAAGGCGGAGGTCCGCGATAATTACAACCAGATTTTATTGAATTTCAAGGAGTTCTCTCTCATTTTCCGCGCCTACGATGACGGTGTAGCATATCGTTTTGTCAGCAATCTCGACAAGAAGAAGACATACGAGGTCATTTCCGAGCAGGCAGAGTTCAATTTCGGAGAGGACAGACAGGCGTTCATCCCTTATGTGAATTCGGGTGCAAAGACCGTCGAGGGACAGTTCTTCAATTCCTTTGAGAACACCTACACGGTACAGAATCTTTCACAATGGCGAAAAGACAGGCTGGCCTTCCTTCCTCTCGTCGTAGCAGCAGACGACGGAGTAAAAATTCTCATCACGGAAGCAGACCTTACGAACTATCCGGGAATGCATGTAATCGGGACGGAGGGTTCAAACTCGCTGAAGGGAACGTTCGCGCCTTATCCGAAAGTCATCGAGCAGGGCGGTCACAACAAACTTCAGGGAATGGTCAAGGAGCGCGAAAACTTCATTGCGAAGGCCTCAGGAGACGAGGTTTTCCCATGGAGGGTGATTATGGTGAGCACATCTGACTCGCAACTGGCAGTGAACGACATGGTATGGAAACTCTCTCCAAAGCAGGATGTCGGCACGGACTATAGTTGGGTGAAGCCGGGCAAGGTTGCTTGGGACTGGTGGAACGACTGGAACCTCTATGGAGTGGATTTCAAAGCGGGCATCAACAACGAGACCTATAAATATTACATCGACTTCGCTTCGACTCACGGCATCGCCTATGTGATTCTCGATGAGGGCTGGGCTGTGAATCTCCAAGCGGACCTGTTTCAGGTGATTCCGGAAATCGACATACAGGAACTTGTGGATTATGGCAAGGAGCGCGGAGTCGGCATCATTCTTTGGGCGGGCTATTGGGCGTTCAACCGCGATATGGAGAAGGTCTGCAGGCATTATTCAGAAATGGGCGTGAAGGGCTTCAAGGTCGATTTTATGGATAGGGACGACCAGCTGATGGTGAATTTCCACGCCCGCGCCGCAGAAACGGCTGCAAGATATGGCCTTATGCTCGATTTCCACGGCACCTACAAGCCGACCGGACTGAGCCGCCGCTGGCCTAATGTCGTGAATTACGAGGGTGTGCACGGTCTGGAACAGATGAAATGGAGGCCGAAGGAGTGTGATCAGGTGACCTACGACGTGACGGTTCCGTTCATCCGTATGGCCGCCGGCCCTATGGACTACACTCAGGGGGCGATGCGCAATGCAAGCAAGAGCAATTACCGCCCTGTCTATAACGAGCCGATGAGTCAGGGCACCCGTTGCCGCCAACTCGCGGAATATGTGGTTTTCGATTCCCCACTGAATATGCTCTGCGACTCCCCGTCCAACTACATTGCAGAAGCTGAGTGCACAGAGTTTATTGCCGCCTGCCCGGAGACTTGGGATGAGAGTCTGGGAGTGAACGGGGAAATCGGCAAGTACATCACCATTGCCCGCCGCAGCGGAGACGCCTGGTATGTCGGTGCCCTCACGAACTGGGACGAGCGGGATATTACCCTCGATTTGAGTTTCCTCGGCGAAGGCGAATGGTCTCTTGACATCTTCCAGGACGGCCCGAACGCCGAAAAGGCAGCCCGTGACTACGTTCACACCACCGCCACCGTTCCTGCCGGCCACAAAATCACCGCTCACCTCGCCCCTGGCGGCGGCTGGGCAGCGAAGATTACCCACAAGTAAAAGAGAGAAGTAGATTTAGAATGCCTGAGGGGTGCTGACCCAAAAGTCCCGTAGGGACCGCGCCGGGGGCGCGAGATTCCCCTAATAGGGGTCGCAGACGTTAGTCTGCGGGGGTTAGGAAGAAAAAGGCGCTGGCCAAAAACACTTTTTGGTCAGCGCCTTTATTGAAATATGCCTAATCCGTCAACCACTTGATAGCCCACTCCGCCAATGGCGAAGGGCAGGCAAGCATACCGCAGTTCTGCTGAAGATTCAAAAATGAAAAGCGTATGCGGTTCTGCGGATGATAACGGTCGTTGTAAACTACGATGCTCCTGCCACTGATACAGTTTTCAGCCTTGACTTCTACCGGAACTATATCACTTCCAAGCTGCAGGAGGAACTCAATCTCTGCCTTACCATCCGATGACCAATAATAAGGTATTGAACCATAAGATGGTAGCAGACTTTGCAATACTGCATTCTCTGCCATTGCTCCCTTAAATTCCGTATAATTTGCAGTCGGGTCAAGGACAATGCTCCCAGGAAGTCCGGATAAACGGCGCAGAAGGCCACAGTCACAGGCATAAATCTTAAATATGTCAGTTTCTCCGTATGCCGCCAACGGCATCCCTGGTTTTGATACAGCATTCACTTTATATATCATTCCTGCATCTTCAAGCCAAAGCAACGCATCTTCGTAGTCCCTGCTTCGCGCCCCGGTTTTTATGACCTTATAAACGAACTTACGGCTTTCTTTGGCGAGTTGTGATGGAAGAGAATGCCAAATGGCATGAATGCGAGGTATTTCTCGTGGTTCCGCATACTTTGCAAAGTCGAGTTCATACAAATCCAAAATACCTTTCAATATGTCATCAACTGCCTGCATCCCTTGATTTTCAATCATAGCTATAGTCGCCTCCGGCATTCCTCCGGACACCATATATCTGCGATATTCAGATTTTAGCTTATCAAGTATTATCAGCGGCAATTTCTCCGGGCGATCCATCTGCTCAACGAAACCGAATGTGGCACTATCGCTTGCGCGCAAGTATTCCTTAAAGGAAATCGGATACATCCGAACCATCTGTACCTTGCCGACAGGAACCGTCATATTTCTTTTTTTTACAGCCACGCCCAACAGAGAACCTGCAGCAATAATATGCCATTCCGGAGCATCTTCACAAAAATATTTCAGAGAATTTAGAGCTTCCTCACATTCCTGTATTTCATCAAATATCAGCAAAGTCTTGCCCGGAATAAGCGGAACATCGCTATAAAGCGCAAGCTCTTTCAGAATACGGGACGGCTCCTTGGAGACGGAAAAGACTGACTGCAACTCTTTCTGACGATCAAAATCGAATTTAGCTGTATACTCAAAGCATTCCTTTCCAAACGCCACCATTGTCCATGTCTTACCAATCTGACGGGCACCTGTCAGAAGAATAGGCTTGTGCCTTTCGGAAATCTGCCATTCCTTAAATCTATTGATAATTTCTCTCTTTATATCCATAATACACCAACAACTTCCGATTTGTGCCAACTTTGACATTTTTCCGAACTTGTCAGGTGCGAAGATATAATAGATTTTCGAATAAGCCAAATATCCACGAGCATTTTTATGATGGATTTTCCATTCTAGGATACCCAGCTCAGAAATGGCGAGCCAACTGCACAAGTTCGAGGCACATGCGGCTATTGTGATAGGGACATTTCCAAAATCCGGCTTTGTCGTCCGAAAGGTTGACAGAGCCGTTTTCTTTTATGCTCCAGAACCATTCGCCGTTGTTGTTATCGACAAGATTGTCGAGAATATATTGCCACGTGCGGTTCATCATCGGAAGATACTCCGACAGTCCGTGACGGGCAAAGAGCCAGGCGAGTCCTACCTCGGATTCGGCCTGCACCCACCAATGGCGCTCCGCATCAAGACTTCCGTCCGCCTTCCGTTCATAAGCCAGGCTTCCGTCAGGAAAGTAGCCTTCAAGCGCCGCAGAGGCGATTTCCCTGCACTCGGGCTTGATTTTTTCCACAAGAGAGCTGTCGGAAAGCACCGTCGCAGCCTCAAGGAGAAGCCAGGATGCCTCGATGTCGTGTCCATAAGAATAGGTTTGTGAAGACGTCGGATGCCAGTATTTGTCGAAAAAGAGCCCCAAATGATGATTGGTCGGAGATTTGATTTTATTGAAAAATATATCCAATAAATCCACAATTCTTTCCCGAAGTTCCGGACTTTTCCACACACGATAGAGATTCGTATACGGCTCAAGGATATGCAGATGAGTGTTCATCGTCTTGGGGGCGTTCTCGTCTTTTCCGCTGAGTCTCACATCTTTAAGCTCAGTCCAATCTCTTGCCGCAGCCTCGAAATACCCTCCGCTCAGACGGTCACGTGCGTGGAGTTCGAGTGATTCGAAAAGGCGGATGGCATACTCGAGAGATTGAGGATTTCCCGTTGCACGATGGTGTTCGCTCAATCCGTATATCGCAAAGCCTATCGCATAGGATTGCTTTTTTGTATCCTTCGGCTGTCCGGATGAAGACACGGACCAATATACTCCGCCATATTCATAATCATAAAAATACTTTAAAATCCAGTTTTTCGCGTCCTCGGCACATTCGAGATACTCGGGATTTCCGAGAATGCGGTAGGCGGCAGAAAAGGTCCAGAGGATGCGGCTATAGAGGATTGCACCCCTGTCGGCATCGCCAAAGACTTCGCCCTCTCCGGAAATACGCCCGTAGAATCCACCCATTCCGTCACGGACCTCATTCATCCAAAACGGAAGAATGTTGGTTGTCAGATGTCGCTGCATTTCTGCGGCAAGTTGAGCGATACTTTTCATTTTTGTTGTCATTTTGTTCGGCGGCGGGATTCGAGTCCTTCAGCCACTTCCCTCATCGTATTGTCGCCAAGAGGGTAGAAGCTGACGAGTATTGCCGATGCGACAGCCCCGACTGCCGGAAGGTAGCCAAGCATCGCCCTTATTCCTGAAATTGCATCAGCAGATTGTATTTCGTTGGCTTGGAATCCGTAAAACGACAGAAGCCAGCCGGTTAATGCCCCGCCTATCGTCCATCCCAATTTCTGGGACATAGAAGATGAGGAGAATATCAGACCCGTTGCCCTACGTCCTGTTTTCCATTCAGACCAGTCTGCAATGTCGGCGTACATCGACCAAAGAAGAGGGAATATGCTGCCCGCACAAAGGCTTATGAGCAGCTGAAGAACAAACATCAGAACAATCTGATTGGGCTGCAAGAAAAAGAAAACAACACTCAGAAGGGCTGCAATGCACATCGCTCCGCCATAGACCCTCTTTTTGCCCAGGCTGTCGGCAAGTGGAGCGGACAAGGCGACACCTGCCATATTGGAAAGCTGCCCGACCATAAGATAGAGCGCCGAGAGGGTGAAAAAACCGCCGAAAACTTGCGTATCTTCTTGATGGACATAGTATTTGAAATAGTATATCGCAGCTCCGTCACGCACGGAATTGAAGATGAGTGCCGTGATGCCGGCACCAAGCAGAATCCACCAAGGACGGTTGTGGAGCAAGAGGTCTTTCAAATCCTCGGAAACGCTACCGCTTTCGGAAGCATCGGGGCGGACTCTCTCACGGACACCCCGGAAGCAGAGCAGCAGCAATGCCAGACAGAGAAGTCCTACGACTGCAACAGAAAAGGTCCAGCCAAGAGCATCAGAATCAAGACTTCGGGAGAAGAAACGCACGAGAGGCTCAGTCATCGCCAAGGCTATGAGACTCCCGGCGTAAGCGAAGAACATACGGTAGGAAGACAAGGCGTTGCGATCGCGTCCATCAGAAGATATGAGCCCGAGGAGCGATGCGTAAGGGACATTGACTGCGGAATATGCCATCATCATCAATGTGTAGGTGATATATGCATAGAGCAGGCGCGTCCACGGAGCCCAAGTGGTGGGAGGCACTGCAAAAGTCAACACACCGAAGATGGCAAACGGGAGGGCACCGAACAATATCCACGGGCGGAATTTTCCCCAACGACTTTCCGTACGGTCGGCAAGCATCCCGAAAATGGGGTCGTTCACCGCATCCCAAATCCTTGTTACAAAGAACATTGTACCCACTGCAGCAGGGGCAAGGCCGAAGATGTCGGTGTAGAAGAACAACAAATACATTCCGAAAATTTTCCAGAACATAGATGAAGCCATATCACCGAATCCATAAGAAATCTTTTCTTTTATTCCGACCATAAGCAAATCTGTTGTCAGGCTATAACCTGTTTTTTGTGATACATTTCACGGAATTCACTCGGAGTGCAGCCTTTTTTACGCCGGAATATCCGGTTGAAATTAGACATATTGTTGTAGCCACATTCATAGCAGATTTCCGCCACAGTTTTGCTTGTATCGACCAAAAGCCGTGCAGCATTGCCGATTCTTATGTCCATCAGATAGTCTGTAAAACTCTTTCCTGTGTGTTGGCAAAAGAAGCGGCTGAATGCCGTTTCACTCATATTGGCAAGTCCCGCAGCCTCGGACAATTTGATTTCCCGATTGTAATTGTTTCTCAAATAGGCATCGACTGCCCGAATGCGTCGGCTTTGTATGTAATTGTCGGATTGAGCGAATGCCGTGCTCGCGAGAGTGTATGCAGACTCAGAGAGCGAGAGTTCGTACAACAGCGTCAGAAATGCTGTGACCATATAGAAGCCTTTACGCTCATTTGTGAGGGAATTGAGCAGAGAACGCACTCCGAGAATCGTCGACATAGGGAAGGCCAGCCCGTTGCTTCCCAACTGGAGCATAGTCCGGATTGAATGGAACTGGTTTTTCGAAAGCAGTTTGTCGGAAAGCCAATCACCGGAAAACTGTATGGTAATCTCACGAATATTTTTTCCTTGTGGAAGATTGCCGTTCTGCCATCCGTGTTCGAGAGATTCATTGGCGATGAGGACAAGTTCATAATCACCGATTTCTTCAATAGAGTCGCCCACAACACGTTTAGCTCCGGCTGCATTTTCCACGTAATTGAGTTCAAATTCCCGATGGGTGTGTATCGGGAAATTGAATTCTGTTTTGTTCCGTTCTATCACATAGAGACAATCTGCCTCTGAAAGAGGAGTTATTTCGTGCAGCACAGAACTGCCGCCTTTGTTTTTACTGACCATAATTTTTATCCACGACAGATTTCGTCTGCGTCAAATGCAGAGTTGCCGTCTATAATCTTGTATAAAGTTTCGACCGAAGAGGCGCTGCGAAGGCCGTCCGGAGCCGTGTTAAAACAATAGTCCAAAAGCCGTTCCACAGACGAGACCGCAACGTGCATTCTTGTATCGCTCGAAGCATAATAAATCAAGATACGTCCGTCAGGGTCGGCAATCCAACCGTTACAAAACAGCACATTTGACACATCTCCGACCCGTTCCTCTCCCTGAGGTGCCATAAAATACCCCGCAGGCTCGGCTATCACACGTGTAGGGTCGTCGAGAGCTGTCACATACAGATAAAGCACATAACGCAGCCCGGCAGCGCACATCCTGACTCCGTGAGCCAGATGAAGCCAGCCGCGTCCGGTTTTTATCGGCTGCGGCCCTTCGCCGTTCTTCATCTCCTTGATAGTATGATATTGACGGAAATTGATGATTTTTTGCTCTCCGACCACGGCATTTGATATGTCATCGACAAGTGCCCATCCGATTCCGCCACCATTCCCGGTTTCGATGAATCCGTCTTGCGGACGTGTGTAGAATGCATATTTCCCTTCTATAAATTCCGGATGCAGAACGACATTGCGCTGCTGCTCCAAAGATTTCAAGTCCGGAAGACGCTCCCAATCCACAAGGTTTTTCGTCCTTGCGATACCTGCGGAGGCAACGGCTGCCGAAAGATCCGAAGGAGCGGACAAATCCTTGCGTTCAGAGCAGAATATACCATATATCCAGCCATCTTCGTGCCGGGTGAGACGCATATCATAGACATTTGTGTCGGGAATATCCGTCTCCGGCATTCTTATGGGATATTTTCTGAATCGGAAATTGTCAATACCGTTCGGGCTGTCAGCAAGCGCAAAAAAAGACTTCCGATCATTACCCTCCACTCTCGCCACCAGCACATATTTTCCTTCGAAGAATATAGCTCCGGCATTGAATGTCCCGTTAATCCCGAAACGTTCCATACAATAGGGATTCCGTTCCGGAGAAAGTTCGTAACGCCACTCCAATGGAGTATGCTCTCGCGTAAGCACAGGATAGCTGTAACGTTCAAAAATCCCGTTCCCGGGCAACAGGGGCTCATTCACACGCGCAAAAAGATGCTCCTGTTCCTCTCGGAGAGCCCGGAAACGGGACACAAACAAGTTGTTTTCTGTCATTTGGCCAATCAGTAATTATTCGGATTTAACAAGGGAGAGTTTGAGCGTATTGGTGTCAAACGTCACTTTGTAATTCCCATCAGTCCAGTCAGAGAAACCATTACCCGGAGAAAATGTATCATCCGCTTCAGTATTCTTGGACGAAATGGCTGTCCAATAGTCCGACGCGCTCGCATCCCGTCTGTATTCCGTCCAGTCTTGTTTGTCAAGCTTGAAATAGCACCAACGGTTGAGATATATCGTGCCCGGAGAAACATATATTCCAGAACCCTCAGGCGTCTCGACGAGAGCGTTTTTCACATCAAATTCCCAGTCCTTGACTCCGTTCTCGAAGCCTCCGCCGAAAAGATAGAACGCCTTTGCCTGGTCAAAGTCAGGCTTTTCGTCCTTTGAGATAAGAGTCAGCGTGAGCGTCATCGCACCAAAGTCCGCCCTGATGTCGTAATTCCCGCTCTCGTAACCGATAAGCCCCGGTTTGAACTGGGGAGCCTCGCTGTCAGTCACCGTCAGAATTTTGATATTGTCTTTAACAGAATCATCTGTCATTGCAAAATATGGAGACCACTTGCCTTCTGCGGTAAATATCTTGAAACCGTTGTTTCCGTCTCCGAAATTCATATGGACAGCCTTGATTTCATAAACATTCTCGGAAACTTTTGACATAGGGTTCGTAAATTCCCATCCCCATTTGAAGCAATCTCCGAGCGGATACACATTGTCTCCCAAGTCAAGCTTATGTTCAATGTCTCCGGTTCTTGTCATACTCATCCTATAACTGTTCAAATCGAGAACAATTGTATAAACCCCTGATTTATAACCATTGAGAGCCGGCTGAAAAAGATTGATTCCCACATCTTCCGTGTAAAGTTTCACTGCTCCGAAGGTTTCCACCGCAGGATCCGGTCCGAAGAAACGGTTGTCGCTTCCGTCATTGGAGAACAGATACTTGAAACCGGTATCACTCGGAACGAAATTCAATTCGACAGATTCCGTTGTATATACGCCATCAATTCCTGTGACAGCTATTGCTTTAGCCGGATCCCATCCCGCAATTGTCGCACTTCCGAAGAGATAGAGTTTTGCAGGAAGTTCCAATTTGTGGCTCACAAGCGCAAACTTCAGTTTGAGGACATTGGATGTCTTTGCCTCAATGTTCTCGTCTGAAGGTTTCGCATAGACAACAAACTGAAGTTCCGCAGTCTCCGTGCCGACTTTCTTCACAAGGTCGAGAATATCGGAGGCCTTAAGTCCCAGACCAAGACTCTTTCCGGCATTGAATGTCAATGGAGAACTGTACAAGTCGGCTGCTGCATCATTGCAATAGACCGTATATGAAAGCCCTAAAGTCTGCCCTTGTGGGAGAGCGTCGGTCCAAGAAAGTTTCAAGACCACGGCATCGGACTCTTCATCAAGGCTAACCACTCCATCTTGAACAGCACTGAGTACCGGAGTCACAAGTTCCACAGTTCCCGTTTCTCCTCCCGTACCGGGTTTTTCTTCAGGATTGTTTTCTTTATTGCAAGAAATCATCATTACAGCCGAAAGTAAGGCCGCTGAAACAGTAAAAAACTTCTTCATAATTATTTCATTTTGTAAACTTCATAATACAATTCATACGAACTCCGCCACATATTATCGTAGAATCCGTTTTGCGAAGGCTCGGAAGCTGCGGAAGGAAGGGCGAAACGTAAAAGGACGTTGTCACCACGCCGGGCAAAAGTCATCACGGATGTGACGTTGTCTTTGGTGATGCTCATCTTATTTGTCGTGAGATCAAGTTCCCATTCGGACTTCCCTGGAGGAAGTAGATGCCTCAGACGGGAGTCCATATCGAGGGGGTTCTCCTTGCTGTATGGGGAATATACACCCCAAAAGTGACCATATTTGCCATCCGCGCCAGCTTCATTTGTAATCGTTCCAGTCAGGAGGTTGTTCCGAACTCCTTCGTTCATATCTATTTGGATGCGGTTGTCATATTCAGGCATGCCGAAATCTCCGAACTCAGATGCACTGAGCTGGGTCTCCCACGCACCGTCTCCACAGCTGGCGAGTCTTTGATTACAACAGAGTTTTATTTCCACGATTCTCCACCTCCCGACATAGAAAGCATCATAAGGCTTGATATTTATCCACCATTTGAGTTTGTTCCCGGATTTCGAACTTACTGTCACAGAGGCACGTCTTTCCGGATTGTTAAAATTGAGTTTATCGCCTCTTCCCACACTCGCGGAAGCTCCGGCGGAGACAACTATTCCCTCCACCTCGACTGCCGCCCAATCAAATGCATCCGTCGCCATCACATATACCGTAGCCGTAGCAGACTCGTCCGTGCGCTCAATAACCGCTGTTCCCATCTGCCCTTTGAGTTGCAATTCAAGAAGTGAAACATCCTTGTTTTCAAGAGGGCTATCTATTGTCTTGGAACAGGAAACGGCAGCAAGCAGTCCCATAAGCATTATGGCTATTCTTTTCATATAATCAGAACTTATTGTTATTTTCTTTCTCCACATTCGGATTCAAATCTATCTCGCGCTGCGGTATAGGATAAAAAGCAGCGGATTCCTCCGACATTTTCGATGCCTCTGTAACGGTTGATGTGACAGTACCGGTCCTGCGGAGGTCGAAGAGCCTGTTTCCTTCAAAAGCGAGTTCAAAAGCGCGCTCCTTTATTACCTCTTTCCTGAAAGACTTCAATTCAAGTCCCGGCGCAAAATTAGGAATCCCCGCACGTGAACGCAGTTTGTTCACCAAAGGGTAACCTTCAGAAGGCCCCGCAGCCTCGGCAAGAACAAGGAGGATATCAGAATATCTGAGAAGATATGGGCGGGCACTGGTTCTCTCGCCAATGAAATCCGGATCGACATACTTTGCGCTGTAATACTTCGCACCGGAGGCGATGGTAATCGGATCTCCATACTGATCATAGAACTGCCTGTGGATCAGTTCCGTTCTGCGCTTGTCCGTGGAGAGAAATGATTCTACAAACTTGTCTTCGATGATAAAGACTCCCCATCCGTTGCCGTTCGCCTTCTGAAGTTTGCCGTCACCATATTTAATGTAGATGGGAACAGAACTGTTGTTCGGAAGAAATTGTAGAGGAATTTTGGTGTACATACTTTCGTGCGTTCCGCTGCGGTCTGTCGCCATTATGAATATATGCTCGGGGCCGTCGGGCGCCTCAACGTCGTAGATATGTCTGAGGTCGTCATCGAAAGAATACTGTTCTGTATAATCATTCACAACCTTGCGGGCATATTCAGCCGCTTTAGCATAGTATGTCTCGGGGTCATAGCTGAGATTTCTGTATCCGGGCGCATTATAGTCCCTTCCCGAAGCCACTGTGAGATAAGCCTTTGCAAGAAGAGCCTCGGCAGCGACCTTATCCACACGTCCGAAAACCTTATTGACTTCCAGAAGCCTGTCTGCCTCTTTAAGGTCATTGAAAATAAGTTCCCAGATTTCTTCTGTGCTTCCTGCCAAATCGGGAGTCGTCTGATCCAACCTCGTTATAGGCTCCTTCACCACAGGAACGACACCGAAAGTACGCACAAGATTGAAATAATTCCAAGCCCGAAGAAAATACGCTTCCCCGAGGACGCGGTTTCTGGCAGCTTCAGTAAGTTCGCAGTCTTTCACCTTTGCTATCACGGTATTGGCCCGGTTGAGACCGATATAGCAATACTTGAAATAGTACCAAGTGAGTTCCGTACTGCTGTTGTAGGTCCAATTGTCAAGCAGGTGGATGTCTCCAGGCTCGTCACTCTTGGCACACATAGTCTCAGTTGGAATATCTCCGATATACCATATAGCACGAAGGTATTCGAGATAATTCAGCGCATTATAGGCATACATCAGTCCGGATTCGGCATCCTTCTCCGTCTTGTAAAAGTTCTCGGAGGAGTAGAAGCCATAAGGAGCCTCTTCAAGCGAACAGGACGCAAGAGACAGCGTTGCGATAAATATGATTATATATTTCTCTATTTTCATTGTTCCTAAAGATTTATTTCCACTCCAATCGAATATTTTCTGAATTTCGGGTATCCGCCCCAATAGATTCCATCGAGTCCGACTTCCGGGTCGTAGCCATCGAATTTCGAGAATGTCCAAAGATTATCTATCGTTCCGTATATCCTTATGTTGCGAAGCCATTTCTTCCCGATGTCGAAGGTATATCCGAGATTGACGTTCTGAATCCTAAGGAATGAACCGTCCTGAAGGAAATAGTCCGAAAGGAGATACTGCCGAGAATTATTCAGCCGCGGAAAATCGTTCGTGGGATTATCAACCGTCCATCTGCGAGCCTTCACTCTCGGGCTGAATGTATATCCGTTATAAAGTACGTCATTCCCATAAACGCCATAGAGAAAAACGGAAAAGTCGAGCCTCTTCCAACTCAGCGAAAGGTTGAGTGAAGCGGTAAAGTCCGGATTGGGGTCTCCGATGATTTCCCTGTCGGCAGCAGTAAGTTCATAATCTCCGTCCAAATCAAGATACTTGAATTCACCCGGGAGATCAAGCAATCCTGCGGAGTCGAGGAAACCAGGGTCGTCGCCCTTCTGGATAATTCCGTCCACTCTATAACCATAGAACACGTTCATCGGATATCCTACGGCAAGGACACTCGCATTTTGATTGAACATCGCCACAGCCGGACCGGAAACTTCGTAGAGCATTCCCGTTCGCAGGTCACGAGAAAGTCCGCTCGAAATCGCGTCACCAAGACTGACCACCTTGTTTTTGTTGTGGGATATTATAAAATCGGCGGAAAATCTCCAATCTCGAGTAGAAATAATGTCTCCAGCCACTTCAAGTTCGACACCACTATTCACTACACTCCCGTCATTGACCCAAATTTTGTCGTAACTCGATGTGAGAGGAAGATATTTCTCCCGAAGAAGATCCGTGGTGTATTTGTAGTACCAGTCTGCGGTTATACGAAGACGGCTGTCGAAAAAGGCGGCATCAAGACCGAGGTCAACTTGAGAGGTCGTTTCCCATTTCAAGTCGGGATTGGAGATTCCGCCCCAGACCATATAACGATCGTTCGCTCCTGTTCGTCCCACTTCATAGCCAGGTCCTATCACTGTCTGCCAAGAGCCGTTATTCCAAAATTTCTCCATCCCATAGCGGTCGAGGGTTTGATAGCTGCTTATTCCCTGATTGCCTGATTGTCCGTAACTTGCACGCAGTTTCAGTTCAGAAAGCCAAGTTAAATCGCGAAGCCAGTCTTCCTTATGTATCTTCCAACTCAAGGCCCCGGAAGGGAAATAACCCCATTTGTTGTTGGAACCGAACTTCGTCGAACCGTCGGCACGCAAGGTCACGGTGAAAAGATAGCGGTCAAGCAGCGAGTAGTTTGCCCTACCGTAGAAAGAAAGTAATTTGCTGAGATAGTAGCCATCATTGTAGATTTGCCTTAGGGCAGGGTCACCCGCATTCATATTCTCATTTCCGAGAACGTCGTTCACGAATCCCCGGGCCGTGGTGTAGAGCCCCCTGTTGAGTTCCCTGTCGAAGGAGTGCCCTGCCATAAGCGAAAGGTCGTGAACTCCTCCCCAGTTGTGAGTATATGTCAAGTAACTCTCAGTCAGGAGGTCTGTGTAAAAACTCGTATTCACCTTCGCAATCCCGCCATTATCAAAAGCGTCCTGTGAGGTAGTGGAGGCCTCATATATGTCCGAAACGGCTGAATTGTAACGATAGTCCAATTGGGTATGGAAGTCCAGTCCTTCTATTATCTTGATGTCCAAGGCAGCAGATTCTGCTATTTCCTTGGTTGAAGTCCGGTTGTGATAGTCGGAGAGCCTCGTGAGGGGATGACCGAAATCAGTGGGACCTGAGGTGAATAACGAGCCGTCATCATTATATACGGGCCATAGAGGATTACGGCCATACTCCAGCCCATTCATAACATTTCTTTTGTTGAAGGACAATACGGAATATGATGAAAGACTGACATTTTCCCACAACTTATATTTGAAGCCGAGGTTCACATTCACTTTGTTGAAATCATCCTTTTTATAGATTCCCTTCTCGTCATAATAGTTGACATTCAGGTTTATGGAAGCCCGTTCCGTCGCACTGCTGACGGCAGCGGTGGTGCTGTTCACCATAGGAGTGCGAAGACAAAGACTCGTCCAGTCAGTATTCGACCAATCCCCATTTTGTATCTCCAAAAGGGAGGGATAATAGATGCCGCCTATGGTCTGTCCTATATAAAGAGGCGTAAGACCCGCATTTGTCTGCTCTTCGTTTGCGACTTGAGCCATCATCATAGGGTCATACCAGATGTCGAGTTTGTCAGAAAGCTGACTTATAACCGTCTGATGCTTGACAGTGACGCTTGTCATCCCCTTTACGGCATTTTTCGTTGTGACAAGTATGACGCCGTTGGCACCGCGTGAACCGTATATCGCCGAGGCCGAGGCATCCTTCAGAACTTCAACTGATTCTATGTCCGTCGTATTTATAGAAGACAAGTTGCCGGCCTCGCCCATAGGAAAGCCGTTGACAACAATCAAAGGGGTGTTGGAGCCATTGATTGACGAGTTTCCGCGAATACGCACGGTGGCGCCCGCGCCTGGGTCCTGAGAACTGTTCAGAACCTGAAGACCGGCGGCGCGTCCCTGAAGAAGGCCGTCTATGGAACCTGAGGTCATATCTGAAAGCGCCTCCATCTTTACGGACGCCACGGAGCCGGTCAGGTCACTTTTCTTCACGGCTCCATATCCTATGACCAAGACATCGTCAAGAACCTCATAGTCAGGAATTAGAACAATGCTTGACTCCGGCATCCCTGCCGACACCTTGAGTAGGAACTCCCTATAGCCCATGAACCAGACCTTGAGGCTTTCGCCAGGCACAGCGTAGAGTTCGAACCTGCCCTGCGTGTCCGTTGTCGTGAACCGTTTGCCGTCTTGAGAGAGAACGCTCGCACCGGAAAGTGGTTGCCCAGTTTCGTCGAGCACGGTGCCGACAACACGGAAGGACTGTGCGGACACGGCTAGAGCCGATAGGGCCATAAGAACTGAAACAATCAATTTCTTTGTCATAATCATTTCCTTTTCAAAAGATATTCATGGAGGGCAACGAAAGTTCCGGCACTCCACCCGAGCATTTCGGGGGTTTCGTATTCGCTACCGACGCTTTCCGTACCTTCGATGACATTGTATTTTTCCCAGAGTTTTCCTGTCTTTGCGTAGGATTCAAGCACGAGACGGATATATTTTTCCGAAAGACGCACGGCATCCCTATGATAGCCATAATCGGCGAGTCCCATAACGGTCATGAATGTGGAAGAAGGCCAGCAGTTCGGAAAAGACCACTGATACTCATATTCATAATGCCTATTTTCGCAGACAGAAAGCCCATGCCTAAATTCCAGGAGTTCCAGTCCACGCACGACGCCGACCGCCTGCGCCTTTGTTGCAAGTCCGGCAAAGAGCGTTGTAAACACGGCCGCCGACAGCACGTCAGAGCGTTTCCCATTCACGAAATCATAGTCATAGAACTGTTGACGCAGCTTGTCGAACATAAACTCAGACATAAGTTTCCGCCGCCTTTCCGCTTTTTGCTCCCATTCCTCGACAACGGTCTCACCCTTTCCGAGAATCCGTGCAAAGTCGGCAAAGTTTGTTTCGTACATATAGAGCAGGGAGTTCAAATCGACAGGACAGAAATCACCACAACGACGGTCAAAGCGAGGATTCATGTCCCATCCGGACTCCGCCTCCGCGACAAAGTTTCGCCCGAGCCTGTCGTGCTCCACAGCTGTCATTCCCGGAGTTATGAATACATGCTTCAGCCTCCGCTCCCCGGTCTTCACGAACTCGGTGACAAGATTCTCATCTGCGCCCTTTCCGGAGTAGCAGTTCAGTCCGCACTCTGAAATCCTTTCCGTCATCCAAAAAGCATATTCCCTTTCAAGCGTTGGATAGGCACGGGCTAGCCACAGCGTGTCCGGCCTTGCATCAAATACGGAACGCACCATCTGAGAAAGGAACGGCGGCTGGGAACGTGACAGATACCAAGTCCTATTACCATTCGGCATGAAGCCGTATCTGTCAACCAGATAGAGCATATCGTCGACATTTCCGCGAGCAAGGCCGACAAGTCCATCCCTTATCAGTCCTTCATTCGTGAAATATGTATCCCAATAGTAAAGCTCCTGAAACATGCCTTCCGGAGAAGGCACGGTGTAGGGGAACGGAAGCCCGATTAGAGTCCCGTCATCCTCGGGAGTTTCCCTCACGGTCTTTGTCCAGGAAGAAGAAATATATTTCCTCACCGCACGAACTTCCGGTTCATCGCAAAGATTTGACGAGCACGCGCAGGACAACGCGGTAATAGCTGTTAAAACGAAGAAAACCGCTCTCATCGCTCGTACATTTTCGGAAGATCCCTCTCAAACAGAACGTCGTCATATCCGGCGAACTTCACAAAGTCATCCTCCGACCAGCATCCGCGGAACGCATTGAAATAGTGTCCGCCGTTGGACGGGAAGTCACCGTTTCTCCAAACAAGGGCAAACGAGACGCGCTGGCCGGCAATTATGTGATGAAGCATTGTCGTCCACCATTTCTTGTTGTTCCATGCGGATGTCTCGGCATTGTTCTCAAGCCCAGTCTCCGTCAGCGCAAACATCTTGTGCTTTTCTGCGGCAATGACATTTGCCATACGCACAAGTTGAAGGCCGCGGTGCCCGTAGTTCTGTCCCTCCCGGTCGTATGCGTCAAGTCCGAGAATATCGACATATTCGTCACCGGGCCAGTATTCGAGATAGTCGTTGCGTGAAGACAAGTGGCACATATCTGGAGAATATGCCCAAATCAAGTTGTGCAGTCCTTTCTCGTCTCGAAGATATTTCACGGTATATTGCCACAGGGCGATAAATTCATCTTTTGTGGCATTGCCCTTGCCCCACCAGAACCCTGCTCCGGTGTGTTCGTGCCAAGGCCTGAATATGATTGGAATGAGTTCGCCGTCGTCTGTCTTTAAAGAGGATATGAAGGCCGCGACATGGTCTAGGTAGCTATTGAACTTACCATTCAGATAGCCCCCAGGAATTATCGCATAGACTGCCCGCGTCGGGTCCCAGGAGTTTCCGTCGGTGACCGGATTGGCGCAATGCCACGACATTGTGTTCACAGCCCCGCGTCTGTACGCGGCCTGTATGTGAGTGCGTATGTCGTTGAAGTTTTCCTTGTCAATATTCAGTTCTTGCCCGGTCTCGATGCCACTTATTTCCCACCCGCATACTGCCGGATGGGTTCCGATAAGATATTTGGTGTCGGAATGCTCGGCCTTTCCGTCAGTGTCGTACCATTTCGCCTTGCCACCGTCCAGTCCGTATAATGTTGGAATCTGCGCTCCAAACATGGTTCCACGGTCAAGGAGCTTCCACATATTTCCGTGCAGGCTGACCGTGAGGGACGTGGCCTCCTCATCAATCAGCGGAGCAAGCGTCAGTGTCTCTTTTTTCTGTACAAGATTCCCTCCCGACTTGGAGCAGCATTCGCATCCGACCACTATCAGCGACAGTGCCGATGCCAGAATCATAGCTTTACGTAAAATCATATAATATTATCAGTTTGTGTCTTACGAGGTTTCCAAAATATGTGTAACTTTTGGATACTGCAAAGATAACATTAAGACATTTCCGCCACCGACACTATGATAGCACAAGATGATACAATTACACACGAAAAGGCACCTATATAACGACAGTTCAAGGTGCAGGTCTAAAGTGTATTGAATTTCAATCTTATTCCACTATAAAGCTCTCGTCAAGCATATTAAGATATTCATCAAGAAGCGATTCACTTTGCAGCTTCAATGTTTCACGAAGAGACTTGCGGACACCATCATCCACATTTACAGCTTCAATGAATCTTGAGATTGAATCCCTAATGGTTCCTGGAACTGCAAATTCATCTCCGACAGCAAGACTGGCTGCAGCCATCACAACATCCCTGCGATGCTTCTTGAAATCATCGTCATTGACATGTTTACCGTTTCTCTTGTCTTCTCTCAGATTGAGATATGCCAACACTTTAAGGCAAATTATGGAATCAACAGAAGCATAGCGAAGACCATTCTTTTCTTCAGTATGGCCAATGAGATAGTCGTAATAGTCCGGTTCCAGAATGATTGCGGACAAATAGGATGCATCGTCCATAATAATTGCCTCAATGTTGTGATTCTCCGGATTGCCTAACCCCTCCACAGGCCGGGACAAGAGTTCAATCTGTGCCGGATACTCCAGCAAACTATCATAGAAACTATATAAGACATATTTCTTCTGTCCTTCTTTGTCTTTTCGGGTAGCGCATTTATAGTGGCCGGCTTTGATAAAAGACCAGAAAGCATCAATAAATTCCTTGTCCAGATGCTCAAGGACAAGAACCATATCGATATCCTTTGTCTTACGGGGAGTGTATCTTCCCTCGGATAAAGTTGCACGGCAAGCCGCTCCGCCTATAATAATAAATGAATCCTTGTATTTTGAGAAAGTTCTCTCAAACATCCCAATTCCATCTACAATCACATTGTCTGCCATATCTTATCGAACATTATTTTGTTTTCCTTATCAACCCGCGGGTCGGAGTCATCCTCAAGACTGAGAAACAGGGACAACTTGTCAATAGTATCAGACTCCGTATCTATTTCAGGATAACGCCAAATCTCTACTCGTACATTTCCGTCAAAGTCATTCAGTCCGTGAAAATCAGCCTCATTGAGATTTCCGGAATAAATGGCAATGGTTGGAATTTCATCTGCAGCAATCATTGTATATGATGCCAATGCACTGATTCCGGAATACTGGAACTTGACGGAAGGTATTGAATCACAATACTTGACTTCTTTCACTGGATTTGTCAAGTATTGTCCGGCCATCTCCCACAGTTCGCGACCTTCAGCAAGAAACCGGATTCTTTTGCTTCGTTCAGAATCTTTATTGCATTTGCAAAGGCCAAGAGCTTCGATGTTTTCCACCGCCTTGGCGATGCTGACATAGGAATACTGATGAATTTTCGAGGCAATCTCGGAGATAGAATAACCATCAAGACTCGTTCTTTGGAGATGATACAAGAGAATGAACTGAGCAGATGCGGAAAGCCTAGTTGGGTTCTTGGATTTTTCTTTTTTTGAATGCAGAATCATATTTGGAAGAAAAGCTTCTCCACGTTCCGTGATGAAGAACACTCCTTTTTCAATGTAGCGCTGCCGCTCGTAAAACTTCAGATTAGAAAAATAAAACACGACGGGCATAGAGAACAGCGCAGACAATCTGTCCGATATTTTCGCACATACTGCCGGAGTCTCATTGGCATCCAATTTTGAGATGAGAAGCACGAATGCTGTACCTGCCAATTCAGTTCGATAAAAACAGAATCGGGCAATGTCATCAATGAGTGCTCCTTTCAATTCTTTTTTCGAAATCTCTGCCAACTGGAGCATCATTCCGGCCACTGATATGTTCATCACTTGCTTTTGCACTATTATAGTATATATGTATAACAATGCAAAAATAATATATAACTATATATTTTACAACACTTCATCCCAAATATAAATAACGCGCTTGAAGTTCAGATGAAATGTCTAGAGAAGCCACGAAAAAAGGCACCCGTAGAACGAATCTACAAGTGCCTTTCTTCGTGGTCCCAGCAGGGCATGATCCTGCGACCCCCTGATTATGAGTCAGGTGCTACTAACCAACTGAGCTATGGGACCGAAAATTCAAAGAACTTAAAATTTACAGAGCCGCCGTTTGGAGTGACGGCTCTGCAAAGATATAAAATCTTTTTCGAATTTCAATTAGCAAACCTTGATCTCGACCTCGACACCACTTGGGAGTTCAAGCTTCATGAGGGCATCAACGGTCTTCTGGGAAGACTCGTAGATGTCGAGAAGGCGGCAGTATGAGTTCAGTTCGAACTGCTCGCGTGCCTTCTTGTTCACGAAAGTAGAGCGGTTGACAGTGAAAATCTTCTTGTTGGTCGGAAGCGGAATAGGACCGCTGACACGGGCACCAGTAGAAGAAACTGTCTCGACGATCTTCTTTGCGGACTTGTCAATCAGCATGTGGTCGAATGACTTAAGCTTAATTCTGATTTTTTGGCTCATATCGTTATTGTATAACCAATTAAACTTTCTGTTATTATTCCTCCTCAGGAACCTTGTATCCGGACTTTTCGATGATTTCTTTCGCGAGGTTAGCAGGAACCTCAGCGTAGTGGTCGAAAGTCATGGTGCTGGTAGCACGTCCTGATGAGATGGTACGGAGAACCGTCACGTAACCGAACTGCTCTGCGAGCGGAACGAATGCCTTGACGATGCGGGCACCAACAGTTGAATCCATTGCAGTAACCTGTCCGCGACGACGGTTGAGGTCGCCAACGATGTCACCCATATAGTCTTCCGGAGTAACCACCTCAAGGCTCATGATAGGCTCAAGAAGAACCGGCTTTGCCTTAGGGCAGGCGTGACGGAATGCCATACGTGCGCAGATTTCGAATGAGAGCTGGTCTGAATCGACAGGGTGGAATGAACCGTCCTTGAGGGTAACCTTGAGTGAAGGGACCTCGTAGCCTGCGAGAACTCCGTTTGCCATTGCTGACTTGAAGCCCTTTTCGACTGACGGGATGAATTCCTTAGGAACGTTACCGCCCTTAACCTCATCAATGAACTGGAGACCTGTCTGTCCTTCGTCAGCCGGAGCAACCTCGACGATGATGTCAGCGAACTTACCACGACCACCGGACTGCTTCTTGAACACCTCACGGTGCTGAACCGGTACTGTGATGGCCTCTTTGTAGTTAACCTGAGGTGCACCCTGGTTGATGTCGACGCCGAACTCACGGCGAAGACGGTCAACGATGATGTCAAGATGAAGCTCACCCATACCGCTGATGACTGTCTGGCCTGTTTCGTGGTCTGACTTGACTGTGAAGGTAGGGTCCTCCTCGGCAAGTTTTGCAAGTGCGATTCCGAGTTTGTCAAGATCCTTCTGAGTCTTAGGCTCGACTGCAAGTCCGATTACCGGATCAGGGAACTCCATTGACTCAAGGGTGATAGGGTTTGTATCAACGCAGATTGTGTCACCTGTACGCAGATCCTTGAATCCGACAGCGGCGCAGATGTCTCCGGCCTCCACGAAATCAATAGGGTTCTGCTTGTTCGAGTGCATCTGGTAGAGACGCGCCACGCGCTCCTTCTTGTCGGAACGGGTGTTGAGCACGTACGAACCGGCGTCGAGATGTCCTGAATATGCCCTGAGGAATGCGAGACGTCCCACAAACGGGTCTGTCGCAATCTTGAACACAAGTGCGCAGAACGGCTCCTTTGCGTTCGGATGACGGACTTCCTCTTCTCCTGTCTTAGGATTCGTTCCCTTGATTGACGGAATGTCAAGCGGAGAAGGAAGGTAGCGCATCACAGCGTCGAGAAGGAACTGGACACCCTTGTTCTTGAATGAAGAGCCGCAGCATGCAGGCACGATTGACATGTCAATGGTTGCCTTGCGGAGAGCCGCAATAATCTCGTCCTCGGTGATTGAATCAGGGTCTTCGAAGAACTTCTCCATGAGAGTGTCGTCGTAGTCAGCCGCAGCCTCAACGAGTTTCTCCCTCCATGCGGCAGCCTCTGCCTTCATGTTCTCCGGAATTTCCCTGAGTTCGTAGTTCACGAGCTCTTCTCCACCGTCATAGTAGATTGCCTTGTTGGCGATGAGGTCGATGATGCCCTCGAACTTATCCTCGGCTCCGATAGGGAGGCAGATAGGAACAGCCCTTGCGCCAAGCTTGGTCTTGATTTCCTCAACGACGGCGAGGAAGTCTGCACCGACACGGTCCATCTTGTTGACATACGCAATCTTAGGAACACCGTACTTGTCAGCCTGACGCCAAACGGTCTCAGACTGAGGCTGTACACGTCCTACCGCGCAGAAGGTAGCGACAGTTCCGTCAAGAACACGGAGCGAACGCTCAACCTCCACTGTGAAGTCAACGTGACCCGGAGTGTCGATGAGGTTAATCTGATATGTATCTCCCCTGTAGTGCCAGAAAGCGGTAGTAGCGGCAGAAGTGATGGTGATACCACGCTCCTGCTCCTGGACCATCCAGTCCATGGTGGCCGCACCCTCGTGAACCTCACCGATCTTGTGAGTCTTTCCCGTGTAATAGAGAATACGCTCCGAGGTAGTGGTCTTTCCGGCATCGATGTGAGCCATGATACCGATGTTTCTGGTGAATTTAAGATCTCTTGCCATTTGTCAATGTCTCCTTGGGGATTAGAATCTGAAGTGTGCAAAAGCCTTGTTAGCCTCTGCCATTCTGTGCATATCTTCTTTTCTCTTGAATGCTGCACCCTCGCAGTTGTATGCCGCGATGATTTCAGCACAAAGTTTTTCGGCCATGGAGTGGCCTGAACGCTTGCGGGCGAAGACTATCATATTCTTCATGGAAAGTGAAATCTTCCTTTCAGGACGCACCTCCATCGGCACCTGGAAGTTAGCTCCACCGATACGGCGTGATTTCACCTCAACCTGAGGTGTCACGTTTTCGAGAGCTTTCCTCCAAATATCGAGAGGAGCCTTGTCAGAATCTTTCATCTTCTCGCCTACCATGTCAATGGCATCGTAAAAAATAGAATACGCGATACTCTTCTTTCCCTGCAACATAAGATTGTTCACGAAACGGGTAACCATTACGTCGTGAAACTTAGGATCAGGAAGTAGAATCCTCTTCTTAGGCTTCGATTTTCTCATTGTTTTGTTGGAAATTAAGGTAATAAATTAAAAATTACTTCTTAGCGGGCTTCTTACCTGCCTTTGGCCTCTTGGCTCCGTAGAGAGAACGTGACTGAGTCCTTCCCTCAACGCCGGCAGTATCCAAAGCGCCCCTAAGGATGTGGTAACGTACACCAGGAAGGTCCTTTACACGACCGCCACGAACGAGCACGATTGAGTGCTCCTGCAGGTTGTGGCCTTCTCCAGGGATGTACGCGTTGACCTCTTTAGAGTTGGTAAGACGTACACGGGCAACCTTACGCATTGCTGAGTTAGGTTTCTTAGGTGTGGTTGTGTACACACGCACGCATACGCCCCTTCTCTGAGGGCAAGCATCCAGCGCGCGAGATTTACTCTTCTCGACGATAACCTCGCGTCCTTTGCGAACTAACTGTTGAATTGTTGGCATAAATGATTATAAATCTTTTATTTATGTTTAACTCCCCAATTTTTGGGGCTGCAAATATACGAATAATTTTTTGATTATCAACAACAAACCCATACATTTGTGTCGTGGAAGATTTTTCGTCTTCCGAAATTGGCAAGGCACGATGTGTGCGGACGAAAGGATATTGAGGATATTGAGGATATGTACTCAAGTTTCGCAAGTGCGAAACACCACTTTTGAGCCCTTGTGGCGAGGGTAAGTCCTCTCCCCGAGGGAGAGGATTTAGGA
>UQYV01000014.1 GCA_900545245.1 uncultured Bacteroidales bacterium
ATTGAATCGCATTTGTTTTTAGTATTTGCGAGTCAACCTTTTTCAGGGAAAGACATCGGCAATGTTTTCCGCCGGATATCTTTTACAAAAGTAGACATTTTTCAACTTTTTCCAGAGATTTCTTCTTCAAAAGTTGACAAGCCCTTGCAATTGTCCTGGTTATCAGCGTATTGCCTTCGTTTCTGGACGAACTTCGGCTCGGAGGTAAGTGTCCTGCCCTCAAAAGTATTCTTCTTGGGCAGTTCTACCTTGTAGTAGCGTTTCCGGTAGTTCTCCGGAGTGTCGTAGCCGATGGCGAAGCATGGCCGTTGGGTGTTGTGTAGCACAAGATAATTGGTTTGCACGAAAAAAGTGCAAAAATCACGAAAATTTGCACAAAAAAGATGCATCCAGTCTTAAATGACCTTCCCTGTGAGCTATGACTCTACTATGACTCCTGCGGGTTCGTCAAAATAATCTGGGTGCTCTTTTTCGAACTGCTCCATATTTTCCCAAGCTTCCCTATGCAGTTTATCTTCGAATTCGTTTTTGTGTTTGATGTCAACAACATGTCCTTGAGTGAATTCCTTCCACTCGTTATGCGTAATGTCAAGAACAGACCTCACACAAGTCTCCTCAAAACCGAGTTCGTATAATTTGCCAATGGTTTTAGTGAGTACGCAATCATCGGTTAAACCCTGTAGGTTGAGTTGGGCTTTATAGCCTTTTACAAAGCCTTCAATAAAGCCGACTGTTTGGCTCCAAGTCCAAGCGGCAATATAATCCATCTTCTTGACCTGCCTGCCTAATTCTAATAACTTGTCCATAATTGTCTGCATTGTTGTTTATTTATAATTCTTCACGGCATCAATAATATCGAGTTTTATTTCATCCCATTCCACCCTTTCGATACATATAGGTTCAGGCCAATTTTCCGCTTCAGAAAAATCTGTCATCGCTGCCAATAAGAGATCTTCATTATGTTCCCACGGGTATCGTTCATTATGAAGCTTGAACATTTCATTGAGGTCGCGGTTTTCCATAAGTTTATGTATGTCCCAGAAATCTTTTTTGCGTCCGCCTCTTGAGATTGTGTCGATTTTCATAGCAACAATGTCATCTATACTTGCCAGTCTTATCCCATCAATTATTTCCGGTTCTCGTATGAACGGATCTGTGTACATAAGGTCTAGCTTGATGCATTCGTCTTTTGATTCCCCAATGTAATAGCTCCTGCCAAAACTTATAATCTCTGTCTTGTCCGGTTTCTCAAAATATGAATACTTGCCTTTTAGAAAAGATTCGAATGCCTCGTAGTCGAGACTTCCATACTGGGCATCGCTAAAGAGGTCAATGTCAACGGAAAGTCTGTGCCCTAATCTGAGACTGAGATTCGTGCCGCCAACAAGCAGAAATGGTTGGAATAGAGCTTCTTTCATCAGTTGATGAAGCGTGTTCCGTAAAAGTGGCGTGACGGTTCCATAATTCAATAATGAGGTGCTCATCTATGAGTGGATTTTGTATTTGTCCTGATTCCTATATTTTTCAAGATCAGAGGGACTTATTTTGTAGAATCTTCTTATTTCATTTATTTCTTCCTTAGTTCCACGTTCAAGAACTCTTCCGATGACATATTTCTTATATGTTCCCCAGTCAATCCGCTCAAAATCGGTATCCCAAAATAGGATTTTCCTTATGTTTGGAACGCCGTACACTGTTTCTGATGCTTTCTGCGCCTTGTGTTGGGCTATGTCATAAAAAGTCTGTAGAGTAAGAAGAAAACCTTCTTCATACCCCAAGGCTTCATCTATTTTTATCGCCATTTCAATTGTAAGCCGGCGCCGTCCTGTTATTACAGCGTTGAGCGTCTGGCTGTGCTCGTGTATGGACTCGGCAAACCTTCTTTGGCTTAATTTCCTTCGCTTCAACTCGCGACTGATTATCTTTCCGGGGTGAATCCCTTTCAGCATCTGAATATCTGGTGTCATACGCATCGATTTTGCAAACAAATCTGTTTACAAAAATAGGAAGTTTCATTGGTATTCCCAAATCTTTTATCCCATTTCCGAGAAATTGTGACTAAAAAGAACCGGCTGAAAACTATAATTCACAAAAAGAGAGGGTGAACAAAAAGTCTTCTGTTCACCCTCCTACGGACTTCCTAACCCCCGCAGACTGACGTCTGCGACCCCTATTAGAGGTATTTCGCGCCTCCGGTGCGGTCCCTTCGGGACTTTGGGGCCAGCGTCTCTTTCTGTAAGTGTTAAGACCCGTTAGTTTTCAGGGTACTCGGCGAAGTCAGATTTGGAGGCTCCGCAGACCGGGCATTTCCAATTGTTCGGGATGTCTTTGAATGGAGTTCCGGGGGCTATGCCGCCTTCGGGGTCACCTTCAGCCGGGTCGTAAATCCATCCGCAGCGAAGGCATTCGTACTTTGAGTCCTTTGTGGCCATAAGCTTTGTGGTTTAAATGTTACATACACAACGTCCTGATGTCCAGGATATTGCTACGTGTGCAACTCCCGTGCCTAATCCGTTTCAATAAAAACAAAAAACCAGCAAAACATCCAACGCAGCAGATGCGTCCTTATGCCTCTCCGTCCCCGTCCCTCCAGACTTTAAGGTACTGCTGCAGAGCCCACATCTCATCCCGAAACTTAGCCGCCGCCTGGAAGTCCAGCTCCGCCGAAGCCTTCTTCATGTTTGCCTTTGCGGTCTCAACCGCCTTCTCAACCTGTGAGCGTGACATAGAACGGATGACAGGGTCCTGAAGGACAGCAGCGAGGTCGGCCTGGAGGTAGCCGTCAACGAACGCGCTGTTGGACTCGCGAGCAGCGTCGTGGCCGAAGCCGACCGTAATCTTGCCCTTGCCGAGGTCGGAAGGACTCGGGATGTACTGCGGGTCGTCATAGGAGTTCGCAGCACTCACACGGCCATGCCCGTCCGACCCTCCGGACAGCCCTCTGACCCCGGACCCGCGTCCTCCGACCGCAGCGCCACCGACACCGGTAGCACCCCCGAAGCCACCAGCACCCCCGAAGCCACCAGCACCCCCGAAAGCCACCGCCTTTCCGGATTTCTCGCCTCCATAGACATTTGCCAGCGCATTGCTCTTCACCGCCACCTGCTTAGGCACAATTCCGTGCAGTTTATTGTACTCCATCTGCTTCGTGCGCCGGCGGTCGGTCTCGTAAATCGTCTCCTGCATCGACTTCGTGATGGTGTCCGCATACATGATTACCAGACCATTCACATTCCTCGCGGCCCTGCCGGCAGTTTGGGTCAGCGCCCTTCCGGAGCGTAGGAATCCCTCCTTGTCCGCATCGAGAATCGCCACGAGAGAGACAGTTGGGATGTCAAGCCCCTCCCTGAGGAGGTTCACTCCCACAAGCACGTCGAACAGGCCGTTCTTGAAATCCTCAATGATTTCCACGCGCTCCATAGTGTCGACATCCGAGTGGATGTAGCGGCAGCGCACGCCCATATTCGTAAAATATTTCTCAAGCTCCTCCGCCATCCTCTTAGTGAGCGTCGTCACGAGCACCCTCTCGTCGGCCTCGGCACGAACCCTTATCTCCTCAAGCAGGTCATCCACCTGATTCTCCGTCGGGCGCACCTCTATCGGCGGGTCAAGCAGCCCGGTCGGCCGCACAACCTGCTCCACCACAAGGCCTTCCGACTTCTCCAGCTCATACTCCGCCGGGGTCGCGCTCACAAAGACCTTCTGTCCGGCAAGTGCTTCGAACTCGTCGAACTTCAGCGGGCGGTTGTCTGCGGCGGCCGGAAGGCGGAAACCGTAGTCAATCAGCACCTCCTTCCTCGAATGGTCGCCTCCGTACATCGCGCGTATCTGCGGAATAGTCACATGGCTCTCGTCGATGAAAGTGATGAAATCTTTCGGAAAATAGTCCATCAGACAGAACGGGCGCATCCCCTCCTTTCGGCCGTCGAAGTAGCGCGAATAGTTCTCGATGCCTGGACAATATCCCATCTCCTTAATCATCTCAAGGTCATATTCCACCCTCTGTTTCAGCCTCTTGGCCTCCATCCCCTTGCCATATTCCAGCAACTGGTCGTACCTCTGCTTCAGGTCGTCCTGAATCATGCTCACCGCTTTCGCCGAGCGTTCCTTCGTCGTCACAAAATTGTTTGCCGGGTATATCGAAATCTCGTCAATCTCCTGAATCGTCGCCCCCGAGACAGGGTCAATCACCGTAATCCTGTCCACCTCGTCACCGAAAAACTCGATGCGCACCGCGTCATCACCATATCCTATGCATACATCCACCGTGTCTCCGCGCACCCTGAATGTTCCTCTCTTGAAATCGGTCTCCGTCCTCGAATAGAGCCCATCCACAAGCTGATAGAGCAGCCTCGTAAGACTTCTCTGCTCGCCGCGCCTCACTACAACGGTCTGTGAATGAAAGTCTTCCGGATTGCCGATGCCATAGAGGCAGGAGACGCTGGAAATCACAATCACATCCCGCCGTCCGGACATCAGGGCAGACGCTGCGCTCAGACGAAGTTTCTCGATTTCGTCATTGATGCTCAGATCCTTTTCTATATAGGTGTCGGTCGTGGGAATATATGCCTCCGGCTGGTAGTAGTCGTAGTAGGAGACGAAGTATTCGACGGCATTGTTCGGAAAGAACGACTTGAACTCTCCGTAGAGTTGGGCGGCGAGGGTCTTGTTGTGGCTGAGAATGAGCGCCGGCCGCTGGAGTCTTTCAATCACGTTAGCCATCGTGAATGTCTTTCCCGACCCCGTTACGCCTAGTAGCGTCACCGCGTCCACACCCTGTTTCAGAGCTTTGCATATCCCGTCAATCGCCCCCGGCTGGTCACCGGAAGGCTTATAATCCGATACAATCTTGAAATTCATTGTTTTGAATATCTTTTTGGTCTATATGTTTTTTCTCATCGGTCACATACTCCCGGTATGCTCCCTCTTCCAAAAATCATCTATCCTCAAAAATCTTATTCAAAAATCTATGGTGATTTTCTCTTGGAATTTCTGAATTTGATATTGAGTATGTTGTTGTACAATGTGTTATCTTTGTGAGTACATCTGTTCGTAGTAGCGTAGGTAGTCGCCTGAAGTGACATTGTCCATCCATTCCTGGTTGTCGAGGTACCACCTCACTGTCTTCTCGATGCCCTCCTCGAACTGCAGCGATGGTTCCCAGCCGAGTTCCCTCTGGAGTTTCGTGGAGTCGATGGCATAGCGGGCATCGTGTCCGAGGCGGTCGGTGACATATGTTATGAGATTCATGTCCTCGCCCTCAGCGCGTCCGAGCAGCCGGTCCACCGTGTTGATGACCACCTTTATGATGTCGATGTTCTTCCATTCGTTGAAACCTCCGATGTTGTAGGTTTCGGCCACTCGCCCGCGATGAAAAATCAGATCAATCGCCCTTGCATGGTCCTCGACGAAGAGCCAGTCACGCACATTTTCTCCCTTTCCGTAGACCGGGAGCGGCCGGCGGTGACGTATGTTGTTGATGAACAGGGGTATGAGTTTCTCCGGAAACTGATAGGGGCCATAGTTGTTCGAGCAGTTGGTCACGATCGTCGGCATGCCGTAGGTGTCGTGGAACGCTCGTACGAGATGGTCTGACGATGCCTTGGATGCGGAATATGGCGAGTGCGGGTTATATTTCGTCGCCTCGCGGAAAAAATCTTCACCATATGCGAGATGGTGGCTGCCCGATGACGCCTTTGTCGAAAACGGCGGTTCTATGCCTTCCGGGTGAGTCATCGCGAGCGCCCCGTAGACCTCATCCGTTGAAATGTGGTAGAAAAGCTTGCCTTCGTAGCCTTCAGAGAGCGATTCCCAATAGAGCTTTGCCGCCTGAAGCAACGCCAGCGTGCCCATGACATTAGTTCTTGCGAATGTGAAAGGATCTTTTATGGACCGGTCCACATGACTTTCTGCCGCGAGGTGAATGATGCCGTCAATGTGTTCCTCTCTCATCAGACCGCATATCCCTTCGAAGTCGCAGATGTCCATCCTCACGAATCTGTAGTTGGGACGACCTTCGACATCACGCAGATTGGCGAGATTGCCGGCGTAGGTCAGCTTATCGACGTTAATTATCTTATATTCAGGATATTTATTGACGAAAAGTCGCACTACGTGGCTTCCGATGAACCCGGCGCCTCCCGTTATCATTATTGTTTTGGCTGTGCTTGACATGTCCTTAGTATTTTCGATATGTTGTTATATCATCATTCGGTTTGCAAAAGGTTTGCGATGCACCGTTTGAGCGAATCCGTCCAATAAGGTATCTTCAGACCGAATGTCTCCTTAATCTTCGTCTTGTCGAGAACGGAATATGGCGGACGCTTCACCGGACTCGGAAACTCGTCGCTGTGGCAGGGGAGCACGTCGCAACCGGTGTTTCCGGCATATTCCGCAGTCATCTTCGCGAAATCGAACCATGAGCACACACCCTCGTTGCTGAAATGATAAATACCTGTCTTTGAATATGATGCCGGAGTATCTGCCGCAGCCTTCCCTCCGTCTGTGCTTCCGTTCCCGCTAAGGCGTTCTTCCTTCCAGTCCGAAAGCACGGCCTCAATCGCCCTTGCCAAATCCAGCGCGTAGGTCGGAGTTCCCGCCTGGTCGAAGACCACCTTAATCTCGGGTTTGGAGGCGGTGAGCGCCATCATCGTCTTGCAGAAATTCTTCCCGAATTCGGAGTAGAGCCACGCGGTACGAAGAATCACCCAGTCTCCGCCGACTGCCCGAATCCGCTCCTCTCCGTGGAGTTTTGTGAGTCCGTACACTCCCGTAGGCGTTCCCCTCTGCTCCTCCCGGCACGGCACATTGTATGGCTCCTTCCCGAACACATAGTCCGTGGAAATCTGCACCATAAGCCCTCCGGTCTCCTTCATCGCCATAGCGAGATTCTCCGGAGCAACGGCGTTCAACCGCTCCGCCGTTTCAAAGTTCGACTCCGCAGCGTCAACGTTTGTGTATGCCGCACAATTCACAATGGCCTCAATCCCATATTCCTTCACCGCGCATCTCACTGCACCCAGGTCCGTTATGTCCAAAAACGTAGTCTCGACGCCCTCCGGCATCACGACGTCCGTGAACACATATCTGTCGCCGCTCTCTTTTGCGACTATGCGCATCTCATTGCCCAACTGACCGTTGGCTCCTGTCACAAGTATGTTCATAATTCAACCGCAAATATTTCAGTCCAGATTGAAGTCCCCTCTCTGCTTCACCTCATCGATGACCCGGAGAAGGTAGCGGCCATATTCGTTCTTCATCATCGGCGCCACCACCTCGCGCATCTTCGCCTCGTCAATCCAGCCCTTTCGGTAGGCGATTTCTTCGAGGCAGCCGATTTTCAGCCCCTGCCTCTTCTCGATGACCTCGATGAATGTCGACGCTTCGGAAAGGCTGTCGTGAGTGCCGGTGTCGAGCCACGCGAATCCGCGTCCGAGAGAGCGGACCTTCAGCGTCCCATCCTCAAGAAACCGCTGGTTCACGGTTGTAATTTCCAGTTCGCCGCGTGCCGAGGGAGTGATTCCTTTTGCGATTTCCACAACTTTGTTCGGGTAGAAATAGAGTCCGACCACAGCGTAGTTTGACTTCGGATGCTCGGGCTTCTCCTCAATGGAAAGACACTTTCCATTCCTGTCAAACTCCGCCACCCCGTATCTCTGTGGATCGGACACCCAGTAGCCGAATACCGTCGCCTTGCCATCGTTTTCCGCATCCGAGACCGCAGAGCGCAACAGTTCCACGAATCCGTTGCCGTGGAAGATGTTGTCTCCGAGCACGAGGCAGACGCTGTCGTCACCGATGAACTCTTCTCCGATTATGAACGCCTGCGCGAGCCCGTCCGGAGAGGGCTGCTCCGCATAGCTGAACTTCACTCCGTAGTCGCTCCCGTCGCCGAGAAGCCTTTTGAATCCCGGCAGGTCGAGCGGGGTGGATATTATCAATATCTCCCGTATTCCTGCACGCATGAGCGTCGAGATCGGGTAGTAAATCATCGGCTTGTCAAAAATCGGAAGCATCTGCTTGCTCACTCCCTTTGTTATGGGATAGAGCCGCGTGCCGGAGCCTCCTGCGAGAACTATGCCTTTCATAATCTATATACTCCCAGTTTTAAAACCAATTCTTTCTTGGATAAAAGGGGATGACCGCTTTTTATTCGCCCCGTCCATTTTTCTTATCCTTCTCGGATATAATAACCTTATCCACTGGAATCCTCCAGTCAATCCCCAAAGCCGGATCATCCCAGGCAATAGCCCCTTCATACTCCGGAGCATAAAAATTGTCACATTTATATTGAAACACAGCCTCTTCCGACAGAACAGAGAATCCGTGGGCAAATCCTTTCGGTATGAAAAGCTGCCTGTGGTTATCTTCCGAGAGTTCGACGGCCACATGTTTCCCGAAGGTAGGGGAGCCCTCTCGGATGTCCACCGCCACGTCAAGCACTTTGCCTTTCACCACTCTCACAAGTTTGCTCTGCTCAAAAGGGGGCTTCTGGAAATGGAGCCCGCGAATCACCCCATAGCAGGACTTGCTTTCGTTGTCCTGCACGAAATTGACCTCACCCACCAGAGAATTGAAGTCCCTCTGCGAGTATGACTCGAAAAAATATCCCCTGCTGTCTCCGAAAACCTTCGGTTCGATGATTACAACTCCTTCTATATCAGTCTTGATAATGTTCATATCCACTCACAATTCTCGTATGCCCTTGAGTTTTCATCGAAATGTCAAAAGGGATGCCGAAACCATCAGATTCAGAACTCTTCGCACTCCATTACTTTCCCGATGACATGGTGCATGTCGTAATATTTGTACTCGGCGAGCCTGCCTCCGAAAATCACTCCGGTTTCCTTGTCCGCAAGTTCTTTGTATTTGAGATACAAGGAGTTGTTCCTCTGGTCATTGATAGGGTAGTATGGCTCGCTGCCGTCCTTCCATTCGGATGAGAACTCTTTGGAAATCACTGTCTTAGACTGCTTGCCGAATTCGAAATGCTTGTGCTCGATGATTCTGGTCCATGGGGTCTCGGCATCGGTGTAGTTCATCACAGCCACTCCCTGATAGTTTTCGCAGTCAAGAACAGAATGCTCGAATCTTACCGTTCTGTACTCCAGTTTTCCGAATCTATAGTCGAAATATCTGTCCACAGGTCCTGTGAAAACGAGTTTTTCCGCCAACGAGTTCCAATGTTCCCTGTCGTCGAAATAGTCGACTCCGGTGCGGCATTCTGTACCTTCGAGCATCTTGTCAATCAACTTGTTATATCCTCCGACGGGCACTCCCTGGAAGGTGTCGTTGAAGTAGTTGTTGTCGAATGTGAAACGGACAGGCAGCCTTCTGATAATTGACGCCGGAAGTTCCGTACATTTACGCCCCCACTGCTTCTGGGTGTATCCCTTTATCAGAATCTCGTATATGTCCTTGCCTATCAGTGAAATAGCCTGCTCTTCAAGATTGCGTGGCTCTGTGATTCCGGCCTCCTCCCTTTGGCTCTGAATCTTTGCCTGAGCCTCCTCGGGGGTTACGACTCCCCAGAGCTTGTTGAAGGTGTTCATGTTGAAGGGAAGGTTGTAGAGCTGCCCCCTGTAGTTTGCGACCGGCGAGTTTACATAATTGTTGAATTCCACCAGCGAATTTACGAAGTTCCATATCTTCCGGTCGGAGGTGTGGAAAATATGTGCTCCGTATTTATGGACATTTATCCCCTCGACTTCTTCGCAATAGAGATTGCCTCCGAGGTGCTGCCTTTTGTCGATGACCAGACATTTCTTCCCGTTCTGTTTTGCGAAATATGCGAAACAGGCGCCATAAAGTCCCGCGCCGACAATCAGATAGTCATATTCTTTGCTTGAGTTTTTCATACTAAACTTGTTTTGAGAAATAGTAGACCCAAGGGCAATGAGCCACCATCCACAGGCGGAAACGCCGTCCGCTTGAGAATACGTCCTTTGTCATCTCTCCGTTTGCGAACCATTGCTTGGCTTCTTTTGACCATTGGCGGATGAACTCCCTTTTCTGCTTGTATGCCAGCCTCTTATAGTTCCATTTATAGCTGCCGAATGCCCGCATCGCCATTACGGGGCCAAGCTTCTTGCTGAGACCGTGACTATCTGCGAACCTTCTGATTTCCGCTTCCTCTTCGCAGACGCAGAATACCTTTCCTGTCGAGCTGACCGAGGAATTAGGGTTGATACGATAGTTGTGGAGGTATTCTCTTATCACCATCATCCTCTGCGTCATGCAGTAGACTTTGAATGCGAATGCCGTGTCCTGATAGCTTGCTCCCGGGGTTTCGAGAAATCTGATTCCGTTGTTGTCCAGAAGGTCCCTGCGGTACAGTCCGGCCCAGATAGACGGCTGAATGTAGAATATGCATTTCTGTTCCAGAGGCTTGAACACCTCGCCGCATCTGTAGAGCCCGCAGTCTTCGAAATTCACGAACTCGCTTTCGCCCGTGACTTCGTTTATTGTCTTGAAAAGGCATCTGACATAGTCGAGATTATATTTTTCAGCAGTTTCGTACAGCCTTTGGAACATGTTTTTCTCGATATAGTCGTCAGATTCGACGATTCCGACATATTTGCCCCTCGCACGGTCGAGCCCCATATTCATGCTCGCTCCATATCCGCTGTTGGGTTTGTCGATGACGACGATTCTGCTGTCACGTTCCGCGAATTTCTGTATGATTCCGAGCGTCCCGTCTTTACTTCCGTCGTTGATGCAGATGATTTCCAAGTCGTCGAATGTCTGAGTCACAATGGATTCGAGGCATTGGTCAAGATATTTTTCGACATTGCAGCATGGTACCAGAATGGATATCGCGGGATTTTTCTCTATGTCTGATGTGTTTCCCATTATAGATATAAGTGTATCAGATTGATTTTTAATTTGTATAAATGTTCGCAAATTTATAAAAATAAAACCATATAACCCAAATCGAACAGAGTTTGAGAGTATTTGGCAATAAATTGTTGAAAATTGAGGTATCTTTGCAACTTTTTCCGAAGACCTGCATCTATATAGGCTGTTTAAAGTGGAAAGGAAGGTATTATATTATGGAACTATCTGAGAAAATATCGGTAATCATCCCCGTCTATAACTCTGCGAAGTATCTTGAGAGGTCTTTGCGCAGCGTTATGGAGCAGACATACCGTAATCTGGAGATAATCTGTGTGAACGATGGTTCGACGGATTCATCTGAGCAGATTCTTCGGTCTCTTGCGGCCGAGGATTCCCGAATCAGAGTTATCAGCCAGAAAAATGCTGGGCAGGGTGCTGCCCGAAATGCGGGAATAGAAGCCTCCACGGCCCCGTGGCTGACTTTTCCTGACTCTGACGACCTGCTCGTTGAGGATGCTTACGAAACCGCAATGAAGGCCATAGAGGAAAATAATCCTGACATGGTGCATTTTTCCATGAAAGTCGTGACGGATACAGATGCCGAATCCTGCAGCCAGGACAGTGAATACTATTCGGTGAAGACGGACGGACTTTGTCCTGTTACGGATGAAATTATCTGTGAGGCAGACAGTTCCGTGAGCAACAAGTTTTTCCGCCGTTCGATAATCGACAAATACAATATCCGTTTTGAGCACATCCGCTATGAGGACTTTCAGTTCTCGCGGCAATATCTTTCCGTTGCAAAGAATGTATATTGCATAAGCCGTCAGCTCTACACATATATAAGGCATGCCGGCTCGACAATGGATCAGACTTTCAGGGGGACGGTGCACTCAATAGACCATCTGACGGCATTCGTTGCAGTTGCCGACTTTTTCGACCGTAATCTTCCGAAGGCCCGTGCCCTCAATCTCCAGGCTCGTTTTTTTCTTTCCTGCTATTGGCTTGCAGTCAAATATGCTACGGATTCATCGATTCCTGACATTGTAAGAAAGGCAGAGTCCATTTATGGGGGAAGACTCAGCCTTGCAAATCTTGTCGGCCGCAGATACCGCTATGGCACTCTGTGCTTTTACGAGAAAAAACCGCTGCATTTCGTTACGGAAGCGCTTGAGTTCCTGTTCTCAATCCGCTATGAGCCGCACAGCTACAAGCCATATAAGGTCATGAGACTCATGGGATTACCCTTGTCTAAGGTTCCTGTAGTCTAATGTGATGATTTTATAAGGTGCCAGGCCATTGTCCCGGGCGCAGGCGAGTTTGCCGCCTCCGACCTGTATTCCGTTTTCTGGAACATGGCTTTCCGAGTCACCTCCTTCCAGAGTTCCGGGCTGTATGGCTCATCCCTGTGGACGAACCAGAGTTCGTGTGCGGCGTCATTGTCGATTTTCGGCATCTTTCTGAACTCTTCAGCCGCAGCCTCGTTGTTCTCAACCAGCATCATGAAAAGCAGCTGGTGGATGAAATAGTCCATGGCTCTGTCTTCTCTTCTCCAATATTCGTAAATGAGTTCAAGCCAGGCTTTTGCGAGGAAGTTTCCTTTCTTTGCGCGTATGAAGCAGTTCTGAATGTCGGCGTAGCTGCCGGTTATCACCTCGCCGCTTGTATAGACGAAGAATCCGCGTTTCCATAGTTCTGCGGGCAGTGGGGCGGGGATATAGTCCGTCGCGTCGAGCCAAAGTCCTCCATATTTTACCAGCAGGGCGAGCCTGCAGATGTCGGTATAATGGGCATGACCTATCTTTCCTTCTTTCCGTTTGCGGATTATGTGTTCAGGCAGTTCAATCCATTCGGGAATGCTTTTCTCGTCCAGGATTACAAGGGGCTCTGGACAGTTTTTTCTTGCGCTCTTCCAGCAGGCTTTTGCAATTTCCGGGGCATTTTCTTCGCCCTGAAGCCAAATGCTGAAGATTCTTTCCTTTTCTCCCATCCCCTTGGGATTTCCACTATTTTCAACATCATTTCCGGGAAAATCGTGGGAGCCCTCCATCTGGTTTGGGCGGAGTTCGCGGATAAATTCGTTGTATGGCTCCAGAGCATGGCAGACGGCTTTTCTTATCACCTCGCCTCTTCTGTGCCTGCGTTCCAGCCGTGATTTCCAGAAAGGATTGAGAATATGTCCTTTTATTATGATTTCTACTTTATAGTTCATTTTTCTTCTTTTGCTTTTGCCGATTTTTTAAAATTCTTCCCATAATGGACGAAAAAACAATCGTTTATGCACAAACAAAGATAAACAAAAACTTTATAAAATGTAAAAAAATATCTAAATTTGCAGCGGATTGTGTGCCGTGGGGCGAAGAGCCTTTTCTGCGGCATGCTTTTGGGATTTTAAGATATTAAAAGCTAAACAATTATAAAACAATTTTATGATTTATTCACACGAAGTGCAGCAGATGTGCTGCGTTGCAAAGGGACCGAATCATGGTCCCGCTCCAATTCCTGAAGAGGGAAAATGGGTAAAAGCTAAAGAAGTTACCGATATCTCCGGCCTTACACATGGTATCGGCTGGTGCGCTCCTCAGCAGGGAGCCTGCAAGCTTACGCTCAACGTGAAGGACGGAATCATCCAAGAGGCTCTCGTCGAGACAATCGGATGCTCAGGAATGACCCACTCTGCCGCAATGGCTTCTGAGATTCTTCCGGGCAAGACCATTCTCGAGGCTCTCAACACCGACCTCGTGTGCGATGCAATCAACACCGCGATGCGTGAACTTTTCCTCCAGATTGTCTACGGACGCACCCAGTCAGCTTTCTCCGAAGGCGGACTTATGATTGGCGCCGGACTTGAGGACCTCGGAAAGGGACTCCGCAGCCAGGTAGGCACGCTCTATGGAACACTTGCAAAAGGACCTCGCTATCTCGAAATGGCAGAAGGTTACATCAAGACTCTCGCTCTTGACAAGGATGATCAGATTTGCGGATATGAGTTCGTTCATATGGGTAAATTTATGGACCTCGTAAAGAAGGGCGTTGACGCAAATGAGGCTCTCAAGCAGGTGACCGGTTCTTACGGACGCTTCACCAAGGAGGCTGGTGCCGTTAAGTATATTGATCCACGTAAAGAATAAGGAGAAAAGACAATGATAAGAGAAGTTAAGTTCGAAAGCCAGGATCGTCGTATCAAACAGATACTTGCTGTCCTCAACGAAAACGGTATCAAGGATATTGAAGAGGCCAACGCGATTTGCGACCAATTCGGTCTCGATCCTTACAAGACCTGCGAAGACACCCAGCCAATCTGCTTCGAGAACGCAAAGTGGGCATACGTTGTCGGCTCTGCAATCGCAATCAAGAAAGGTTGCAAGAACGCTGCTGAGGCTGCTGAGGCAATCGGTCTCGGCCTCCAGGCATTCTGCATCCCCGGTTCTGTAGCTGACGACCGCAAGGTCGGTCTTGGTCACGGAAACCTCGCAGCGATGCTTCTTCGCGAGGAGACAAAATGTTTCGCATTCCTCGCAGGACACGAGTCTTTCGCTGCTGCTGAGGGAGCAATCAAAATTGCTGCAAAGGCAGACAAAGTTCGTAAAGAGCCTCTCCGCTGCATCCTCAACGGTCTCGGAAAGGACGCCGCTCAGATTATTTCCCGCATCAACGGATTTACATACGTTCAGACAAAGTTCGACTACTACACAGGTAAGCTTGAGGTGGTTCGTGAAATCGCCTACAGCGACGGTCCGCGTGCAAAGGTAAAGTGCTATGGTGCAGACGACGTTCGTGAGGGCGTTGCAATCATGTGGCACGAGGGAGTTGATGTTTCCATCACAGGAAACTCCACCAACCCTACCCGTTTCCAGCACCCTGTTGCCGGCACTTACAAAAAGGAGCGTATCCTTGCCGGCAAGCCATATTTCTCAGTGGCTTCAGGTGGTGGTACAGGCCGTACTCTTCACCCGGACAATATGGCGGCGGGTCCTGCATCTTACGGTATGACTGACACTATGGGTCGTATGCACTCTGACGCTCAGTTCGCAGGTTCTTCTTCTGTTCCTGCACACGTTGAGATGATGGGATTCCTCGGAATCGGAAACAACCCGATGGTTGGTTGCACAGTGGCTTGCGCAGTTGACGTTGCCACTGCTCTCAACAAATAATCAGTATAACAATTTTATTATGAAAAAGTTATTTACAATTATGGCGGTTCTTTCCCTTTCTGTGGCAGCATTTGCCCAGGAAGACGGAAACAGGGATGCCGACGGCAAGATTGTCCGAGGCCCTTATGAAACCAACAGTTTTTGGGATAACTGGGGCATCGGTGTCGCCGGTGGTGTCAATTTCATCGGCGACCGCAATGTGAAGCCGGGTGTCGGAGGTAACTTTGAATTCAATGTTTCAAAGTATTTCACTCCGTGCTACGGCTTGAGATTCGGATTCCAGGGAATCACCGCACGAGGTTCTGCGAACAAGGAGTATCAGCCGTTTTTCTACACGGAGAAGGACGGACGCTATGTGAATCGTATAGGCTTAGGCTACATTCACGGCGACTTCATGTGGAACATTTCCAACGAGTTTTGGGGCTATAGGGAGTCACGCGTCTACAACTGCGTTCCTTATCTCCACGCCGGTCTCCTTCTCACAGGAAACCGCAACAATGCTGACAGCAAGCTCAAGTTCGGCAAAGAACTTGGAGCCGGAGCCGGTATCTACAACTCATTCAAGGTCTGCAAGAGACTCGACATCACTCTTGATGTCCGCGGAATCCTTTACAACGGACGGGCAATAGCTCTTCCCAATGGTGTATCCGGTGAGATTTCTGTTTCTGCCGGTCTTAACGTGAATCTTGGCAAGACGGCTGCGTGGAAGCGTTCAGCAGGCATTTCTCCTAAACAGTGGAAAGATGCCAACGATGCGCTTTCAGATGCCAACAGTGCTCTTGACAAGGCAAAGGCTGACGCCGCAGCCAAGGACAAGGCTCTCGCCGCAAAGGATGAGGAACTTGCTAAGGCAAAGGCTGATGCAGAGGCTGCAAGAAAGGCAGCAGCAGAGAAGAAAGCCGTTCTTTCTGACGTGACCCCTGCAACGATGTACTTCAACATAGGCGAGTCCGAGCTTCCTGTCAAGGAGCGTCTCCACCTCGACTACTATGTCAAGACTGTCATCGCCAATGTGGACGAAAACAGGACTATCGTGATTACCGGTACTGCCGACAAGAACACAGGTTCAGCTTCACGCAACCGTAAACTTGCAGAGAAACGTGTGCAGTATGTTCAGGATCTGCTCGTCAACAAGTACAACATCGCTCCTTCACGCATCGTCGCGAAGTCTGAGGTTGTGAAGGCTAAGTCAGCGGATGCGCCATTGTCTCGTTCTATCGTGATCGCCCTCTAATATGGGGCGCCTAAAAGGCGGTCTGCGGCGTTGGACACTTCGTCAAAATCCTCACAACCATAAGGTTGCTGCGGTATTTGACTTCATCGTCCGCCTTGCATCCCATCCTTTTATGCATCCCCTAATATAAGTTTGATCCCGGAATTTGACTCAGTTCAAATCCCGGGATTTTTGCTATAGTGGATTGCAGAGAGGCAAAAAGATGAAGAAAAGGATGGAGTGCAAGGCGCTCGGCGAAGGGGAAACCGCAGCAACCTAATGGTTGTGAGGATTTCACCAAGACGAGCAACGAAGCAATCCGCCTTTTATTCGCTTTTTGCCAAAACCTGCAGGTGGTAATCAGCCCGTATCTTATCAATAATAGAGCAGACCAGTTCAAACGTGCGACTGTCGCGGGTGTAGCGGGCAGGTGTGATAAAATTGACACGCCCCTGTTTCAGAAGCGTCCGTGCGGTTTTGATCTTCTTGGGAATCAACGGATTGTAGACGCCGATTGAATGTCCGCCGAACATCTTCACAATCTTCATGCACGGGACATCGGTCTCGCCGTCTCCGAAATAAATCATGTGGGGGAACGGAATCCTCTTCTTGTCCTCAACCTGACTCTCGTTGACTTTCTTGTTGTCCCTTATACTCAGGATTCCCTTGTTTATCTTGAACAGAAATTGGGTCTTCGCGGTGTAGTCAACCGCGACACCGGGCCAAATTGCCACACCGTCTTCATTATAGAGGTAGGAGCATGCGAAAATTCGCTTGAACTCTTTGGCAATCGGTGTTCCCTCTATCATTTCGGCGAGTCCGGACGAATTGATGTAGTGTTCCACTATGACACCGTGCTCCTTTCCATATTCATTGACGGCGGAGAACCATTCCTTCACTCCCTCAAAAAGTTCTATCTTTTTCCCGAAACGACGGAAATCCTTTCTTGTAAGTCGTATTCCGAGTCTACGGGCCTCATCGAACATGAGTTTCATATAACTCAAGATGTTGCTCGCGTCCTGTTCTATTGCAATGTCATCGCTTTCGGTCCAGAATTCCTTAGGGTCTTTCCCTATAGCCTGGATAAATCCGAATTCCTGCATGTTTCCCGGAGAGAGGGTCCCGTCGAAGTCGTAAACGAGCGCAACAATTGGTTTCTTTCTCATCATATCCAAATTTTTACCACATAAAATGAGATATTTCGCCACAAATATAGAAAAAATAAGCTTCTGATGCGTCTTTTCATTAATTTTGCCGACGTTTTGAGTTATTCATGGAAAAACTGACAATATGACGAATAAACCAATGAAACATTATTTCACGAGGCTGACAGAAGCAATCCGTGAAAATTGGGAAACTCCGGCTCTCTGCAACTACCGGGGAGACGAGTTTACTTTCGGGCAGGTGGCGACTCTCATCGCGAAGTTCCATATATGTTTTGAAGAAGGCGGGGTGAAGAAGGGCGACAAGATTGCTCTTTGCGCGAAGAATTCCGCGAAATGGGGAATATCTTTCCTTGCAATCAACACCTACGAGGCAATCGTTGTTCCTATTCTTGCTGACTTCACTCCAGAGAGCGTCAACTCCCTTGTCGACCATTCTGAAAGTGTGATTCTCTTCACGAACGCCGACATGTGGAAGAAGTTGGACATCAAGGCGATGCCGCGGGTTCACACCGTCATTTCAGTTGACGACTTTTCCCTTCTCTACACCTCTCACGAAAATGTCCGCACAGCAATGAAGAACCTTCAGGCTGCGTTTGAGAAGAAGTATCCTCTTGGATTCACCCGCGAAAACGTCAATTATCCGACCGATAATGACAAGGAACTTGCGATAATCAACTACACTTCAGGCACAACGAGCGCACCTAAGGGTGTCATGCTCCGTTACGAGTGTCTCAGCGCAAATGTAGAGTTCGGTCAGGAGCACATCCCGTCCCATCCGGGCGACAAGATTGTCTCAATGCTCCCGATGGCTCATATGTACGGAATGATGTTCGAGCTCATCTATCCGCTCTGCGGCGGCTCAACCATCTACTACCTCGGTAAGACACCGACACCGGCCCTGCTGCTCGGTGCGATGAAGGAGGTTCATCCTTATCTTGTCGTCACGGTTCCGCTCGTCATGGAGAAAATATTTAAGTCTGCCGTCCTTCCTGTTGTCAGCAAGCCGGTCGTGCAGTTTGCCTTGAAGGTTCCTGGCGTCAATACCATTATTTACAAGAAAATTCGCGAGAAACTTCTCGATGCTTTCGGCGGCAAGGTTCAGATGTTTATTATGGGCGGTGCAGCGCTTAACCCGGAAGTTGAGATGTGGTTCCGCAAGATCGGTCTTCCGTTCACAATTGGCTACGGAATGACGGAGGCGGCTCCTCTCCTCGCCTATGAAGACTGGAAGAAGTTCGCGCTCCGTTCCTGTGGAAAGGCTGTTGACAGGGCTGAGGTTCGCATCGACTCCGAAGACCCGCAGAATGTTGTGGGACAGATTCAGGCACGCGGAACGAGCATAATGAGCGGTTACTACAAGAACGATGAGGCAACAAAGGCAGCATTCTCTGAGGACGGATGGCTCAACACCGGAGACCTCGGAGTGATTGACGCCGACGGAAACATATTCATCCGCGGACGCAGCAAGAATATGATTCTTTCCTCAAACGGACAGAATATCTATCCGGAGGAAATAGAGGCTGCGGTGAACAATCAGCCGTATGTTGTTGAGTCTGTGGTCGTTGACCGCGCTTCGAAACTTGTCGCACTTGTCTATCTCGACCAGAAGCAGATTGAGACTGACGGGCTTGACGGTGAGGCCCTTTCAGAGAAAATGCATGACATGCAGGTTATTCTGAACAAGTCTCTTCCATCGTATAGCCAGATATCGAAGGTCGAGATTGTCGACAAACCGTTTGAAAAAACTCCTAAAATGAGTATCAAGAGGTTCCTTTACAGGTAATCTCTCTGCATACATACATACTTACATACATACAACGCTTATTTTTAAGGATTCCGGGCTTGGTTGTGAAATCGGGCCCGGTTTTTCTTTGCTCTGACAAAGGACTGACAAAATGTCGCTTTCCTTATTAGTGGTATCGCTTTTGAGACATTCCGGCATCATATATTGTGATAAATAAAAAACTAAATATTATGGCAAACGGAAAAATAGGTGTAACAACGGAAAACATATTTCCGGTAATCAAGAAGTTCCTTTATTCGGATCATGAGATATTCCTTCGTGAATTGGTGGCCAATGCTGTCGATGCGACTCAGAAGATGAAGGCGCTCGCGGCTTCCGGTGAGTACAAGGCTGAACTCGGAGAACTGAAGGTGCGGGTCGAACTGGACGAGGCCGCGAAGACGCTTAAGGTTGTGGACAATGGCATAGGTATGACTTCCGAGGAGGTTGACAAGTACATCAACCAGATTGCATTCTCTTCAGCAGGCGAGTTTCTTGAGAAATACAAGGATCAGATAGGCAATATTATAGGTCATTTCGGACTCGGTTTCTACTCGGCATTTATGGTGGCCGACAAGGTGACGATTGAGACGCTGAGTTGGAAGGAGGGAGCGAAGGCCGTGAAGTGGACTTGCGACGGCTCCCCTGAGTACACGATGGAGGATTGCGACAAGACTGAGCGCGGAACAGTGATAACGCTCTACATATCGGAAGATGAGGCGGAGTTCGCCACTCGCGGCAGGATTCAGTCGCTGCTCGACAAATACTGCAAGTTTATGCCCGTTCCGGTGATTTTCGGAAAGAAGCAGGAATGGAAGGACGGCAAGTATGTCGACACTGACGAGGATAATGTTGTCAATACGGTGGAGCCGCTCTGGACGCGCAAGCCTTCCGAACTGACTGACGAAGACTACAATAAGTTCTATCATGCCCTCTATCCGATGGCTGAGGACCCGCTGTTCCACATTCACTTGAACGTTGATTTCCCGTTCAACCTCACGGGTGTTCTTTATTTCCCTAAGATTAAGGATCAGATGGAGATTTCCCGTAACAAGATTCAACTCTACTGCAACCAGATGTTCGTGACGGACTCTGTCGAGGCTATTGTGCCTGACTTCCTTACGCTTCTGCATGGTGTGATTGACTCTCCGGATATTCCGCTGAATGTCTCAAGAAGCTATCTTCAGTCTGACGCCAATGTGAAGAAGATCTCCGGCTACATTACCAAGAAGGTTGCAGACCGTCTTGAGGAGATTTTCAAGAACGAGCGGCAGTCTTTTGAGGAAAAATGGGACAATGTCAAGTTGTTCATAGAGTATGGTATGATTTCGGACGAGAAGTTCTGCGAGAGGGCGCTTAAGTTCTGCCTCTTCAAGAACACGGACGGAAAGTATTTCAGCATAGACGACTACCGCAAGGCTGTGGAGGCCGAGCAGACCGACAAGGACAAGAAACTTGTCATTCTATATGCTACGGATCCGCAGTCGCAGTATTCCTACATCGAGGCCGCGAAGAACAAGGGCTACGACGTGCTGCTGCTTGACTGCCATCTTGACTCCTATTTTGTGAATATGCTGGAGGCTAAGCTTGAGAACGTGAAGTTCGCACGCGTGGACTCGGATAGCGTCGACAGGCTCATTGTCAAGGAAGATGTGAAGAAGCCGGAACTTTCAGAGGATGAGAAGAAGGCTCTGGACGAGATTTTCAAAGCCGGACTTCCAACGGAAATCGAATGGAACATCGAAGCCGACAACCTCGGAAAGGATGCGGCTCCTGTTCTCATCACGCAGTCTGAGTTTATGAGGCGTTATCGCGAGATGTCGAAACTTGGAGGCGGGCTGAACTTCTACGGCTCTATGCCTGAGTCCTACAGCCTTACTGTCAATCTGGAGAACCCTCTTGTTGAGGAACTTCGTGGTGCCGATGCGTCAACAGACGAAGCAAAGGCAGCCCGCGACGAGAAGGCGCGTCAGATTACGGACTTGGCGCTTCTTGCCAACGGATTGCTTAAGGGAAAGGGACTTGCAGACTTCATATCAAGGAGTTATAAGTTGCTTTAGCCTTGTCATGGAATATTTGTCCAGAGAACGTTACGACCAGATTGCCTCGGAACTCGACAGACTTATAAATGTCGAGTATCCGAGGATTAAGGATGATCTGGCGGAGGCACGCGCCCAGGGCGACTTGAGCGAGAACGCTGGCTACCGTGCAGCGAGACGGGCTCAGGGGAAGGCTATAAGCCGTATAAAGTTTCTACAGAAAATACTGCAATATTCTCGCGTCATCGACACGTCTGCGTTGCCGAAGGACAGGGTTTCTTTGCTGAGCAGAGTTGAGTTCACGAACCTTTCTTCGAATGTCAGGATGACCTACACCATCGTGAGCCCTCATGAGATGGACATCGATCATGGTAAGATTTCCTGCAAGTCACCGATAGGAATGGCCCTAATGGGGAAGAAGACCGATGAGGTGGTTGAGGTTCAAGCTCCGTCCGGCACTTTCCGGCTGCGCATCGATAACATTATTGTCGAGAAGTGAGCTCTGGGAGGGGCTATCCTTTCTTTCCTTCCTTACCATCGCCGCAAGGGCTCAAAAGAGGTGTTTCGCACTTGCGAAACTAACTTGTCAGTCATTTCGGTTCTACTTGTTTATCAGAACTGTTAACAGGGAGCTGTTTCGGATCGTCCGGCTTCATATTCACGGTTAGAGCCATAATGACACAAAGGATGATGAAGAGCAGCAATGTTCCGGCCAAGAAAGCAAATGTCTCCAACTGGAGAAGCACATAGACAACTCACATTTGCCGATGCGACACAATTTTGCATATAGTACAAAATTTCCCTTAATCGTGAGATCTGCTGTGTAAACGGATACATCATAAATCGACCGATGAAGTTCACGGGATACTGAGTTCACAACATACTTGAGACTGTCAGGGTACAAAGAGGCCTTAATAGCCTCCGCGTTTTTAGCGACTATTTAATGCTCATTTGCTCAATAGGTAAACAGAGGGTGAACAAAAAGTCTTTTTTGTAAGGACTGTTGATTACCTGGTTCGAGTACTTCTTGAACTCCATCTGATCCATCTCCAGAATAACCCCTTTGCTAAAAGTTATGACACGATGGTCGGAATTCTTGTTGCCATTTTCGCTGCAGTCCCGTTTCCGATTTTGATGCAGCCGATATAAGCTTATAGGCACAGTTCTTATTTCATTGGCCCGGGCTGAATTCCTTTGATCCAGTCCTTTGCGTATTCGTAATCCTCGGCGAACCAATCGTAGCTGAACTTGAATTCCTTGTGGCATTTAGGCCCTACGGCGATGTTGAGCGTTATATAATAAGCTTTTGCCTTTAAGGTATATTCGAGTCCGGTGTTGAGCATAAGATCTGTAATCATCGGCTTTGCGGACTGCTTGACGATTTCTGTAATCACATTTTCCTTCTTCTCGTCAAGACTGCTGCTGCTCATAATGGCATTCATCGCGGTCCGCAGACTATACATATTCTGGATGATGAATTTCAAAAGAGCAATGATCCGCATCTTCCCTTCTACATATATGTAATGGGATTCCAAATATATGACACCGCAGCCAAAGCAGACCCTCATGCCTAGCAGGTGTTCGATGATAATTTGATGCCCGCTCAAGTTGACGGAAATAGGTCCTTTGTTCCCGGGGATAATAGCTTTGTAGATATCAGCCAACCAAAATTGTTTTTCCTCGCAATCAATCTTCAACTTGGCATTATAGTCGATTGCCTCGTCATAGAATTTCTTATAGAGGATTTCAAGCGCTCGTTTCTTATTCATACCAGTATCAATTTATGTCCATAATGCATACTCGTCCCGATTTCTCCATCCAGGAGTGATGCTTGTCAAAGCATTGCCGGTCCTCGCAAACCCATAGAAGTTTTGTCCGAAATCCTTCAGGGAGCTGCGGCTCTGGAGCATACCCGTCAGTCAGAATCACCATCCCTTCATAACCATTTTCGTGAGCATATTGAATAGGCTCCTCAAAACTTGTCCCACCGCGACCTATAGCCGTCACGTTCTGTAGTTTCTTCCTGACGCTTTGTACTACACGCACGCCACAGTCGAACTGGATGGCATCCACAGTCTCGAACCCATATCTGAATGCACTATTGATAACGCAATAGAAGTATTTAAGTGTTTCTGTCGATATGGAGCCACTGACATCTACGGCAATCAAAACCGAAGTGTCGAATTTTCTGATAGACCCCATATTCTCAAAGCCTGTCCTGCGGTTGGGACGCATTCGTGTTAGTTTGCGCTTCGAGGACAATATGCTGGCCCTAAACCCGCTGAATACATCTTTCCAATTGATTTTACCATTCGTGGATGCAATCAGTTTCTCGGCAAAGGCTCCTGCAAGAGATCCCCACTCCTTGATGTTGTTAATTTGGTTGTTGATGAGAGCCAGCATCATTGCATCTTCTTCCCATAATTCCACTACATCAGAATTCTTATCGGCTAGGGTCTTGGCTTTTTCCGTTGCGTCTCCGTCACCGGAGCAAGGGTCTATGCCCGTCAGAGGCCTTGAAAGCGACTCCTGAACCTTTACACAATACCATTCGTAAGTCCGCCCACATTCCAGATTGAGATTCTCCGGACGTTCGATATATACTTTCGCTTTACGATAGTTGTCACCAATCGTCAGATTACTCCCAACGGCTATCGCTTTATCCTCGCATCCGTCAGGCTTTCGCTCATATGGATGCTTGAGAAGGATGCGTATAGCCTCTATCATTATCGTTGCCTCCAGTTTCTCATCATTAAGCAGGCTGCAAAGTTCTGGATTGTATTCTATTTTGCGCCGGCCGATTCTCATCGGACAGGTGATATCCGAGTTCTCCACGATGTCGTGGGTGCAGACTGCACAGAAGAGCGCCGGCTCTTGTAGGAACCAGCGTTCGATTATCGCAGTTATACGGTCATTCATTGTATGCCTCTTACGTAAACGATCATCGACATTGTGAGAACGCGGCATTTCCTTGCGATGATTGATACCGCCTTCGGATAGGTCTGGCTAACATACAAGTTGGCGAAATGTGCAGCCGCTTCCTTTTTCTCTTTTGTAAGGAACGAGAAGTATGCATCCAGATTGTTGCAAATCGTTTTCTCGTCGGATGCGGAAACCTTCTCGACTTCCAAATAACGATAAATGGCATCATTGATTGCCGATATGTCGTGAAGCGGATATCCGGCAAGTGTCTGGAGATGGTAATCAAGATGCATAAGCACCTCTTTCCCGGACAAAAGCCTTGCGGAGGACAGACTGGTCAAGAACGCTGATGCGGCCTTTACGCCAACAATACTTGAGATTGCTTTTTGAAATATTGGTCCCAGTTCATCCCGACCACTGATGATGTCGGAAACCCTCTTCCATCCGCGCCGGTCAGGATTCTTCATCAGGCCGGTATCGGCACCCTCCTTTGCATCCGGGTCACGGTCAAGCCAGATTGCGTTTTCTTCGATAAATGATAGTAGCCTCGGATCACATTTACAGCGACGAGCCCACAGCAGCCATTCCTGCACCGAGGGTCTGAAGTTGATGATGTTGAATCGGGATACCAGAGCCGGGTCCAGGTCGGTAAGTTGATACTGGTTTCCCTCATTTACTGCGCTGATGATGCGGCTGCCTTCGGGTAGCCTGCGGCCTGCGAGTTTTCTGTTCAGAGCCAGATCCATTATGGTTTGCAGCACTTCTGGACATGCGCGATTGAGTTCGTCCAGAAAGAGAACTATTGGTTTTCCGTCCAACGGGAACCAGTACGGGGGCATAAAGTCGGTCTTGCCTGTAACTTCGTTCTTGGTAGGGATTCCGATAAGGTCTCCGGGATCGCTCATCTGCCCAAGGAAAAGTGCGATGACCGGCATTCCTTTGGCCGAAAAGTATTCGGTGAGGATTTCCGATTTTCCGATTCCGTGATTACCCACGAGCATAATATTCTGCTCGTCCGACATAATGTCCAGGAGTTTAACCAGCTCCGTGACGTTAGCGTTTACATTTGCCATTAGTGGTTTCTTCTATTTGTTTAACTTTCTGTTCAATTTCGTATCTGAAAAATAGTTTCTCCACAGCATCATTGTTTTCATTTGTTTTTACAAACATACGAACAGCCCCTGCCAATCTATGACAAAGTCGCAAATATTATCAAATTTGCCTGAAAATCTTCTCTCTGCCACGCTTTGGCGTAGTGGGCCGTTATGTTTGCGGAAAATTGATGAATATGAAAACAAATGAAATTTTGAATCGCCTCAGTAATCTTTATCACCAATACGATATTGTCGAGGATAAAGACCTGAAGTCAATCTCAAATGCCCTAATGCGGGATATGCCGAAATATGTTTTGAATGACGTGAGGTATAATTGGCTAAAACGTGGTTTGAACTATACCTTGTGCGCGAAAGCGAGAGGTTTTCTGAAACACCGTGAAAAAGTCGTTCGCTTCAATGAACCAATTTCTGTTCTGTTGGATTATTATAATAACAAGAGAAGCAGGAAAGTGGTTTATGCTCGGATGCAATTGAAAAGAAGATTCGAGTATATGGATGGCTCTGAGCAAAAACAGATTATTCTATCTTTTCTTAACGGGTCAAAATGGGATGTATTCTGGGGTATGTCAAAAGCTTTATTTAGATGGGACAATAGTTTTATTGAACCGATAAAACGGTATTGGGAAGTTGATGACGATGGAAAAAGAGCTGAGTTTTCCCATTATACTGTTCCACTGATAATGAAATATTTTCCAAAACATTACATTCTCAAATACTCACATAGAATCAGCGACTATATGTGCTTTTATGCACAATTATGTATAGTGCTTGGCAATGAAGACGACTTTGAGCTCAATTGGGATTCATTGCTGCCGGGAGAAGATGTTTATGTCAAAGTAAATCTGGGAATTCCCGTGGATATTGACGAAGTCGAAAAATCTATGTGGAAATATATCAAGGAAATAGTCTCCACAAATTGCAGCGAAGAATATACTGAACCAATATTGTTGGATTATCGTTTAGGGAAATACATTTGGTCAATGGGAAAATTGGGAATGCACGATGCTCTTTTCCGATTATACGAATTCTTGATTAAGGCCAAAACTCACATAGAAGCATATAATCTAAACGGACTTTGCAATGTAATAAAAACTGAATTGGAGAAAACCCAACAATAATGATGTCCATCACAGAAGGTATCTGACATTTCTGCCAATCAATGGCAAAGTCAAAATATTTTCATAGTTTTGTGCTATGGCAAGAATTTTTTCACGTTACATCTGGCTCATCAATGCTATTGAGTCACATCCGAACATCACCTTGGAGGAGCTGAACCGCAAGTGGATCAATTCCTGTGTGAATGATACTCATGAACCGCTTTCGGAAAGGACATTCCACCGGCATCGCGTCGAGATTTGGAATGAATTCGGCATTAACATAGCGTGCCAGAAACCGACCAATTCCTATTATCTGGGCGAACCGGACGAGTCCAAACTCACAGAAGTAAAACGCTGGCTCCTTAAGACGATATCCGAGGAGAATGTAGTGATGGAAGGGGAGTCCCTCGGTGACAGACTCCAATTGGAGGAGATTCCGGAAGGAGGGGTGCACCTTCAGACTATCATTTCGGCGATGAAGGAAAAGAAGGAACTTGAGATGACCTACAAGTCCTACTGGTCAGAGCAGTACACCACGTCCTTAGAGCCATTCTTCCTGAAGGCATTTGAGAGACGCTGGTATATCATCGGTATTTCCGGACGGCACTTGGGAGAGCTGCGCACCTATGCTTTGGACAGAATTGTGGACCTGAAGATTACCGGCAAGGATTTCATTTATCCGAAGGATTATGATGCCAAGGCATTCTACACTAATTTCTTCGGGATATTTCACACCGGCGGTAAGCCTGAAAAGGTCGTATTGAAAGCTTCTGAGAACCAGCAGAACTTCCTTCGCTCCTTGCCTCTGCATCACTCGCAGCGAGAAATTGAGTCCGGAGAGGACTATGCCGTGTTTGAGTATTATATCGTCCCCACCTACGACTTCGAGCAGGAACTTCTCTCTTGCGCGAATACAATAGAGGTCCTGAAACCTCAATGGTTGAGGGAGGAGATGAAGAATAAGATAAAGATGATGCTGGAAAAATATTGAAATTTAATATTATGATAGATCTTATTTCAGAATATAATAACGCTAGGTTTATTTCTGAAGAATCGTTAAACAAACCATTCTCAGATAAAATTCAAGCAATTCTTAATAGAGGGTGGGCAATCTCAACTGATATTGAAACTGGAATGGGCCATAATGGAGTAATCATTACTGGGTTGAATCCATCTTATGATAATATTTCTGGAACCGTGAAATACAATTATTCATCAGCAATATCTAATCTCGAAACATGTGATAAGACAAAGGGATGGCATACCAAACTACAGTATTGGATAAGAGCAAAGCAAGTGTTTGGGGCCCCTGGTGAACTGATTTCAAATATTGGATTTATAGATTTATTCCCTATTCGATGTACATCTCAGGCTGATTTTATGATATTCGATTCTGAAGATTCACAAGGCCTTTTAAAGAGTCATCTTCTTAAAGTAACTCAACAGGCGATAGAAGAGTTACATCCAAAGGTTATAATACACGCAAATAAGACATCCGGGTTCTATTGGGGAACAGTTCAAATTAATCCTTGGATGGGATATGTTTCTGAAAGCGTTTTGGATTCAAAATACGATATTCCAGATGGTATCCGCAAATTATGGAGTCCCGAGATTGATATACGGATAATAACTGGTATTAATAATACGAAAAATAGTATTTGGCAATCGCCATCTCAGTTAGTAGGCTCGAATACCTATCTCGTAATATACAAGCAGTTAGGTTTTAAATATATCAAAGACCCGTTGAAAGATCGCAAAGTATTTAAAGATTTATTTGAGCAATTAGGAATAAAATAATGTTGGAAACTCAATGGAAAAAGTCTTATGTTTGCGTATATTTTATCGTTGGAAAATAATAACGTCTAAAAATTATTTTCCGTGTCTACTTCTCGCGTCTGGTGCAATCTGGTACACAAGGTAAGGTTACGATATGTGCTTTACCGCACTTTGTAATACAATTAAATCAGATTTATCGCACTTCGTAATCCGAAAAACGACGGAATACCGCACTTCACTCAAAAAGAATTGCTATCTTTGCCGCAGTTAAGACGCTTTTGCCGTGGACTAAAGACCTCTCTACCAAAAACCAGGCATTCATCAAGGTCGCATTCGATGAATATCTGCGCAAGGGCGGTTTCCCGGAGACATTCAATCTCAAGAATCAACGGGGGTACGTTACCTCCTTGATGGATGCCATTATCAAGAAAGACATCGCCAAACGCTTCAAAATCCGCTATGTGGATGCACTTCGGAAGATGGCCAATTACCTGGTGGACAATTTCTGCCAGGGGGTCGTATATACCACGCTGGCAGATTTGTTTGGATTCGGTTCTGACCATACCGCCGAGAATTACTATTCCTATCTGAAGCAGGCTTTCCTGCTCCAGGGAATCAACAAGTTCTCATTCAAAAGCGCTGAAAGGATAAGGGGCGAAAAGGCGTACATCGTCTATGTGGCCTTCCAGTCCGACCGCGAGAGTACGCTTACAACGGAGAATCTGGGCTACCGTATGGAAAACATCGTGTATATCGAGTTGCTGCATCGCTACAAGAAAGAGAACGTGGACGTATTCTACTACAAGGATGGTTATGAGATAGATTTCGTGGTGGTGGACAAAACCAAGATTCTGGAGCTTATCCAAGTCACCTACAAGATGGATACGGCAAAGACTAGAAACCATGAATTGGGCGGCCTGGCTAAAGGCTACGCGGGGTTCAAATGCGACAAACTCACACTGATATCCCTGAACGAACGAGGTGAAGAAGAGTATGGAGGAGCTAAAATAAAGAAGGTTACTGTAGTTGACTGGCTTCTGGGGAACGTTCTGTAGAATTGTCTCGATTCTTCCGTGCCCCAACTCCGGACCGTCCGTGTAGGAATGCAGCGGCGTTTTCTTTCTGAGTCCGTCCTCCACCCCGTAGAACAGCTCCCGCTGGTGAGCCATGAGTTCTATCAGGAAGCCCCCTCCCTTCTTTCTGATGCAGTCGATGATGTCTTTCTGCGTCGACATGGCGTCGGCAGTGAGTATCTTTCCAGTCATGTCCAGCTTGCCGACAAGGAGAGGCACGGCCTTTATCTCGTTGCCCTTTTTCCTGACCGGCTCCCGTTTCAAGGAAAATTCGTAAATTTGTAAATCTAATCAACAGTCAATGCAGAAGCTTGTATTTATAGATGCCTGTGTGCGCCAGAGCGATTCGCGCACCCTCCGCATCGCGGAACCCATTGTGTCAGCTTTGTCCAAGCGCTATAAGGTTACCCGGTACGACCTTCCGGATATGGACATTGTTCCGCTGAACCCCGGTCTCTTTGAGGAACGCGGCGTGGGTGAGATTCCCGGATGGGCGATGGAAGCGGCGCAATCTATTGCCGCAGCGGATCGTATCGTCATTGCCGCCCCGTTCTGGGATATGAGTTTCCCGGCTGTGTTGAAGTGTTTCTTTGAGCAGACTTCGCTCTTTGATGTCACTTTTACCGACACGGGAAAAACCTGCCAGGGCCTCTGTAAAGCACCGAAGGTGCTCTACATTACCACTCGGGGTATGGATATCTCCACCTGCGACCCTCGCGAACAGGCTACGCCATACCTGAAAGCCCTCGGCAGCCTCTGGAACCTTGGGGAGCTCACCACCATAGCCGCCCAGAATATGGACTACAGCTCCGATGTGGAAATTGAGTCCAAGATTACCGCTTGTATAGAAGATGGCTTGGAACTTGTGAAGAAGTGGTAGGGGTGTAAGGCCTTTCTATGCCCAGTTCAATGGCCTTGGCCTTCAACTCCTCGGCAATTCTGGCCATCCATAAGACTCAACTTATCGAATCCTATTTCTTTTCACTACCTTATTTTACACTTTCATATTGCTGATATTTAATAATTTACAAGCAAATGTTAAAACGTAAGACGCACAGAAAATTACGTTAACAGAATAGATCCGCAATTCAATCTGAAAGAGGTTGCGTCGAAATTCTGTATGTTATTTGAATAGTATTTTCATCCAAATCGATAATTTGGGGTGGAAAAACCGGAGCATATTGTTACAGTATGGCATCTTATTGCCTAGCCTCGGTAGCTAGAATTCCATTTTTCCATCATCTTCTTTCATTTTCAAAAAGGAGGGATGGTCATTCGCTTATATGGGAACTGACCACGATGTGGAAGGAGTGACTGTAAGTCTTTCTATCACAAACGTAGTCAAGTTCGAAAAAACCGAGGAGGAAACGCTGAGGTCCTTCAAGAAAGAGCGTCACGCCCGTGAGATGTGGTCTCACAAGATGGATGCCTTTAATCGGGTAAGTCCTTGTGCAACAATGGAAGAGCGCGTCTACTTCAATGCGGAATTGGCGGACGAATACTATGAGGAGGGACCCAAGAAGGGTTAATACTTCCTGGTCATCTCGTCGAAGTACTCCCAGATGAACACCATAGACATGGTGTCCAGATGTTTATGCGGGTTATCTACCTTCCCGTCCGGCACTTTCCGGCTGCGTATCGATAACATTATTGTCGAGAAGTGAGCTCTGGGTTGCTCAAAAGTTGCGAGGAAAATTTTTTTTCAAATTGTTTTGGATTTTACCGGGGGGGGGGGAACTATCTTTGTGGAAAATTTCAAGCGAAGTATGAAAAAGTTTATTTTTGCACTATCTTGTGCGGCAATGATGCTTGTCTGCGGCTGCAGCAAGGAAAGCCATGGCGATCAGAATCATGTTACTTGCCCGGTTGAATCGGATTGGTCTGGACTTGTCAAGGCGCATCCGTTATTCGTGGGATTTCCCGAGTTTACGGGACGGATTCAAAATCCTTTGTATAGTGATTTAGGTGACGGGGAGGAGACAATTGTGTTCATCGTCTATAATTGTAAAGAGGATGTCGCGACTGATTATTGCAAGAGACTTGCATCTTTCGGGTTCACAAAGGATGATTCCTGGAAATATACAAAGGTCGCTGATGGAATCACCTATATTTTCACCGGTACTTATTCGTCAGGCAATTTTGGACTTAATTTTTACGTAAAATCAGCGTCAAAATAACTCATGAAAATCTTGAGCACCATCTTATCTGCCTTGACAGCACTTTTGCTGGCAGGAGTGTCGGCAAATGCTCGGACAGTATTCACCGACCAGAAAGCAAAAGCGACTGAAAGCGAGGGCGTGAGGGCTCGTGTCTGGCTCAATAAGGGTGAGACGCGAGCCCTTGATGGCTACCTCCGCTCGGCGCTTGTCAACAGACCGGATTACATTGAGTTCAGTCTCACTCCGGACGGCGAAAGGACAAGATACGTCAACGAGGACGTGGATTCCCTCCTTCTCGAAGGCACGGACAAGTATGTGAAGCGTCTTGTCAAGATGTTCGGGGCTTTCGGCGGTAAGGCAAATGTGGAATGGGTCAGAAAGGAATATCACGGAGCCGGGATTGATCTCTATTCCCTCTTTACTGTCGAGTCTGAACAGACTGGGCGAAACATCACCGTGGTGCGCCCTGTCCGTTCGTGGTACCTGAGCATAGCCGGAGACATAGCTGTGATGGTGGGTTCCGACCAGCGCGAGAGTCTTTTCGACAGAACAGAACCTTCGATGTCCGCTTCGTTGCTGAACGAATATTTCGGAAAAATCTATGACTACCCGGAGTTAGCACAGAGGGTTAAGTCCGGCGAGTTCAAGACTTTTATGGATGTTATCTATGCGTGGGAGGCTTCTTACGGGAACACTGCTCTACGCGTTGAGGGCAAGATGAAGGACAGCCAGATTGGAGTTCAGGAAGGCATCGCCGCATCGGATGCCGGGAAGGATGTCGGGTGGAAGCGCACGAAGTCGGAGATTGTCTTCCCGAAGTACACAAGAACGATTCAAGTCGGTGTTTCTCCTGTCATCGCCCCGTGGTCGAGGATTATGAAACACGCTAGTGATGACAAGTCCTCGTTCCGGATGGTCGTGCCGCCGGTGATGATATATTCAGACATCTGTTTTCTCGATTTAGGACGTTTCGGAAGCTTCGGCTGGTCGGTAGGTGGAGAATATTCACGATACGGCTACAGCTGGATGCTGGACAACGGCTACGGCGACAAGCAGCAAGACACGTTCTGCAACCGTTTCGACATCGCTGCCGGTCTGAGCTATCACCTCACTCTCTGCCGCCGTTTTGAACTCTATGCCCGCGCGATGCTGGACGCCGGCCTGATAGGGGAGCACACTACCGACAACGAAAGTGGAGATAAGGCAAGCAGCACTTTCAACAAGATGGACACGCGAATGACATTCGTTGCCACGGTCGGCCTGCGCTGGTATTTCTGCAAGAAGGCGGGTCTCTGGGTAGAAGGTGGCCACGACACGGGGTATGTTTCGGCCGGGCTGTCGTTCAAGTTCTAATTAAGGAAGATTTCAATTCTTTTTGCTTCTCCATTCAGTGTCCTCATTGCGTTGAGCACTGCGAGGACGGTTACTCCGACATCGGCGAAGACTGCCATCCACATTGTGGCGAGACCGAAGCCGGCGAGGATGAGGACGGCGACCTTGACCGAAATCGCGAACCAGACATTCTCGTTGGCTATTTTTAGGGTGTGGCGGGCTATGCGGATTGCAGTGGCGACTTTCGAAGGCTTATCATCCATCAAGACAACGTCCGCGGCCTCAATCGCCGCATCCGAACCGAGACCTCCCATAGCTATGCCGACATCCGCGCGGGCAAGCACCGGGGCGTCATTGATGCCATCTCCGACGAATGCCAGAGTCGTGCCGGCAGGTTTCTTCGCAATCAGCCTTTCGACGGCGTTCACCTTGTCTGCGGGCAGAAGTTCAGCGTGGTATTCATCCAATCCGAGTTGCGTAGCCACGTCCTTGCCCACCTCCTCACGGTCGCCCGTCAGCATCACCGTATTCTTCACTCCGAGCGACTTTAGGTCTGCAATTGCAGCGGCGGAGTCATCCTTCAAACTGTCAGAGATCACGATGTGTCCGACATAGACCCCGTTCACGGCCACATGGATTATCGTTCCTACCTTGTGGCACGGCTGCCATTTCGCGCCTGCTGAATCCATCATTTTCGTGTTTCCGACGCAGACGGTGTCCCCGTTCACCTTCGCGCGGATTCCGTGTCCTGAAATCTCCTCCACATCCTCCACCGTGCAGCCGTCATGCTCATTCGGATAGGCGTTCTTGAGCGAGATTGCAATCGGATGGGTCGAATAGCGTTCGACGTGAGCTGCAAGATGCAGAAGTTGTGTCTCATCGAATTGGTCAGGATGTACGGCATTCACCTCGAATTGCCCTTTCGTGAGAGTACCTGTCTTGTCAAAGACGACGGTGCCGAGCTTCGAGAGCGTGTCCATATAGTTCGCACCTTTGACAAGAATGCCGTTCTTCGATGCGCCTCCGATACCACCGAAGAATGTCAGCGGAACTGAAATCACGAGGGCGCATGGGCATGAGACCACAAGGAAGGTCAGCGCACGCTGAAGCCACGCCGGGAAATTTCCGGAAAAATCGCCTGAAACGAGCGGCGGCAGGAAAGCGAGGACAAACGCGAGCGTCACCACAATCGGGGTATATACCTTGGCAAACTTTGCTATGAAGGTCTCGCTCTTCGCCTTGTTTTCACCTGCGTTCTCTACGAGATTGATGATTTTCGAGGCCGTGGATTCGCCAAAAGTTTTGTTCACCCTGATGTTCAGCAGCCCGGAGATGTTGACGCATCCCGAAATAACGTCATCTCCCGGAGCCACGTCGCGCGGAAGGCTCTCTCCAGTGAGCGCCACCGTGTTGAGGCTTGAACTTCCCTCCACCACGGTTCCGTCAAGCGGAATCTTCTCTCCAGGCTTCACAACTATGGTCTCGCCGACAGTCACGGTGTCGGGCGCTACCACAGAAACCTCACCTCCTCGAAGCACGTTAGCCGTGTCGGGACGTATGTCCATAAGGTGTGAAATCGACTCCCTGCTACGTCCTTCGGCATAGTCCTCGAAGAGCTCACCAACTTGAAAGAACAGCATCACGAACACAGCCTCCGGAAACTGCGTCTCCGCGCCAGGAAGGAAGCCGATGCAGAGCGCTCCGATGGTGGCAATGCACATGAGGAAGTCCTCGTTGAAAAGTTCTCCGTGGAAAAGCCCCTCCACGGCTTCGGCAATCACGTCATACCCGACTATAAGGTAGGGCATCAGATAGATGAGCAGCAGCTGCCACACAGGCAGGCTCGTTGTCTTTTCCACTGCAAACGCTCCCGCGAGCAGCAATGCCGCCACGACGATTCTTAAAAGTTTTTTCTTGTCCATCTCTGTAATTAACTAAAATTTTGTTTCCTGTGCCGCTTCCCGGTGTCAGGAATAATCCAAGCAAACTTGTCATGCAATTACCCTCAACAAAAGCAGCCATCAAAGAGTCTCTGACTTTTTTTGACGGCTGCAAAGGTATGAACTCCATGCTGCAACTCAGTTGCAGTCTTGGGTTTTTATTTTACGCTGAAGCGGTAGATGCAGGTCTGCGTGTAGGTCTGGCCCGGTTCAAGAAGGGTTGAAGGGAAGTTCGGATGGTGTGGCGAATCCGGCCAATGCTGGGTCTCCAGCGCGATGGACTCGCGGTAGCGCAGAGGCTTGCCGTACTTTCCACAGGTCGTGCCGTCGAAAAAGTTTCCGCTATAGAACTGAAGTCCTGGCTGGTCGGAGAACACCTCAAGAAAACGACCGCTCTTTGGCTCATAGACGGAAGCATCGAACTCTACTCCGCTCTCCGTCTTGCGGTCAATGCAGAAATTGTGGTCGTAGCCTGCCCCGTTCGCGAGCTGCTCGTTTTTCTCGCCTATGCGCTCTCCGATTGTATGCGTTTTCCGGAAGTCGAAAGGCGTGCCCTCCACCGGTGCAATTTCGCCGTAAGGAATCGAGTATTCGTCAATCGGAATGTATGCGGAGGCGTTGATAATCATCTCGTTGTCAAGAATTGTCCCGTTGCCCTCGCCCTTGAGGTTGAAGAACGGATGGTGCGAGATGTTGAAATATGTCGCTTTGTCGGTCGTTGCACGATAGTTGAGGACAAAGTTGTTTTCAGAGTCCAGAAGGTAGCTCAGGCGGATGTCAATGTTTCCAGGGAAGCCGTCAAGTCCGTCAGGATGGACGAGATTGAGCACTATGCTCGAATCTGTCACCTCGCAGACGTCCCACACAAGCATATCCACGCCTTTGAGTCCTCCGTGCAGCGTCTGCCCGTTATTGTTCAGCGGGAAATTGTAGACCTGGTCACCGACTGTGAATGTGCCTCCGGCAATCCTGTTTGCATATGGTCCGACCACAGCTCCGAGAAATCTCTCTCCCTGATTGTGTACGTAGTCCTCTATATTGTTGTAGCCGAGCACCACGTCCTCGAAAGATCCGTTCTTGTCAGGAGTCCAAAGGCTCACGACTCTCGCTCCGAAATTGGTGACCTGCATCGTGATGTCTCCTCCGTGGAGTGTGTAGAGCGAAACCGGCTTTCCGTCGACTTCAGTGTTGAAGTTTTCCGCAGGAATCAGTTCTACCTGATGTTTTGCACCGCATCCAGCGAAAAAGAGCGCCGCAGCGATTAGAAGTAATGTCTTTTTCATGTCGTTATGAGTTTGTTTTTCGTTATAATTTTTCTGCGTTTTTTGTCCTTAACCTCTCCAGCGTGAGGTGCCACAGCACAACTCCGGCCGACACCGAAATGTTCAGAGAATGTTTCATTCCGAACTGCGGAATCTCCAAAGAGAAATCTGAGGCGTCAACGACTTCCTGGCTCACTCCGTCCACTTCATTTCCGAATATGAGGGCATATTTCTTTGAAGGGATGAGGCCTATATTACTTGTCTCAGCAGCGCTTTCCTGCCTTGTCCCTTCAGCGCTTTCCTGCGTGGCGTATGGCCTGAACCTGTCGAGCTTGGCGGAGTTCACCGTCTGTTCGACGCTGACGATTGTGTATCCCTCATTCCTCAGCCTCTCCACGGCCACCATCGTGTCTTCGCAGTGCTCCCATCCGACGCTGTCCTCCGCTCCGAGTCCAGACTTGTGGATTTCGGCCGATGGCGGCACCGGGCATATCCCGCACAGAAAAACTTTGTCGACTTTGAACGAGTCCGACGTCCTGAACACGGATCCGACATTATGGGCGCTTCTCACGTTGTCCAGCACCACAACTATGCCAGAATCCGGAAGTTCCCTATATTTTTCGGAGGAAACTCGTCCGAGTTCGATGTTCAGAAGCTTGCGGTCTTTTCTCTGCATAACGAAGAGTGTTGATAACTTTATTTGTCACAAAGGTAGTCAGAAATAAAAAATAAGACTAATTTTGCAAGATATAATTTTGACCGCATGAAACAGTATATATCAATTTTTGAGCTTCTTCGGGAAGAGGAGGAGAGACAGACATCGGGACTTGAGCTCATAGCCTCTGAAAACTATGTCAGCAAGCAGGTGCTTGATGCGCTTGGTTCAATCTGTACGAACAAATACGCGGAAGGCTATCCAAACGCGAGATATTACGGCGGCTGCGAGATTATTGACAAGATAGAACAACTTGCCATCGACCGTCTTTGTCAGATTTATGGGGCGGAATATGCGAACGTCCAGCCGCACTCCGGTGCTCAGGCGAACATGGCCGTGATGATGGCCTGCCTCAAGCCAGGTGACACGTTCATGGGGCTCGATCTTGCGCACGGCGGCCATCTCACCCACGGCTCACCTGTAAATATGTCCGGCATACTCTACCATGCCGTGTCTTACGGCCTTGACGAACAAACAGGAAAGATTGACTACGACGCGATGGAGGCCAAGGCTCTCGAAACCCGCCCGAAACTCATCATCGGCGGTGCCTCTGCCTATTCCCGCGAGTGGAACTATGCGAGGATGAGAGAGATAGCCGACAAGGTCGGAGCCATTCTTATGATTGACATGGCGCATACGGCAGGCATCATCGCCGCCGGGCTGCTCAGCAACCCTGTGAAATATGCGCACATCGTGACGTCCACCACGCATAAGACCCTGCGCGGCCCACGTGGTGGAGTCATCCTCATCGGCAAGGACTTCGACAACCCGTGGGGGCTCAAGACCAATAAGGGAGAGGTGAAAAAGATGTCCCAAATCATAAATTCCACGGTATTTCCCGGAGTTCAGGGCGGTCCGCTTGAGCACTGTATCGCCGCAAAGGCAGTTGCCTTCTTCGAGGCGCAGCAACCGGAGTTCGTGGACTATCAGAAGCAGGTGCTCGCCAATGCCTCCACAATGTGTGACGCCTTCATCCGCCGCGGCTACAAGATCGTCTCCGGCGGCACTGACAACCATCTGATGCTCATCGATTTGCGCACCAAATTCCCTGACCTTACAGGCAAGATGGCCGAGAAGGAACTCGGCAAGGCGGACATCACCGTGAACAAGAACATGGTCCCGTTCGACTCCCGCACTCCGTTCTCTACCTCAGGTCTCCGCATCGGCACTCCGGCAGTCACCTCCCGCGGCTTCGTTGAAAAGGATATGGAGTGGATGGTCGAACTCATCGACACCGTCCTCGACAACGCCTCCCGCCACCTCGATTTTCTCACCGGCAAAACTGACGAAGGACGCGAGGATTACGAGGCCGTTCTTTCAGCCGCCGCCGACAAGGTCCACAAGATGACTCTCGGCATGCCGCTGAACCGGTGGTAATCTTCTACTTGAAAATGTCGTTGAGGATCGCCGCGAGCCGCAGGCCACCGCGAAGAAGCTGCTGCTCGATGGTCGGAGTCCATCTGCTGACGTAGTCGTAGGAAAGCTTGGAGCCTACAGGGGTCTCGTCGTAGATTTCCTTTGAGATTTCATAAGTCTGCCTGCCCCAGTCGGACACGCTGCCCTCTGCAATGGCCTTGTTCTCGGCTTTCCCGTAAGTGTCGATCTGCTCGACCCATTCCGTGTAGGTCCATTTGTGGGCGCTCTCTATGAGAGATGAATCCCAGATGGAATGCAGGTTCTTTCCGCTTCCGAAATACTGAATCTGCCATCTGTTGCCTCCGCGGTCAGATCTGTGTCCCATGTGCATCGGGCAATGCATGTCTCCCGTAAGGTGAACGAGAAACTTGAGTGCGAGTGCCTTACCCTCCTTGTCCAGTTTCCCGCTCTTGAGGGCGGCAATCTGCTCCTCTATGGCTCTGATCACGTCTCCGTGCTCGTTGAGCGCCGCATTTTCGAAGGTCTCATCGGCGTCGATATTCTTGTAATGCCATGTGCTCGTGTGTCTGAACTCCGGAGTGTGGCTGGCATTGTCCATCCAATTTGCCCAATAGACGATGGATTTCCCGTCCAGAATCTCAGAGATCTGTTTTTTTGCCTTCTTTGTCAAGTGCTTCTGGGCAATCGCGCAGGTCACGTCATGCCCTTTCTGCCCCCAAGAGTAACCATTCACAGTCGCTGCGAGCAGTCCCGCTCCAAGGCAGGCCAACTTCAATAATTTGCTTAAATTCATCATTTTTTTTGTCTTTATAATGTCTAATACTTAGTCGGTTATATTATTAATGTTTCTATAATTTCATACGCCACTTTTCTACGTTCTTCGGCTTCTTATGCGGGAGACACCATAGCCCCCCTTTACCACTTGTTGTAGTGAATCTTCGTAGGATCCCACTTGTCTTTCGGCTGGAAGTCGCCGTCAGGATGGCCTACGGGAACTACGCAGAGAGGGTGTATAAAGGACGGAATGGCGAGAGCCTCGCGGACGATTTCCGCGCGCTCACTGTCCGATGCCGCGGTCCATACTGCTCCAAGTCCCATGGCTTCTGCCGCGAGCAGCAGGTTTTCAGTTGCCGCAGAGCAGTCATGTGTCCAAAATTTCTCGCTGACCGATGTGTCTCCGCAGACTACGATGGCGAGCGGCGCCGTGTCGAGCCGGGCATACGGCATTTTCTCCGCCATCGACAAAAGTTTTTCCTTGTCTGTCACCACCACAAACCTCCATGGCTGCTTGTTCAGAGCGCTTGGCGCTGCCATAGCCGCCTTGAGCAGAGTCTCGACCTGTTTCTCCGAGACAGGCTCGGAGGTGAATTTGCGCACGGACTTGCGTGCAAAGATGTTGTTCAGAACATCTTCGGTGTTCCGGACATTGGAATTGTTGCTACATGATGCCATTGCGATAAGCGTTGCGCCCGCGAGAGCGAGCAGTTTTACAAACTTTTTCATGTTTCTATAATGGGTAGTTCTTCGAATCAAAATTAGAAATTAGCTTTTGGAAAAGCAAATTTTTACTTTAGAAAGATTGTGGCGAAACAGGCATCTGCTGACGTCTTGATGACAATTTGTCAGTCTTTGGCCGTTGGCACTTTGTTTGTCCTTTTCTTGACCGGCTCCACGAGGAGCATTATGAAGTATAACACTTAAAATACTATAAATTATGATCAAACCATTGGCAGACAGAGTGGTCGTTGAGCCTAAGGAGGCGGAGACCAAGACAGCTTCAGGACTTTATATTCCTGACACGGCAAAGGAAAAGCCGCAGCAGGGAACCGTAATTGCGGTTGGTCCCGGCACCAAGGATGTTGAGATGGAGGTTAAGGTCGGTGATGTTGTGCTCTATGGCAAATATGCCGGTACAGAGGTCTCATTCGAAGACAAGAAATACCTCATTATGAAACAGTCAGACATTCTGGCAATCATCTAATTTACAGTTTATACCGATTTGAGCAGTATTTTTTAGGATAGATTCGTATTCGAAGAACAAATTAATATTATGGCAAAGGAAATAAAATTCAATATCGACGCGCGTGCCCAAATGAAAGAGGGCGCAGACGCATTGGCAAATGCAGTGAAGGTGACGCTTGGTCCTAAGGGACGTAACGTTGTAATAGACAAGAAATTCGGTGCTCCACAGGTAACAAAGGATGGTGTCACCGTCGCAAAGGAAGTGGAACTTGAGGACAGGTTCGCCAATATGGGTGCGCAGATGGTCAAGGAAGTGGCTTCCAAGACTAACGAGCAGGCCGGTGATGGTACTACAACGGCAACAGTGCTCGCACAGGCGATAATCAATGTCGGCCTCAAGAACGTCACTGCCGGAGCTAATCCTATGGACCTCAAGAGGGGTATAGACAAGGCTGTCGCTGCGGTTGTCGAGAACCTCAAGGCGCAGTCGCAGGAAGTGGGCGACAACTATGCGAAGATCGAACAGGTCGGAACAATTTCGGCCAACAACGACAACTACATCGGAAAGCTCATCGCAGACGCAATGTCCAAAGTGAAGAAAGACGGTGTAATTACAGTTGAGGAGGCAAAGGGTACCGAGACTGAAGTCAAGGTTGTTGAGGGCATGCAGTTCGATAGGGGATACATTTCTCCGTACTTCATGACCAACGGTGACAAGATGGAGGCCGTGCTCGATGATCCTCGCATCCTCATCACCGACAAGAAAGTCTCTACAATGAAGGATCTTCTCCCGATTCTCGAGCCTATCGCAAGGGAGGGAAAGTCACTCCTCATTATTGCCGAGGATGTTGATGGCGAAGCACTTACAACTCTCGTTGTGAACAAGCTCCGTGGCACGCTTAAGATTGCTGCCGTCAAGGCACCAGGCTTCGGCGACCGGAGAAAGGAAATGCTTCAGGACATCGCTACCCTTACCGGTGGTATCGTAGTGTCAGAGGAAAGGGGATTCACCCTTGAGAACTGCACTCCGGATATGCTCGGACGCGCCGAGAAGGTGGTCATCACCAAGGAGAATACGACCATAGTGAATGGTCAGGGCGACAAGGAGGCAATTGCAGAGCGTGCAAACCTCATCCGCAAGCAGATTGAAACTACAACTTCAGACTACGACCGCGAGAAGCTTCAGGAGCGTCTCGGCAAGCTCGCCGGCGGTGTGGCTGTGCTCTACGTGGGTGCAACAACCGAAGTCGAGATGAAGGAAAAGAAAGACCGTGTGGAGGATGCCCTCAATGCAACCCGTGCGGCAGTCGAGGAAGGTATCGTGCCGGGCGGTGGAGTCGCTTACATCCGTGCAGCCGAGGCTTTGAAAGAGCTCAAAGGCGAGAACGAAGATGAAACCACAGGTATCCACATCGTTGCAGCGGCAATCGAGGAGCCTCTCCGTCAGATTGCAGCCAATGCAGGTCTTGAAGGCAGCGTGATTGTCAACAAGATTCGTGAAGGGATGGGAGATTTCGGATTCAACGCCCGCACTGAGGAGTATGTGAATATGTTCGAAGCCGGCGTAATCGACCCGACCAAGGTTTCACGTGTGGCTCTCGAGAATGCGGCATCCGTTGCCGGAATGTTCCTCACCACGGAGTGCGCAATTGCCGACCTTCCTGAAAAGGAGGCTCCTGCAATGCCTGCCGGCGGTGCAGGAATGGGCGGAATGATGTAATGGACGGAGTTGTCTAAACGGTACGCTTGCTTCGTTGCCGGCGAGAGACATAATCCTCACAACCGGGAGGTTGCTCCGGTTATGTTTCCGCCTTGCGCCTTGCAATCGCACCATTTATACAACTCCTCTATATAGGATACTTAAAAAGATGAGAGTGACCAAAAAGTTTTTAGCCACTCTCTTTTATAATATCCTCTCAAACGGGTCAAGTGAAAAGCCTGCAGCAAGAGCCTCTCGGGCAGCCTTCTGCGCTCCCTCGAGGGAAAGGTCACGGTAGTTGCCGCATTGGATTTCATTGGCGGCCGGCACTTCTTTCGCTTCAATTGCGTCATTCAGAGCAGCGATAAGCGCATCCCTCATTTCGCGGACTTCACGTTCTCCCCAGATTGAAACATAATATCCTGTCCTGCATCCCATCGGGCTCAGGTCAATCACTCCGTCAATATGGCGCCGCAGATTCTCCGCCAACAGGTGCTCCAGTGCGTGCAGTGCATCTGTAGCGAGTGCCTGGTGGTTCGGCTGACAGAACCGCAGGTCAAACTTTGTCACCTTATCTCCGTGCATCCCCTCCAGAACGCAACACTTTCTTATATATGGAGCCTTCACTTTCCTGTGGTCAAAGGTAAAACTCTCCACTTTTACTTCGTTTTCCATCGTTTTTGTAAATATAACCGCCTTATTCAAAATCCTTTAAAATTGCCCTAACCTCATCCCAAGTCTCGTCTTCCGAGTGACGGATGCTATGTTCATATTTGTCGAGACAGAGGTTGTCGCTCACGATTTTCACCGCTCCACACAAAGGTAGCGGAAAGTCGGCGATATAATTGAGTTCCATATCAAAGGCACAAGGCTCGACAATGTCGGTCTTCAGCACAAAGCAGTTGCTCGTATAACAGGGTACGCCACCTTTCGCTGCAAGTTCATAGCCATTTCTCCAGTCTTCGAACTCAACGACGTTTTCCATCAGCCGCCAGGTTTTCGAAACCTTCACGACAGTCCCAACCGGAATTGAATTGCTTCCGCAAAATCCCAAGTTCACAATCCGTTCATTTTCAATGCCTTTGCGAAACAGCAACTGCGAGCAGCACCGTATCACATTTCCGGCGCCCACCCCGGTCTTCACAATCTCGTATTCCCCAAGGTGCTTTTTCGCCAGCCTCAGTTCGTCTTCTGTTGCAACAAGTATGATCATCCGTACTAAATAGTTGGTTTGTTAATATGTGTTTGTATACTTCGTCTGTCGCTTTTTCTGCCGGGTGTCACCCCCCCCGCTTATCTGTCCACCTTACCCCTTACCTAAAGAGGGGCCGACTAAAAAGTCCCGAAGGGACCGCGCCGGAGCGCGAGATACCCCTAATAGGGGTCGCAGACGTTAGTCTGCGGGGGTTAGGAAGTCCGGAGGAGGGGGAACAAAAGACTTTTTGGTCACCCTCCTCCAGAATTGTTATTTCGTAGAACTTGGGGTGATGAAACTCAAGTCCATCGGTGTGAAATCCTTCACTGTGAAGGTGGCGATTGTTTTTCCTCCCTCCATAACATTGAAAGTCATTCCGAAGCAGCAAACCATCTTGTTGCCGTTTGGAATCGTAAAACCGATGTTGTGATATGTTGTTTCCTTCATCAGCAGTTCATTCCCTGCCAAATCTGTGAGCTTCGCAGTAATTTGATGCCCATAGGCACTTAAGGTCGGGGAGTAGTCCTTAAATAACGGAGCGTGACGCTGCGAGTTGATTGCCAAAGTTCCGTAGACTGTTTGTGTCGCACCAATTCTCGTGTTTGCCCTTGCTACAAAGGCAGCCCCTCTTCCAACCTTGTGTTTATCCAACGGCTCGTTGAACAATATGCCAACTTTATCTCCTACAGTTGCCGATTCAACTGCCTTAGCGTTAACCTCGATAGCCTTTACAGTCAGGTAGTAGTCAGGTAGACCTGCCTCGGATTGGATTATTTTCACTTCATCACCAGTGCGTACTGTTCCATTCTTGACGGTTGTTGTGACGACAGTACCGCGCCCCGAAATTGAAAAAACATCCTCAATGAATGAAACAAAACTGTCCTCCACTTCCAATTCAAAGTTTGCTTCAATCTTGCTGAGCCCGACTTCATACATTGCAGTGATTGTCGCTTTTCCTGCGGCCTTTCCGACAATCTTGGAATTTTCGTCGACAAGGGCAATCTCCGGTTTGTCGGATTTGACAGAATACTTGCTCGGGTCAATTACTTCGCCTTCAAAAAGCAGGAAAGAAACAGGGTCAAGTTTGTCGCCGACTCCAATCAGTCCGGAAGTCTTGGTAAACTCAAATTTCTTTGCCTTTTCGACAAAGACATCGCAACTTGCGCTGACCTTTTTGTCCAATGACCGGGCATAAATGATTGCTTGGCCTTCTTTTAAGGCCATAACAACTCCACTGCTGCTAACCGTGGCGATTTGCTCGTCGTCGCTGCTCCAAACCAAGGTCTTGTTGGTGGCATTGTCCGGCAATACGGTCGCCTTAAACTGATATTTGCTTCCGACCATCAGTTCGATAACATCTTGGTCAAGCGTGATTGATGTCACCGCAACGAGTTCTTTTTCAATAATCACATTGCAGACTGCGCTGAAATTTCCGTTAGCAGTGCTGACAATAATTTGGGTGCTGCCTTCCTTGACAGCGCTCACAAGCCCTTCCTGGTCAACAGAGGCAATACTCTCATCTTTGCTCTCCCAAACAACGCCCTTTTCAGTGGCATTCTCCGGCAGAACGGTAGCAGTCAACTTATGGCTGGTCCCGACAGTCATTTCGACAGAACTCTCGCCAAGTTCAATCCCGGTGACTTCTATCACCTGATTCTTTTCCTTCTTACAAGAACTGGTGGCAATCATGCTTCCACCTAAAACTATCATTGCCAATGCAATGAATAATGATTTATTTTTCATCGTGTTTGTGTTTTAATTATGTTTTAAGTAGTTGTTTTTACTTAAGTCGTCAAAGGTAAGATTTTTCTGTAAAAAAAATACTGAGTGATTGTTAGAAATAACTTGAACAATCTGCCCGAACCATATCTATGTTAGGAGACGAATCTCAAGATAAATTTTCGAATTGGTCGGAATCGAACTGAGATGGGGTGACTCCGAAGTGTTTTTTGAATCGGCAGATGAAGTAACGGTATGAACTGAAGCCGAGTTCGTCTGCTATTTCTGACACCAGTTTATTGCTGTCTAGTAACATTTGGGCGGCGTGACGAAGTCGGATGTCTTCTATGAATTCACGAGGACTGCGCCCGGTGATGTTTCGTAGTCTAGTGTTGAGAGCGGTCTTGCTGATGTGCAATTCCTGACACAACATCGCAACGTTGAGATTGTCTGAGTACAAATTACGTTCGACCGCTCCGATTGCCGCATTCAAGAAATTATAATCCTTGTGGTCGTGTTGCCTTGATTGTACGGTTTGAGATGCTAGGGTATATTTTTCCCGCAGAATTTTTCTGTTGTCCAGAAGGGTTTTGCATTGTTCAATCAGCATTTCTGTTCTAAATGGTTTTACGATGACCGCATCAACTCCCATTCTTGTCCCTTTTATGTTATCGCGTTCGGAAGCGTGACAGGTTAAAAGCACGAAAGGGATGTGGCAGGTTTCAAAGTTATGACGAATTTTGGTGCAGAGTTCCAGACTTTTGTCGAATCTCGACAGGAGATCGCAGACAATGATGTCCGGTTGTTCTTTGAGGGAACAATGGAAGGCTTCTTCTGCATCCTGCGATACCAGAACGTCGTAGGAACGTCCGAAGATACTTCTCATCATTGCCCTATTGTCCGGGTCATCCGCAACAATCAGAATTTGCATACCGGTCTTTTCTGATATCGGAGCGGGGACAGGCGTTTGGGATCGTGACTCCTCGTGGAGAGCCTGGACTTGCGTAATGTCTTCGTTCTCGTTTTCCAAATCCACATATCCGGAAATGATAGTCTGCATATTCATCGCATTCGAGTATGAACGCTCAATATATTTCAATCCTTGAGGTGAAGAAGCTGCATAGCGTTGAAAAAACAGCTCCAACTGCCCCAATATCATAGTAAGCGGTCCACGAAGGCTTCGGGAAACATCGACAAACAACTGCATCCTTCTGCGCCCTTCGGCTTTCTCTAATTTCAGACGTTGTCTGAGCAGCATTCTTGAATACAATATTGAAAGCAGTGTTATCAGAACTGCAAGAATCAAGATAAAGTAGATTATCTTTGCTGTTGTGGTAGCATACCAATACGCCTTCAGCCTTATTCCAAGTGAGATTTCTTCTGAAGATTCTGTCTCGTCTCCCTCCCATTGGCGAACAAGCAGTTTGTACTTTCCCGGACGGAGATTCATATATACTATGGGTTTGTCCGGAGTAAAAGCTGTCCAGTCGCTATCTGCTCCCTCCAGTTTATAACTCCAGGATACAGGTCGGGTTTCGGAATAATCGAAGGTGGAAATATCCACGGATAAATTGGTTTGTCCCGGATTCAGCACTATACTGTTGATGGATGGAATCCTCTCTTTTGTGGAAATGGTTTTTCCGTTTATTCTTATTTCTGCAAAAGCGGCACGTGGCGTTTTGCTTTCGTCCTCTGAAAACGACTTAGGGTCAAAGGCGATTATGCCGTCCTTTCCGCCGATGAGAATCTTTCCATCCGAGGTTCGTAGAAGACATCCTCCCCTGAAGGAGCTGACTCCGAGTCCGTTCGATGCTTGGAAAAACCTCCACCAACCGGCATCTTCACTGACAATTGATATTCCGTGTCCGGATGTTACCATCAGTCGTGAATCTCCGCAGGGTAGCAAATCGATGACATAAGTATCCAGAAGTCTCGATTTTGGAAAGATAAAGACTTCCCGGCTTGTCGTGTCCATCTTGCAAAGTCCACGTTCTGTGATTGCTATAAACAAATCTCCGTTTTCTCCTAACTGTATATCGGAGCAGTTTCCCGTGACGGGAAGAGGGTGAAAGGTTTGATTCTTTATGTCATATATTTGCGCGCCGATACCGCAAATGACAAGTTGCCCGTCGTTCATCTTACGTATTGCATAAATTGGACTAGTATAACCCGGTATATGACGGCTTATACCATCTTCCATTTGGGGATTGAAAAGGTATAGACCCCTTTGTGTGCCAAGATATAACTCGTTGTTTTGCAAATATATTGCACTGATTGTCTCATTGATTGCTTTTCCATTTTTGTCTTGGAATGGAAAACTTTGCAGTTTTCCGTCTTTTGGCGTATATTTATGCAAAGAGCCTTGGAATGGCCCTATCCATATTTCACCTGATGATTTATCAAATACAGCCGTCTGAAATTTGATTTTTCTTCCAGACAATATCTCTGTCAATTTCCCTCGTCTGTCCAAGCGGAACATGCCGTGATTGTCTGTAAAGATCCAGAGATTGCCGTCTGAATCTTCTGCGATTTCGCTGACCATTTTCAATGTCTCACTTCCCGGCAATATGCTGAATGCGGACAGTTTTTGGTTGAGATACCACAGACCGGAATAGTAGGTGCAACCCCAGACGTTGCCATCGCAATCTGTGAGTATGTCCCAGATTGCCTCTTTTTCCGGTATTCCGGATTTCTCCGGGCGACAGATCATATCAGTCGGAGATATTACGAACAGCCCGTCCGCAGCGCCGGCGAAGACTTTTCCGTTCCTAAGTTCGCAAAATGAGCGGACTTCTTGTCCGGGAAGTATTCCCCCTATCTTGCGGACAGACTGTTCTTGCCCTATAAGGATGATTTCTCCGTTTACCAATCCTATCCACAAGTTTTTTTCTGAATCCATAAAAATTTTGCTCACTCCGCTACTCGCCTTAAAAACTTCTTTGAACTGTCCGTCATATATGAAGATGCGTCCTCTTTTATCTCCCAGGATAATGCTTTTGCCAAGTCCTTTTGTAATGCAGAGAAATTTGGATCCTGGGAGACTGGCTGCGACTTCCAGACTGTCATCTCGGGAGACGAGAAGACTGTTCTCCGATGCAACCCAAAGGCTATCCCCATCGGCGAGCAGAGAAATTTCTCGCAAACTGGTAAGCGACGATTTGAGAATCTGCGGTTCTCTGTATCGAATGTCAAATCTATATATTCCCCGGTACGAAACGGAATATACAAGATTGTTCCCATTGCAGGCAAGACCGCGCGACAGACTATGCTGTAACATCATTCTGGTCTGTATTCCATCGTAGGTGAATACTCCGAAGTTCGTATTGAACCAAATGGTTCCGCTAGAATCCTGGCAGGCAGAATAGACCGAAGCATCGCGGAAAGCGTTCAGTCGCTGGGGCTGTACAAAACGGGATGCCCACATCGGAGTCGGCATGGATTCTAGGAGAATAATGGCGGAGACAATTTGTATGACGAGGCGGAAAAACTCCTTCTTCGCTACCATAATATTTTCACATCTTAAAAACTTTTGCAATATATAAATAATTGGTCGAAATTATAACAAATATAGTTCAAAGTTATCATAATCGCGGGCTGTCATATATCCGACCTTTGTACACAAAGAAACATAAAACACGAAAGCTGATAATGAAAAAATTACTGATTACTGTAACGCTTGTCTTGGGTGTTTTGCCTGTCTTGGCTCAAGAGAAATTTGGAGAGGGGAGCATATATCACGAAGGATGGATTGACTTCAATAAAAATAGGGTTAAGGATGTTTATGAAGATTCGTTAGCAGATATCGATGCCCGGATAGAGGATTTGCTTTCGCAGATGAATTTGGAGGAGAAAACTTGCCAGATGGTTACTCTTTACGGCTATCAGAGAGTCTTGCAAGATGAACTTCCCACACCGGAGTGGAAGGAGAAGTTGTGGAAGGACGGGATAGGTGCGATAGATGAACATTTGAACGGCTTTCGCAATTGGGGACTGCTTTCAGAGAGTGAGTGGCTCTGGCCAGCATCGAAACACGCGCTGGCGCTCAATATCGTCCAGCGTTTCTTTATAGAGGAGACCCGTTTGGGTATTCCTGTGGATTTTACAAATGAAGGAATACGTGGTGTCGAGGCTTATAAGGCGACGAATTTCCCGACCCAATTGGGAATCGGGCATACCTGGGACAGGGAATTGGTGCATGAGATAGGCAGAATTACCGGCCGGGAGGCAAGACTTTTGGGATACACCAATGTCTATGCTCCCATTTTGGATGTAGGCAGAGACCAACGTTGGGGGCGTTATGAGGAAGTTTATGGTGAGTCGCCCTATCTTGTGGCAGAGCTTGGAGTGCAAATGGCTTTAGGCCTGCAGACGGATTATCAGGTGGCTGCCACCGGCAAGCATTTCGCAGCTTACTCCAACAATAAGGGGGCGCGCGAAGGTATGGCGCGGGTAGATCCGCAGATGTCACCGCACGAGGTGGAAAATATACATTTATATCCTTGGCGGGAGGTTATAGGACGTGCGGGTCTTCTCGGAGTGATGAGCTCCTATAATGACTATGACGGAATCCCTGTTCAAGGCAGTAAATACTGGCTCACGGAGCGTCTCAGAGATGATTTTGGTTTCAAAGGTTATGTGGTGAGCGACAGTGATGCCGTTGAATACCTACATAGCAAACATCACGTCTCGGCGGATATGAAGGAGTCTGTGCGGCAGTCGGTGGAGGCCGGGCTGAATGTCCGTTGTACCTTCCGCACGCCGGACAGTTATGTTATGCCGCTGCGGGAACTTGTTGAAGAAGGGAAACTTTCGATGTCCGTTATTGACGAGCGTGTCCGCGACATATTGAGAGTAAAATTCCTTGTCGGAATCTTCGACCGCCCATACCAGACCGATTATGAAGCTGCCGACCGCGAGGTGAACGGCACTCTCAACAATGAAATCGCACTCCGCGCATCTCGCGAGAGCATAGTCTTGCTTAAAAATGAAGATTCTCTGCTGCCGATAGATAAGACCGGAATACGCAAACTCGCGGTGATAGGACCTAATGCTGATGAAGTCTCTTTTGCCCATACGCATTACGGACCTCTTGTGACGGAGTCGGTGTCTGTACGTAAAGGATTGGAAGAAGCTCTGAAAGGCAAGGCTGAGGTTCTTTATGCCAAAGGCTGTGAACTTGTCGATTCAAATTGGCCGGACTCCGAGATACTTCCTTCAGAGCCAACGAAAGAAGAACTGCGTCAGATGAATAATGCGGTGAAAATTGCCCGCAAGTCAGATGTCGTGATTGCGGTTCTTGGAGGAGGGCAGCGCACTTGCGGTGAAAACAAGAGCCGTTCGAGCCTGAATTTGCCCGGACATCAGGAACTCCTTCTGAAAAAACTGGCAGCGACCGGGAAACCGGTGGTGCTTGTGCTAATCAACGGGCGTCCGCTTTCGATAAATTGGGCGGACGAGCATATTCCGGCAATTATTGAGGCTTGGTATCCCGGATCCCACGGCGGAACAGCTGTGGCAGAGGTCATATTCGGGGACTACAATCCCGGAGGCAAGCTTACTGTCACCTTCCCGAAAACAGTCGGTCAGATTCCGTTCAATTTTCCTTGCAAACCGAATTCGCAGGTGGACGGAGGAAGCGGAGTCGGTCCGCAGGGCTGGCAGTCCAGAGTGCACGGGGCTTTGTATGATTTCGGTTATGGACTGAGCTACACCACTTTCGAATACTCTTCGCTGAAGCTATCTTCTGAAACCATTTCTTCGTCAGACACTCTGAAATTATCGTTCACCTTGAAGAATACCGGCTCCCGTAAGGGTGACGAGGTGGTTCAGCTTTATGTCCGCGACCTTCTCAGTTCCATTACTGTTTATGAGAAACAGTTACGCGGTTTTGAACGAGTGAGTCTTGAACCGGGAGAATCGAAAGAGATCAGTTTCGTTTTGACGCCCAAAGATTTGAGTCTGTTGGATGCGGATTTTCGTCAGGTTGTGGAGCCGGGTGAGTTTGAGATTATGATAGGCGCATCTTCCAAGGATATCAGGCTCAGTGAAAAACTGCTCGTTGATGACGGAAGCCGCAGCGCAAGTCTCCGAGTTGGGAGTGACACCAAGTCGGTTTTTCCTCTTACTATCAGCGCAAGTGAAGACGTTACCGTGGCAGTCCTGGAGGGGAAGACGATAAATTCACTCGGAATCAGATGGGATGCCGGCACAGACTGCAATTTCGAAATTTTGTGGACCAACGGAGGAGGGCAGTTCCTGCCGATCTACCATGGGCAGATTTCGACAGGAGATAAAGCGGAACAGAAAAACTATACTTTTGAGCCCGTGGCGGCAAGCGAAATTCGCGTGGCAGTAAACAAAGGAAGTGCGACTATACTTTCTTTGGAAAGCGACGCCATATCCTCTTCTAAGCTATCCGCCTCGTCCGACAAGTCGCAGCTTGACGCTGTGCGGAAGTTGTGCGCCCGTGTATTTCCAAATAGGAGCGCAGATATCGATTTTATCTTGGAAGAGGGCGAGGGCGATTTTTATAGTCTTCAGACAATTGACGATCGGCTTCGTATCGGTGGCAACAATGTCAATTCACTGGCTCGGGGACTCGGAGATTATATGAGGGACTGGTGCAAAATCGGCACCACTTGGTATGCTAGGGACAAAGTCCGGGAACCGGAGCGGCTGCCTGAAATAAATGCGCGCGTGGAACGCAAGGCTTTGGTTGGTAATAGGTTTTTCTTGAATTATTGTACTTACGGTTATAGCCTCCCTTGGTGGACTTGGAAAGACTGGGAGAGGCTCATCGACTGGATGGCACTTCACGGCGTGACGCTTTCCCTTGCCAATACTGGTCAAGAGAGCGTATGGCTAGAAACTTGGCAGGAGTTCGGCCTAAGTCCGGAACAGATTCGTTCCTACTTCACCGGCCCGGCCTATCTGCCTTGGCACAGAATGACGAACATTGACGCTTGGCACGGACCACTTCCTCAGACTTGGCTGGATGCCCAATGCGAATTGCAGAAGAAGATTATCGAACGTGAAACTTCTTTGGGCATATCCCCAATCTTGAGTTCCTTTACCGGTCATGTGCCTGCAGGGTTGAAGCAAATTTTCCCTGAGGCTCAGATAAGCAAGCTCAACCGATGGGGAAGTTTCGACGAGGAGTACAACGCTTGGTATCTAAATCCTACAGACAGTCTTTTTCGGGAAATCCAGAAGGTTTTTCTGCGTAAACAGAAGGAAATTTACGGGGAGAAATGTCATATTTATGGTGTGGATCTGTTCAACGAGGTGAATCCTCCGTCTTGGGAGCCGGACTATTTGGCGGATGCGGCGCGTCTCACCTATGAGGCAATAAGCGAAAACGACCCCGATGCCGTTTGGCTTCAGATGAGTTGGCTCTTCTGGCACAAGCGCAAGATGTGGACTCCGGAGCGTATCGAAGCATATATAACCCCCGTTCCCAAGGGAAGGCTGATAATGCTCGACTACTATTGCGAGGCAATCGAAGTTTATCGTCAGACGGATAATTTTCACGGTCAAGATTTTATATGGTCCTATCTCGGCAATTTCGGCGGTGCGACTATGATAGCCGGTGACCTTGCAGACATAAGTATGAAACTTGACAGGCTCTTTGCAGAAGCGTCCGGCAACTGTGTCGGTTTGGGCTGCACTTTGGAAGGCTTGGATGTGAATCCTATGATGTATGAATATGTTCTGGATAGGGCTTGGGAGCGTAGAGGGAATGACAAGGACTGGGTGGATGCACTCGCGGACAGGCATTTCGGTGGAAGTGACACCGATTTTCGGGCGGCCTGGCAGTTGCTTTGTGAAAAGGTGCAGAAGCAGAAATCCGGACACGAGGTCTCCCAGATTCCCGCAAGACCAAATATCAATGGCAAAGCACCTTGGAACAATCAGCCACTGGCATACGACAACAGGGATTTGCTCTCCGCCTGGGCTAAGCTTTTGAAGTCAAGCGACAGCGATACTCCGGAATTCTGTTTCGATTGCGTGAACTGGGCTCGTCAGTGTCTTGACAATTATTTCACGGAGCTTTATGCTTCGTTCCGTTCCGACTATAAAAAGGGCAGGGTAGATGCACTCAGGGCCAAGGGTGCCAGAATGTTGGAGATTCTCCATGATGTGGATGAACTTGTTGGGAGCGACGCCTACTTTCTTATGGGCAAGTGGGTGGAAGATGCCCGCTCCTGGGGGCAGACGGCAGAGGAAAAAGACTATTTTGAAACTGATTCGAGGCTTCTGCTCACCTGTTGGGGACAAAAGGGGCGTCATTTGACAGACTATGCAAACCGTGATTGGAACGGCCTGATAGCCACATACTATCTGCCTAGATGGGAAAAATTCATCGCAGAAACAGAAAAGAGCCTTTCGGGAGGAAAGCCTTTTGACGAGGACGCTTTCCTCAAATGGTGCAACGATTTCGAATGGAAATGGGCACATAGCTTCAACAAAATGAACTCACATCCGTCCGGCAATCCGCGGGAGCTTTCCCAAAACTTGTTTGACAAGTATGCTCCTGAAATTATGGATGCCAGTATTTTGAATTTATGATTCAGGTCTCGCAGGTGCGAAACGCAGTTTTTGGTACTCATACAAATTTACGAAAAATTGAGTGTTATGACTGAAGTTTTTATAAAAACCATTCTCTTCTCGGGACTTCTGTGCAATCTTGCCTGCTCTGCGGGTGGGGCTATGAACCCTGATCCTTTCGGAGATCTTCCGGAGGCCTCCGTGGAAAACTACAGCTATTCCAACAAAATTCGTCCGTCGCTGTATTATTCTGTTGAAGTCGGTGGTGGGACGGCTACTGTGATACCGACCAAGGAACATCATATATGTGCCTTTGGCTGTGATGGTCCGGTCGCCGTAAAGGTGACTTATAATGCCGATTTCATCAACGAGGCTGAAATCCTTCCGAAATCGAAGGCTTGGCGCAATGTCGTTTCGCGGGAGTCGGTCACTGTTGTGATGTCACCGGGCGACAGAGCCGTTTTAGAGATAAACGGTTCGGAAGAACGCGATCTTTTCCTTTTCGCCAATCCGATTGAGAAAGACAAACCTTCGAAGGACGACCCCAATGTCCTATATTATGAAGCAGGCAGCGTGACCGACCTTACGACCTTGAGTTTGACTTCCGGTCAGAAACTTTATGTCGAAGGCGGTGCCGTCGTCAATACGGTGCTCAGAGCATTGGATGCGCCGGATATCAAACTGATGGGCTGCGGAATCATAGACGCCAGAGGCATAGACGCCAGAGGCATACAGTTCCAAAGAACCGACAATCTTGTCATAGAGAACCTCATTCTTCTGAACGACATCAATTGGAGTACTTTCATATCTGAGTCCGACAATGTTCGCATAAACAATTACAAGGTGGTGGCCGTTGAGAACCCCCAACATACATCCGGATGTGAAAATGATGCTCTGGACATTCTCGGATGTCAGAACGTGACGGTACGTGGCTGTTTCGGTTATGCGCACGACGACGTCTTCTGTATAAAGTCGCACAAGTGGAACTACAAGGGAGAAGTAAAGAACGTGCTCTTCGAAGACTGCATAGCGTGGAACTATCTGAGCGGCAACTCTCTCGTAGTGGGGGCTGAGACCAATGAGAACATTTCCGGTGTCACCTACCGCAATTGCTGCAGCATCCACAGCGCAGGCAGAGGAATCAACAGCACGCTTTTCCGTGGCGGACTCAGCATACATCATTGCGCCGGCGGACACATTTCCGACATCCTATTCGAAAACATCGTTCTGGAGGACTGCAAAGAATATGGTATCCATCTGGATATACGCAAATCTTATGTCAAGGACTTGGGGACAGGGGTCGTGTATTCTCCGGGAACTTGCGATGGCGTAACGCTTAAAAACGTGAGCCTGCTGAAGAAAGCCCCTTGTGGGAACGTGCTTATGGGATATGATGATGAACACAAGATTCGCGGACTTGTTTTCGACAATGTGGAACAGGAAGGCGTAAAGTTCACGAAAGACAATATCAGGTCATTTTTTACTACTTGGTCCAATGTGGAATGTATGGTTCGCTGATATCGTTCTATTAACTTAATTAATTAAAAATCAATTTGATATGAAACCGTTATATCTTGGTCTTATAAGTTTGACTGTTACAATATTGGCAGCCTGCTCATCCTGCTCGGGGAACGTTTCGGAAGTCCCTCCTTCCGATGAGTTTAAGTATACTGGCGATGTCGAATACTACAATTTTTCTCCGAGGCTCAAAGAGTCGCAGTTGTATGCGGTGAAGGTCGCCGGAGAATTCATAAAAGTATTTCCCACATATGAACCGCATCTTGCGTGGTTCGGCGTGGATGAAGGCACCGTCAAGGTCGAGGTGTCGCTGCAGAGCGGCAGAATAGAGAATGCCGTGGTCCGTCCTTTGGGGAAGAACTACAATTACAGAATTGAAAACGGACGCCTTGTTATAGACCTCCATAAATACGACAGGGTTTCAGTGGAAGTGAACGGCGATTTGGAGCAGCCACTCTTTATCTTTGCAAACCCGATAGACAAGGAAAAGCCTTCCAAAGAAGATCCGTCCGTCAAGTATTTTGAGGCGGGCAAAATTTACGAAGCTGGACATATGGTCCTTGACAAGAGCTGCAAGGAAATTTACCTTGAGCCTGGGTGTTATGTAAAAGGAAATATTCTCGGAGTGGATTTGGATGGCGTGAAGATTCACGGTGGCGGTTTTATCGATGCCACGGGCTATCCCGGAAGATACGGCGAGTTTTATCAGCCTTTCGGAATAGCGTTCTGCCGATGCCGGAATTCGCAGTTCAGCGATTTTACTAACCTCTTTGCTTCCGGCGGCTGGTCTTCTCTATATACCAATTGTCACAACTCGGACATCACAAATGTCAAGACCATAGGTCTGAATTCCGCCGAGGGAGTCAAGACCAACAACGACTCTATGGATATAATCGGCGGAATCAATCTGCACGTGTCCAAATGCTTTATGCGCGGACACGATGATGTCTATTGCCTCAAGTCTCAGAAATTCAAGCTGAAGGGCGATGATGTGGACGGGATTTATTACGAGGACTGCATAGGTTGGAACATCGATGCGGGAAATACTTTCGAAATCGGCTACGAGACCCAGCTTGACATCAAGAATGTCCATTACAAGGATATCTACGCGATTCATTCCGGTACGGGTACCAATGGTCAAGAGATGAGAAGAGCCGCTTTGAGCATTCATAACGGTGCAGCAGGGACAATTTCAAACGTCAGTTATGAGAATGCCTACATTGAGGATGCTCTGGAGTTTGCCATATACATAGCCTGTCTCAAGCATTCATATAATATCGGCTTCGACGATGAAGGCAATGCATTATCATATTCACCGGGAAAAATTCGTGATGTGAGTTATACCAATATAAATGTTCTGAATGTGCGGCCCGGTAGGGGAGCTTGTGTCATTCAGGGATATGACAACGAACATCAGGTCTCGAAAGTTTCATTCAACGGATTCAATTACCTCGGAAGGCAAATCACATCTCTTGACGACGGGATATGGAAAATAAAAAAGAACTATTCGGACATAGAATTCAATTAGGAGGTTTCTGTGTACGGGAGAGATTTGATAGAATTATTCGTTTTTAAAGTTTTCAATATGAGGGTTTTATATAAAATAATGCTTATTTCCGCGATTCTGTCGTTTTCACTGACGGCCGTTGCACAGGATGTCATAACGGGAAAAGTGACGGATAGCGGCAATGAACCGCTTGTCGGAGCCGGCGTAACCTATCTGGGGACTGAAGTCGGTGTGATTACCGACATTGATGGCTTTTACAGCATAAAGAAAATTGCAGGGGGAACTCTGCAGTTTTCCTCCATCGGAATGAAGACCGAAGAAGTGAAAGTAGACAAGCAGAAAATCATTGATGTTAAGCTTGATAGAGATGAACTTGTGCTTGAAGATGCGGTGGTCATAGGATACGGTTCCCTTTCACGCCGCGATTTGACCGGTTCCGTAAGTTCAGTCAAGGCTGACGAACTGAGCAAGACAGGCAGCCGCAATCTTGTTGGGGCGCTTCAGGGACAGGTCGCAGGTCTCAGCATTACGGCTCAATCAGGTGAGCCGGGCTCGGGCTTCAACATCAAAATTAGGGGAAATAACTCCATAAATGCCGGAACCACTCCTCTTTTCGTCATCGATGGTATGCAGATGGACATATCCTCCGGAGAAATCGCAACGACAAGTTCCACCGGAACAGGTACTTTTGACCCGATGTCCTTCATCAATCCGAACGACATCGAGTCCATAGAGGTTCTGAAAGACGCCACTGCGACTGCCATTTACGGGGCGAGAGGCGCAAACGGAGTCATCATTATAACCACGAAAAGTGGGTCTAAAGGCACGGCGGATCGGACCATTGTCAATTTCAGCGCTTCCGCAGGTATTTCCAATGTACCGAAATATATTGAGATGCTTGACGCCCAGGAATATGTAAACTACCGTTTCGCGAGAAAGGACTATGGCTATCTTGACTATGGTATCGACACCGACGGCGACGGAATCAGTGACACTCCAAAGGACGCAAGCCAGTACGGCTACAGCGACTGGCAGAAGATAATGTATAGGACGGCTGTTACGCAGGACTATAATCTCTCCGTAAACGCCATAGCAAATAAAAAGACTCAGATGTTGTTCAGTTTCGGATACCTCAATCAGGACGGGCTCATCGTGAACAACGACTTCCAACGCTACACTGGGCGTATCAAGCTTGACCACAAAATCGGAGATAAAGTCAAAGTCGGTGCTTCTGTCAATTACGGACGCACAATTTCGACCGGCGCAGTTTCTTCCGGTGGTGGTGAACTCGGTAACAGCGGTCTCATACAGCTTATCTATCTTCGCCGTCCAATCAATTTCTACACTGACAGCGATACGGACAATATGGGCTCATACTCTCTGTTTGACTGCGTCACCAACGAAACTTATCGCCGGACAGTTTACTCTCGAGTTTCCGGCAACGCCTATGTTGATTGGGAAATCATCAAAGGACTCACTTTCAGGGCTCAGGCGTCAGGCAATACTTCCAACTCCAAAGGAATGGAATTCTACACCGCCAACAGTATGTGGGGTTTCTCCAAAAACGGATACGGAAGAATCAAGACAGTCGAGACCTACGGATGGAATACATCGGCGACTCTTACCTATAAGCAGAGTTGGAACGATGCCCATAATCTCAATGCTATGCTCGGTGTGGAAATGAGTGCGTACAAAAGTGAGAACCTTATGATTGGTGCCTATGACTTCGCGGATGCTTCAACCGGTGTGTTTGACATCAGCAAGGGTGGTATTCAGGAAGCTCCACAGGAAAACATAGGAATGAGCACAATGATGTCTATGTTCGGCAGGGTTGAGTACAACTATAGGCAACGCTATTACGCCTCTTTCAATATGCGTGCGGACGGTTCTTCCAAGTTTATGCCGGGCAGCCGCGTGGGATATTTTCCTTCTATAGCGCTTGCTTGGAGACTCTCGGAAGAGGAGTTTATGAAAAACGTTGGCTGGTTGGATCAGTTCAAGCTCAGGGCAAGTGTCGGAGCATCCGGAAACGACAGAATCGCCAACTATGCCACCATGGCGCTTATGACCACAAACTATTATGCCGTCAACGGTACAGAAGTTATGGGTATGGCTCCCTCAAGTTCGGCGAACACAAAACTGAAGTGGGAGACTACCTGGCAGTATGATGTCGGTCTGGATGTAAGCCTCTTCAACAACAGGATAGATTTCATTGCCGATGTCTATTACAAGGATACGAGGGATATGCTTTACCGTGCGACATTGCCTGCACAGACGGGTTTTGTGGAGCAGTGGCAGAATCTCGGTCGTGTCGAGAACAAGGGCTTCGAGTTCAGTCTCAACACCCACAATATCAACAAACGCAATTTCTCTTGGTCCACGAACATTACATTCGACTTGTCGCGTAACAAGGTGAAGGACATCGGGGGAATTGAATACACCAGCGTGAACATTGCTCACGGTCAGCTTGCGAACGACATTTCCAGAATTATGGTCGGGCAACCTATAGGCATAGGATACGGCTTCGTTGCTGATGGCAACTATCAGCTCAGCGAGTTCTGGGCTGTGGACAAGAACGGGCGCAGTTTTTCTGCGGAAACCATAGTGACAGACGGTAACTATGATAATTACAAATATGTTCTCAAAGACGGCGTTACAAGCATCAATTCCGTGACTGTACAGCCCGGTGACCGCAAATACAAGGATTTTGACGGCGACAACGAAATCACTGCGAACGACAAGAGGGTGATAAGCGACTCGAACCCAGACTTCACTATGGGGTTCGGAAATACTTTCAACATATTCGGAGTAGAACTCTCCTTCTTTTTCGAAGGCGTTTTCGGAAGGGATATAATGAATGAGTTCAAACTGCGTTCAGAATCGGGACAGAGCGGTGGAACGCAGTTCAACAACCTGAAAAAGGAAGCGTGGTACGGCAGGTGGACGGTGGAAAATCCGTCCAATACCTATTCCAGGCTTCTGAATCAGACAAACAGCTGGGTGTCTTCCTACTATGTCGAGGACGGCTCTTTCGTCAGACTCAAAAACCTCTCTTTAGGCTATACTTTCGACAATCCGAAACTGCGTAAGGCTAAGATTTCAGCAATAAAATTGAGTTTCAACGCAGACAATCTGTTCTTAATCACCAAGTATAGCGGAATGGATCCTGATGTCAGCTCTTCTAATCCGCTGTTCACCGGTTTTGACAGACTCTCCTATCCTAAGGCAAGGACATTCACTTTCGGAATAGCTTTGACATTCTGATTTGACTTGCGAAACTTGAGTTGAATAAAACTGATTTAAAAATGAAAAGTATAATCAAATATATGCCGGCTGTCGTGCTGGTCGTGTTTGCGGCAGTATCCTGCGAATACGCGAAATTTCTGGATCAATATCCTTATTCGCAGACTTCACCGGAGAATTTCTACACTTCGGCAAAGTCTATGAATATGGCACTCACTTCCTGCTATGAGGTGATAAACGGTCATAAGATACCCGGTGCATCGTATGTGCAGAGGGGAAGCTACGGCCAGGGTTTGCTTTATATAATGAATTGTCCCTCAGATGATATGGTCGCAGCGACCTCTTCCTCCGATGAGGGACTTGAGATGACCTGGGGCAACTATAACGAAAGTACGCGCTGCGTGCGCGACGCTTGGAAAGTGATGTACACAGGAATCAACAGATGCAACACTATCCTGCACTATATCCATCAAATTGATATGCCGGAAGAAACACGCACTCAGTATGTCGCCGAGGCACGTTTCCTCAGGGCATTTTTTTACTATCATCTCGCTTGGAATTTCGGTGGCGTGCCGATTGTCGATGATTTCGAGTCCGTAGGTCAGGAAGCGCGTGCCTCACTCAAGGATGTCTATAATTTCATTTTGGACGATTTGGACTATGCCTATGCGAATTTGAACGAAACCGGTATTCTTCAGACTTCTTCTGCCAACAAGTACACAGCTGCTGCCTATATAGCACGTATCTGTAATTATCTTGCGTCCTGCAAGGCGAACTCTGTCGGTGTCGAACTTCTGGACAGGCAGCCGCTCAACGACTTCTCTTTCGTGGACGAGGCTGCTATGTGGAAAAAGTCGAAGGAGGCTTGTGCCGATATTGTAGAGCACTCGCCTTACAAACTCATTGCCGATTACACCAATCTTTTCCGCGAGACTACGAAAGCCCAACAGTACCAAGAGTGTCTTCTGCTTGCGGAGCAGCCGCTTTCCGGTTCCGAGGGCTATTGGCCAAATAGCTTCTATCTACCATCTCCTACAAACAATTCAGGCTCTCCTACGGTCTATGGCGGTCGTTTCGTGCCGACTCCGCGTGCCTTCTATATGTACAGTCCGAAAGACCCGAGACGAGACTACAACTTTACCGGACGCTTATCTGACGGAAAGACGGAAGTCAAGGTGGATGGTTATACCTACTACAATCCGAATCCTCCGAAGAGTATGGTGATTATTGCAGGCAAAGACGGTGCAGAAGACAAGACAATCGTTCATCCTCTCTATGACAGCGAAACACAATCCTATCTTCCCATTTCGGGCATGCAGATGTGTGCCGGCAAGTTTAGGCTCTGCAATACCGACGAGTTGCAGCATAGTTACCAACAACACGCCCTGTCCATACCTCTTATGCGCCTTGCTGACGTCTATCTTATGTATGCCGAAGCTCTCTATTATGCCGACGGAGATGAAACAAATGCGAGAGTTTGGATGAACAAGGTGCTTCAGCGTGCTTGCGGAGATGACGCTCTGCTCTTCGAGCAACTGAAGACATACTACCATAGGGACGAATTTATTGAGGAACTGCTTGAAAGCCGTGAGCGGGAACTTGTATTTGAGTTTTCCCGCAAATGGGATCTTATCCGTTATAACCGTCTCTTCGACAGTATCGAAAGTCTTGATGAGGAGAAAGTCGCTGAGAAATGGGCGAATACGGAATTGGATCCTGATGATCCGGATTATATTGATCCGAAATATCTCAACTACCAGACGGGCGGCTATATGAAACTCGGTATTCCTACCATAAGACAGAATATGAGCAAAACGGATGCTGCCCACAAAATTTGGCTTCCGATATCGGAAGAACAGAGAGGTGTCAACAAAAACCTTGAACAGAATGCCGGGTGGTAATCAACCTTTCCGGATGGAATAAATATAACTTAAACATTTAATTAATAATGCAATGAAAAATTATCTGATTTTACCTGCAGCTCTTCTTGTTTTGGTTGCCTGTAATAAGGAACCCGTTGAGAGCTACCCGATTCCGGAGGCCGGTACTGCCTATGTGCTTGAAGGTACGGTCAATACGGAAGGCTTCACTTGGAAGACCAATTCTGCGGTCGGATTGTATTCCGCACAATCAAACCTGCGTATTCTGAACAAGGAGTGCAAAATTGTCGGTTGGGCTGACACCACTCCTAAAATTGATCCTGACACCGGTGAGAACCTGAACAACTACACCCCGTCGGAGTATGAGGGCAAGGCGGTCGCATTGTTCAACACTCCGGGGCTTGATCTCGTGCAGGGCGAGAATAAATTTATGGTCTATTCCCCTTATAATTCCGATCTCGCTTTTGCCGACGGCACAATTATGGGACTTAGCGTTGGCGATAACCAGCTTCAGTCATCTCCGAATGTGGCTTCCGATTGTTTCTCAGTCGGATATGTGACCGGTATTCCTGGCGTGGATGCAACTTTCAAATTCGAACTGAATCCTGTCACCGCATTGGCACAGGTGAAGATTACTTCCGCGGAACTTGCAAGTTACGCTCCTTCAAAGGTTACTATATTTGACGAGTCCGAGACCCCGATTGCCGGAGATTTTGACATCAATGTGAACACTATGACAATCTCCCCAATCAGCGGAAGTGAGTTGAGCCGGGTCTCTGTTGAGGTCGTAAGCCCTGTGGCGTTGTCATCGGTAAAAGAGCAGAACATCTATCTCAACATCCTTGCGGCAGATTATTCGAATAAGGAGGTTTGGGTGGTTGTGGAACTTGTGGACGAGACCAATGGCAAGAAAGTCACAATCCCTACCAAGCAGACAGGACTGAAGTTCGAGGCAGGAAAAACCACCACCATTGACCTCTCAGACCTTAAAGTCAGTGACAATGCCGCCGGCTCTTGGTATTGTGCGGAGGACAGCCGTTATCTTGCCGGCGAGGGTGTGGCTTACGGTGATGCCAACACATATTTCATCCAGTACAAGGGCGCCACATACAAGGGTGCAACGCTCGCTCCGAATGCCGACATACCTGAAACTGTGGTGATTGACTATCGCGCACGCGGTAATTTCGCGAAGGCTATCTTGGCAAAGCCGGAGAATGTGACTTTCGAGTGGGCAAAACTCAAGAACGGCAATCTTTACACATCGCGTGTTGCCAATTATGAGGCATCCGGAGTTGTAATCAACGACAAGTTCACCATTACCCCGAATACATCAGAATTCAAGGTGACCATCACCAACACCGGAGCCTTTGCCGGTGCTCCGATTCTCCTTATGAAGGATGATTCCGGCAAGGTTCTCTGGGCTTGGACATTCTGGAATATTGCTGCCGATGGCACCCGACTTGACCCTGTCACCGTGGGCAAATACAAATTCGCTCCTATGGATATCGGCCAGCCTACGACAAAGATGGAGACTTGGACTGCAAACAAGAGCAAGGCGGGGAATCCAGATCCTATTTACAGGATGCTTCATTACTATCAATGGGGACGTCCTATGCCTATGTTTTGGACTACTTTCTGGAGTTTGGATATGATAGATGTAGAGGATAAAAAAGGAAATATACCGGCAATAAAAGGACCTGTTGCATTCAAAACCTCCCTTGAAAATCCTCACGCGCTCATCGCCTATCCGGGAGATATAACGGCTCTTCCTGACTGGTCAACTGAAAAATACAAAGACCTTTGGGGCGAAATCAATACTAAGAAAGAAGGACGCAAGTCCATCTACGACCCTTGTCCTAAGGGCTGGAGGGTGGCTTCGTACCCTGCTCTTGCAGCAGTGGCAGAGCAGGCTTCGTCTGCACAATTCAATGATGCCGCAGTCGGAGCTCCTCACGCAAAGATAGGAGAGCTCGTTCTTCTCGATCAAGGACGTCAGACGGCAAAGGATCCTACTGGACAAACCAAGTACAGACCGGAGAATATCGGTATGGGAGAAAAAGCCGACGCAAGTGCATCCAAGGAGGGTTTCATCTGGTCCAACATCGCCGGAGATTCTCAGGGGCAGGGACTTTTCAATACCACTAACAGCCACGGTACGGAAAAGAAAGTCATTAGAATCGCATCATTTGACCGCAAGAATGCGGCGGCAGTGAGGTGTATTGTTGATGAGGCAGCAAGATAGTCTTAGGATAATTTGACATTATTGAGGGGACGGGTCTATGGAATTTCATTCCCCGTCTCCTCTTTTTCACAGTTTTTGAAGGTTTCTAATTTATTGACGGAACTTGAAAAAATGATTTTTAGTTTTATGAAAACGGACTTTTTTTTGATGCTTGCAGTTGCGGCAATTTTCAGTTGCTGTTCTTGCCATAAAAACACGGTTCAAGATGAACAAAATCCGTATGAGACGGCAGAATGTATGCTGAGATTCGAGAAAGACGGAGGCGGGGAGTTCTTCAATGTCGCTGTCAGGGACGGATATCGCAAAAATATCTGGTACGTATTCCGGCTCAATCATTACTGTGATCATTCGGAATTACAGTATATGGATCTTTGGCGTATAGACTGGGCATATCAGGGACGTTTCGACACTGAAACCCGTGTGATGACCAAGGAACTGGATAAAATTCTCACCAATGGTGAAAATGAGAGCGTTTTCAAGGATTATGGTGAGAACCTCGCTGTTCAGGGACAGACCCATATTGATACATACGATTTTACAGGAGGCTATCACGGCGACGAACGAATTGATTTGGGCGATGGTTTTGGAATAAGTTTTTATGTCGGAGACAGAGAACTGACGGCGGAAGAACTATCGGAGCCATTTGATTGGAAAGTATGCGACGGATTCCGTTATGTCCAGAAATCTTCTATGCACAAGACCGCATTGAAAGTCAGTGGTCAGCCTCAGTTGTCCGATCATCATATTGTAGCCCTACATTTTAAAGAAACCGTATTTGAAAACGGAGGATACCATACTATCAATCGTCTGACGATGAAGGATGCCATAGATTTCTACTGGTATTTCGGAATATGCTGCGTAGGACGAAATGTTGCGGAGAAAGGCTGTAACGAGGATATGAAGACAGTAAGTTTTGATGCTGCCGGAGGCAACAAGTTGGAGGCAATAGGCAAGAAAGAATACCATGCCTGGTATGATGCCCATTCCATCGAGGTGAATGTGAGTTCAAAACTCACTGAAGGAGGGGACGACAGCCTTGCCAAAATGCACATTTGGGACAATCAGAATTACGCGAAATACTACCGGCGTTATCCTGCCCACGGCGCTCACAGAACTTCGGAGGGCGAGACCTTCGCTTCTGAAATGACCGTCCGTTTTTCGAGTCGTTAAACTGTTCTTAAATTAGACTGTCCTGAATCATAAAAATGAATATGACAGACTTGGATTTTGCAGGTAGGAAATGCCGCTGTTTCCCCGTAACTTCGTTTTCTATGCTCTGCGGCTTCGCCATTCTCTTATCTTCTTGCGCGGAAACGCCACATCGAAACGTAAAGAAGGTATTTGCGGATTATCACGGGGTCAGATACACGAGAGAGACTGACGGACAACTTGGTCGTTGGGAAATGTACGCATCCACGAAACAATCATCCACCGGATGCAGGAGCCTATGCTATAATGCCGACCTCATAGACAGTTGTGGACGTCATCAGATAGCTGCTGTGCATTATCCGGCCGTAGGTATGCAATCGAATCTCGATGAGGACTATATAGAATACCAGATTCTGTTGGCCAAGACGGCGAAGATTGACGGATTTTTCATAGAATGGGGCTTTCTTCCCCACGAGAACGATGTCCTTCTGCGTGCTATGCAAACTATGGCAGGGAAATATGATTTCGAAATCGGAGTCAATTGGTGCGACGGATGGCTATACTATGATTGGATTACCCGGATTTATCCTGAAATCGACAGCCGCGAGGCGAAGACCGGGTATATGGCAGAATGCTACCGCTATCTTGCGGACAGTGTCTATTCCGTGCCAACTGCGGCAAAAGTAAATGGTATCCCCGTATTCTATCATTTTGGTTCAGGTGCTACGTCTCAGGAGTATTCGAGGCTGCTCGCCGAGACCTCTGACTTGCCCCGTTTGACAGGTCTTCGCCGTTGGGCGGAATGGGGGAAAATAGAAAACGACAAGTATATTCCTGTGTGTTCAAGTGCCGGGATTGATTCTTGGAAAGCCCTTGGGGAGATTCCCTCTCCGTGGATTCCTGCAAGACTGCGCCTTCGGGACGCGGCTCATCCCCTTTGGGACAATTATGCAGTGGAGGATGACCTGATAGAGTTTATGAAGCCATTCCGCGACTCTGTGTGGCTTTCCTCCGACCCGTCTTATACTGTAAAATGCGGTTTCGCAATGCCTGGAATGGACAACAGGGGCTGTGCAGGCTGGGGCAGGGGGCATTTCTTTCTTATTCCCAGGAACGGGGGAGCCACTTACGAGGATATGTGGAAATTCTGTATGGAAAGCAAGGACAGTCTGGATATGATGTTCATCGCTTCGTGGAGCGATTACACGGAAGGGCACGAAATAGAGCCGACGATTGAGAACGGCGACCGTGAATTGAGGACGACTTTGAAATATGCTGCCGAATTCAAAGGGGAAAGTTTCGATCCTGACGGGCTTGACCTTCCTCCGGAGCTGTTTCGTCTTAGGAAAAATCAAGAATTTCTTAGCTCTTGTGATATTGATGGGTATTTTGTTTCCGCACTCGATAATGCAAAGAATCTGGCAGATCGGGCGGGAATGGAAATTTCCTGCGGCAAATATCGCAAGGCAAAGAGGCATCTTGCGTCGTTGCGTCGTATTCTTGAGGACATCTCCTCGTCTCTTGAGAAGGAAGCTGTCGTTTTGGACGGATTTGACAGGGATGAGATCTGTCTGGATGAGAATTTTGTCGCCCGTTTGGAACAATTTCATTATACTGGGTTCATTTCCTTTGATTATAAGGATGACGGTGAGGAGTTCCTCTTCGTGCGCTCCGAGACCGACAGAGAGCCGGCCGCTGATTTTAGTATAGTCGGCAAATTGCGGACGGATGAAACCGGGGAGTGGAAGCATGCCCGTATATGTCTGTATGACCGCAATATAGTCTATAGAAATGGAACCCAGTCATTCATGTTCTCGGGAAATGTCGATGTCCGCAATATAAAACTCGAATATGAGATATTCCGGTTTCCCGATCCTACAGCGTCTGACCACCGACATTAACAATGTGTAAGTGTAGAAATCTTTTCTGAATTGAGCAATTCATTCCGGTTTTTTGTGGCAATTCATTCCGGTTTTTTGTGAAAGCGCACCCAGACTTCCATACGGCCTGGGTTGCGGTTGTCCCATGAGTAGTAGGGAATGAATTTCAGGTCACCGCTTTTATGGCGCGCCGTGACGGTGACAACTCCACCGAGCAACTGAGGCTCAAAAGCGGTGTCGAGTACCGCGCCGGCATCAAGAACTGCATCTGAGATGTTTGGATTGTCAGCCTCCTCAAGGCAATATACAATAGGTCCCCGTTGAATCGCTCTACGTCCTTTGTCCGCTTTTACGCGCGGGTCTGCAGCTACCATCTTGGGCTCCATATCCAATGCCAGAGAAATGCTATCTCCCTTTTTCCATTTTCTTTCAATCACTGCATAACCATCACTGATAGAGGTTTTGACGTTTTCTCCATTTACTGTAATCTCATAATTGTCACACCATTGCGGGATTCTGAGTTTTACACCGAATCTCTTGGGCCATTTTGGATTTATGGATATACAGATATTACCATCCCAAGGATACCCAGTCTTTGTCTTCACTGCAACACTTGTTCCTCCGACTTTTACTATTGTATTACTTCCGATGTAGAGATTTATCCAAATATCATTTGTTGAAACAGCATATATGTATCCTCCGACAGATGGGAGAAATCTGGAAATCTGGCTTGGGCAACAAGCGGTTCCATACCAAGGCTTTCTATGATGATTACCTGCCGAAGCCAAGGGATTGACATAGAAAAACCTGTCGCTTGAGAGGGATATGCCGGCTAATGCTCCGTTGTACATCGCCCTTTCAAGAATGTCAACGTAGCGTCCGTCTCCTTTGAGCATATTCATCCTTTGGTTCCACATTACCATACCCACAGATGCGCAAGTTTCGCAATATGCGTCCTCGTTTGGCAGATCGAAATCTGTAGTGAATCCTTCGTTATGCCGCGAAGAACCTATACCTCCGGTGATATACATATTGGCTCCGACGACATTGTCCCACAATCTGTCCAATGCCGGTATGTATTCTGTAGAACCGCTTTGGGCCGCCCAATCTGCCATACCTGTGAACAAGTACATACATCGTACGGCATGGCCGCATATCTTTGTCATTTCTGCGACAGGTTCAGCGTCAACATAATATTCTGTCCACTTACCCCAATCCGCTTTTCCGTGACCGCGCTCTTCGAGCAGAAAATGGGCAAGGTCAAGATAGTCTTTCCTGCCGGTTTCCCGATAGAGTTTTACGAGTGCCAATTCAATCTCAGGGTGTCCCGGAACCCAGTCTCTTTTTCCTGGGCCGAAAATCGAAAGCAAGTGATTGGCAAACTTTTCTGCGACATCCAAGAGTTTTCTTTTTCCGGTTGCGTCTTTATATGCAATTGCCGCTTCAATCAGATGACCGCAGCAATACATTTCGTGTTTGTCCATATCCGTCCATTCTTCCCCAGGTTTTTCCAACAAATAATATGTGTCAAGATACCCGTCGGGACGCTGTGCTGCTGCAATTATAGCTACGATTGAGTCAATTTGTGCCTCCAAGGTCGCATTAGGCTCATTTTGAAGAGAATATGCCGCACCCTCGATGGTTTTATAGAGATCTGAATCGTCATAGAACAATCCTTGCCATTTCCCTTCCACAAGTCCTGCCGCCACGGCGAAGTTATTGACCCTTCCTGTCCTTGTGCAGCATTGGTCGAGACAAAACGGGACCGTGGTTTCTGAAAGAGCTTTGATTCTCGGCTGCCAGAAATCGTCGGTAATCTCAACTTGTGAAAACTTAACCGGAGTGTTTTTGGAAATGCCACCATTCTGCTCATGATTTCCGCAAGAGCAGGTAAAAATAGCGATGCTTGTCGTTGTAAACAGCAGTTTTATTGTGTTCATATTGTCATTGTGTGTTAGTGTTGACCTATGAAATGGACTCATATACTTGTAAAGTGCTTTTATTCTTCCTCATAAAGGAGATTATTGGAGTATTTGTCAAAAACTCTTTGGCAAACTTCGATTTCGTCTCCGTATGGTTCCGTGGTATACTTTTCTTTTCCGAAAGTCCATTGCCATTCCCATTCCCGGATGCTCTTGCCGAACGTCTCTGGGTTGAACTTTTCCCCGTGCTCTGCGGTCTTGGTCACGGAGTCGATGAGCCGTTGCCATCGAGGTGCATAGAATCCGCTCACAAGTCCGGCCCAGTGGCGGTAGGCGTAGTCGTGGATGCCGCAGTCCTTGTCTCCCCAAAGTGTCACGAGGTTACGCGCGTTCTGTTCAAACTTGTCAGATTCGCTTTCATTTGAGCCATACGCTCGTGCATCATCAATCCAACGACCGAGAAGAAACTCCTTTCTTGTGGCAAGCAAAGCGTCGAGGTCTTTCATCAGCCCCAGCAGATTCAGTGCTTCAGATTTAAAGCCGGCGATATCTCCTGAGTCATATGTAAGGCACATTGCCACGTGTATCGTATTCGCATATTCTGTAAGAACTTGTCGTGTGACATCTACCAAGTCGTATCGGAATCCGTCGTGACAGCAAAGCGACGTGAACTCTTTTGATGACCCAATCAATTCTCTCCAAGCTGAATTTAACGGTTTTACATATTTGTTTATGTGTCTTTCTGAAATCCTGTTTCCCCATACTGAGAGACTCGGACGTCCTGTCACTACTGACGGGACACATCCACCTGAGACACTTTGGTCAAAAACTGAGCGGTTGAGTCTCTCCCAAGCCTTTTCTGTGTGAGAATAATCCTCTCCATATCTATTTCTGAGGTATCTTCCCATAAATTCAGAAATGTCGGTAGATTCATCTTTCCAAATGTTTTCAAACATTAGCGCATAAATTGACGGCATCTGCTCGATGCCCTCCATCGTCACGCCCAGTCCCATCATCTTCTCTCCGCGCGGATCGGCCAAAGCCGCAGAAGGACCGGACGCCACGTTCGCCACATTTCCGTTGAAATCCGGATTCTGTCCGAAATTATGCAGCATGCACCACACCCACGGCTTTCCATAGTAGCCATTCGTTCGGTTCCAAACAGGCACTCTCTCGCTCCAGAGGTCCAAAATCAGCATCTTGTCGTCCGGAACTCCGGAAAAAAGGGCTCGAATTTCAGGTTCCTTCCAGAAAGCCCCGTTGTAGTAGAACAGCCAGCCCTGCATCACCCATACGGCCTTTTGGTCATACTCCGCCATTGATTCATAGACTTTCCGTCCCATGCCGCTGAGATAGAGCGAGTCATGCGTCGGGGGAGTGTTCTCGTTAAAAGTGTCTGCCGAATAGAGATGGTTCGTGCCATAGGTGCGGGTCTGTTCTTCCATGAACATCTTTCCGATGACCGTAAATAGGCTGTCCTCAGGGTCGAGTATGCTCACGGGGGCGAACCCTTCCCAAGAAGTATGTCGAATCTTTGCTTGAGGGTATTTTTCAGCGAATGCAGGCGGTATATGCCCAGTGAAGGCTGGCAGAATCGGCGTCATTCCGAGCCTGCGCTCCTTTTCGAGTATGAACTTCTGCAGTTTTTCGTGCCTGTCAATGAACGACTGGGGCAGAGGGCCGCCCCATCCGTCAAGATTTCCCATCCAAAACCAGCTGAAATGCGTCGGGGCGCAGAAAAAACTCTCAAGGTCTTCAGTACTCAGCCCCAGTCTGTTATAGACCCTCTGCCATACGCTGCTCTGTCCCGTCACTGCGAGAGGAGCGTTGATTCCGTTCATCGCCATGAAGTCAATTTCCTTCTGCCACCTCGTCTCCTGCCACCAACTCATGGTGTAGTTGAACGTGCAGTAGTTCAAATAGTAGCGGTATTTGTAGGGCGAAACCCTAGTCACCTTTTCTGTCGGTATTGGCAGCGACTCGGGCAGCGTGAGATTGTCTCCACACCAACTCACTTGACAATGGCAGCAATCCTCCAGCCATGCCTTGAACGCGCTGGCAACAGAGATCCCGTTGTTGCCCTCAAGCACAATCCGCCCGTTCTCCCCATAGAGGCTGAACCAGTCTTTTCCGTCCTCGCGCGGCTCTCCGATGCGGATGTCAAACGCCTCGTCGCGATTTCCTATGGTTCTACGTATGAGCTCCCGTGCCTCCCTTTTCTGCTGCGAGCAGCTGTAGCTGTCCTTTAGTTCCGATGAACATGAGACCGCGAAAAATGCCACCGAAAGAAAAACCGTCGCCGAAAGAATATCTCTCCCTAAAACTGACATCTTGTCTCTAAAAAATGGATTACTCAAGTTTCGCAAGTGCGAAACACCACTTTTGAGCCCTTGTGGCGAAGGTAAGTCCT
>UQYV01000015.1 GCA_900545245.1 uncultured Bacteroidales bacterium
CCGGCGGAGCAGTCTCCAATCTTCGAGCGTGACTGGTCCTACCAGAGGGCGAAGCGTAGCGTCTATCCATATCCGCTGAACGACAACATGACCCGCACGAAAAAGGACGTGACCTACGACTGCCTGTACATGGAGAATGAGTACGTGGAGCTGTGCATAGTGCCGGAGTTCGGCGGCAGGCTTCTGTATGCGGTGGACAAGACCAACGGCTACGACATATTCTACCACAACCACGTGGTGAAGCCTGCGAACGTCGGAATGACCGGAGCGTGGATAAGCGGCGGCGTGGAGTGGAACGTCTTCCACCATCACCGTCAGACGAGCCATGTTCCGTGCGACTGGCGGATAGTGGAGAACGCCGACGGGTCGAAGACTGTCTGGGTTGGAGAAACAGAATACCGGCACCGGATGCAGTGGGCAATAGGAGTGACCCTTCATCCGGGCAAGAGCTATATGGAAATCAGCGGCCGTCTGATGAACTCCACCCAGGACGACAACTCCATGCTCTACTGGTCCAACGTCAGCACCCACGTGGATGAGAACTATCAGATCTGCTTCCCTCAGAGCACTGAGTTCGTGACCTTCCACTGCAAGAACTGGTTCGCCCACTGGCCGATTACGCACGAGACCTTCAACGATATGGATTTCTACCGGGACGGTATCGACGCCAGCTGGTGGAAGAACCACTATATGAGCAACTCCATGTTCGCCCACGACCTGAAGGACGACTTCATCGCGGGCTATGACCACGGGCGGAACGCGGGCACGATGCTGCACGCCAACCACAACATCAGCAAGGGCGGCAAGTTCTGGCTTTGGGGCCCGAACAGCGAGTGGGACACACGCATCCTCACCGACAACTCGGGTCACTACATCGAGCTTATGTCCGGAGCATACTCGGACAACCAGCCGGACTACAACTGGAGCGCCCCTTATGAGACTAAGGAGTTCAGCCAGTACTGGTATGGAATCCGTGATATGGAGGGAGTGAAGGCCGGCAACCGCCTCGCAGCTGCGAACGTGGCGCTGAAGGAACCGGGCCGGGCTTTCCTCGCGGTGAACACCACCGAGCCGTGTCATGACCTGCGTCTCACGCTCCTCGGCGGCGGGAAGAAACTCGCCACGGAGAACATACTCGACATAGCCCCGGACAAGCCATACAAGACGACCGTCGGCATAGACAAGAAATACACGGAATCCGACCTCGCCATCGTCCTCACGGATGCTGCCGGGAAGGAAATCCTGCACTTCACCCCGGTTCGGCACGACCCGAACGCTCCTCTTCCGGAGATAGTGGAACGTCCGAAGAAACCGGAAGATATCGAGAACACCGAAGAGTGCTACCTCGTAGGTCTGCGTAACCTCCAGTTCCACAATCCATTCGTCGATCCGACGGCCTACTTCAGGGAAGTGCTCCGGAGGGATCCGGGCGACACGCGTGCGAACACCCAGATGGGCGTGTGGTATAGGAAACGCGGCGAATATGACAAGGCCGCCCAGTATCTCCGCACGGCGATAAGACGCCAGACCCACGACTACACCAGACCGAAAGACGCGGAGGCGATGTATAACCTCGGTCTCGTGCTGAAGGCTCAGGGCAAGACCCCGGCGGCGATGGACACGCTCTACAGGGCGACATGGAACTACACCTACAACTCCGGCGCGAACACCCAGCTCGCTCAGATGTACGCCCTGGAAGGCGACTGGCCGATGGCTCTCGACCGTCTGAATGAGGCAATCTCCTACAACGGCCGCAACTTCTCGGCGAGGGTCTTCAAGGGTTTGGTCTTGAAACAGCTTGACAGAAAGGAAGAGGCCGCAGAGTGCTTCAATGCCGTTCTGGCAGAGGACCCGATGAACGCCATGGCTCTCCACGAGACGATGAACAAGGAGGACTTCCGCCTTTTCATGCGCGAACAGCCGGAGTCCTACCTCGAACTCGCCATACTCTATTGGCACGACGGCTTCAGGGACACGGCGGTTGAACTGCTCAGAGACATAGACGGCAGGGTGGCATGGCCGACAGTGAAGATGTACATCGCCTACCTCACGGGCGAGGACAGCCTCTACAGGGAAGCTCTCGAAATGCCTGTGGGCTACTGCAATCCGTTCCGTCTTGAGACTGTCGATGTTCTTGCGAAGGCGAAGGCGGCGTGCCCGGAGTCCGAGCGTCCATACTACTACCTCGGCAATCTTCTGTACAACATCCAGCCGGACAATGCGATGTCCCAGTGGAGTCAGTGCGTTGCCATGAACCCGAAGGACGACCTCGCGTGGAGAAATCTCGGCTGGGCTAACTGGCTTCACACCAAGGACTACTCGGAGAGCGTGCGCTGCTACCGCAAGGCAATCGAGCTCAACCCGGATGCGGCCCTCTATCTTGAGGAATGTGACCAGGCGATGGAGGCGAACGGCACCCCGGTACCTGAGCGCTACGAACTCCTCAAGTCTCACCACTCAACTTGCGTCAAGAGGTACTACCCGTTGAGCCAGGAGGTTGTGCTCGGGACATGGTGCGGCGACTACGACCGTGTGCTCGAACTTCTCGACAAGTGCTATTTCCCGACGCGCGAAGGCGTGGCTAACTTCCACGACAATTTCGTTGATGCCTGCGTGCTTGCCGGCAAGGAGAAACTCGGGAAGGGAGATGCTCAGTCTGCCATCGCTCTCTACAACAAGGCATTCACCTACCCGGAGAACCATCAGGTGTTCCTTGTGGATGAGCGTGCGACCCACGACGCACAGATAAACTACGAACTTGGCGTGGCGTACGAGAGCATAGGCGATGCGGAGAACGCGACCAAATACTACGAACTTGCAGCAAACCAGGACTACAACCTCAAGGGCAGCAAGGACTTCCGCTACTGGACAGGTCTTGCTCTCGGGAAACTGGGCAGAAAGGCTGAAGCCAAAGCTCTCTTTACTCAGATGGTCGAGGACGGCAAGGCCGCAGTGGTGACGGAGTACCGGAGCTTCTACGGTGCCGAGGGCACGACGGCGAGCACGACCGAAATAAAGAACGCGGCAGCCTACTTCACCCAGGCGCTCGGCGAACTTGGTCTGGGCCACAAGAAACAGGCTAAGAAACTCTTCGCGAAGGTGCTTGAACTCAAGCCGGATCATCTCTACGCCCATGAACTTTCTTCGGTCGAATAAAAAAGCGGATTGCCGTGTTGCGGGTCTCGCTGAAATGCTCACAACCGTCAAGGTTGCTGCGCTTTCATCTTCGACCCGCGCCTTGCACTCCATCTTTTTTCTTCGACCTCATATACAAGTGATTTAAAGAAAAATGAAGACAATGATAAAGATACTTTCAACTCTCGCCCTCGCGGCGACTCTCACCACCGCCTGCAACTGTGAAAAATCGGTTGCAGAGCGCTGGTCCGAGGAAAAGGCCAATGCCTGGTACGCCGAGCGCGACTGGCCGGTGGGCTGCGACTATGTCCCTGCATACGCCGGCAATCAGATTCAGATGTGGCAGTCCTCCACGTGGGACCCTGCAGAAATCGACAAAGAACTTGGTTGGGCCGAGGAACTCGGATTCAACAGCGTCCGCATATTCCTTCATGACAAGGTGTGGAGTGCCGACCGTGACGCATTCTTCGCTCACATTGAGGAATTTCTGAAAATCGCAGACAGCCACGGCATCAGCAGTCTCGTGACTCTCTTTACCAACGGTGGCTCGCGTGACCGCTGTGTCGATGAGGATATTGCCCCTATTCCAGGCATCCATAACAGCATTTGGGCTCAGACTCCTGGCATCGAGGCCGTGAACGACCCGTCACAGTGGGGTTGGGTGAAGGAATATGAGCAGGATGTGCTCCGCCACTTCAAGGATGACAGCCGCATCATCGCGTGGTGTCTCTACAACGAACCGGAGAATGTCCCAGCCTGCCACACCTATCCTCTGCTCAAGAAGGTCTTCGAGTGGGCCCGCGAAATCAACCCTTCCCAGCCTCTCACGGCTCCGATTTACACCCGTCCTCTGAGCGGTAGCGGCAACCTCACCACACGCTTTCCGACGGTGACCTACCTCTGCGAGAACTGTGACGTGCTGAGCATCCACTGTTACCAGCCGGCTGACGAGATGCAGAGATTCATAGACCTGATGAAGACTTTCAACCGTCCGATTTTCTGCACCGAATACCTCGCCCGTCCGTTCGGCAGTACATTCGAGACAGTGATGCCTGTCCTTAAGAAGGAAAAGGTGGCTGCCTACGACTTCGGGCTCGTGAAGGGAGCGATGCAGTGCCACTACGAGTGGAACAAAGTCGATGCTGACGGAAACAAGATTCCGTTCACCGAGGAGCCTGAACTCTGGTTTCATGACATCCTCTATCCTGACGGGACCCCATACAACGTCTCCGAAGTCGGGTTCATAAAGTCAATAACTAAGAAATAATATGAAGGTTTATAACGTCATTCTCGCTGCGGCTTCGTTTATGCTGGCGTTCGCGTCCTGCGGCAAGACAGATAATCCATCAACCGACAACGGGAACCCGGACGTCCCGTCCGTGACACCAGGCAAAGGCAACATCGTGATAAACTGGGAGAATGACCCACAGAAAGTTTGTCCCGGCGCATACGCCCGTGTCCACAAGTTGAACGATGGCCGCTATATGCTTGTCTATTCCAGCGACACCGACGGCTATCTTCGTTTCAGCACCGACAACTGTCGCACATGGCAGCAGCCGTCCAAAGTATTCATCGCCTCCACTTTCAGCAGTGCGGCCGGAGTGACTGTGGCAAATGCCGAGTTTGCTCAGCTCCGCGCTGATAATCCTCATCATCCGAACCGGATCATCTATGCGGCGAACCTTCGCCCGAAAAACAAGAAGACTACCAAGACGCCGTATTCCATAGCCATAATCACCTCCGACGACAACGGGGTCAAATGGAGTAAAATCAAGGAAATCTATGCTTCGCGCACATGGAGTACCGATGTCGAAAAAGGTTGTTATGAGCCGTTCGTCCTCGAACTTCCGGACGGCACTGTGCAGGTCTATTTCGCTGATGAGACCCCCTACTACAAGGACGGGCTGCACTATCAGAACATCTCGGTCATTGAATCGGTCGACGGTGGAGACACCTGGACGAAAACGCCGCGCATAGTCTCCTACAACAGCAAGTACCGCGACGGCATGCCTGTGGCTATGCTCTTAAAAGACAAAATCTATGTCGCCATTGAGGAAAACGGCCCGGGCACTCAGTCGTTTCATCCCAAAATCGTTTGCAGCAGCGCTGCCGACAACTGGAAAACACCTGTCCTCGGCACTTCCGCCTACCGCTTCAACCCGCTCAAGACCCCGTTTGACAGTCGTAGCATCTATGCCGGTGCACCGTATCTCATCCATACGGACAACTACATCGTGCTTTCCTACCTCAGCTCCGAAGGAGCCTCCGAAATGGGTTCCAAAAACGCCACGATGGAGTTTACCGTCTGTGCTATAAACGAAATGACGGGGGACGGCAAGTTCACTGGAAAAATGCGCGGAAAGTTCCGGCCGTTCAGCATCAACCAGACCACCGACCGTGCCCTTTGGGGGTCTCTCTGTGACCTCGGCTCCGACACTTTCCTCGCCGTCACCGAATGGAACAGCGCCGTCTGGACTCGCCGCGGCCGCGTCGTCACCGAGAAGTGATTACCTTCGGATGGCGGCGATGTTGTCGAGGTCGCTGATGTCGTCGCTGTCGGTGACTATGAGAACCGGTTTCTTGCCCTTGCAGAAGTCTCCCGAACGTTTGGCCTCGGTGTTGTTGAAACCGATTTTGCGGCTGCCGCGCGGTTCTTCAGCAAGGATGTCGCCCTCGTCAGGGACTGCCGGGACATATTCGAAATCCGGCGGAATGACAATCAGATTGCCGTTGTCGCCTGCGAGTCCCTCAAGATCCATACGGAAGCCTGTGGCTATGGCCGTGATGTTTATGCGGTCACCGAAGTCCTCGGAATAGTCCCAGACGATTCCTTTCTTGAAACGGTTCGCCTTGCCGATATACTCCGTTATGAGACTGTCGATGTTGTCGAGTTCCTCCATGCGGACTCCGTGCTCGTTGTAGCCTACTGTGATGTTCAGCAGGACATTCTTTGCTGTGGTGAGGTCGTGGTCGTTGAGAAGGGGAGACTCGAAGGCCCCGCGCACGGCGTCCTTCAGACGGTCCTCGCCCGTGCCCGTGCCACAGCCCATGAGGGCCATTCCGCTGTTGGTCATCATCCTCTTCACATCGCGGAAGTCCACGTTGATGTGTCCCTTCTTCTTTATGATTTCGATTATGCCGCGAACTGCCGTGCAGAGCACTTCGTCCGCCATCGGAAAGGCATCCTGGGCAAGCATCTTGGCGTAGTGCCTATAGAGTTTCTCGTTGTCGATTATCAGAAGGCTGTCCACGTTCTTCTCCATCTCCATAATGCCGTCGAGAGCCTTAGTCATTGATTCATTGCCCTCGTTACGGAATGGGATTGTGACCACACCGACCGTGAGTATTCCTCGCTTCTTCGCCATTGACGCGATGACAGGTGCAGCTCCGGTTCCGGTTCCGCCTCCCATGCCGGCCGTTATGAACAGCATGTCCGTCTGGTCGGCGAAGACTTTGTCCTCGATTTCTTTCTCGGACTCGATAGCCGCGTTTCGTCCTGCCACCGGGTCACACCCGGCTCCGAGTCCCTCTCCGAGCTGTATCTTCACCGGCACGGAACAGTTTCCGAGAGCCTGCGAGTCGGTGTTGCAGACTATGAATATGCAGCCCTCGATGTCCTGACGGAACATATAGTCCACGGCATTGCATCCGCCTCCGCCAACTCCTATGACCTTTATTGTGGAACTCTTCGGCACCCAGCTCGTCGGTACCACGCCTATCATATTGTCAAAATCTCCGTTCATAAATTTTTCTCTTTTAGAAGTAACTTCTTATTGCTCATTACTTTCGTCGCCGTCCATCATATTAAGAATGTTGTCGCAGGTGGAGCCCAACTTATTCTCTATTGTCTTCGTCCATTTCGCAAATATGCTCGGCTTCTTTTTCTTCTTCTCTTCCTCACGCTTCCTGCGCTCCTCTTCCTTGCGTCGCCGTTCTTCCTCACGCTTTTTCTTCTCGGCAATCTCCTCGTCGGTCAGCATTCCGGGAATCATCCCGCTCTCGTGCTCGCTCTCGGTCGGCTGATCAGAGGTCTCGACGGTCTCGGCTGCTTCCTGGCTGTCCTTGCGGAACGCGCAGTTGAGCGACTGTTCCGGAACAGCGGCCTTGACAAGTCCTATGGCAGTCGTGGCAGACGGGGTGTTGTCTCCGGTGCAGCAATTGTAGAGTCCCTTGAAATTAGGTTTTCCTATGCGCACATTATAGCCCGAGATCTCGGTTATGAGGTTGGAAAGGTTCGTCATCTGGGCTCCGCCTCCCGTAATCACGATTCCGCTCTGAAGTTTGTCCGCAAACTTGCTGAGCCCAATCTCGTAGAGCATCGCGCTTATGATTTCCTCTTCGCGGGCCGTGATTATTTCGGACAAGTACTTCACCGTCAGTCTCTTGTCCTGCTCTCCGTTCTCGCTCTGAAGGAGCAACTGCTTCTCGCTCAGGGTCATCAGCTTTTCCGGAATGCATGCCCCGTATGCGAGTTTGATGTTCTCGGCGAGCGATGTCCGGATGTTGCTTTCCATCTGGATGTCCTTCGTCACATTGACGCCGCCGAACGGAATCGACGAATAGTAGCGGAGGACGTTCTTGTAATATATTGACAGCGAGGTACATCCTCCTCCGAAATCAATCATCGCCACTCCGTTGTCCATCTCCGACGGGAAAAGCACCGCATTTGCAGTGAGCTGCGGCACGAAATACTTTTTCAGCGATACTATCCCCACGGACCTCATCACGCGGTCTATCCTTTCAAGCGACGACTTGTTCCCGATGAATATCTTGAAATTGCCTTCGAGCACCTTTCCGGACATTCCGATGACGTCGTCCTCAATCAGCTGGAACTCCTCGCTTGTCGAGAACGACTGCGCCACAGCCCCATAAACTGCCTCGCGCTCCGGATCCTCAAGCGGATAGCTGTCCTGCGCGAAACTCTTCAGCTCCTCGATTTCGGCCTCGCTGATGTAGCTGTCCGGGTCTCTCGTGTCGTTTCTCGCGGAGTTCTCCTCTGTGCGCACATAGAAACGCGGCATGCCGACCACGGCTCCGGTAATTTTGATTCCAAGTATGTCCTCTGCGTCCGCAATCGCCGTCTTCAGCTGCTGCGCCACCTTTGCCTCGTTCAGAATCCTGCTGCACCTCATTCCGGCAGAGGGCGTCTCCTTGTAGTAGATGAGCCTCGTGTCGTTGCCGCTGACACATGCCACCGCAAGCGCAGTCTTGAATGTTCCGAAATCAATTGAAACTATATATCTGTCGTCCATAAACGTTAAATTTTAAACAGTTATCTGCAAACAATTTGTCCGTCAAATCTCAGGTCCACCTGCCTGTACTCCTTTTTCAGCGGGAGTATCATCCGGTAATATTTCTCCATCTTCCCGAACTTCGTCTCAATTTCCACCGGCTGTCCGAAAAGAAACCTCTCCTTTCCTTCTGACGGGACGAGGAGGACCTCGCCGTTGCCGGAGACATGAATCTGCGAAATCCTGTTCTTCCATTCGCTTCCTCTGATGTATTCCGCCATTCCGACGACCCTCATCAGCCATTCGCGCTGTCCTGTATCCTCAATCTGTCCCTTGAATCCGCGTTCGACGTCAATCGGAAAATCACCGTCAACCACCTGAACCATAGAGGTATAATTACGCTGAAGAGGGAATATATATCCGTCGGCATCGGCATACCATCCGTTCGCCGCGTTCTGGAATCTTACGACCGGAGTGCGCTGCGTGATGTCGATGTTGAGAAATCCGTCGCGGGTGAAATAGGCCTCACAGTCGCGGATGACGCTCTTTTTCTCGAGCAGACGTTCCATCGAGACGAGGTCGATGCTGTCGGCAAATACGCCGGTGATGTCGCCGTAGTTGGTCGAAACTATCTTTTTCACGTCCCCTTCGGACACAAATTTGTTCACTTTGCTGTCCGTGACGTTCACCCTCACTCCTCCGCATTCCATGCCCGATTGCCTCCGCGCCCCGCAGATGTAGAGCACGACCACGACAGCCACGGCCAAAACCGCGACAACCGAAAGAACTATATTCTCAACCTTGTTGTTCATTATAAATTACTTAACCCTACCGACTTTGTTGTTTTATTCACTTGACGGGTTTGAGCTGTATTTGGGAATATAGACCCCAAAGACTCTCAAACCCTTTTGTTCAGCATGTCGGTGATTTGTGGTATAAAGCGGTCAATATTCCCTGCGCCAAAGGTAATCAGCGTGTCGATTTTCTCGTCCTCAAGGTACTTCATCAACATCTCTTTCTTGAGAAGGACCTTTTCCGGAGCCGTCACTTTGTCGAAAATCAGCCGCGAGCTCACTCCTGGAATCGGCTCCTCACGGGCCGGGTAGATGTCGAGCAGAATGAGTTTGTCCACGGCGCTCAGTGCCTTCGCGAATTCATCTGCGAAATCGCGTGTCCTCGTGTAGAGATGAGGCTGGAATATGGCAGTGAGCCGTCTTCCGGGAAATATGTCCCTCATCGAACTGATGGCTGTGCTGATTTCGTTGGGATGATGTGCATAATCGTCTATATATGCGCAGCCAGGACGGTTGACGTGTATGTCGAAGCGGCGTTTCACGCCGAGGAATGTGCCGAGTGCATGCCGAATCGCTTCCGGGTCAATGCCGTAGACAAGCGCTATTGCCGATGCCGCCACAGCATTCTCGACGTTCACCCATCCCGGAACCCCCACGCGGCAGTCCTTGATGACTCCGTCCGGGTACTTGAGGTTGAAGGTGAAATAGCCGCACTCGTCCTTGCGCAGGTTGTCGGCATAGAAGTCCGCACGCGGGTCGTTGTAGGAATAGCGCATTATCCTGGCCTTCGTGTGGTTCGGGGTGATGTCCAGACCAAGCTTGGTGATGACCGTGCCGCTGACCTGTCCGGCGAATGCCTGAAACGCCTCGTGGACGTGCTTGAGGTCGCCATAGATGTCCAGATGATCGGCGTCCATCGCCGTGATGACGGCAATCTCCGGGAACAACTGGAGGAAAGAACGGTCGAACTCGTCGGCCTCGGCGACTATCGTCGGGTTGTGGCTGACAAGCAGGTTGGTGTCATAATTCTTGGATATGCCGCCGAGAAATGCCGAGCATCCGACCTTGCTGTCGGTGAATATGTGCGCGAGCAGCGTGCTGGTCGTGGTCTTTCCGTGCGTTCCGGCAACGGCGAGGCAGCGCTGTCCCTTGGCGATTTCACCGAGCGTTTTCGAGCGCTTGAGCAGCGTGTAACCGTGCTCCTGCACATAGAGAAGTTCCTTGAGATCGTGCGGAATCGCCGGGGTGTAAACAACCAGGGTGTTCTCGACGTCCTTCGGGATGAAGTCTGTGTTGTCCTCGTAATGGACTCCGATGCCCTCGGCAATGAGTTCTCCGGTCAGTTCTGACGGGGTCTTGTCATATCCGCTGACATTGCATCCCTTGAACTTGTAGTACCTTGCAATCGCCGACATTCCAATGCCACCGATGCCAATAAAGTATATGTTTTTGTAACTGTTCATAATGTCAAATTCTTGTAAATCTCGTCCACAATGCTCTTTGCCGCGTCCGGCCTTGCCAGTTTCAGGGCATTCATTCCCATATCCTCGATTCTCCGGGGGTCGTCGAGCAGTGCGCAGGCGGTGCTCATCAGTTTTTCCGGAGCCTCACTGTCTTTCACGAGCATCCCGGCTCCCTCCTTCACGAGCGCCATCGCGTTGTGGGTCTGGTGGTCCTCGGCCACGTTAGGTGAAGGCACAAAAATCGCCGCTTTCCCGCAGGCACAAATCTCCGAAACGGAACTTGCTCCGGAACGCGACACCACTGCGTCCGCAACCGCATACGCGAGATCCATCCTCCCGATAAAATCCATCGGCCTCACTCCGGCGAGAGCCTTTCCTCCGAGTCCTTCCGACTCGGCTTTTTTCATGAACTCGTCGACGCTCTTCTTGTAGTATTTCCCGCACTGCCAAAGTACTTCGAGCTTTTCGCCCCCCTGGCACCCTTCCGAAATCCATTTCATCACCGAGCGGTTCAGCGTTCCGCTTCCGAGGCTGCCTCCGATGATCAGAAGATGCTTCTTCTCGGGTGAAAGCCCGTAGAACTCCAGCCCCTCTTCCATTGTCTGCGGCGAAGCGGGCCGCATCACGCTCCGTATCGGATTGCCTGTCATGACAATCTTCTCCGCAGGGAAGAACCGCTCCATCCCGCTGTATGCCACGCAGATGCAGCCGGCCTTCTTCCCAAGTATCTTGTTCGTGAGTCCGGCAAACCCGTTCTGCTCCTGGATCAGCGTCGGCACACCCATTCTCTGTGCCGCCCACAGCAGGGGAGCGCTGGCATATCCGCCCACCCCCACGGCAATGTCCGGCTTGAAACTGCGTATGATTCTTTTCGCCTCGACAACGCTCTTTATCACCTTGTAAGGCAACTTGAGATTACTCAGCGACAGCTTTCTCTGAAGCCCGGCAATCGGCAGTGCCTCAATCCTGTAGCCTGCCTCCGGGACCTTTGTCATCTCCATTCTCCCTTCGGCTCCGACAAACAGAATCTCAGTCTCCGGGTTGAGTTCCCGAAGTTTGTTCGCTATTGAAAGCGCCGGGAATATATGCCCTCCGGTGCCTCCTCCACTGATTACTACTCTTATTTTTCTGTAGTTCATAGTTTTGTAAATTTTCTCCAGCTTAGAAACCTTTCCGCTAAGTGATCGTACGATTACTAAAAGTCTCCAGTGTCAGCGGAAATAGTCTCCTCCACAGGTCTTCCGTGCTCGATGTCCGCCTCCCTTTCCTGCTCGCTTGTCTCCTTCCAGGCCATCTTGCTGATGGAAAGTATGATGCCGAACGCTATGCTGAAACACAAGAATGCACTGCTTCCGTGACTTATCAGCGGTAGAGTCTGTCCTGTGAGCAGACCGACGTCGAGGTTTATGAATATGTGCATAAATGCCTGCCCGACAATCAGCAGTACCAGTCCGCCGACGGCAGTCTGCGCAAAAGTGTCCCTGCAGTTCTTCACTATGATTGATCCTCGCGCCATCAGACTCATATACAGGATGATAATCGCCAGACCTCCCAAAAGTCCTGTCTCCTCAAGTATGAAACTGTACATGAAGTCTCCGTACATCACAGGCACGACATATTTCTGGGTGCTTCCTCCGAATCCTTTCTTCAGCAGTCCTCCTTCGTTAATCGCTATCTTTGCGGCATAGGGCTGTTGGAGCTTTATCAGGGTTCTTTTGTACTCTATCGAACCCTTTCCGTGTTTCTCCTTTGCGATGAAGAGACTGTCCACCGTCACCTTGTCTGCCCTTGAGAGTGCTGTTCCGATTCGCTTGCAGTGTTTTCCATCTGACAGCTTATAAATCCCGTAACCTCCTGCAAGCACGCATATTCCGACCGCCACGAGCATCATGATGTATTTGAAGTCCACGCCCCCGACAAGCACGGTCAGCACCATTATCGCAAGGACGAAAACCGCACTGGAGTTACTTCCCGGCAAGATGAGCCCGGTTACGACGCCTATCGGAAAGAGGATGTAGAACACCATTTCAGCAAAGCGGTTGTCCATGAATGCGAAAAGCTTCCTGTCCCTCTCCTTCCCAATGTAGATGTTCAGGGCTGCGAGCCTTTTCGAAAGCCGGAAGCTGTCCTCCTTGTACGCCTTGCAGGCCCAGGCGAGATACATCACCATCGCAACCTTCACGATCTCGAAGACGTGAATCTGAATTTTCCATATACGGATGGTCCTGTACGCTCCGTTCAAAAACTCCGTCTTGAACGAGTCTCCGAAGCTGAAATGAGAGTCGAGTGCTGCCAGCAGGATGACGGAGAGCAGAAAGCCGTACTTGGAGAAGAACTCGAAAAATTTGATGCTCCGTATCTTGTAGATGACGAATATCAGCGCGAGCCCTCCTGCGCACACCCACAAGTGCTTGGTGAGCAGATTCAGACGTGTCGTTTTATTGTCAATGGCAAGTAATGACGTGGAGCCGGAAATTGCGATCATGGAAATCATGATGAGCAACAGCACGACCATCCAGACGACCTTGTCGCCTTTGATCCTCTCGACCATATTCCATCTTTTTCCGCTGCTCGCCGTCGTTTCCTGTTCCATTATTCTTTCCTTATATTTTCGTAAACTTCATTTGAGGCATATCAATTCATTTGAGATGTGTTTTTGAGTCAGATTTTACAGTTTCCTTACCTCTTCCTTAAATTGTTCCCCTCTGTCCTCGTAGTTCTTGAACAAATCGAAGCTTGCGCAGCAAGGCGAGAGTAACACCACATCTCCATTCTTTGCAAGACGGCTTGCCATCTGTACGGCATCGTGAGCAGATGTTACGTCATAAATCTCGGGCACAACGCCCTCGAACGACGCGTGGAACTTCTCATTGTCCAGTCCCATGCAGATCATTGCCTTCACCTTCTCCTTTGCAAGCGGAACGAGGCTCGAATAATCGTTGCCCTTGTCCGTCCCTCCGACAATCCAGACCACCGGTTGGCTCTGACACTCAAGCGCATACCACGCCGAATCCACGTTGGTCGCCTTTGAGTCGTTTATGTAGAGCACACCGCCCACACTCAGCACTTTTTCGAGCCTGTGTTCCACCGGTTTGAATGAAGAGAGCGCCTCGCGTATGGTGTCGTTGTCGATGTCCATCACCTTTGCTGCAATCGCCGCCGCCATCGAATTGTAGACATTATGTTTCCCGCCGAGCGCCAGCTCACGTATGTACATATCGCACTCGCTGTCCTCGTAGCGGATGACAATCTTGTCGTCCTTGACGAATGCACCCTGCTCCACCTCTGTTTTCTGAGAGAACGGCAGTTGCTTTGCCTTCACCACAATCTTGTTGAGGTGATTCACTGTAATCTCGTCGTCCGAGCAGAAGATGAAGCAGTCCTCCGGGTTCATGTTGCGGGTGATGCGGAACTTTGCCTTCACATAGTTCTCCATCTTGTGGTCGTAGCGGTCGAGATGGTCTGGGGTTATGTTTGTGATGATGGCGATGTCCGCCTTGAAGTCATACACGTTGTCGAGCTGGAAGCTGCTGAGTTCCAGAACATAGATGTCGAAGTTTTCGGTCGCCACCTGATAGGCGTAGCTCTTGCCGATGTTGCCGCCGAGCCCGACGTTCAGCCCGGCCTGCTTCAGAAGGTAGTAGATGAGCGAGGTTGTCGTCGTCTTGCCGTTGCTTCCGGTGATGCAGATTTTGCGTGCCTTGTCGTAGCGTCCGGCGAACTCTATTTCTGAAATTATGTGCGTTCCCTGCGCCGTAAGTTTCTGAATCATAGGCGCAGTGTTCGGAATGCCGGGGCTTTTGATGACCTCGTCCGCATTGAGAATTTTATCCTCCGTATGCTGTCCGGACTCGAAAGGAATGTCCCATTTTTTCAGGATTTCGACATATTTCTCCGCGATATTTCCCCTGTCAGAAAGGAAAACGTCGAATCCCTTGACCTTCGCGAGCACTGCGGAACCCACTCCGCTCTCTCCGCCGCCTAAAACTACAATCCTTGACATAATATAATTAAATTATCAATCTTTAACTCTTCAATTCAGCGTATTTTTAGCATAGCAATCGTTGCAACCGCCAACATAATCCCCACAATCCAAAACCTCATAGTAATCTTCGCCTCCGGCTGCGCCTTTTTCGGCGACTGAATCAGCGCCGGGATGCCCTCCTTCTGGAAATGGTGATGAAGCGGAGCCATCCTGAAAATTCGCTTTCCAGTGCCTGTGCGTTTCTTCGTATGCTTGAAGTATGCCCTCTGCATCAGCACCGATAGACTTTCTACCAAGAAGATTCCGCAGAGCACCGGCAGCAGCAGTTCCTTACGGATGAGCACTGCTCCCACTCCTATCACACCGCCTATCATAAGGCTGCCCGTGTCGCCCATGAACACCTGCGCCGGGTAGGAATTGTACCACAGGAACGCAATGAGCGCACCTACGAATGCTGACATGAAAACTGCAATCTCGCCGCTTCCGGGGATGTACATTATGTTGAGGTACTCAGCATTGTTGATGTTTCCTCCGAGGTAGGCTATGAGTCCGAGAACGACTCCGACGATTGCCGACGAACCCCCGGCGAGACCGTCTATTCCGTCGGTTAGGTTAGTCCCGTTCGAGCAGGCAACGATAACTAATGTGATCATAATCACATATATTCCCCATTTCGTGTACCATCCCCATTCACCGGTGAACGGCGTCAGCCACGCATAGTCGAACTCGTTGTTCTTGACGAACGGTATGGTGGTGGTCGTCCCGAGGTCGCTTCCGGTCATCCACACGGACAGCGCCACTCCAAGGCCGAGAATTGTTTGGAAAATCAGTTTCTTCCTTTCGCTCAAGCCTTCCTTGTTGTGCTTATAGACCTTGATGTAGTCGTCGCAGAAGCCGATGCCGGCGCACCATAGCGCGCTGAGAATCAGAGTGAGCGTGAATCTGTTGGTGAGGTCGCACCAGAGAAGGACTCCGGAGAGAAGAGCGATGATTATGATGATTCCGCCCATGGTCGGAGTGCCTTTCTTCGCTATCTGTCCCTCAAGACCGAGGTCGCGGATGGTTTCGCCGATCTGCTTGCGCTGCAGCCATCCGATGATGTGCTTGCCGGCGACGATTCCCACCAGCAGGGAAGTGAAACAGGCCATCAGGGCGCGGAACGAGATGTAGTTCATCAGTCCCTGTCCCGGTATGTTGAAATCCTTCAGAGCTTCAAAAATATGGTAAATCATAATCTATATTCTTATATAATATTATGTTCTTCAATGAGTTGCCGCTTATGTCTCCCGTCAGGCTGTCATCTCACTGAAGACATCGTTCACTATTTCCTTCTCGTCAAAATGGCGCTTTTCCGTCCCTATGATTTGGTAGGTCTCGTGACCCTTTCCCGCGAGGAGAATAACGTCTCCCTGTTCAGCGGTCATTATTGCCGTGCGTATCGCCTGCTCGCGGTCCTCTATGAACAGCGACTTGGCGCGTCCGCTGAGGTCGAGGCCGGTTTTGATTTCCGCAATGATGTCGGATGTCTTCTCCGTGCGGCTGTTGTCCGAGGTGACATAAAGCCTGTCGGCATATTTCTGCGCCACGGCTGCCATCTCCGGACGTTTTGTTCTGTCTCTGTCTCCTCCGCAGCCGAACAGGCAAATGAGCCTGCCTCCGCAGTTGATATCCTTGAGAGTCTTGAGTACATTCTCAAGCGCGTCAGGAGTGTGCGCGTAGTCTATGATGACAGTGATGTCCTTCGGTCCGTGGAGGGTTTCGAGCCTTCCTGGAGCCGACTCCAGAGAGCTGAGTGCCACAAGCGCCTCCTCCGGTTTCGCTCCGAGGACAACCGCCGTGGTGTAGATTGCCAGAAGATTGTAGGCGTTGTGCTGTCCGATGAGCGGAGTCCAGCACTCGGTCCCGTCGATTTTCAGCAGCATGCCCTCGAAACTCTCCTCAAGTATGCGGCAACTGTGGTCGGCTAGCGAGCGGCAGGAGTAGCGTACAATGTGTGCCCTGCAATTCTGAACCATCACCTCGGCATTTCTGTCGTCAATGTTGATGATTGCATAGGCTTCCTTCGAAAGGCCGTCGAAGAAAAGTTTCTTGCAGCGGAGATATTCGGCGAAGGTCTTGTGGTAGTCGAGGTGGTCGTGCGTGAGGTTCGAGAATATCCCCGCACAGAACTCCAGCCCTGCCACCCTTTCCTGTTCGAGACCGATTGAGCTTACTTCCATAAAGCAGAACTCACATCCGCATCCGCACATTTCGTTCAAAAGGGAGTTTATCGTAATCGGGTCTGAGGTCGTGTTGGCCGTCTCGCTGCGCTTTCCGGCAACATAGTTGGCTATGGTCGAGAGCAGTCCGCAGCTGTAGCCGAGCGATGTGAACAGGCGATAGAGCAGCGTCACCGTCGTGGTCTTTCCGTTGGTGCCGGTGATTCCGACAAGTCGAAGACGGCGCGACGGATTGTCGAACCATGCGGACGCAATGAATCCAAGGGCGTGTCTGGTCGACTTCACTTGAACGAGAACGATGTCTCCGGAAAAGACCCCCGCTTCAGCGAGCGACTTCTCGGCAGCAGTCCTGTCGTCGTAGACGATAACTGCCGCACCTGCTCCTGTGGCCTTTCCGATGAAGTCATGCCCGTCGCAGGCGGCACCATGCACGGCAATGAACGCACACCCCGGAGTGACCTTACGCGAGTCGCTGCATATCCCGGAAACTTCCGTCCCGAGAGCGGTCTCTCTGTCTGCCACGTGGCTTCCGAGCCGTTCAATGTCCACGACTCCGCACTCGTCCGTCAATATGTCCCTCAGTATCTTCATAATATATATATTTATATCATTTCAGCACAATCGTCACCATTCCGCCCCGATCGAGTTTCGCTCCAGCCGCAGGTGATTGCTCCGCGACGTGTCCGATACCGCTGAACCGACACCTATAGCCATTGTTTTCAATCATATAGAGCGCGTCGTCCAGCCCCATTCCGATGAGGTTTGGAACATGTGTACCGTTCGTCTTGTCCGTCACCATGACTTTCTTTGAACTTGTCGGCATTGCACTGCTCTCGTTTACCGTCTCTCTCCATCTCGGGTCGAGTGAATAAATCTCGTCAATAACCTCACGCAATGCGTTTGCAGGACGTGTTCCTCCGTAGTAAGGGGTTTGTGTCAATCCGGAGTAAACGACGACTATAGCGGAATAGATTGGGTTTTCAGCCGGGAAAAAACCGGCGAACGAACCCTGATAGCGTCTGTATCCGTCTGTTGTCACGTATGGATCTCTTTTTTGCTGTCTTTCTTTCGGGACAATCATTCTGGAAGTTCCGGTTTTTCCGGCCACGCTGCACTTCGCCTTTCTCAGCGCTGAACCGGTGCCGTTGGTGACTACGCATCTCAGCGCCCGCCTGAGCGTGTCGGCCGTGGCCTTGCTGCATATTGTTTCGTTCAGAGAAACTGGTTCCGTCTTCCTTATGGTCTTCCCGTTGTCGAGGACTTCTTCAACGAGATATGGCTTCACGAGGTTGCCCTTGTTCGCAATCGCGTTGTAGAATGCAAGAGTGTGGAGCGGAGTGACCTGTACGCTGTAGCCATAAGCTATGGAACCGAGGTCGCTCGGTGTCCAGTGTTTTGAGTCTGGGTCGGGGAGAACCGTCTTTGCCATTCCGGAAATGTCGAACTTCCAGTCGGAGCCGAACCCATAGTCGTAGTACCTGCTGATAAACTCCTTCGGATTGGATTTGTAGTTGTGCAGCGCCAGGTATGTAAAGACGTGGTTTGACGAAATCTCAAGCCCTTCACGGACAGAAATCGTGCTGTTTCCTGTGCGGTCCTTGTACTTGACGAGATACTCGTCCTTTTTCTCAAATGGCACTGGAAGACTCTGCAACTCATTGATGTTCAAACGTGTTTCCAGTCTTGTCTTTTTGTCCTCAAGCTCCGTCATCAGCCCGACTGTCTTGAATACTGACCCCGGATCTGTCGCCTGCGTCAGTGCAATGTTCAGAGTCTCGTCGAACTTTCCGTTCTTTCCCTTGTGGAGGTTCACCATCGCCTTGATTCCTCCAGTCTTGACATCCATTATTATCATACAGGCATCGGTGATGTTGTCGTCATCCTCGATGTGCTTTCTGACTGCCCTGTCCGCAATGTCCTGAATGTCAATATTGAGACTGAGCCTTATGTCGTGTCCGTTCTGCACAGGAATCGATGTGCTGTCAGGGTCGAGAACCCACGCCCTCTCGTCCACCATCCTTCTCCATTCAATGCCCTGCTTGCCGTGGAGCTCGTAATTTAAGCTTCCTTCAATTCCCTTTGCCGTGCTGCCCTCGTCGTTGTTCTTCACATAACCGATGGTTCTTCTGGCCAGATCCCCATAGGGATAATCCCTTCCGTACTTCGGCGTGATGATTACGCCTCCGTCATACTGCCTTCTGTTCGCAAGCGGGAGCTTCTTCAGCTTCACCATTGTCGCGTAGTCGATGTCGTCCGCAATCTTTAGCGTTTTGCTGAGCCTCGTGTCATTGGACAGACGACGTTTTATGATTTCATTCTCGAAATATGTGGCCGAACTGCCGTCTTTCAAAACTCCCGGAAGAGCACGCGCAAACGCTCTGGCGTCTTCTCTCCACTCTTTTTCCAGTTTCACTCCCTCCACTTCTCCTGTCTTCTTGATCGTGTCGGTGAGTGTTTCGTAGTATTCCTTCCGGACCCCGCAGTCGAGGTCAACACGGTAGGTCGGAATCGTGATTGCAAGCAGTCGCCCCTCGCAGTCGATGATGTTTCCTCTATGAGGATTGAGAACGTGTTTCTGTGCCTGAAGCTTGAAGTCGTTCATTTTTAGAACTCTCGGATCCGGCTTCCAGAAGTACTGCAGATAGACAATCCTCCCTATTGCAAAGAAGGACAATAGGGCAAAGAAGGTGGTGGCGACAAGAAGCCATCTTGCCGTCACGTTGTTCTTTCCGTTATTTTCCTTTTTACTTGCCATCTGCCTTCGTTATTTTCCTTTCAGTTCAATCGCCGGTTCTCTCAGTGGTTTGAGATCCGAGCCGGCTTTTTCGAGCATATCCTCGATAGTCGTGTATCTGTAAAGGGACACCATTTCCCTATATTTACTTGAGTACACAATCTTTGCGGATTCCAGCTCCTTTATCCTTTTCTCTCTGACAGTCAGAGTGCTGTCCACATAATAACTGAGCACTATACTGATTGCGCAGACCGTGAAGGCGAAGATTATGTGCGGAAGATACCTGTGAACCCCGAGTTTCAGCAGGATGTCTCCGCGACCTATCGTGAGGAATGCATTCTTGAGCCATGTCAGAAATTTCTTCATAGTCCCCCTCCTCCGTCATAGTTTTTCCGCCACGCGCAACTTTGCGCTCCGGGCGCGCGTGTTCCCCGCAATCTCTTCCTCCTGTGGCAGGATAGGCTTCCTGTTCACGGCCGAAAGCGGAATGTCCGCCTTTCCGTAGATGTCTCTGTGAATCTCTCCTTCGATGTTTCCTGCCTTGATGAAATTCTTCACCATCCTGTCTTCGATGGAGTGGTAGGTGATGACTACAAGCCGTCCTCCAGCTTTGAGGGAAGCCGCAGCACCGCTGAGCATCTTTTCAAGTGACTTCATCTCCTGATTCACTTCAATTCGCAGCGACTGATAGACTCTTGCAAGTTCTTTGTGCTCAGCAAATTTCGGGAGACAAGGGGCTATGGCCTCGTTCAGCTGCGTGGTGGTCTCTATCGCCGAAGTCTTTCTCGCGCGGACAATGAGCGAAGCCATCTTGCGGCTCTGGCCCACCTCGCCATATACTCTTAAAATCTTTTCGAGTTCAGCTTCCTCCAGGGAGTTGACCAAGTCGGCGGCAGTCACGGCAGCCTCAGTGTTCATCCTCATATCCAGCGGCGCGTCGTAGCGAAATGAAAAACCGCGCTCTGCTGTGTCAAACTGATGGGACGAAACGCCAAGGTCTGCCATAACACCGTCTATTCCGTCTTTGTAGCCCTCGAAGAGCACAAAATTGTGTATGAATCTGAAATTGTTTCTGATGAGCGTGAACCTGCTGTCATCCGGTGCATTCGCGAGAGCATCCGCATCCCGGTCGAAGGCAATCAGTCTGCCTTGTGGCCCGAGAGCTTCCAAAATGCCACGCGAATGACCGCCACCTCCAAAGGTGGCGTCGGCGTACACTCCTGACTTATCGGTAATTAATGCTTCGATGCACTCCCTGAGCATCACAGGGTTATGATATTCTGACATAATGCGAAGCCTCCTATCCCAAATCGGACAGTGCCTCGGCTATGTTGAGATACTCTTCGTCTGAAATCTCGGACGCGGCGAACTTGTCCTTAGCCCAGATTTCAATCTTGTAGTCATTGCCTGAGAACACAACTTCCTTTGTTACACCTATCCTTTCAAGAAGGCTCTTGGGGACAGTAAAGCGTCCGACTTTCGCGTCAAGCTCCACCTGAGCGCAGTCACGCATATACTTTCTCCAGAACGCAGCGTGTTCCTTTTTGAGAAAATTGACCTTCTTTTTCAATTCCTCGGACTGACGCCCCCATTCCTCACAGGTGTACATCTCAAGACAATCCTCAAAGATATTCTTTTTGATGACAAACCTCTGGTTTCCTTCACCCGGTGGCAACAAGCTCTTGAAGCCGGCAGGGAACACAAGCCGTCCCTTGTCGTCTACCTTTGCTTCGTATTGACCGATGAATGACACCATATTGTTTCTAAATTATTGGAGACCTTTTCCCGAAAACCGGGGGCTTCCCATTATTCGCTACGTTCCGCAAAGATAGAAAATGTTTTCCATTTTATTCCACTTTATTCCAAAATATTCCACAAAATTTTCTAAATTTGGCCTATGTTTGACGCAGGTTAAATATATTTGATGCGTAGAGTGCCGTCAAATGCAGTTTTGAGATGGAGAAGTCATTCCCTCCGAATGAAAATGAGTGTGAAACAAAAAACAAATGTAATGGGTATGAGAAAATTAGGATATATATTGGTCTTTGCGACCTCGCTAACTATGATTTTGTCCTGTGGACAGCGGAAAGGGGAGAAGGCACCGGTTTCGGCTGGCGCTGATGAAACGGAAATAGTTTGGCCTCTCGGTTTTGCGACGGACACGCTGCAGGTTGACACCCTCAAGGTCCGCGACGGACAAACCCTCTCTAAACTTTTCACCGGTCTCGGACTTTCGGACAAGGCAGCATACGACCTTGTGCAGGCTTCGGACTCGATTTTCCCGGCAAAGGCCCTGCGCAGCGGACGCGACTGCTTCGCCTACACCGCGGACACTCTCGGGCTGCGTTATCTCGTGTATGAAAAGGACAGGGTCAATTCAGTGGTTTTCAGATGCTTCCCGCCTTACGGGGCATGGAATGTCGAGAAGGAGGTGGTCGTTGAACGGAAATATTCCGATGTCACAATCAATTCCTCTCTTTGGGTGGATATGAGGGAGGCTGGTGCTTCGCCCCTTCTGATTCTCTCACTTTCGGACGTATATGCCTGGACAGTAGACTTTTTCGGACTTCAGAAGGGAGACCGTTTCAGAGTTGTCTATGACGAACGGACTGTTGACAGCGAGGTGCTTGACATCGATACTATACGAGTGGCCCAGTTTATCCGCGACACAGACACTCTCGCCTGCTACATGTTTGATCAGGGAGACGGAGGCAACATCTATTGGAACGAGAAGGGGGAGAGTATGCGAAAGGCATTTCTAAAAGCGCCTCTGCATTTTTCAAGGATAAGTTCGGGCTTTTCTTATGCCAGGAAACACCCTGTGACGCGCCGTGTCCAACCCCATACGGGAGTGGACTACGCCGCTCCGAAGGGTACTCCTGTGATGTCAATCGGAGACGGAACTGTGCTCTCTGCAAAATATGAAGGCGCCGGCGGCAACACAGTCCGCATCCGCCACAACAGTGTCTACACCACCGCCTATCTCCACCTGAGCGGTTTCGGCAAAGGCATTCGCTCCGGCGCCCGTGTCAGCCAAGGACAAGTCATCGGCTACGTGGGCTCCACCGGCCGTTCCACCGGTCCACACCTCGATTTCCGCGTCTGGAAAAACGGCTCGCCCATCAACCCGCTAAAAATGCAGTCCCCACCGGCAGAACCTCTACGCAGCGAATTCCGCCCCCAGTTCGACTCCCTGAAACTCGAACTCAACCGCCTGTTTGACACTATCATTGTAAAATAAAAATGGAGTCGTTCTCTCAAACGACTCCAATGCGGACGGAAAATACAATAGGGTATAACTATCGTTTGCGATAGTGTGCCCTCACATAAATCTTCTTACCTTTGATGACACGAAAATGTCCTCTGACGAAGATTTTGTTTTGAGTTTCCTTGTGCTCTGCGCAAAGTCTCTCATCTGCACTTATTATGAAATGGAATGTAAACATAATTGTTTGAATAAAAAATGGCTGAGAGCAGAGAGGAGTTCGCTGAGAGTACGTCATCCGCATTTAACAACAAAAAACAGAGCGTCAAATCTTATTTACATAAGAAAATTAACACTCTGTTATCTTGTGCAGACGAGCTTGCTTCCCGCCTATGTTTACATTCCTTTGCAAAGGTGGTGATTTTTTTTTGATTTGCAAATGTTTTCTGGAACTATTTAATTTTTTTTATGTAACAGATGCTGTCGGGGCCTTCGTTGAAGAGGAGGTCCATTATGGAGAGGCCGGGGATGAATCCGTATTTTGGGGAGAAGACCTGCCAGTAGGGTTTTTCCACTCCGAGGTCTTTCATGATAGTATTCGGTCGTTTTGGGTGGATGGCTTCGCGGAGGTCGGTGACTTTATTTCCATCAATGGTAACCGCCTCCCATTCGCTTGTGAAACGGATGTCGGCCGGAATGCCTGTCTTACGCAGGAAAAACCTGAGTATCTGCGTGTTGAAGTCCAACATCAACTCCGGGCGGGAATCGAGGATGGCGAAGAGTTCGTCCTGGTAGTATTCGAAATAGGGGGAGGTGCGGTAGGCCGAGATGATGGCGCGTTCGTGTCTTGTCAGCCAGTCGGTTTTCCAGTCTATGCGCATTTGGGAAATCGGTTTTCCGAAATCCTCGTGACGCACGGGGAAGTTTAGCGTCTGCGCCCCGTCTGCGGCATAGAAACGACAGCGGTTTCTCCACGACTGTTTCACATAGTGTTCGCAGGCTTCAATGAAAACGACCGCAGGTTCAACCTCGGTCATCCCGGGATTAAACCTGCATTCATTTGCTATAGCCGCCAAATATTCAATAGGCGGAAAGTAAGCCGTAGAAAGAAGTAGCATCAGTCCATTTCGCCGGTCTTGGAAGAATTATTAGGCCCCTTGATAATTCCACGTGTAGACTTCCGTATGAAAGTAAGGATTGTAGACTTCTCCTCGCAGTCCGGGAAACCTATTTCTATCTTGTCAAGCGCATCGCTGACATTCATCCCGGAGTTGTAGATCATGTCGTACATATCCTTGATGTTGCGGATCTGGTCGGATGTGAATCCTCTCCTGCGGAGTCCCACGAGGTTCACTCCGGCGTAGGTGAGAGGGTCGCGTCCGCAGAGAACATAAGGCGGAATATCCTTGTTGATTTTGGAGCCGCCGCCAACCATAGCGTGCTTTCCGATTTTCGAGAACTGATGAGCCACAGTGCTTCCTCCAAGTATTGCCCAGTCATCGACATCAGTCTCACCTGCGATGCCCACATAACTTACGAGAATGCAGTGTTCTCCGACGGTGCAGTCGTGTGCCACGTGGCAGTAGGACATCAAGAGGGTGTTGCTGCCCACTTTGGTCACTCCCTTGCCGCTGGCCTTGGTACCCCTGTTGATGGTGGCGCACTCACGAACAGTCACATTGTCACCGAGTTCCACATAAGTCACCTCTCCGTCAAACTTCAGGTCCTGAGGGATAGCTCCCACAACGGCTCCGGGGAAAATGCTGCAATTCTTTCCCATTCTGACATAATTGAAAATTGTGGCGTGGGGAAGAATCTTGCAGCCGTCTCCAATCTCGACGAACTCGTCAACATAGGCATAAGGGCCGATTTCCACATTGTCACCAATCTTTGCATTCGGATGAACGCAGGCAAGAGGATGAATAGTTGTGCTCATATCTTTTTCTATTTTATTTTTTCTCTGACCATCTTGGCGACAGCCGTATTGATTGTATGCCCTGATTTATATGCCGTCACCTTGGCCTGCAGGAAGCCTCCCGTCAGACGCAGGTCTCCGATGAGGTCAAGCAGCTTGTGACGAGCGCACTCGTTGTCGAAATGCAGCGACTCGTTGAGGTAACCGTCCTTGACTTTAAGTTCCGGTTTGCCTATGTGGCTGCAGACGTTTTTGAGCTGCTCAACAGTAATCGGATGTTCCACAATCACCAGAGCATTGTCCACGTCGCCTCCCTTGATGAGATTGTTCGCAAGCAGATACTCCACTTCGTGAAAAAAGCAGAAGGTGCGGCAGGCACTGATCTCGCGGATGTAGTCCGTTCCTGCATCGAACCTTGCGCTCTGAACTCCGAGAACACGGGAGTTGAAGTCGATCGTGATGTCGTAGCTGAACGTGTCGGCAGGTTCAATCCTGAGGAATGCTCCAGTTTCCGGATTCTTGTATTCAACAGTCTCTTTAAGAGTTACATAGTGTCTTGGTGCATCCTGTTCCGCCAGCCCATCAGGAGCGATTGCTTCCACATATGGCTTTGCGCTTCCGTCAAGAATAGGAACTTCGGCGCTATCGATGTCCACAAGAACATTGTCGACTCCGAGACCAGTGAGTGCCGAAAGAAGGTGCTCTATTGTCCCTACAGTGGCCTCTCCGGAGGAAATGGTCGTACTGCGTGCCGTCGATGACACATTCTCCGCGAGTGCATCGATCGTTGCGTCAGGTCCGATGTCCGTTCTTACGAAACGTATTCCCGTGTTTACTGGTGCCGGTTTCAATGTCATCGTCACCGGCCGCCCACTGTGCAGGCCCTTGCCACTGAAGGCATACTCTCTTTTAAGTGTATTTTGTTTCTTCATCTAATTCTCTTTTAACAATTTCGGGGCGCAAAGGTAAGCAAAAATTTTTATTCGTTTTCTCGTGATTCCTGCCCTTGCTCCAAATGCTGAATCGTCGCACCTATTTGTCACCCTTTCCGTTTCTTCTGAAGATTGCATAGCCCCTAAGGAACTCCCTATGCGGGATTGCCGGAGTTCCGAAGAGCACCTCTCCTTCCTTCTTCAGATTGCCTATGAGACCGGTCTGTGCCCCGAGAGTCGTGTGCGAAGGAACCTTCAGCCCGTTCGCGATGCCTGCCTGTCCTGCGAAGATGCAGTGCTCGCCGACCTTCGTAGAACCGGCGATTCCTACCATCGCGCTCATAACCGTGTTCTCGCCGACCTCCACGTTATGTGCAATCTGGCAGAGATTGTCGATCTTTACGCCTTTATGTATGATGGTTGAACCCATTTGGGACTTGTCAACGCAGGTGTTCGCGCCGATTTCGACGTTATCCTCGATGATGACGTTTCCTGTATGTTCGATTTTTCTGTATGTCCCGTCCTCAAGCGGCGCGAAGCCGAACCCGTCTGCCCCGATGACCGCGTTGGCGTGGATAATCACATTGTTTCCGATGACCATCCCCGGATAAATCTTCACCCCCGGATAGAGGATGCAGTTTTTTCCGACGATCGCTCCGTCACCGATGTACACCTGTTCGTAAACCTTCGTGAAATCGCCGACCTTCGCCTTTTTTCCTATATATGCGAAATCGCCGACGTAAACCTTCCTGCCCACTTTCGATGAAAACGCAATGCGGCAATACCGTCCGCGATGACGGAAATATTTCTTCTTCTGGGCTGTGACGTATTCGAGAAGCAGGGCTACTGCCGAATATGCATCGTCGACCCTCACGAGAGTCGCGCTGACCGGCCTTTTCGGCTCGAATGTCTTATTTGCTATGATTATTGTCGCCTTGCTGGCGTAGACATATTCCTCGTATTTCGGATTTGCGTAAAAAGATATCGCTCCCGGTTTTCCGCTTTCGATTCTTGCGAATGTAGTCACCGTGGCGTCTTTGTCCCCTTCGACTTCTCCGCTCAATATTTCTGCTATCTTTCCTGCTGTCAATTCCATAAGCAGTCTTTTGTTTTAATCCTGTTTTAAAAATATTTGCAAAGGTAATACATTTTTCCTACCTTTGCCGCCGTGAGAGAGAAAGGGGACGTCGAGTTCCCTTTTTTCATGCTCCGAACTCATTAAATTTGTTGAAATGAAAATTTCAGAGATTATAGATGCAGTGGGGGACGCCATTGTTGCACGGAAATGCTTCATTGTTGAAATAAATGTTTCGAAAGACAATGATGTCGAGATTGTAATTGAGTCAGAAGATTCAAACGTTGTTCTGGACGACTGCGTGGAAATCAGCCACAGGTTTGAGGAATGCTTCGACAGGTCGGTTGAGGACTATTCGCTGACGGTGACCTCGGCCGGGCTTGATCAGCCGTTCAAGGTGCTGAAACAATATCGGAAGGCCGTGGGGACGCAGGTGGAAGCGGCGCTTAAGGGTGGAAGAAAGTTCGTTGCTGAACTTGTCGGGGCGGACGAAAACGCTGTGACGCTGAAATATACGCTGCGCGAAGCCGTCGAGGGCAAGAAGAAAAAGGAACTCGTGGAGCATTGCGACAGCTTCGGGTATGATGAGCTGAACTATGTCCGTCCGCACATTGATTTTAAGTAATAAAATAAGTATATATATAATATGGAAAAGATTGAACTGAAGGACGCTTTTGCGGAATTTAAGAATCAGAAGAACATCGACCGCCCTACGATGATGGGTGTGCTTGAGGACGTGTTCAGAACCCAGATTGCCAAGGTCTATGGCGATGCTGACAACTTCGACGTCATCATCAACATCGACAAGGGAGACTGCGAGATTTACTGGAACAGGGAAGTCGTCGAGAATGTGGAGGATCCGAACAAGCAGATTTCGCTTGAGGAGGTGAACGCCAACGGCGACGACTACGAGATAGGCGAGACCTTCGCGAAGAAAATCGAGATGAAGGACTTCGGCCGCAGGGGTATCCTCAATATCAGGCAGAATCTTCAGGGCCGAATCATGGACCTCGAGAAGGCCAATCTTTATAATAAATATAAGGATATGGTCGGACAGCTCTTCTCCGGAGAGGTTCATCAGACATGGGCTAAGGAGGTTATTCTCCTTGACGACGAGGGCAATGAATTGAAACTTCCGAAGATGGAACAGATTCCTGGCGAGCACTTCAAGAAGGGTGACTCCGTGAAGGCCATCATCAAGTCCGTGGAGATGAGGAACACGACTCCGATTATCACGCTTTCGCGCGTTTCCGACGAGTTCCTTGCGAAACTCTTCGAGGCGGAGGTTCCGGAGATTTACGACGGTCTCATCACCATCAAGAAGGTTGTGCGTGTCCCTGGGCAGAGGGCGAAAGTTGCCGTAGAGTCGTATGACGACAGAATTGACCCGATCGGAGCATGCATCGGCGTGAAAGGCTCCCGCATCATCGGAATCGTCCGCGAGCTCCGCAACGAGAACATCGATGTCATCCAGTGGACTTCCAACACCCAGCTTCTCATCACCCGTGCGCTTGCTCCTGCAAAGATTTCTTCAATTGTCAACGGAGAGGACGGGAAAATCAAGGTCTATATGCTTCCAGAAGAGGTTACAAAGGGTATCGGTCGCGGTGGCGTGAACATCCGTCTTGCCGGAATGCTTGTGGGTAAGGAGATTGAGGTCTGGAGAGAGACTCCGAAGGTGGATCTTGAGGAAGACGAGGAAGAGGATGTTCTTCTGGACGAGTTCGACAACGAGATTGATCAGTGGATCATCGACAAACTCAAGTCAATTGGCTGCGACACCGCCAAGAGCGTGCTTGCCATCGAGCCGGAAGACCTTGCGAAGAGGGCGGATCTTGATGACGAGACCGTGGAGGACGTTCGCCGCATCCTGAGCGCCGAGTTCGAATAGGTCTGCGGCTGTCTGCCCGGCGGATGTCCGGGCTTGTCCGCGGCAGGATACAAGTGAATGGAAGGAATAAACTATAAGGGGATTATATGGCAGAAATCAGATTAAGTAAAATTGCAAGACAGTTCAATATCGGGCTGGGAACGCTCATCGATTTCCTGAACGGGAAGGGAGCAAACATCACTTCAAGCGATCCGAATGCCAAGATTTCGGATGAGTTCATGCCGGCTGTGGAGGCCAAGTTCGGAGGAGACCTCGCTGCAAAGCAGGATTCCGAGAAGGTTGCCACCAAGCTCAAGGAAATGATTGACGTTTCCAAGAAGAAGCCTTCTTCCGAAGAGGACGAGGCGGAGAAAGAGGTTATCATCAAGACAACGTCCATCGCGGCGACTCAGGAAAAGCCTGTGGTCGCGCAAAAGCCTGTTGAGGCGCCTGTCCTCGAGAAACAGCCGGAACCGGTTGTGGAGGAAACTCCGGCACCCGTGGCAGTCGCACCTGTGGAGGCTCCTGCCGAGAAGGTTGTGGAGACTCCGGTTGTCGCATCTGCTCCGGTGGAAGAAGAGATCGCGCCTTCAGCTCCGGAAAAGCCGGCTGAGGAAGAGTCGCAGAAGCCTGAGCGGGAAAGCTTCGGACCGAAGATTATAGACAAGATTGACCTTGACAGCATAGGAAAGAAGAAGCCGGTTGTTGAGGAAAAGCCTGCGGAGCCGGAAGCACCGGAGACACAGGAAACGGTCGCAGAATCCCCGGCGGCCGAGCCTGTCAAACCGGTTGAGGAACAGCCTGTCAGGAAGGAACCTCGCGAGGCCGTGATTGAGGTCGAGAAACTTGCCGGACCGAAGGTTATGGGTAAAGTAGATCTGAGCAAGTTCGAGACTCCGAAAAAGAAGGGCAAGAGAGAAAGAATCAAACCGGGACAGAGCCAGAAGGTCGACGTCACCAAGATAAACGCTTCCAACAATCAGTCGAAGGGCGGAAACGGCGGCGGAAAGAACGGCGGCGGGTTCGGCAAGGACGGCAAACGGAATGACAGCAACGGCGGCGGAAAGGGCCGCAACCGCGGAAAGGACAGGTTCCGGCCGGCTATGACCGAGGCCGAGACCGAGGAGATGCAGAAGGAAATCCAAAAGCAGATCAAAGAGACCTACGCCCGCATGAATGAGGGTAAGGGCAAGAACAATTTCGGCGCAAAACACAGAAAGGAGAAGAGGGAGGCCGCCGCTGACAGGCTCCAGGAGGAGATCCAACAGCAGGAACTCGACAAGAAGGTCCTGAAAGTCACGGAGTTCGTGACGGTAAACGACCTCGCGACCCTTATGAACAATACTCCTGTCACCAAGGTCATCGCGGCATGTATGAGCCTCGGTCTCATGGTGTCAATCAATCAGCGCCTCGATGCGGAAACCCTCGTGCTCGTCGCAGAAGAGTTCGGCTATGAGGTCGAGTTCGTGACCGCCAACCTTACGGAGGAAATCAATTCCGAGGAGGAGACCGACAAGCCGGAGGATCTCGTGCCGAGACCTCCTGTGATTACGGTCATGGGACACGTCGACCACGGAAAGACATCCCTGCTCGACTACATCAGAAAGGCTAACGTGATTGCCGGCGAGGCCGGAGGAATCACCCAGCACATCGGTGCCTACAACGTGAAGCTCCCGAGCGGCCGCAGGATTACATTCCTCGACACCCCGGGACATGAGGCCTTCACGGCTATGCGTGCCCGAGGCGCGAAGATGACCGACCTTGCCATCATCATCATTGCTGCCGACGATGCGATAATGCCGCAGACTGTCGAGGCTATCAGCCACGCTCAGGCGGCCGGCGTTCCGATGGTGTTTGCAATCAATAAGATAGACAAGCCGGGAGCCAATCCGGACAAGATTCGTGAGCAACTCTCGAACATGAACATACTCGTCGAGGACTGGGGTGGAAAGTACCAGTGCCAGGAAATCTCGGCGAAGAAGGGAATCAACGTGGACCTGCTTCTCGACAAGGTGCTCCTCGAGGCCGATATGCTTGACCTCAAGGCTAATCCGAACCGCAGGGCTACCGGTGCCGTCATCGAGTCTTCTCTTGACAAGGGCCGCGGCTATCTTGCCACCGTACTCGTCCAGAACGGCACGATGCGCGTCGGTGACGTGATGCTTTCCGGCTGCTACACGGGTCGTGTGAAGGCTATGTTCAACGAGCGCGGTCAGAAAGTTGACGAGGCCGGACCTTCCACTCCTGTTTCAGTCCTCGGACTCAACGGAGCTCCGACTGCGGGTGAAACCTTCAACATTATGGCCGACGAGCGCGAGGCTAAGGAAATAGCCAACAAGCGCGAGCAGCTCATCCGCATTCAGGGCATCAAGACCCAGAAGCACATGACTCTCGAGGAAATCGGACGCCGTATTGCCATCGGCAACTTCAAGGAACTCAATGTCATCGTCAAGGGTGATGTGGACGGCTCTGTGGAGGCGTTGTCCGACTCGCTCATCAAACTCTCAACCGAGGAGGTGCGCGTGAACGTGATTCACAAGGCTGTCGGTGCCATTTCCGAATCAGATGTGCTCCTTGCTGCGGCTTCAGACGCCGTCATTATAGGCTTCCAGGTTCGTCCTTCGACCGGTGCGCGTAAGCTTGCCGAGAAGGAGGAAATCGAAATCCGTCTCTACTCTGTCATCTACGACGCTATCAACGAGGTCAAGGATGGTATCGAGGGCATGCTTGCTCCGGAGGAGAAAGAAGAGATTACAGCCACGGCCGAAGTGCTTGAGACATTCAAGATTTCAAAGGTCGGAACCATCGCCGGCGCGATTGTCCGCGAGGGCAAGCTCCAGCGCACTTCCAAGATTCGTGTCATCCGTGACGGCATCGTTGTCTACACCGGAGAACTCGGCTCCCTCAAGAGGTTCAAGGACGATGTCAAGGAGGTTGTTTCCGGCCAGGACTGCGGTCTGAACATCTTGAACTACAACGATATCAAGGTTGGGGATATAGTTGAGGCCTATCAGGTCGTCGAAGTAAAGCGTACATTGTGACAGAAGTTCTGATATCATTGCTCCTGCTTGTTGTCCCGCTGCATAGTCAGGCAGGGACGGCAGGCAGGAGTTTTCCTTCATTGGCGGATTTGGACGCGGTCGTACAGAACTCTGAGGCGTATGATTTGCCGAGGCTGCATCGAATAGATTCATGTCGTGCCCTGCTTGACAGCTCTGAAATTTCCGACAGGGAGCGTTTCTTTCTGATGGAAGAAATGCGGACTTTGTACGACAAGTATAGAACGGATTCGGCAATTGTGTATGCCAGTAAAGCCCTTTCCATCGCGGAAAAGATAGGAGAACGCAGCCTGATTGACCGGTCGCTTGCCGGACTGGCCAAGGAATTCGGTACTTCCGGACTGTACGATGAGTCTCTTGCCTTGCTTGACAGGATTGATCGCAGGGCAATGGACGAGGACTCTCTTGCTGACATGTTCAATCTCTATTATTTCGACTACGAGTCATTGGCCAACCAGTGCCTTGAACCGGAAATGGCGAAACATTTCAGAAGGCTTTCCTGCATGTGCCGCGATTCCATACTGCTCTATCGTCCGGGATATACGGTTTTTCAGTGCGACAGGCTTCTTGCGGAAGGAAATTATAAAGCGGCCCTTGAACTTGTCCTGCCGGTCTGTGAGTCGCTGTCACCGAGCGATCCGGCGATGGGGCCCGTCGCCCTCTCAGTGTATGACATCTATTCAGCGCTCGGAATGAAGGATAAGGGGATGGACTATCTTGTGCTGTCTGCGATGTCCGACCTGCTCAATTCCAAGAAGGAGTATATAGCTTTGCAGGTACTTGCGCTCCTGCTCTATGACGAAGGAGATCTCGCGAGGGCGCAGGCCTATCTGACCCGCTCGCTCAATGACGCCGTCTTCTGTAAGGCAAGGCTCAAGGTTGACAACATTGCTCCGCTTCTGGCCCTGGTCAACGAGTCCTATATCAAAGCCAAAAGGAGAGACTCCGTGATTGTGATATCTTGTCTTATTGCGCTCTTTCCGTTTGTCATATTGCTGCTCGTGCTCGTCATGTTTCTGAAACGGCAGAGACGGCTGCTCCAGAAAGCCCGTGACGAACAGGAAAAGGCGATGGCTCTCGTTCGCGAGGCCAGTAACATTAAGAACAAGTATGTGACTCAGATGATGCTCGAATGCGTCACGAGAATCGAGCGCCTGGATGACTACCGCCTGTCCTTGAACAGAATGGCGCTGCGCGGTGAAACTGTGGCTCTAAATGAAGCGCTCAAGTCAAATGCCGTCGTCGAGCATGAGTGGACTTCCTTTTACAGCGTGTTTGACAAAACTTTCCTCTCCATCTTTCCGACGTTCGTCCATGACTTCAACGAACTTCTCACTCCCGGTGCGAAGGTCACTCCGACTTCCTCCCAAATGCTGACGCCCGAACTTCGGATTTATGCTCTGGTCCGGCTCGGAATAGACTCTTCAGAACGCATATCATCGCTTCTCGGCTACTCCCGTTCTACAATCTACGCCTACCGCTCGCGCACTCGTCTGAAGGCTCTTGTCCCGGAGCATTTTGAGGAAAATATCATGAAAATAGCCTCAATTTGACTTGAACAGAATTTATATTTTCTGTGCCGCGTTATTTTGTTATTCCGTTGATAATCAGATTTATAATCACATAAAAGATTTATATTTGTATTATTACATCTTGTTTTTGCGTTTATATGGTTTTAACTTTCGCTTAAATTGATAACCATATAAAAAAGAATAATGAAGCATTTTTTCAGACTATCCACATTGTTCATTGCAAGTTCAATAATCGCGTTGTCCACGTCATTGCCGGCATACGCTTCACGACATGACGGGCATTCGAAAGCCGCGCGTGGAGTAATCGCGAGAACCCTTGGCCATTATCCGAAAAATCTTGTCATAGAGGTTACCGGTCCTATTTCCGCAGGGGAATATTTCTCAACGGAGGCAAAGAACGGCAAACTGATTGTGAAGGGCAGTTCCGTCACCGCGGCATGCCGTGGATTCTATGACTATGTGACCTCCGGCCATTACGGAATGTTCACATGGACAATCAATAACATACAGCTTCCCAAAGCTTTTCCCGACACTCCGCTGAAGATTGTCACGACCCCGTTCGAACATAGGCAGTATATGAATGTCTGCACTTTCGGCTACACCATGCCATATTGGGGCTGGGAGCAGTGGGAGAGGGAACTCGACTGGATGGCGCTGCACGGAATCGATATGCCGCTCTCTCCGATTGGAAGCGAGGCCATTTTTGCCCGTGTATGGAGAAGTCTCGGGCTTACAGAGGAGGAAATAGGAGATTTTATGGCCGGCGCTGCGCATCTTCCGTGGTTCCGTATGGGAAATATGTCCGGAATTGACGGACACCCTTCACAAGAGTGGTATGACAAGACGATAGCTCTCGAGCACAAGATAATAGACAGGATGAACGAGCTCGGAATGTCGCCGGTGTACAATGCTTTCGCCGGATTTGTGCCTAAGGGCCTCAAGAGGGTGTTTCCGGATGCTGAACTTGTCGAGACAGGATGGGCTGACGGTCCTGACTATTTCTCCAGCTTCATATTCCCGGAAACTGAACTCTATCAGCGTATTGCGAAGGAATATATTAAGGAATGGGAGAAAGAATTCGGGAAGGGCAGATACTATCTTGCCGACAGCTTCAACGAAATGAAGGTGCCGTTTGCGGAAAGAGGCACGCAGGAACGTTTCGCTCAGATTGCCTCGTATGGACAGGCTCTCTACAATTCCATCTCGTCCGCCAATCCCAATGCAATCTGGGTGCTTCAGGGCTGGATGTTCGGCTACCAGAGGCATATCTGGGATCCGGAGAGCATACGCGCACTTTTCTCAAAGGTTCCGGATGACAGGATGCTCCTTCTTGATCTGAGCGTCGATTTCAACTACGGAATCTGGGAGAATGAATACACCTGGAACTACGCGAAAGGGATATACGGCAAAAAATGGATTTACAGCACCGTGCCGAACTTCGGCGGTCGAACGTGCCCTGTCGGAGACCTTGACTTCTATCTCAATGGGCATCTCAACGCCCTCACCTCTCCGAACAAGGGTAATCTCATAGGTCTCGGAACCGCTCCGGAGGGCGTGGAGAACAATGAGGTGATCTATGAAATCATCGCGGATGCGGCATGGAGCACGTCTCACAAGGATATCCGTGAATGGCTTCGCAACTACACCGTCAACCGCTACGGCGCCTGCCCTGACGCCATAATGGAGTTTTGGGACAAGATGCTTGCAAGCGACTACGGGTTCTGCTCAAGCCGGGCGCAGTACCGCGTGCAGGAAAAGCCGTTCGACGGTCTCGGCGGCCGCTATTCCGTATCCAAGACTCATTTCGAGGCTCTTGAGGCTTTTGTCGCAGCATCCGATGAACTCGGGAATGACAGTGCCTATCTCACCGACCTCGCCCTTTGGGCAGGAATATATGCCTTCGGAAAGGCGGACGTGCTCGCGCAGCAGATTCATCGGGCATATCTTGTTGGCGACAAGGATACGGCATCTTCGCTTGAGGCACGTTTCGTTGACCTCATGTATCGTGCGGACAGGCTTCTTGACCTCAATCCTGTGACACGCCTTGAAAGATGGGTCGGTTTTGCCCGCGAATGGGGAAAGGATTCCGTGGAAAGCGACAAATATGAGACAAATGCCAAGAGACTTGTGACCACTTGGGGACGCGGTCGCCGGGCCGATGGGCTGGACGATTATTCGTGCAGAATGTGGTCCGGACTCATCAGGGACTACTACTTGCCGAGATGGCAGCATTGGTTCGACTCCTGCAAGGAGGGAAAACCGTTCGATTTCGACGCATGGGAGTACAAGTGGGCGGAAGAGAGCCACGGCGTTTCCGATTTCACCCACTGCACGGATCCTGTTGCCGAGGCCAGGGCTCTTGTCGCCGCTGCTCATGACATCGGGACCAATCCGGACGAACTTCCGGGATGGACGTCTTTCGACATGACAGACGGCAGCACCAGAGTCATAAGGATGATAGCACCGGAGGATTATCCTCTTTTGAAGGGACTTCGTTTCACCTGGAGAAGGGGAGAGGACCCGGTGAAACTCAAACTTGTTCAAATCAATGCGGCCGGTTGGGTCCGCTTCAAAAAGGATGACATCGGAATTGAAATCAGCCGGGAGAATCCTGTGGTGGAGATTCCTGTCGACCTCAAAGTCAAGAATGGCGAGACCTTCCAGTTCAACTATCTTCATATAGTCCTGGATGAAACCAAGAAAATGACTGATTCCCAAGTGACTATTGAATATGTGAAATAGAAATCTCGAAAACTCATCTCATAATAACTGAAAACTGATAATTCTAATGACACTGAAAATGAAACAGCGTGTGTTTTCTGCACTTGTTCTGGCGGCAATCTTCTTTGCCGCCGGCGCGTGCACCAAAGTTCAGGATGCATCAATCCTTCAACTGAAGAGCATTTCTGAGACATCATTCACCTCTGAGGGCGGACTCGGCTCGGCCGAAATTGAGGCGAATGTTCCTTTTGCTGCGGAATCGTCCGCTCCCGAATGGCTCAGGGTTTCGACAGCCAAATCATCGGTGCTTTTCAACGTCTTTTCCTACACCGGCGACAGCGAGAGGACAGCAGTTGTGACCGTCAGGGCAGAGGGCGTTGAGGCAGTAAGTTTCACCATCACCCAGTCCGCTTTCCACGGAATAATCGTCAGCGAGACTAATCTTTCGTTTTCTGACAGTGAGAAACAGTTGCAATCGCTCGTAAAATGCACCTCTGATTATGAAGTGACGCTTCCGGAAAATCCTGAGAACATCTTCAGTTTCACAAAAAGCGAAAGCGGAGTGACATTCGCGGTAAGCCGTGCTCAGAGCCGCAAGGCTTTCAGCGGGCGCGCCTGCATAACTCCGGCAGACGGCAGCATCGAGCCCGTTTACATTAATCTTTCGCTCCCGAAAAAAAGTGACTGGTACTACCTTCTCGGCACCTGGAAGGTCACCCGCAACACCGACGCCGGTGCAGACAAGAGTGACTTTGTCTTCGCTTCCCAGACACCGCTTGAGACCTTTGCTGTTTCTCTGCAAAAGGGAGAACTTGCTTCCAGGCCTTTCTCGGCAAGCTTTGCGGACGGTAAAGTTCGTATTGGCATTCAGGGATTCAATGTTGACGCGGATGCAAACAAATACTACAGCATCCACTTCAACGGCCCATCAAAGAGCGATCCTGCCGGCTGGTACATCTTCTTCACTCCGGGCAGTTGTGCTTGGGAGGCCGAACCTGTATTTGACGAGTCTTCGCACACAATTACCCTCGCCTTCCAGAAGCTGACTCTTGACGGAAACAGTGTCCCGAAATCGTTCAACATCTGGTGGAGCAAGGACAGATATTTCGCATTCACTCAGAAAATCGTTTCCTACGAGGAACTCGTTCTCACGAAAGAATACACAGAATAGGAGAAGTTTATGAAAAGAATTATAGCATTGGTTCTGCTCGTGTCACTCTGTGCCTTGTCTGCAATGGCACAGAGTCTTACTGTCAGCGGAACCGTGAAAGATGCCGGCGGTGAACCGCTTGTCGGAGTGGTCGTCGCCGAGCTCGGAAGCCAGAATATGGCAGTGACGGACATAGACGGAAACTACGTCTTGTCAAAAGTCGCTCCGGGAGCGAAACTCGAAGCTTCCTGCCTGGGCTACACCAGCCTCAGGCTCCCTGCCGCAGAACACCTCGACTTTATCCTTACGGAAAGGACCGAACTCATTTCAGAGGCTGTCGTGACCGGTATGACAACTACCGACAAACGACTTTTCACCGGAGCCACCGACCAACTTTCCGCAGTGGATGTGAATATCAGCGGTTTGGGCGAAATCAGCCGTTCCCTTGAAGGAAAATCCGCAGGAGTTTCAGTTCAGAACGTTTCAGGAACATTCGGAACCGCTCCGAAAATCCGTGTGCGTGGTGCGACATCAATCTTCGGCGATTCCAAACCTCTTTGGGTTGTGGACGGTGTGATTATGGAAGACGTAATCAATGTCGACGCCAACTCCCTTTCTTCCGGAGACGCGACCACCCTCATCAGCTCCGCCATTGCAGGATTGAACTCAGACGACATCGAAAGCTTCCAAATCCTCAAAGACGGTTCTGCAACTTCCATCTACGGAGCGAGGGCAATGGCAGGAGTCATCGTCGTCACCACCAAAAAGGGCAGTCCGGGAGTCACAAGGGTGAACTACAACGGAGAGTATACGATGAGACTCGTTCCTTCATATTCGGAATTCAATATAATGAACTCCCAGGAGCAGATGTCCGTCTATGAGGAAATGTACCAGAAGGGCTGGCTCAACTTCACCAGCAGCGTCTACAGTTCTTCTGCCGGTGTTTACCGCAAGATGGCCCAGCTTATGAACACCTACGACCCTGCCACAGGCAAGTATATGATTGAGAACACCGAAGAGGGACGAAAAGCCTATCTTCGTGAGGCTGAAATGCGCAACACGGACTGGTTCAAGGAACTCTTCCGTCCGAGCGTGCAGCACAGCCACTCTGTCAGCATCACTTCCGGCTCGGAAAAGGGCAGCTATTACGCATCCCTCGGAGCGCTTGTGGACCCGGGCTGGACGGTCCAGAGCAAGGTCAACCGCTACACGGCCCTGTTCAATACATCCCAGAAGATATTTAAGGATTATGTCACTCTCAACATCATCGGCAATGCATCCTACCGTCAGCAGAGAGCCCCCGGTTCTCTTTCTTCCGACGTCAATGCGGCCACAGGCTCGGTGAAGAGGGATTTTGACATAAACCCATACTCTTATGCTCTGCGGACATCGCGCACTCTCGACCCTAATGAGTTCTATACGAGCAATTATGCTCCGTTCAACATCAAGCACGAACTCGCAAACAACTACATAGACCTCTCTGTTCTTGACACGAAATTTCAGGCAGAACTCAAGGCTCGCCCTTGCAAGGGGCTTGAACTCTCTGCTCTCGGTTCGGTGCGCTACCAGCTTTCCAACACTGAGCACAACATCAAGGACAGTTCCAATCAGGCGGAGGCCTATCGTGCGGCGATGACCAAGATGATTCAGAACGCCAACCCTTTCCTCTACAAAGACCCGGACAAGCCGACTTCCGACAAATACACGGTTCTTCCGCAGGGAGGTATACTCAGAAAGAACTCCTACTCGGCATTGAGTCTGGATTTCCGTGCTTCGGCGACATACAACACCATCATCGCCGACAAACACGTCATCAATGCCTTTGCCGCTGCGGAAGTCAATTCTCTCGACAGACATTCGACTTCTTTCCAGGGTTGGGGACTTCAGTATGACGCCGGCGAGACTCCGTTCTATGTTCTCGACCTTTTCAAGAAACAGTTGGAGCAGAACAGCTACTACTACAGTCTGAACAACACCCACGAACGCAATGTGGCTTTCGCGACGACGGCATCATATTCTTATGACTACCGCTATACCCTTAACGGCACCTTCCGCTACGAGGGGTCGAACCGTCTGGGACGCGCCCGTTCTTCCCGCTGGCTTCCTACTTGGAATGTGGCAGGAAAATGGTCTGTGGACAGGGAGGAGTTTTTCGAGAAACTTTCTCCGGCCCTTTCAAGCCTGAACTTCCGCGTTTCCTACTCCCTCACTGCCGATAGAGGACCTGCGTGGGTGAATAACTCAACGGCAATCTTCTATCCGTCAACACCTTGGCGTGGAACGACCTCGATAATGGAGCCGTCCCTCTACCAGTCTTCAATCGAGAACTCCGAGCTCACTTATGAGAAAAAGCACGAGTTCAACGCCGGAGCTGACATCGGTTTCGTGAACGACCGCATACTCATTTCTTTCGATGCCTACAGGCGAAACAATTTCGATCTCATCGGAAACGTCGTCACTCAGGGACTCGGCGGTGTGTCGAACAAGATGGGTAATGTCGCTTCAATGAAATCGTCCGGAGTCGAACTCTCCCTTGCGACAAGAAACATCGAAACCAAGAATTTCAGCTGGACGACAAGTTTCATATTCTCGCATATGAAAAATATCGTCACCGACCTCAAGACCTACCAGACCGTAATCAGCTACCTCACAGGTTCCGGCTATTCAATGGAAGGTATGCCGAGGGGTTCGATGTTCTCCCTCAGGTTTATGGGACTTGACGAAATGGGTATTCCGACCTTCCTCGACAAAGACGGAAACATCACCTCCACAGGCATCGCCTTCCAGGAAATGAGCAATTTCAGCAACCTCAAATACGAAGGCCCTACCGACCCGACGATGACCGGAAGCTTCGGTAATATATTCAAATACAAAGGCTTCACTCTCAATGTCTTTATGACATATTCATTCGGAAACGTCGTCCGTCTCGACCCGATATTCTCCAACAGATATTCGGACCTCACGGCGATGCCACGGGAATTTATGGACCGTTTCATCAGCCCGGGAGACGAAAAAATCACCAATATCCCGGTGATTGCAAGTTCCCGTCAGAACAACAGCATAAAGAATCTGAATATGGCATACAATGCCTACAACTACTCAGATCAGAGAGTTGCAAAGGGTGATTTCATCCGTCTGAAAGAAGTTTCTCTCGGCTACGAACTGCCTAAGGCTGCGGTCGAGAAACTCAGACTCAAGTCCCTATCCTTCAAACTTCAGGGCACGAACCTCTGTCTTCTGTATGCGGACAAGAAACTCGAAGGCCAGGACCCTGAATTCCTGAATGCCGGCGGTGTGGCTGTGCCTATGCCGAAACAGTTCACTCTCACCTGCAAGATTGGCTTCTAAAGACGAATTGATTATGAAAAGAACAGCAATTATACTCATCTCCATCGTCCTGCTTTCGGCTCTGCCTTCCTGCAACAAATTTCTGGATACGCTGCCGGACAACAGAACCGAACTGAATACAAAGGAGAAAATTCAAAAACTGCTTGTTTCGGCCTATTCCACAAGGACCTACGTCCGCTTTTTCGAATACGCCTCCGACAATGTGGAACTGTTCAACCATTCGAACAACAACACGAACACTCTGATTGAACAGAACTATGCCTGGGAGCCGATTACCGAGGCAAGCAACGAGAGCAATGTCAACACCTGGCAGGGCTACTACCAGATGATTGCCACCGCAAATGCTGCGCTTGAGGCAATCGAGAAGATGGGAACCCCCGACGAAGTCCTTCCCTATAAGGGCGAGGCTTTACTCTGCAGGGCTTACGCACATCTTTGTCTGACAATGATTTACTGCCTTCCATATCATCCCGAGTATGCTTCGGAATATTTGGGCGTGACATATATGGACAAACCCGAGACCACTCTGAATCCGCGCTACACCCGAGGCACTCTTCAGGAGGACTACGAGAAAATCGGCCGGGACATCGAGGCTGCGCTTCCGCTTATTGACGACGAGGCCTACAGCGTTCCGAAATACCACTTCAATAAAAAGGCGGCCTACGCTCTTGCAACCCGATTCTACATCTACAGCAACCAGTGGCAGAAGGCTGTTGACGCTGCGACTCAAGTTTTGGGCTCCAATCCTTCAGATATGCTCCGTGACTGGTCCGCAGCAAGCAAGCTTTCCTGGGACTACAGCGCCAGAGCCCTTGACTATGTGGACCCAGGCAACAAGTTCAACCTCCTTCTGATGACCCTCTATTCTGAAAACGGAAGTCTTTTCGATGCCTGGTCCGGCTCCGGCTCGCGTTACAGTCACACCAACAGGATTGCCAAAATGGAAACTCTCCGTGCCAAGCGTCCTATGGGCGGGCCTTACGACACTGCGAAGAAAGACAGCTATCAGGAAGTCTATCAGATGATTCCGTTCATCTGGTACGACCTGAAGACCAACAATGTCTATTTCCCGAAATGGCCGGGACAATGGGAGATTGTGGATGCCGTCGCAGGAACAGGATATGTCCGTTCCACTATGGTCGCTTTCAGTGCCAATGAGGTGCTGCTCAACAGGGCCGAGGCCTACATCCAACTTAAAGAATATGACAAGGCCGCCGCGGACCTGGACGCCTGGAACTGTTCGGTTTTCCGTGTCGGCAATGCCGGAATCAAGCATCTGAGCAAAGACCTGATAGAGACAGTCTACGGCGACCCGTCTTCCGATCTCTACATCCCGGAGTACACCCGCGAAACCCCGACTTCACGCAAAGCGATTCATCCGCACGGTTTCACAGTGGAGCCCGGAACTCAGGAATATTTCACCCAATGCCTTCTTTTCTGCAAGAGAGTGGATTCTCTGGAGGAAGGTTTGAGATGGATGGACCTCAAGCGTTACGGCATCACCATCGACCGTTTCGACGACAGTGACTATGACGACGTCACCACCAGCGGCTACAAGGCGACTGTCACCCTCCCTTACAATGACCTCCGCAGAGCATTCCAGATTCCGCAGGAGTCCATCAAAGCGGGACTTGAGCCGAATCCGCGCAATAACGCCGAGTCTCCGTCACATCCTTTTGTAAATTATTGATTTTGTGGAGGAAATGATTATGAGAAAATATATTTTAATTCTCCCTCTGTTGCTCTCCTTTGCCTTTGCGTCCTGTCAGAAAGACGAAATAAGCGGAGAAAGCATATTCAAAGAAACAGAGTCGCGTTATACTGAGTTCGACGACTGGCTTCACCGTCATTATGTCGAGCCGTACAACATCCGTTTCGAATATCGTATGCCCGATCGCGAGACGAGTTTCGGCTATTGGGTGTCGCCGCCTAACATCAAGGAATCTATAATGATTGCCAAACTCATCAAGTTCACCACAGTCGACGCTATGGTGGAAATGATGTCAAATGACAACGAAAACGAAGACCCGACCCTTTTTGTGAAGAAATACTTCCCTAAAGTGGTCTTTATGGTGGGCAGTTTCGAAATCAGCAGCGGCGGAACAGTGGCACTCGCATCGGCGGAAAACGGTCTGCAAATCAATATACTCGGAGTCAATTTCTTTGAATATCACAAAGATGCGGAGCGTATCGCCGGAACAATGCTTCACGAGTTTACTCACATTCTCGACGGAATCTATGCTTCGCCTGCGGAATTCAAGGATGTGACACCGAGCGATTATGTCGGTGACCGTTACACCTCCCTCACCGAAGACCCGCTCAAAAAGGGATATGTGAGCAACTATGCCCGTTCATCCTTTGCCGAGGATGTGGCTGAAACGGGAGGACGGCTCATCAACCTTACCGAGGCGGAATGGGAACAGTTGTACGCGCGTGCCGGAACGGACGGTGGGGCAAAACTCCGCAGGAAACACGACATTCTCAAGAAATGGCTCAAGGACTCCTATGGCGTGGACAGCGACAGATGGAGCGAAATCTACCACAGGAGGGTCAGCCAGCTCGACAGCCTCGACTGGGAATCACTTGACGACTAAAAACGGATGGATATGAGAAAGAAACTCTATATGCTCGCAATTCTTGTGGCCTTGGGTTGCACTGCCTGCCACAAAAGCACGCGAATCTTCGACATTTCCGCTTCCCAAAGAACCGAGGAAGCATTGGAAAACTATCGTTCCGCTCTTGTCGGAAGAGGCACCTGGGTGATGGAATTTTTCCCGGACGAGCAGCTTCGCTACGGCGGCTGGGTGTATGTGATGGAATTCCGTCCGGACGGCATTGTGAAAGTCTGGTTTGAGGGCGACAAATTCGTCCCGCAGAGCAATCCCGTGACAGAATCGGAATATGTCGTAGAACTCGGAACAGGCCCTATGCTGAAATTCCGCACGAACAACGACTACATCCACTTCTTCTCCTTCCCGGGCGGCGCGAACGGCGGCGGCTATCAGGGATGGGGCGGAGACTACGAATTTACCCTTATGTCCCTGTCGGACAATTATGACGAAATCATACTCAAAGGCCTGCGCTCATTCAACAGGTCTCGTATGTTCCCACTTCCGGGCGGAGTCACTCCTGAGGAATACATCGCCTCTGTCAAGGCTTCCGACCTCGCGGTGACAAGGACTTCTTTCGACCTCTGCGTCAATGGTCAGGTGATTGGTACTGCAACGAGAGAGTCCGCTCCTGCGCTCGACAATTTCAACAAATTCTACAAGAGCAAGGTATGGACCCTCAGTTATATGAAGCCCGTTCAGAAAATCGACGAAAACGGTAATGCCGTGGTGGATGAATCGGGGGCTCCGGTCTACGAAAATGTGGCTGTGAACGACCAGCTCTGCGCCATTAACCTCCCCGGCGGAGTGATGAAACTCTACGAACCTTACGTTTTCCAGGGCAACATCATCGAAGGTCTTGACGGTCAGGTGGTGAGCGAGTTCAAATGGGAACACGGAGTGTTCTCCTCGCTGGACTACTATTCCGGCACAGACTCCTTCTACCAGATTGTCCTTCAGTAACTTCCGGAAAATAGTTTCCTCTTGACAAAAACAAATGCTAATAGAGAATGAAAAAAACACTTTATACATTTCTTCTGGTTTCCCTCACTCTTGCCTCCTGCCAAAAAGAGCAGATTAAGGCAGAACCGGTGACGGCATCCGATTATCTGACTTTCAAAGTCACCGCCGTCTCTCCGTCTGTGGAAACGCCCATCAAGTGGCAGGCAGAGTCCGACCGCATCGGAGTCTTTGCATCATCCGCAACTTCGGGAGAAGTCCTCATTGACAACGCCTACTATTCGGCTTTTTCGTCAACCGCCAGTTCGCTCTTCGCTCCGCTTAGGGATGATTCCAGGCTCAACTGGGAGAAGGCCGGGGCACTGGATGTTCAAATCTACTATCCCTACAGAAAATCCTACACATCTTCTTCCTCACTTCCGCTTTCTGTCCCTGCAAATCAGACAGTTGAGATTGAAGGTACAGGGGAGTCTCTGAAATCTTCAACACTTTTCGCCACATCACTTTCCAATGTCTCGAAGACAGAAAGCGGTGAACTCGATGTCGCACTTTCTCCTGTTGTGTCATTCGTGAAGTTCAATATGACGTCGAATCTTCCGGTCATCTGCAAAAGTGTGACAATCACTGGAGAAGATGGCAGCGTCCTGGCGTTCGACAAGGCTCTTTACAAACTTTCAGATGCAAGTATATCCTCTGTCGAGGGAGCATCATCCTCTGTGACGGTGGTTCCGTCTTCACCTGTTTCTCTAAGGCGAACTCCTGCCACTTTCCTTGCAAAACTCGCTCCAGGATACAGTGGAAAGAAGCTTGTCATTAACTGCGAACTTGACGGAGCGGACTTCGTCCCTGTCTCTATAGATGTGCCGGAGGGAGGTCTCAAAGCCGGGACCTGCATCAGCTATGACGCAGCGCTCTCTTTCGAGCCCGTTGTCTTGAGTGAAAACGGAACGGCCAACAGTTATATTGTCAACAAAGCCAACACCCTCTACGCCTTCAATGCCAGGGTCAAGGGCAACGGCAGCTCGAAGAACATCGACTGGAGTTTTGACGGAAAACCGCAGAGCAGCACTTTCGACGCCGCTCTCAACCCTTCTTCAGCAGTTCTTCTCTGGTACAGCACCCCGCAGACATCCGCAGGATTTACACAGGAAAGTCCGGTGGTGAGCCAAAGCCTGGTGTATGATGAGGTGGAGGGAATGATATATTTCAAGACTCCACAAAAATTTGTGAACGGAAATGCCGTAATCGCGGCACTCGACGCTTCGGGAGAGATTATCTGGAGCTGGAACATCTGGGCGGTTGAAGGCTGGTCAGCCGATGCCACTGCACACAAGGCGGGACGCTACACAGTGATGGATCGCAACCTCGGAGCAGTTCTCGGCGTTGAAGCCAAGAGACTCAGTGACAATGTGCTCGCAGCTGGAGCCATAGGAAACTACTACCAGTGGGGCCGCAAAGACCCATTCCCGGCCGCATCTTCCTACAATTCAGGCACAAATGTCGTTGAGGGTTGGGGCAATCCTGCCTACACCGACCAGGCGGCCTACAAAGTATCGGGCGACCGCATCTTCTCGGACGAACGCACAGACAATGCCCGTATGCTCGGACAAGTTCTCGGCTCCGCCTACCCTCTCCAGAAAGCAGTGGATGAGTCTGTAAAATATCCACACAAATGGATGTTCGGCGGCAACTCCGATGCAGTCTTTCCTCAATACAGCTGGTTCTCCGGAGACGGCGACTTCCAGGCAAAATCCATTTTGGACAACGAGCAGTGGCGCTATCTCTGGGGCAGCACGGACAACATCAGCAACGAGAAAACCATCTACGACCCTTGCCCTGCGGGGTGGAAAGTGCCGACAGCCGATGCCTATGCGACAATCTTCGCATCCTCCCGTCTTGCCGAAGGAGGACACGGACTCTATGTTTCCGAATATGACCTCTATTTCCCATTTGCGGGACAGAGAAAAGCCGGTTTCGGTGGCTCAGTCATTTCGGCTTCCGGTGAAATTTTGATGGCTTCAGCAAGTGTCGCCAACTCTCTTTTCCCTCTTCGCGCATCGGTCAGCTCGAATGGCGGCGGCGAGAGAATCACTCAGAGCAACAGCTACTCCGGTGCCGGACTGCAACTTCGCTGCGTGAAGGAATCGGTGGACGGAAATGCTCCCGGATATGGCAAGCAGACCGGTCACAGAGCCGCCCTTATGGGAGACTCCATCACAAATAGTTGGCTATACCGCGGACGTTTGTCCTTCTTTACCGAGAACAACTACCTTAACCGAGGAATCGACGGCCAGACTTCAAGCAATATGATTGACCGTTTCTGGTCGAACATCGTAGCAGACAATCCTCAATCTGTGGTGATTACCTGCGGTACAAACGATCTTGCTGAGAATATGTCCAATGATGAATATCACTATCGGGTTCACGTGAGTCTGGAGAATCTTCTTGCCAACATCGCCCTGATGTCCAGGATTGCCGAAGATATGGAAGTTCCCGTCATTCTCGGATCAATTTGCCCGACAAGGGGTATGTGGTGGAAATCGGATGCCTGGAAAGCGGAGTTTGACGGAGACTACATCGCATCAATGGTAGTCGAGGCGAATAAATTAATCAAGGCTTACGCCCAGTCCCACGGCTACGGATATGCCGACTATCACAGCGCTCTGAAAAATGAGCAGAATGGTCTTGCGGACGAGTATTGTTATGTCTTCGGGAAAAACCCCGACGGAAGCCTTAACCTCGACTCCGTCCATCCGAATGCGGCAGCCTTCCTTCTGATGGAGGATATACTCAAACCTCTCATCGACGCCGCACTTTTCGACCCGTCGGAGGCTAATCCGGGTGGAGGAAATATTGACGATATGGACAAATGGAAATGGTAGAATAAGAAGTCTTCGAATACGAAATATCTAAGAATATGATGAATATCAAACATATATCAATGGTCTCACTGCTCATTTTGGCTCTTTCTTGCACAAAAGAATCACCTGAGCTCACTCCCGTGAACGAGACCGACTCTCCATCATTCAACGCCGGTTTCGCGGCGACGAAAGTGACTCACAACGATGACGGCAATGCCCTCAGGCTCGCGTGGGTGAAAGGCGACCGCATAGGCATCTGGACTGAGACTGAGACTGCTGCCCCCGCACAGTCGAACAGTGCATATCTGGCTGATAAAGAGGGGACAGCAAGCGGGTTTTCCTACGAGTCCCGTTCGGAGAGAATCCGTTGGCAGAGCGAGACTGAACCCCAGTCCTTCTACGCCTGCTATCCTTATTCAAAGGACAGAGGTGCCGACCCTCATAAGGTGAAAGTTTCTGTTCCGGCTATGCAGTCGCAGACAAACAGCAACGAGACAGTGCATCTTGCCCAGCTTGATTTTATGTGGGCTGCGGCAGAAAACCTCAGCAAATCCTCAGACGATGTGCCACTTTCGTTCCATCACGCCTTCTCGGTACTCGATTTGGAACTCACTACAGACACGAGAATGAGGCTTGATGCCGTGATTTTCCGTTGCAAGTCCAATCCCGATGCGGCAGTTTCTTTCGAAAATGCCGAAATCGACCTTGCAACAGGAAAGTTCGACCCGTCCACGGCTGAGAGCAAATCATCAGAAATCCGTCTCGACTGCGATTTTGCAACATCCTGGCCTTCAGCGACTCACGCATATATGCTCGTCAATCCTTCCCTCGGAGGCGAGACAATGCAGATTCTGGCGGTCATCGGAGGAAAGGAAAAACTCCTTGTGGAGAAAACGGTCCCGGCTGAGGGACTGCCTGTCGGAACGGTCGTGAATGTAGCTGTGGACTATGAAGTTTCGGCAGATGTCGCAATCAAAATCAAAGACTTGAGTTCCCTTTCCACATCCAACTGCTACCTTGTTTCAGAGGCTGACCAATACTACAAGTTCAAGGCTACAGTCAAGGGCAACGGCAATGTCCCTGCGGCGCTTTCAGCGGTGGCGGGAACTGCGGACATCACACCGAAATCTGTTCTCGTCCTTTGGTACAACACCGTTCAGAAAGACAACAAATGGGTGGATGCCTGCCCGATTCTGCTTTCATCTCTGGTGTTCTACCGCGACTATGTTTTCTTTGACACGCCGAAGGATTTTATCCCTGGAAATGTTGTCATCGCAGCATTCGCCGAGGAAGGCGTAACCTACGATAACATCACTACTGACGAGAACAAATGCATCAACAACGCCACTCTGCTCTGGAGCTGGAACATCTGGGCTGCTGATGGTTATGACCCGGAGGCGACGGCGGTCATTTCCGGCGGGAAAACATTTATGGACAGAAATGTCGGTGCGGCAATTTCCGGCGTTGGCTCTAAAGGCGATTATGAACCTGCCTATGCGGTGGGCAACTACTACCAGTGGGGTCGTAAAGACCCGTTCCCATCCATTGCGGACTATTGCAACTATTGGCCTTGTCAGTACGCCAACCAGCTCATTGGAACTCCGACCTACACTCCTATTGTGGCTCTGAGAGTTCACGGCCAGAGTGCTGCGAAGAACGTAAACAACCAGGTTTGGGGCTATAGAACAAAAGAGGACGGCTCGTTCAATATGGATGCGTCTTGGCATACGATTGAGAGAAATTCCATTGGGGCGCCTTCTTCGTCCAATAGCGTATTCTCGGGCTATGCCGTTGAGCATCCTTATGTCTACATTCTGAATTCGAAATATCCGGATGGCGGCTATTATCCTTGGGTGACAACCGATGATCAGAGTTACAGGGCGTTTTGGGGAGGCGCGGACTCGCAGAAAACTCTCTTCGACCCTTGTCCTGTCGGTTGGCGTGTCTGCAACAAAGCTGAGGCTCAGTCGTTTATGCAGGCAGTTTTCAGTAGCGCTACATTGGCATCCAATCTTGTCGGATATGATTTCGACGGGCATTACCTGCCGATGACCAGCTCGCGAAGCAACATGCATTTCAGAACTGAGACAGTGAAGTCTTGCGGATATCCGACCATATCTTATATGTGGACATCGGAATCAGTCACGACCCACAATTACGGATATGCCTATGCGGCGGCGATGGTTGCTCCGGAAAATTATGCGGACAAAGGCCAGCCGAATACGCTCAAGGAAGTGAAATTTGAGGACAGTAAGTACTTGGCGTCAAGCTGTCCGGTCCGCTGCGTAAAAGAATAATAATCAAACTAATAATTAACAATAAAACTAATTTAGCAATGAAAAAGTATCAGGGGGGGGCAGTAGTCTCCCAAATCTATGAGAGCCCGTCCTTGACGGAGCACAGCATACTGGCCGAAGCCGGCTTTGCAAATAGTAACGGCATCAATGATATGTCGAAGTGGAGTCAATGGGAAGAAGTAACAGAATAATGCAAGTAACTATGAAGAGAAAATTATTCCTTATCCTTACCATTGCAGCAATGGTCGGATGTCAGAAAAATGAAATAGTTGAAGCTCCGATTGAGGAGTCTGGGGTCAGCATCATAGGAACACTGCCTCAAACCAAAACTTCTTTTACCGATGAAGGCGACGTCCTGAAGACTGAATGGGTCAAGGATGATGCGTTGGGATTTTATTGGTATAAGGGCGGCTCGATTGAAGGCGTTGGTTCTAGTGAGGTGGATAAAGCCTTGAATGATAAGCTTGTAGCTGAATTATCAGGTAGTAGTACTACGTTTAAGCCGCATTGGTATTATATGTATCAAGCTAATATTGATTATTTGACTTACTTGTATTATCCGTATAATGTAAATGCCGGGAAGAACCCACTATCTGTTTCATTTACAGTCCCTTCATTGCAGAATCAGGCTGGTCCTGATGATATTGCTCATCTCGCTGCGACTGACTTTCTTTATGCTACAACAATGGCTAAAAGACCGAATGTCGAAGCAGAACAAACTGTATTGGTGACATTCTCTCACGCACTTTCAGTTTTGAACATTGCTCTTACTTCCGCACAAAGCAATTACAGCGTTTCTGACATCAGGGTGCGATTTGAGGACGAGAATGAAATCTTTTCGGTTTCCGAAGGAAGTGTGAATCTTTCAGATGGTTCCCTGACTCTCACTTCTGGAACTCCGGAAATTTCCTTGCAATTCAAAGAAGCGGCAAAACTTTCAGCGACTCCGGTAAATGCCTATATGACAATCACTCCGGGACACGCAGGGAAGACATTCTCTGTTTATGCTAAAGTCAACGGAATTGAAACAAAACTCGGTTCGAAGAAAGTTCCCGCGTCAGGGATTCCTGTGGGAGTGAAAGCTGCACTTTCATTCGAGGTCGGAGAAATATCGACCGGACATGAATATGTTGATTTAAGCGCAGGCGGTACTGCAAACTGCTACCTTGTAACTGCTCCGGGATTCTATAAGTTCAAGGCGGATGTGAAAGGAAATGGTGTCGTTCCAAGTCAGCTTGAATCAGTGGCAGGAGAGACAGCGATAGCGCCGAAATCTGCTTTGGTGCTTTGGTACAACACTCTTCAGACAAGCAATAATTGGGTGGATGAGAGTCCTGTATATGTAAGTTCTGTTTCTCTTGATTCAGATGGCTATATAAAATTTTATACGCCTGATGTCTTTGTCCCGGGCAATGTGGTTATAGCAGCATTTGCTGAGGAAGGCGTTACCTACGAGAACATTACAGTCGATGAGAACAAATGCATCAACAACGCCACTCTGCTCTGGAGTTGGAACATCTGGGCAGCAGAGGGTTATGACCCGGAGGCTACGGCTGTTATTTCAGGTGGGAAAACATTTATGGACAGAAATGTCGGTGCGGCAATTTCCGGCGTTGGCTCTAAAGGCGATTATGAACCTGCCTATGCGGTGGGCAACTACTACCAGTGGGGTCGTAAAGACCCGTTCCCATCCATTGCGGACTATTGCAACTATTGGCCTTGTCAGTACGCCAACCAGCTCATTGGAACTCCGACCTACACTCCTATTGTGGCTCTGAGAGTTCACGGCCAGAGTGCTGCGAAGAACGTAAACAACCAGGTTTGGGGCTATAGAACAAAAGAGGACGGCTCGTTCAATATGGATGCGTCTTGGCATACGATTGAGAGAAATTCCATTGGGGCGCCTTCTTCGTCCAATAGCGTATTCTCGGGCTATGCCGTTGAGCATCCTTATGTCTACATCTTGAATCCGACATATCCGGATGGCGGCTATTATCCTTGGATGACAACCAATGACCAGAGTTACAGAGCGTTCTGGGGAGGCGCGGACTCGCATAAAACTCTCTTCGACCCTTGTCCTGCCGGTTGGCGTGTCTGCAACAAAACTGAAGCAGAGTCATTCATCCAGACGGTATCTTCAACTGCGACTTTGGCCTCCAATCTTGTCGGATATGATTTTGACGGGCATTATCTGCCGATGACCGGAACGCGAGGTAACAAAAATATAAGGACTACCAATGTCAGGTCTTGCGGATATGAGACTAAATCATATATGTGGACATCCGAAATACTGACTAATCATAATTATGGCTATGCTCACACGGCGGCGATGATTGCTCCTGCAAATTATGCCGATGCAGGCAAGCCGAATGCACTCACTGTGAAAATTGAAGGACAGGACAGATATTTGACACAAGCTTGCCCAGTCCGCTGCGTAAAAGAATAATCTAATCAACAACAATTCATACATACAACAACAAAAACTCCCGGAAGCTGTGAAGTCTCCGGGAGTTTCATTTTTCGATTTGCCCTTTAGGCGCGCAGGCTATTAAAACCTGACGCCGAATGTCGCTACGACTTTAACAAGATTGCGGCGGTAGCGTATCACCGGAGACTCTGTCGTAAGACTGCGGTGAGTGTCCTTCTCGTAACGATAGTCACCATAAGGCATGATGTACTGTGTCGGGTAGAAATAACCGACAGCGGCCAAGTCAGCGAAGAATGCTCCGGCGCTGAAGCCGAAACCGCATGATGCCGTGTGGAGGTTCTGTGCCTGGGCTTTCACGAGTTTTCCGCTGCCGTCTGCCTCGTATGTCTGTCCGGTGGTCTTGAGGTTGTAGCCGAGGCGCACGGAGAAGAAATCCGCCGGCTTGAACTCGGCTCCGAACCTGAGATAATGCTGAACCCCGCAGTAGTCGAGTATGCCGTTGTTTGCGCTGTCAAACTCGCTGTTGTCAGATGTTCCCGGGACGCTGAAATACATTCTGCGATAGTTGCTCAGCTCATAGTCAGCACTCACGACACCATATTTCCCGAATGTGTAGGCCACTCCGAAGTTCGCCCGGAGCGGAGCCTTGAAGTTGTATTCGAACTTTCCTTCAGGAGCCGTGTCGCTGCCGCTGAACTTAGAGTCCTCGAACATTGTCTCGCATGAATAGCTGATTCTTTCCTTTACTGTGAATGTTGTCGGGGTCTGGATGGCCGCACCGACTCTGAGTCCTTTCCACGGTGTGAGGATGAATCCGAATTTTCCATAAACTCCAGTGCCTTCAGCCCGGTAGCTATATGTTTTTTTCGCGGATGAGAAATAAGTCTTGCCGCTCGCCCCAAAGTCAGCTGTCACATCCTCTATGTCCACAGCGTCTTCCTTGAGAAACTCGTTGGAGCGGTAGTTTATGCTCGTGACTCCGATGTTCGCTCCGAAGAAAAAAATGTCTGAAATGTTGAGCGCGAGATTATAGACAAAGTCGGACTTCGCGCCGGATATTGTCTGCCCGAAATGTTGGTTCAGACCGTGTGCGCCGATGCCGATTCTTCCGTCTGCCGTACTGTTCTCCGTGGCGCCTACAAATGCGTCCTCTGTCTTTCCGCCTGTAGTGAAAGATGTCCCTGCAATCGCTCCGGCTCGGAATGCGTTCACGAGGTCGTAGTCAGCGAAAATGATTTTGTCATAGGCATCGTTACCATTGAAGTCATCCGGTTTGTAACCATAGAGATACTGCGCCCGTGCCGCCATTTCCCCGAATGCCGAAGTTCTCGTATTCAGCCCGCGGGCAACGATCTCTTCGCTGTAGCTGCGGGTGTTGTTTACCACGAATCCCATTGACCAGTTCTTCAGTCCACGTGACCTGCCGGTGTTGAAATTTATCATTCCACCGATGTTCGGCATGCTGAACCGGCTTTTGTCGTTCTGGAGCTTGTTCCCGAATGCAACCGAGCCGTCATTGAGGACTTCCCCCTGAACACGCGCGATGGAAATGTTCATTCCAGGCGTCACGGTGAACTGTGAGCGTCTTGCCACAGCCGAGCCTGCCGGGTTTATTCCGAGCGAACCCATGTCTCCGCCAAGGGCAGTAAAGGCATTTCCCATAGCCATTGTCCTTGCCGTTCCCTCATATTCGTTTTCACTGAAGCGCAGTCCGTCCTCCCAATTCTGGGCTGTTGCCGAGAATCCGATGGCGAGAATAGCTGCCGTCAATACAATCTTTTTCATATATATCTGATGTTTAATTCTTTAATGTCTTATCGTCTCGAAGAGCGGCTGCTGCTTGAGCCACGGCTTCCTGAATAGCTTGAAGATGATGAGCGGCTTCCTCCGCTGTAGGAAGAACTTGAACTGCGGTAGGTCGAGCCGGACGACCGGTAGTTTGAACCGGAGCTGCTGCGATTGCCGGAGTAGCTTGAACTGCTTGATGATGAACTGCTCCTATAGCTGTTGGAAGAAGGCCTGCTGTAGGTCGTGCTTCTGGAAGACGAACTGGAAGAGCGGCTGTAGCTGCTTGAAGACGAACTGGAAGGACGGCTGTAGCTGCTGGAAGACGAGCTGGAAGGACGGCTGTAGCTGCTTGAAGAACTTCCGCGTGAGGCAGACGTGGACGGGCGTGTCCCGGTTGATGAGCTGCGCACTCCTGAAGTCGTGTGCCGCACTGCCGAATCTGTGTTTCGCACTGCCGAAGATGATGTCCCGCGTGATGAAGAAGGTCTTGCAACGCTCACGACGCCCGAATTCCTTGACGCTGCCCGCACTGTCCTACCATTGCCGGCAGCTGACGAAGAACGGCTGGCGGATGAGGCTGAGCGGACTGCAGATGGGCGTGTCGCCGAAGCTGTGCGTGCTGCCGCAGAGCGTGAACTCCTCGTCAATTCGCTTGAAGAGCCCCCTCGCGCAGAGGTCGCTTGCCTTGTAGAGCTGCGCATTGCTGCGGAGCCGCCGCGTACAGAAGGGCTTGTCCCATATCTCCTTGACATTCCGCCTTCACTTCCCCTTGATCCGAAATGAACTGGCTCGCCTCTGTGAACATAACCCGGTCCATCGAAGAACGGGTCGTAGCAGTGATGATAATGGTGATGATGGTGGTGGTACCAATAGTGATCGTAGTACCACGGATCTCTCCACGGACCGTACCACGGGTCATACCATCCTGCCCAATATGGACCGCTGTACCATCCTCCGTACCAATACGAGTCATAAACCCATGGGTCATAGAACCTTCCTCCATAGAACCACGGGTCATACCATCCGGCATAATAGGCCGGGCTGTAGATTCCCCAGTTATATCTGTATGGCGCCCATGCATATCTGTAGCCGAAGCCCATGAACGGGTCCACGTAAACTGTCGTGACGTTCGCGTTCTCAAGGTTGAGAGTGAGCGTCTTCGGTGCCTGCGCGATTTCTGTCCGGGTGGCCGTTGCGCTGTCACGCGCATCGAGTATCGTTGTCTTTGTCAGATCCGTGAGCGCATCGGTCTCCTCCTTGCTCTTCGCGAGGTCCACTGCGGACGTCGTTTTTTCCGGTCTCGTGTAATATATTCCGTCATACTGACTTGTAGTCTGTGCCACAGTTCCACAGGAAGACATCATGACGCCGCATGTCGCCAGCGCCAAGATTCCCGACACTCCTGATATGTAAAACCGTTTTGTCATAATGTCATATATTTTTCTTAACTTCGCGCCGCATTTTGTTGTCGTCGAATGCGGTGTTTCAATGTAAATTGCAAAGAATATACCTCTTCACATTATACATGATACGCTCAAAAGATGCGAATTTATGCAAAAACGTCGCAAAAGTTTGCGGCGAACATGACAAATATAGAAAATAAAATTTATATATAGATATGGCAAAGGAAGTTACAAAAAGGTCGGAGAATTACTCGCAGTGGTATGACGACCTTGTGGTGAAGGCTGATTTGGCGGAGCGTTCCGCAGTCAGAGGATGTATGGTAATCAAGCCGTACGGCTATGCAATCTGGGAAAAGATGCAGCATATTCTGGACCGGAAATTCAAGGAAACAGGGCATCAGAACGCATATTTCCCGCTTTTCATTCCTAAGTCGTTCCTCAGCAGGGAGGCCGAGCACGTGGAGGGATTTGCGAAAGAGTGCGCCGTGGTGACGCATCACCGTCTGATGAAAGACCCGAATGGAACAGGCGTGGTTGTAGATCCGTCCGCAAAACTCGAAGAGGAACTCATCGTCCGTCCGACTTCTGAGACCATCATCTGGAACACCTACAAGGGATGGATTAAATCGTGGCGTGACCTTCCGATTCTCTGCAACCAGTGGGCGAACGTCGTGCGTTGGGAGATGAGGACGAGGCTTTTCCTCCGTACTGCAGAATTCCTCTGGCAGGAGGGACACACCGCGCACGCGACACGCGAGGAGGCCGAGCAGGAGGCACAGAAGATGGTGAATGTCTATGCGGACTTCGCGCGCAACACCATGGCGCTTCCGGTCGTCGTCGGACACAAGTCTCCTAATGAGAGGTTTGCAGGAGCACTCGACACCCTCACCATTGAGGCTATGATGCAGGACGGCAAGGCCCTTCAGGCAGGAACTTCCCACTTCCTCGGACAAAATTTTGCCAAGGCTTTCAATGTGCAGTTCACCAACAAAGAGGGCAATCAGGAGTATGTCTGGGCAACTTCTTGGGGCGTTTCCACACGTTTGATGGGTGCGCTCATCATGGCTCACGGCGATGACAACGGACTCGTCCTTCCTCCGGAACTCGCTCCGATTCAGGTGGTTATGGTGCCGATTTACAAGACGGAAGAAGAGCACAATGCGATTGTTCAGAGAATGTCAGAGATTAAGGCAGAACTCGAAAAGGCAGGTGTCAGCGTGAAGATTGACGACCGCGACACTCTCCGTCCTGGATTCAAGTTTGCGGAGTGGGAGCTCAAGGGAGTTCCGGTGCGCATCGCTATGGGGCCTCGCGACCTCGCCGCAGGCACTCTTGAAATCGCCCGCAGGGATACTCTTGAAAAGTCTTCAGTTTCGCAGGAGGCTGTGGCTGAGCACATTGAGCAATTGCTTGTGGACATCCAGCAGAACATCTACAACAAGGCCCTCGCATTCCGCGACGCCAATGTCCGCAAGGTTGATTCTTGGGATGAATTTAAAGAGGAAATCAAAAAGGGCGGCTTCCTTCTCTGCCATTGGGACGGCACGACCGAGACTGAGGAGCGCATCAAGGAGGAGACCAAGGCGACAATCCGTTGCATTCCGATTGATAGTTATGTTTGCGAGGAGGAAGGAAAGTGCATCTACAGTGGCAAACCTTCACATCGCAGGGTTATATTTTCCATTGCCTATTAGTGAATCAAGTTTCGCAGTGCGAAACACCACTTTTGAGCCCTTGTGGCGAGGGTAAGTCCCCTCCCCGAGGGAGGGGGTTGGGGAGAGGGGTAACGTGGACAGAAAAAAAGTGCGCGGGACTTGAGAGTTTGATAAAAGAGATAAGTTTAATATTCGCAATAAGTTAGAATACTTACGAAACTTGAGTTATTGTATTGTCAGCTCCACAGGGCAGTGGTCTGAACCCATGATGTCGGGAAGGATGGAGGCGGAGACGAGGCGTGGAGTAAGGTCGGCGGTGGCGAGAAAATAGTCGATGCGCCAACCCACGTTCTTGGCGCGGGCGTTCATACGATAGGACCACCAAGAGTAGGCGTCTGTCACGTCCGGGTGGAAATGGCGGAACGTGTCGGTGAAGCCGCTTTCGAGAAGTTCTGTCATCTTTTCGCGTTCCTGTGGGGTGAATCCGGCCGACTTGGTGTTGGTCTTGGGGTTCTTGAGGTCAATTTCCTTGTGGGCGACGTTGAGGTCGCCGCAGATGATGACCGGCTTGGAAGTGCCGCCAGCCGCGTGCGAGTTTTCCTTTGTTTGGGCAAACAACCCCTCTTCTGCTCCCGAAGCGGCATTCACCGCAGCCTCATAGGATTCGGCCACAGTTGCCAAACCTTTGTCATGCAATGCGTTCACATATTTTCGGAACGCATCCTCCCACTCCATACGGTAGTCGAGCCTCTTCGGCAGTTCTCCCGGAGTGTCCGGGTTCTGGGAGTTCGGTGTGTAGCAGCAGACAAGGTAGAAGTCCGGCATTTCAAGGGTTATGACGCGCCCTTCGTGGTCGTGCTCGTCGCGTCCGATGCCGTAATGCACCGCCAGCGGCTCCATTCGCGTATATACGCAGACTCCGGAATATCCCTTTCTGTCGGCATAGTTCCAGTAGCTGCGGTAGCCGGAGAACTCAAGGTCAATCTGTCCCGCCTGCAATTTCGTCTCCTGTATGCAAACGAAATCAGCGTCAAACTCTGCGAAAATCTCCGCGAATCCCTTTCCGCACACGGCCCGCAGCCCGTTGACATTCCACGAAATGAGTTTTATCATACTATTCCAAATTCCACTCGGTGCCTTCCTTTGTATCCTTAATCGCAATTCCCAACGCATTCAGCTCGTTGCGTATGCGGTCGCTGGTCGCCCAGTCCTTAGCCGCCTTAGCCGCCTTGCGCTCCTCCAGCACCATATTCATCAATCCCTCAATCACTTCCATCGACTTTCCGCTGCCCTCGACCTCCTCGTCCTTGAGTCCGAGCACGCCGAACACGATGTCATCGAACAAACGGAGCAATGTCTCAAGGTCGGCCTTTGTGAGATGTCCAGGCTGGCCTTCCTTTGCTGTCTTTGCCGTGTTTATCATCTTCACGGCCTCGAAAACTCCGGAAAGCGCGACTGACGTGTTGAGGTCGTCGCACAGAGCCTCATAGACTCCCTCGCAGAGCTTCGCAACAGCCTCAGAGCATCCGCATCCGTTGAATGAGTCCGGTGCGATGTCGGTGATGAATTCGCCGTATTTCAGTGCATCGGCCTCGTCACCATTTTCGCCCTTCACGACGTGCTCCACTCCGGCAGCCTTGCAGAGTGCGCAGAGGTCGCGGTAGGCCTGCATCACTCTCTTCAGTCCCTTCTCAGCGCCTTGAAGCGCCTCGTTGCTGAAGTCGAGCGTGCTGCGGTAGTGTGCCTGAAGGATGAAGAAGCGCACTGTCATCGGGCTGTAGGCTTGCTCGAGAAGCGGGTGTGTGCCGGTGAACAACTCGCTGAGAGTGATGAAGTTGCCGAGCGACTTGCCCATCTTCTTGCCGTTGATGGTAATCATATTGTTGTGCATCCAATACTTCACGCCCACGCATCCTCTTGAGGCCACATTCTGCGCAATCTCGCACTCATGATGCGGGAACATCAGGTCCATTCCGCCGCCGTGTATGTCAAACTCCTTCCCGAGATACTTCTCGCTCATCACGGAGCACTCCAGATGCCAGCCAGGGAAGCCTTCGCCCCATGGAGACGGCCATTTCATCAGATGTTCCGGAGCCGCCTTCTTCCACAGCGCGAAGTCGTATGCGGCGTGTTTGTCGTCCTGCCCGTCGAGGCTGCGCGTTCCCTCAAGAGTGTCGTCGAGCGTACGTCCGGAAAGGATGCCGTAGCGGTGGTCGTGGTTGTATTTGACGACGTCGAAATAAATGGAACCGTTGCTTTCATAGGCATATCCAGAATCGAGAATTTTCTGCACAAGTTCCTCTTGCTCAATGATATGTGCCGATGCCCTCGGCTCAATCGACGGCGGGGCGACGTTCAGCGAACGCATTGATTCGTGGTAGGCAAGCGTGTATTTCTGGACAACCTCCATCGGTTCCAACTGCTCCAATTTTGCCTTCTTTGCAATTTTGTCCTCGCCCTCATCAGCGTCTCCGACAAGGTGTCCGACATCGGTTATGTTTCTGACATACCGCACTTTATATCCCAAATGCCTGAGCATGCGCACCAGAACGTCATAGGTTATTCCCGGACGTGCGTGCCCGAGGTGCGCCTCCCCATAGACCGTCGGCCCGCAGACATACAGTCCAACGCGCTCCGGATGAATCGGCTCAAAAAGTTCCTTTTTTCGAGACAAGGTGTCGGTGATGTATAAATTTCTCATATCCTTATGTTTTACATTCGATTATTTTGAGGCATAGTGATATGTGTCGGCGGGCAAAGCCCGAATCAATCAGCCTCAACCTGCGAAGTTAGTGATTTTGCTTCGTATGTTCGCAAATATTTTCGTACTTTTGCAGCCTTATTGTTTTCTCCGGCAGGATTTGCACGAATTTATGGAAAGATCACAGAATACATTTGCCCTCGTGACCGGAGCGTCGTCCGGAATGGGGCTGGAATATGCGAAACAACTTGCGGCAAAAGGACATAATATCCTGGTTGTCAGCAATAGGGATGAGGACAACCGTAAGGTCGCCGAAATGCTACATTCTGAATATGGAGTGTCAGCGGTTCCGTACTATGCGGACCTGTCGAAATCCGAGAGTTCACAGGCTCTGTACGATTGGACGAAGGAAAATGGATATGTGGTTGATATACTGGTAAGTAATGCGGGAATGCTGGTGTTCAACAAACTGTTCAACACCCCCGCTCGTATGGTTGACCTCATTGTTGGAGTGCACTGTCTCGCAACCACCCATCTTTGCAGGCTTTTCGGAGGAGACATGAAGGAGCGTGCAGAAAAGCTCTCTGCAGAGCGCGTTGCTGCAGCCGTTGCAGCCGGAGCGAAGCCGGAAAGCCGCAGGGCACGCAGAGCAGGCCGTCTCAAGAGGGGAGAGGTAGGACGTATACTCATCATGGCGTCGCTTTCTGCCTATCTGCCCTATCCGACAATCTCAGTCTATTCAGCGACAAAGGCTTATCTCAAGAGTCTCGGCACTTCTCTCTGGCACGAGATGCGCGACTACGGCGTGACAGTCACCACCATCTGCCCGTCTGCCGTTGACACTCCGCTCATAAAGCTTGCGCCTAATCTCCGCAAACTCGCCCACAATCTCGGTGTGATGATTTATCCGAAGACTCTTGTCCGCAAGGCTCTCGCCGCAATGTTTCATGGACGTCGCATACTTGTTCCGACACTCATCGCCAAACTCGCCGTGGTCTTCTGCTGCCTTCTTCCGCAGCACTGCGTCTATTGGATTGCCCACACCCCTGTCCTCAAGAAAAATGTTCTCGACAAGGTTTAAGTCGTTTGAAAAAGTGCGATGAGACTGCGCAAAGTCGTTAAAAAAAATGCGGCGCTTTGATGAAAATCGTTGAAAAAAGTGCAGTGAAGCATTGAAAAGTCGTTGGAAAAATGTAAATTTGCCATCGATTGATATTGTTCCAAAATGCTGAAAAGAAGAATAGAAACTGCTCTGTATGAGTGGAAACATACTCCTGGGCACAAGCCATTGATGATTATGGGCATTCGTCAGTGCGGAAAGACATTTATTGCGAGACATTTTGCCGACACTAATTACAAACACGTAGTCTATATAAACTTTATAAAGGAACCGGAGCGAATAAAAGCCTTCCTTGATTCAAAGGATGTCGATTCCGTATTGCTGAACCTTTCGGCACAGATAAGAGGGCTGGTTTTTGAACCGGGTGAAACTTGTTTCATCTTTGACGAAATACAGGAATGTCCTGAGGCGAGGACTTCTTTGAAATTTTTCAGAGAAGACGGGCGTTTTGATGTCATTGCCACCGGTTCGTTGCTCGGGGTGCAGGGGTATGGCGACGAACTGAAGAAAGAGCGTCGGAAACAGACTGTCGAAGAGAACCTCGGAATCAACTCCGTCCCTGTCGGGAGTGAGGATATTGTTGAAATGTATCCTCTTGATTTTGAGGAATTTCTTTGGGCGATAGGGGTGAATGACGAGGTGATTGACGCTCTTCGGAAATTTTATGATGAGGAGTCGCCTGTCCCGGCCGGCATACATACTGCAATGAAGAGGTATTTAAACCTTTATATCGTCGTCGGTGGGCTTCCCGATGCTGTCAATGCCTTCATTGGCACGAATAATCTGAATGAAGTGAGCCGAGTTCACGCGTCCATACTCAAGGAATATCGTGATGATATGGTCAAATATGCTCCGGAAAAGGATAAGCCCCATATCCGGGAGTGCTTCAATTCAATTCCGGGACAGTTGGCAAAAGAGAACAAGAAGTTTCAGTATAGCGCCGTAAAACCCGGAGGACGCGGAGAAGCATTTTTAGGCTCCATTCAATGGCTGGAAGATGCCGGAATCATCTGTCGTTGCTATAACACGGATATCACCACTCTTCCTTTGTCAGGCAATGTCAAAGACAATGTCTTTAAGGTCTATATGACAGACATAGGACTTTTGGTGGAAATGTTGGGAACGGGCGTGAAGGCGGACATACTTCAGGGAAACCTCGGCGGATTCAAGGGCGCAATTTACGAGAACCTGATGGCTGACACGCTGCATAAGAAAGGTCAGAACTTGTACTACTTTCAGAAAGACTCCGGGCTGGAACTTGATTTCCTGGTTCGAATGAAAGGGGAGTGCGTTCCGATTGAGGTCAAGGCCAAATCAGCTCAGGCTAAAAGTGTCAAGACAGTTCTGAAGCATCCTGAGAAATATCATATCAGCCATGTTCTCAAATTCGGAGATTTCAATGTCGGACGAGAAGGAGATCTGACGACCTTGCCTAACTATATGCAGTTTCTTCTGAACTTTGAACAGGAACTGGTTGCCCTTGAACCGCTTGATGTCGATGCGGTGAATGACATGGCCAAGGGCATCTTGACAAGGAGTTAGCTTCGGAAAGCCTTTGGAAATTAGAAATATGGAAAATTATATGAGCATAAAACATTGTGTGATAAGAATCCTGATGGGGCTTCTGACGGCATTGACATTAGTCGCATCATGCGACAAGATAGACAATGAACGACAAGACGAACCGGCGGACAATGAATTTGTCCTTGCCGAAGAGGTGATTCTGATTGAAGAAAGCGACGCCGGGCTGATCGTCTCATGCGGCGAGAACGACATCGTGATGTCGCCGTCAGACAAATATGACTTCTCCGGGGGCAGGATACTCTGCTGTCCCGTCACGGAGGCCACACCTCACGGCTTCGCGGGCAGAATTGTCGAAGTCGGACGGGACGGAGACCTGCTGACATTGAGAACCGAGCCGGTAGGGCTGGAGGACGTCTTCGCAGAACTGCACGTGGACGGAGTCTATGACATGGCGGAGACCATCGAGCAGAGCCTCGACAGTGAGGGCAGCACGATTGTTCCGGAGACTGTTTCGGACACGGTATGGAACTGGCTGTCGGAAAGCCATGCCGACAGTCTGAGCCTCGGAATACTGAACACCCGGAGTACAAAGCCCGCAACAAAGGCGATGGTCGGAGTGAGCGTTCCCGTGGCAATCAGCCTGCCCGTTGAGTGCGGAGGGTTCAAAGGAAGCGTCTATGTGAAATGCAGCATGGGGGTCTCGATAAACATTTCCCGCAGGCTGAAAATCAGAAAGTTCGACATCACCGTGAATAGACAGACCGGAGTGGAGGGCAGATGGACTCTCCTTGAGCAGGGACTGGAGTTGAAAAAGGAACTCTTCTCGCTTGAGCACAGAATGAGGCCAGTTCTGATACCGGGCACCCCTATTGCGATTGTTCCGAGCCTCTACACAAGAATGGGACTTGAGGCCTCCGCCGAATCAAAGATATCCGCATCCATGCGCTACCAGTTCGAGAACACGACCTACACTTATAGTTACGGCGGCGGAGTCCCGTCGTTCGACGGAAGAAACCTCCTCAGCGACGGGGACAGATATTTCAGGTTCGCGGAGTTCTCAACGGACGGGCAGGTGTCTGCATCATTTGTCGCCGGGGGCAAGCTCAGCCTCTGGAATGAGAAAGTGCTTGCCGTGGGCTCGGAAGCCGGTGCGGGAGTCTCATTCGAGGCCGAGGCGGCAGTCTCCATGGATGACGACGGCCTGCTTGTCTCAAATCCGGAGGTTTCAATACAGCCGTCCCTAGGTCTTTCCCTCTACTGTGAGTCGCTTCTTTTCAAGGCACTTCCCGGCTCCGACGGCGGACGCTTCTTCAAGACCCGCACCTTCGACATCCCGGGGCTGAGCATGAGCGTGTTTCCGAAGAATGAAAGCGTCAAGGCTGACATTGATAATGGTGGAGTGGAGACTGGGACGGTCGTGCAGGTGGAGTCGGAGATGAGCCCGTCCAGCCTGCTTCGCTGCTCGGAAACAGGATTCGCCCTCTTCGGCGGCTCTTCCGATGTCAAGCCCGTCGAGCACAGGAAAGTCGCAGTCTCGGACGTGGATGGCGCCGCGGCGGACAGGAAAGTTTCTTGTGAGTTCGCGGTTCCAAAAGGCATCACCCCGGTCATGGTGAGGCCTTATGTCGTCCACGACGGGCGGTACTGGTACGGGACTCCCGTACGTCTTGACGGCCGGCTGATTTCCAAGATTGAAATTTATTGCGCTCAGGACGGTTATAGTGCGAAGTATCATATTAGTTACGATTCTCAAGGGAGAGTTGAGGCTATAAATTGTAGCGAGAGAGAGGGGTCTGATTCTCCGATGCAAACAAGTATAGCTCATTATGACTACGACTATGGATATGTTCGTGGTGGTCTTGAAGGAACGGAGTGGTACAAATTCGTCGGAGACCGCATTGTTTCTTCCTATGATGGTGGGAATATGGTTGAATATAGTTATTCTGGAGGCAGTGACAGACCTGTTGGGGCATCCTGTGGAAATGGATATTCGTATGTTTGGAATTGGGCTGACGACAATATAACTAAATTTAGTATAAATGAATATGGTGATGAGGATGTCCATGTGGAATACGAATACTCAAACATTGAGAATAGGATGAATATTGACATCTATGATTTCTGGGAAGAACGTTATGACGGCATATCTTTCTTTGACCGCGGCGTCTTCTCAATTCTCACCTGCCGAAATTTATTGAAGGGCAGCAATGAGAATCATTCATACTCCTATACTTTTGACGAGAATGGCGATGTGAAGAATATGTCTGTTCGCGAGGGAGATGAAATTTATAGTGTTTCTATTTTCTACTATTGAGTAACAGATACTTGCCCGCAAGGGAAAGGGCTCACGGGCAAGTAGAAAGTAGGAATGCTTATCCATAAGTTTGATTTCTTCGCGGGTTACGGACGAACAATAACTTTTAGATATACCTCGCCGTGTAGGATTCCTTGCAACTGCGCAGGTCTTCCGGAGTGCCGGCGAAGACAATGTGGCCTCCGCCGTCGCCTGCCTCAGGACCGAGGTCGATGACCCAGTCGGCCGAGCGGATGACATCGGCGTTATGCTCGACAACCACAATCGAATGGCCTTTTGCGAGGAGCGCGTCGAATGACTTGAGGAGCTTTTCAACGTCATAGAAGTGAAGTCCCGTTGTCGGCTCGTCGAAGATGAAGAGGATTTTCTGTTCCTTGGCCTTGCCGCTCTGCTCGGCGTTCATCAGCATGAAATAGGCGAGCTTGATTCGCTGGCTCTCACCGCCGGAGAGCGTGCTGCTGCTCTGGCCGAGAGTGATATAGCCCAGGCCGACATCGACGAGTACCTGAAGCCTTGCGGCAATTCTCTGAGCCGTCGGGTCTGACTGCGTGCCGAAAAATTCTATAGCCTCCTCCACGCTCATGCTCAGGATGTCATCTATATTCTTGCCCTGATAGCGAACCTCAAGTATGTCGGGTTTGAATCTCTTACCGCCGCAGGCCTCGCAGACCATCGTTACATCGGCCATAAACTGCATACTGATTTTTACGAATCCGTCGCCCTGGCACTCCGGGCAGCGTCCTCCGTCCTGGTTGAACGAGAAGAACGACGGGGTGTAGCCGTTGATTTTCGCGTACTGCTGGTCCGAAAGAAGTTTGCGTATGTCGTCATATATCTTCAGGTATGTCACGGCGTTGCTCCTCGAACTGCGTCCTATTGGGTTCTGGTCCACGTATTCGACTTGGGTGATGCGGTCGGTGTTGCCGGACAGACCGCGGAAAGTTCCCGGCACTGGACCGGCGTGGTTGATTTCTCGATATATGGCCGGATAGAGTATGTCTCCAACGAGCGAGGACTTGCCGGAGCCGCTCACACCTGTCACGACGGTGAGGACCCCGAGCGGGAACTTAACGTCGATGTCCTTGAGGTTGTGTTCCATCGCACCCTCGATGGTGATGGAGTAGTTCCAACTGCGCTTCTGCCGGGTTATGCGTGAACGGCGTCCGGTGAGATATTGGAGGGTCAGAGAATGCTCCAAAGACTTGCAGGCATTGTCTGAGTCTGCACCTTCAATCGCTTTCACAGCATCCTCAAGCCGTCCCTCAAACACAATCTCCCCGCCGTTCACACCGGCCTTCGGACCGATGTCAATCAGCAGGTCCGCCGCCTTCATTATGTTCTCGTCGTGCTCCACCACCACAACCGTGTTCCCTATGTCCCGAAGCCTCTTCAGCACGGAGATCAGCCTGTCCGTGTCGCGCGGGTGCAGTCCGATGCTCGGTTCGTCAAGGATGTAGAGCGAACCAACCAACGAACTTCCAAGAGCCGCCACGAGATTGATTCTCTGGCTCTCGCCGCCGGAGAGCGAGTTGGAACGGCGGTCAAGCGTGAGGTAGCCCAGTCCCACGTCGTTGATGTAGTCGAGCCTGTCCAGAATTTCCTCTATCGCCTTTCCTGCGACGCTGCGGTCATATTCATTCAAATCTATATTCTTGAAAAACTCAGCCAACTGTCCGACGTTCATCTTCAGCAGTTCGTGGATATTTTTCCCTCCGACCTTCACGTACAGCGCCTCCCGGCGAAGACGGCTCCCTCCGCACTCGTGGCAGATGGTTTTCCCGCTGTAGCGGCTCAGCATATACTTGTACTGAATTTTGTACTTATTCTGTTCCACCCACTTGAAGAACTCGTTCAAACCGACAATCGAGTCCTCCTCGTTCGCAGCCGGGCATCCGTTCCATATTTTGTCCCGCTGCTCCTGCGTGAGGTTGTGGTACGGCTCGAAAATCGGAATGTCGAACTTCGCCGCGTTCTTCACCAGCAAGTCTCTGAACCAGCCCATCTTCTCTCCTCTCCAACAGGCAATCGCGTCATCGTAGATTGTCCGGCTTTTGTCCGGCACGACGAGGTCTTCGCTGATTCCGATGATTTCTCCCAGTCCGCCGCACACCGGACAGGCTCCGAGCGGGCTGTTGAAGCTGAAAAGATACTCGTCCGGCTGTCTGAACTTTATCCCGTCCATCTCGAACTTGTTTGAGAATTCCTCGCTGTGTAGTCCGTCCCCATCCTGCCAGCACACGGAGATGCGTCCTTCTCCCTTGTCAAACGCTGTCTGAACCGAGGAGTGCAGGCGGGTTGCAAGTTCTTCCGAAATCCCGGCAGCACCAAGTTTAAGACGGTCAACGAGCAGAGAAAGTTTCTCCGGGAAGTCTCCGCTTTCCGAAAGCCTCATAACATCTTCGATGCTCACCTGCCTGTCCGTGAAGAACCGTGAAAATCCCTCCTCCTTCAGCGCCAGCATCAGTTCCACTTTGTCGTCGCGTCCTGCCCAGCTGATGTCTGCCAGTATATAGACCGGTATGTTTGTGTCGCCCTCCGGCTTTATGGACTCAATGAATTTGAGAACGTCTCCGACGGAACTTGCCGTGACGAGCCTTCCTGAAACGGGGGAATATGTCTTTCCGATTTTTGCAAATATGAGTCTGAGATAGTCATATATTTCCGTCGTCGTCGCGACAGTGGAGCGCGGATTGCGTATGTTCACCTTCTGCTCTATGGCGATTGCCGGCGGTATGCCCTCGATGGCCTCGACATCAGGTTTTGACATCCTGCCGAGAAACTGTCTGGCATACGACGAAAGGCTCTCCGCGAACCGTCGTTGCCCTTCGGCGAAAAGTGTATCGAACGCGAGCGATGACTTGCCGGAGCCGGATATGCCGGTGATTACGACAAATTTTCCCCGAGGAATCTCGACTGTCAGGTCCTTTAGATTATTGACCTTTGCGCCCCGTATGATTATACTTCCTTCTGTCGCCATAAAACAAAAACTATGAAAACCACTGCACCCGTCCTTCCCGAACATTTCCCATTACAGAAGATCGTCGAAGCAAGAAATGTTTCGATTTCAAGCTGAAATGATGTTTTTGTCGGAAAAGATTACAAAATTACGAAAAAATATTTGGAGAATATGAAAAAATGCGTACCTTTGCATCCGCAATTCAGAAAAATGGTTGCAATTGACAAGTTTGGTGCGGTAGTTCAGCTGGTTAGAATACCGGCCTGTCACGCCGGGGGTCGAGGGTTCGAGTCCCTTCCGCACCGCAAGCAGCTCTTCTAGATACCTAGAGGGGCTGCTTTTTTTATGTTTTCTCACCCTTTTCAGGTCTCATTGCGACCATGTCTGCGACCACCTTACTTTTGGAGTTGCGACCAATTCCAAATCACCCTTCCTGCACATTTCCTGAAAGAGCTGAGGGTACTGATGTAAAGCAGTTCTGAACTTTGTGAACAAATTAAAAACTTGAAACGCAGCACTTTAATTAGTTTTTAGTATCTCATCGGAGAGGAATTCTGATGTATCAAACTTACACAGATCATAGGGACACCACCATTTTTAAGGAGATTCCGGTTGAGATACACTCTGCCTTCTCCAGAGACACTTCTGTTCTGGAGACATCATTAGCTGTATCCACAGCTTTATAGATACATCAAGCCTTATGATCAAGCATACTCTTGCCAATAAAGCAGACTCAATCCGGATCAAGTACAAGTATCTTGAAAAGACTGTTTATAGGGATAGTATTGCTGTCAAAGAAATACCGGTTGAGGTTGTGAAGGAGAAGTTGGTGTATCCCAAAAGCTATTGGTGGATGCTAGGATCTCATATAGGGATATTATTAGCTATTACATTCTTCATAGCAGCAGAATGAAATCCTTTTTGTAACTTTGTAGGAACTAAAATCCTCTACGAATGAACTATACAGAACTGCAAGATGCTATCTCAAGATTCTCTGTTGAAGATAACCTTAACGAGAGAAAGCCCCTCTATGCTCTTCGGAATGAGTTTGTAAAGAACTTCTCAAGAGCAAAGATTGAAAGAATGACCATAGATGATTATGTAGAGGGTAAAAGCAGAAAAGATACTTTCTGCTATATCATTGAGAGAGATCTTGATAAACTTGGGACTATACTTGGATCCTTTGCTTCGCCCAAATTTGGTGTCTATTTCAAAAAAGAAGATAGACGATACCATTTCCTTCCCAAATATGGTAATTCCCCCAAAAAGGCATTTGGGGCTATTAGAGAGGCCATATTGACTCTTCTGGAGGATGGGGAGAATGAAGATCTTGAAGCTCTAGAGAATAATATACTTTCTCCTATGTTTAAGGGTAAGATCCTTTCTGTGTATTACCCTGATCGGTATCTTAATATATTCTCGGATGAGCATCTTATTCACTACTTGAATGTATTCAATCTGGATACAGAGACTTTGATTAAGCAAGATCCAATCTACAAGAGGGAGGCACTTCTTGCCTTTAAGAATAGTGTTCCGGAAATGAAGGGATGGTCTCCGGATATTTTTGGAAAGTTCTTGTATATGAACTTTCCTCCCAAGATGAAAACGATCACCATTAGAGGGAAGAAGAGGAAAGTCTGTGATATTGAATTTCCAACTCCAGAGGGTTATTCTTATGTGGATAATATATCAATAGATCCGACTGACAGCCCCTTCCCGACAAAGAATAAGGGAATTGCTCCTAAGGTAAACTATGAGAGTGAGTCTAGGAAATACAGGAAGTATGGCGATAGAGGGGAGAAGATTGTTATGATGGCAGAGATTGACCGAGTAATGGCTGATCTTCATATGTCAGAGAAGGTGGCATCAAAAAAGGTTATTCAGATGTCTGCCAAGAGCGATTCTTATGGATATGATATTCTTTCTCTCAATCCCGATGGTAGCAATCGTTACATTGAGGTAAAAGCGACCTCTGGGAAAGTAGGAGATGTGGCTTTCTATTATACAGAGAATGAGCTAGAAAAAGCTAATGAATATGGTAAGGATTACTACATATATCTTGTATTTGAGATTAAATCTAAAAAACCAAAGATCTGGGTTATTCAGAATCCCTTCCTTGATGGAGAGGTCAAGATGAAACCTGTTCAATACAAAGTAAGCATACACACTAAATAAGATATGACTTTACTGAAGAAGTATGTAAGTTTCAGTTTACTGACTATCACTGCAATTATTCTATTTCAGGGATGCCAATGCTCTTCTAGGCCAGATCCCAATTATTCCCCATTCCCTGTCGATGGCTGGGGAGTAAAGTATTTTTCCACAAAGGATACCCCTATTGAATCTAAGAAGTGGGCGTACTACTACAGGAAGGCTTACTACAGAAATGGCAAACCTGATCCAGACAGCCTAGCTGTGGAGCACTACTATGAAAATTCCGATCAAGACTCCTTTTTCTCAGAAGAGTATTATGAATCCGGCAGGATCAGATCAAAGGGGAAACTCGTTAAGATTCCTCTTATCTCAACGAAATCCCTGTAACTCTCGGGGTGACAATAAATTACAAAAATCTGTCACAAAAAACGGGACAGAAACGGGACAGCTTTCGCACCCCACCGGCAGTTTATATTCGATTCTGCTGGAGTTGTGCGAAAGAAAAAAAATGTCTTTCTTCAAACCCATCGCGTATAAAGAATACATACCTGCGCAACTCCACGAAGGCGAGCAGTGGTATATCTTTTTTTATGTCGAGAATCCGGCAACAGGAAAACTTAAACGTATCAAAATCAAATTTAACAGAGTCAAGTCTGTCCGGGAAAGACGCAGAGCTGCGCTGATGCTCGTCGCGGCATTAAACGAGCGTCTGTCGTTGGGGTGGAACCCGCTTGTGGAAAAGATAGCGCCACGTGCTTCTGTCAAGTTCAAGGATGCTGTAAACAATTTTATAAAGGTGAAGGAGAAAGAAGTGGAAGCGAACACGTTGCGCTCCTACAATACTTTCGCGAAGAAGCTTCTTGTCTGGGCTGAAGGCAAGGGATTCAGGGAGAGTTCCCCCGTCGCAGCATTCACGAAGGCATCTGCCTTTGATTTTATGGAAGATTTGGAAAGGGATAACAATTTCGTGGCATTCACATACAACAATCATCTCCGTTTCTATTCCACGCTTTTTCACTGGATGGTTCAGAAGGGCTATCTTCCCGACAACCCTTTTGAGGACATAAAACCAAAGAAGAAAAGCCTCCGCAAGAAAAAGAGACGCGTTTTGTCCGATGATGAACTTCAGACATTATGGAACTTTCTTGAGAGGGAAAATATAGGATATATGCGACTGTGCCTCCTATGCTATTGCTGTTTTATGCGTCCTAAGGAAATTATGCTGCTCAGATGTTCAGACCTTGATTTGAAGACGCAGACGGTCAAGGTAAGGGGAGAGATAGCAAAGAACGACAATGATTCTGTTAGAACGATTCCGGACGCTATGATGAGATATTTCACAGGTATTGACCTTTCACACCCGAAATGGTATCTTTTCTCCGGAAAGAGTTTTATGCCGGGAAAGGAGTGCACTTGGGTGCAACGGGTTTCGGATTATTGGAGGGGAGTGGTCCGCCCGGCAACAGGATTCGGTAAGGATGTCCAGTTTTATAGTCTGAAAGATACGGGTATCACGAACATGGCAGCTGCCGGCGTTCCGGTCTCGTTCATCCAGCAGCAGGCCGACCACAGCAGCCTCGCAATGACTTCCATCTACTGCCAGCGC
>UQYV01000016.1 GCA_900545245.1 uncultured Bacteroidales bacterium
GTTACTGACAGGTTTGAAGAACCGGCTGCCCGTTTTGCCGCAGTCATTGAAAACTCGGCATCAACTTCTCCTCCGAGACCCACACCGTTGACGGCTGGCAGGTCGGTTGAAAAAGTAGTTGCCTGTCCGCTAATTGTTCCTAAATCTGCAGGTAATTGTTAAATATTTGACGAATCATTGGAACAATAAAACTCTGAGATTAATCGCTCATAATCTAAGAAAAATACATCGCTATCGGTACGCAAGGGAGCAGCGTAGTTTATCGCACAAAAAAAGAGACCGACACTTTTTTTAGTCGGCCTCTTTTTGTGCCCCGGCGAGTTCCCTTTGGGGCTTATTCAAGTCGCGTCATTGTGGGACCTTTGTAGTAGATGACCCGGATGTCTTCCTTTGTTTCGCGATATAGGGTAATCGTGAGGTCGAATTTAAGAAGTTCCCCGTCTTTTGCTACCTCATATTTGTTAAGGACAACTTCGGACACGCTCTTGTTGCCGCTCAAATAGCGGTCTCCTTTTCTTCCCTCAAGAGGGATTTCCATTGAGGTCGCTACATCTGGAAGTTCAAGTTTGATTAACTCCATATGGAAATGCAGATGAGTCGGGTCATTGTCGCGGCATACATATCCTTGTACGGAAACGCGCATATCTTCCCCTTCAAAGAATCCCCATTTCAGCTTTCCATCCGATTCTGCCCCTTCTAGTTTGTTAAGAGTGCAATAGAACTTTTTGTCAACGGTAATCGTACCTGTAGTTTTCACATCTTCGGGAAGCCATCCTTCGCAAGAGACGCTTCCTACCAAGCAGATGAGTAATGGGAGGAATAAATGTCTTGTGTTCATAGTTTAATGGTTTTAATGGTTTTAATGGTTTCTCAAACATATAATCCACTATTCTATAATTCCTTGCATCAAACTTGATTTTTTTTCATCTTTCCATATGTAATACTTTTTCATATCCCAACATAGTATTTTCCATCTCCCACATTCGGATTCACTATGGAAACCTGAAAAATAAATTTGCCGGAGCCGATGGAAAGGATTACCTTTGCGCCCGCATTACTTCAGGGCAGGGTGAGAATCCCGATCGGCGGTGACAGTCCGCGAGCCGAAAGGCAGGAGCCGTTGGAACTACGGCACCGACAGTGTTCCCGGAGGCGGTGGCTTTATTTTACGGACATTGATGCGAGGTCTGTGGGATTGGCTCCACTTGGGTAAGTCTGGATGGAAGAAGATGACGGCCGGATTTGTGCATTCGTATGCGCAGAGACGGCGTTTGAAGCCTTGAATTGTATGCCTTGAGTAACAATTTAAGGTTTTTTTATGAAGAAAAACTTCGCACTCTTGGGCATCACAATTCTTCTGGCGGCACAGAATGTGTTTGCCGTTGATGTCCGCAATTTTGCCGGGAACGGCTTAGAAACACTCTCCGACACATTGAGTCTTCGGGAATCCACCGTCAGGGCACATTTCGTCAATCAAAACCGCAGCGCATTGCGACTTGCAACTGTGAGTGAAACCCAACTTCGTGAAAGGGGGGCGTCGAGGACCTATCCCGAAATGCTGCGTGGGCTTCCGAGCATTTACGCTACCTCTGAATCAGGCAGTTACGGCGATGCTAAACTCAACATAAGGGGCTTCGGGCAGGAGAATATTTCCGTTCTTCTCAATGGAATCCCCATCAGCGGACTCGTGAACGGGGGGATGTATTGGAACAATTGGATGGGTCTTGCGGATGCCACCTGGGCCGTACAGGTGCAGAAAGGCGTGGGCGCGTCTATGCTTTCGGGCGGCTCTGTCGGAGGCTCGGTGAACATAATCACAGAATCGCCTTCGGATGAGTTTTCTGTTGAAATCGGCTCTTATGCAGCGGTTTACGGAAACGATATTCCGTCGCAAGACAGATACGGCTCCGCGAAATCCCGCCCCTCCATCGGCGCCGGACCATTCAAAGGCTATTTCAAAATTTCCAGTGGCAGTCTCCCTCACGGTTGGTCTCTTAATCTGATGGCATCTTATGTCGGAGGTCCCGGCCCCGTCGAATCCACATCCGTCAGCTCTTACGCATATATGTTCAATCTTGCAAAATCCTTCGGGTCGCAGCACCGCCTGATCTTCACTTCTCTCGGCTCTCCCGAACGTCACGAACAACGATCCTCCCGGCTCAGTGCGGCGGAAATTGAGAAATATGGACGCGGATACAGCAAGAACTGGGGGTATAGAGACGGTAAGCCATTCAATCTCAGCAAGAACAATTATTTCAAGCCCTATTTTACTCTCCAGCACATTTGGAATGCAGAGCGCCTGTCGATGAAAAACTCCGTCTATTTTGCAATCGGAGACGGCGGGGGAAGATGGTCGGAAACCAAGGGGAAGGGCATTTCTTCCTTCGTGACTGCTGACGGACATATCGATTGGGATGCGGCAATTGCTGCAAATCGTAATGCCGACGGCTCTGCGAACAATATTCTAAGCGAATATATGGCGGGGCACACACAGGCAGGGGCGATTGCAAGTGCGGAATATATCCTCGGGCGCGGTTGGAAAATCGGTGCTGGGGTGAACGCACAACTCTATCGCACTTGGGAAGGGGAGCGTATCACCGACCTTTTGGGCGCAGACTGGTGGTTTGAGGATTATGAGCACAAATCGCTTGCGGGCCTTTCCGGAAGGGATGCAGTCAAAAAAGTGGGGGATTATGTGCGGACTGAGAACGGGAAAAGGATTTGGCACGGAACAGTCTATACTACAGTTTCTTACGAATCTTCAAGGTGGAATGTCGATTTGGGGGCTTCCGTTTTCGGCAGTTCAAATCAGCGTTGGGACAAATACAACTATGTCGGTGATGCGGTGGACAGCGACATTGCACGCGGAGTGGGAGCGAGCCTGAAAGGGGGAGTGCTTTTCAGGGCAGGTCGCGGACACAGTCTCTATCTCAATGGCGGTTGGTACAGCCGGCTGCCATACAGCAATGTCTGGTTCGCATCGGGTAACAATGAAATTACCCGAGGAGTGAAAAATGAACGGAACCTTCTTGGGGAAATGGGATGGAGATTCGTTTGGGGAAGCGGAAATATGGAACTGGGGACTTATGCTGCGCTCTGGAAAAACCGAAGCTTGATGTCGGGGAAATATCGTCAGTTGGATGCGGATGAATCGCGATATATGGTCACAGGTCTTGATGCCCTTCACTGCGGAATTGAGGCAAGCCTTTTTCAAAGAGTGGGGAAGTGGTTGGAATTCAATGCTTTCGCTTCTTTGGGTGATTGGCGTTGGAAGAATGATGTGCGGGCTGTCATCTACGACGACTATTCCGGAGTGGAAGTGGGCCGTGTGGATGTCTATTGCGACGGTCTCCCGGTGGCAGATGCGCCTCAGACACAATTGGGGGCTTCGCTCAAGTTCGTTTTTCCTTTGGGCTTCGCATTGGGAGCTGCCTGGCAGTTTAACGACCGGATGTATGCCGATTTCGACCCGCTCACAAGGACTGATGAGAATGATCGTCAGAGATCCTACCGCATTCCAGGCTATCATCTGCTCGGTGCCGACATCTCGTGGGGACAAGACTTCCGTTTGCCGGGAGCAGCACGCAGCCGTTCCTTAGATGTGGTGGAGGGAAATTCGGAGCATAGTGTACGCCACTTGAGCCTAAGGCTTTTTCTTCGCGCAGACAACCTCTTGAACACAAGCTATATAGAGCGTGGCAAAGACGGTTCGAACCACGACCTTGAGACATTCCGGGGCTACTGGGGCTTCGGGCGGATGTTCTCTTTCGGGCTGAGGATAAAATATTGAGACCGAATTCAACGCAAAGAGACTGATCCCCCAAGTCCCGAAGGGACCGCGCCGGAGGCGCGAGATTCCCCTAATAGGGGTCGCAGACGTCAGTCTGCGGGGGTTAGGAAGCCAGAAGGCTGAAAGCCTTCTACTTGTGCCTGATCATATTGCGCATCATATTCATTTTTCCGCCGGCACCCATCGCCATCTTCATCATCTTGCGTGTGCCCTCGAACTGTTTGAGAAGCTTGTTCACCTCCTGGATTGAGGTGCCGCTGCCATCTGCGATGCGTTTTTTTCGGCTGCCGTTGAAGCACTCGGGATGCTCGCGCTCATAAGGTGTCATCGAAAGAATGATGGCCTCGGTAGCTTTGAATGCGGTTTTGTTGTCAATATCCACATCCTTCAGAGCCTTGTCCATACCCGGGAGCATACCTGCAAGGTCCTTGATGTTACCCATCTTCTTAATCTGTTGAATCTGGTTGTAGAAATCCTGGAGGGTGAACTGGTCCTTGGCAAGTTTCTTCTTCAGCTCGCGTGCCTGTTTCTCGTCAAACTGCTCCTGAGCCTTCTCTACGAGGGAGACCACGTCACCCATTCCGAGAATACGGTCTGCGATACGCTCAGGGTGGAACTGGTCGATAGCCTCCATCTTCTCGCCCGTGCTGACAAATTTGATTGGTTTGCCGACCACAGTGCGGATTGAAAGCGCTGCACCACCTCTTGTATCACCGTCGAGTTTGGTGAGAACCACTCCGTCAAAATCGAGTCTGTCGTTGAATGCCTTGGCTGTTGCAACCGCGTCCTGTCCTGTCATCGAATCGACAACGAAGAGAGTTTCCGAAGGCTTGATGGCATCGTGCAGTGCAGAAATTTCGTTCATCAGTTCCTCATCGACCGAAAGTCGTCCGGCTGTATCGACGATTACGACAGAATAGCCTTCGCTCTTAGCTTTCGCTATTGCATTTTTAGCAATGGCAATCGGGTCCTGCACTCCGTCCTCCGAATAAACCGGCACTCCGACCTGTTCTCCGAGAACTTTCAACTGATTGATTGCTGCAGGACGGAAGGTGTCGCAGGCGGCGAGCATAACCTTCATTCCTCGCTTGCTCTTGATGTTCAGCGCCAATTTGCCGCAGAAAGTTGTCTTACCGGAACCGTTCAGACCCGCAACAAGCACCACTGCAGGGGCACCCTTGAGATTGATGTCGCTGCTTTCGCTTCCCATCAACAGTGCGAGTTCGTCGTGGACAATCTTCACAATCATCTGCTGTGGCTTCACTGCCGTGAGCACATTCTGGCCTATAGCCTTGGTTTTTACATTGTCACAGAACTCTTTGGCTGTCTTGTAGCTTACGTCGGCGTCGAGCAGTGCGCGTCTGATTTCCTTAAGCGCCTCAGCAATATTGATTTCGGTGATTTTACCTTCTCCCTTGAGGATTTTAAACGACCTCTCAAGTTTGTCTGACAAATTTTCGAACATATCTTTTTATTTTTTTTCTTTATGCATCCATTCATCGGCAATTTGGCTCAAAATGTGCCATAAGCCATGAAGAATTGCAAAATTAGCGAAATTTTCCGTAATTTTGCACGGATATGCCCAAACGGGTCGGATTTGCACGAATATATATGGATATAAAGACTTCCTTTTTCTTCACGGCGGTCGTTGCGATAACCCTCGCTCTGCTGCTGTTTTTCATAAAGGTACCTTCGTCGCCGTATGCGCGTCGTCTTGGACACACGAAAAACGCAATAGCTGGCAGTTTCGCGCTTGCCGGTCTCATATTCATCTATACGATGACCCGCATTGATTACGAATGGAACGACTTCTACCCGGCGATGATGATGTTTGTCGTGACCGCACTTTCGTCGGTGATTCTCTCTTTTTCGCTGTTGAACCTTATGGACCCCAACCCTTCCGGCGGCGACCGCTATTGGCTGAATCTGATGATTGTGGCGATTTGGTCTATGGGATTGGTCTATTATTATGACTATCCGGTGAAATGGGTGCGTATCGCAGTGTATGCCAGCAGTATAGTGCTTTTTGTCGCCCAATGTATATCTCACATCATCGCCTTTAACAACAGTTACAAACGGGCCCTTCGCAATCTTGAAATCTACTACGACGAGGACGAGGAACACAAAATCAAATGGATAAGGTTTTGCTACATCATTATGATGTTGACGCAGATGTTTGTTCTTGTCTATCTGCTTCTTCCGCGCACGCTGATGAAGGTATATGTCCTTTTCTATGCGCTGTTTATGCTCTATTTCTCCACCAACTTCATCTCTTTCCTCGGTTCACACAAACTTCTACTCGACGCATTCGCCTACAAGGCACTTTCGGGCGAGGGACGGGCAACGGTTCGTAAACGCAAAACTAGTGGTCGCGGCAAAAACAATTCGGTATTGGAGGGAAGTGATTTGATTTATACGGACAAGGATCTGAAAGCTTTGGATGTGGCTATCGCCCAATGGGTTGAGGCCGGTAAATATAGGGAGTCCGACAAGACCAGAGACGAGATTGCAGCTGAACTCAAGACCAGCAAGGAACTTCTCCAGACCTATTTTTCAGACAAAGGACAGGATTTCAGAACTTGGAGGACAAATTTGCGAATCAACGATGCAAAGGCAATGCTTCTTGCCAACAAAAGCATATCAATCAATGCGATAGGCGAGCGTTGCGGTTTCAGCGACCGTTCCAATTTCCATCGCCAGTTCCAGAAAATCGTCGGCTGTTCACCCAAGCAGTGGCGCGACTCCGGCGGCAAAATTCCCGCTTCTGAGTAGCCACAGGCTGTAAACAAATTATTTGATTTGTTTTGTTGAAAACAAACTGTTTGATTTGTTTTTGCCATAATTTTCTGTATTTTTGCGAAGAATATAAGAAAAGGACATGAGTATAAAAGGAGTAATAACAGGGGATGTCATAGATTCCACTTCAATACCTTTGGAGCAGCGAAGCGAGCTTCTTGAGGCAATCGTCGATGTCATGGAAAAGATAAAGTCGCTGAAACGCATTGACTACGAGATGTTTCGCGGCGACAGCATACAAGTCCTTGTCGAGAATCCAGGCGATTCTATGCTGGTGGGAATTTTGATGAAAGCGGGTCTTCGAAGCCGCACTCCACAATCAGGGTCATCAATGTGGGACATGCGTGTCTCGATAGGGGTCGGTAAGGTCGAGTTTGATGGCACCGGAATTTCTGTCTCCGATGGGGAAGCCTTCAGACTTTCCGGCCGAGGATTGGATTCTATCGGGAAATCCACGCTTGTTGTCAGTACACCTTGGGCTTCTGTCAATGAGGAGTTTTCAGTAAGTACTCCTTTTGTTGATGACACGATATCCAGATGGACGGAAGGACAGGCGGCTCAAGTTTTCAGAACCCTGTTGTATAATGAGAACAATCTGGAACTCTCCGTTGTTTTCGGCGTGTCTCCACAGACAATAAGTAGGACTCTCATTTTGGCAAAAGAAAAGTCCGTACGTCGCTTTATCGATCGCTTTGTCATGGTCTTGAATAATAAAATCAGTGAACAATGTCAATAGTCTATAAACTGCTTGTCGCCCATGTCTTGGCGGATTTCTTTTTCCAGACGGATGCCTTTAATCGTGGCAAGTATGCTCGGGACAAATCTTGCTGGAAATATATCGGCTTGCATAGCCTTATTCATGCTCTTACAGCCTATCTACTTGTCGCTCAGTGGACCCTCTGGTACATTCCCGTCGTAATAGGTATCTCGCATTTCATAATAGATACGATAAAATGCCGGCTGAATAAGAAAACTGCATCGGTATTTGTGATTGACCAGATGGCTCATGTCGTTGTAATTCTTCTGCTTGCGGCAACATGGCAGGAACTTGCGTCCTTTATTCTTGAACTAGTGAATAGCGAAGATTTGATGAAATATGTCTTGGCATGTATTCTAATGCTGAAACCGAGTTCGGTATTCGTTTCCTCATTGCTTGGCAGGTGGACTTTGGATGATTCCGGCAGACAAAGCCTTCCTTCGGCAGGGGAATGGATAGGCTATCTTGAGCGTCTACTGATTCTGACATTCGTCATAATAGGTAGCATTGACGGCGTGGGATTCCTGCTCACCGCGAAATCAGTATTCAGGTTCGGCGACTTGAACAAAGCGAAGGATATAAAGATGACGGAATATGTTATGGTCGGAACGATGACAAGTTTTGCCATCGCCATCATAACAGGTCTGCTGCTTAGGTAGCTGACGGCTAAATCCCGATGTCCGTATTACCGGCGACCGTCCCTCCTTCCAACCAATCGGATATTTGTGTGGCAACAGTCATGTTTGTTCTTGTGGCGGTAATATGGAATTGATAACGGTATCGGCTCTCAAATGTTCTGCCTTCCGGAAGAGAATACGTCAATCGATTTCCATCCTTGAGCATTATTACAATAAAAGAAGTTCCTTTGCCAACAGTTTGAGGGACAATTATTGCATCGTTGTATTGCGGAGAATTGAAATCTTCAGAGATGTCGGAACCTATGACTATCGGTGTCTCTTTTCCTCGCGGTGTGACAGTGATTTTATTCACGGGATTAGATTTTGACACATCCAATTCTGCGGATAGTTTAGTTCCTCCAATATATACGTATTCAATGTCGGCTTTAGACAATCCGTCACCGAGGACGATTGCTACCTGTAATTTAGACAATAAATGGTAGAAATAAAGCAGGATCTTAGATGTGTTGTTTTGAGCAGTTCTTTTAGTATATAGCAAATCTGACCATACATATTCTTTAAGTTCTTGTTGTTTCGATGCCACGCTGTGCAGTATCGGATAGGACGGATATTCATCAGAAGCCAATGCCGCATTTGTATGCAGGGCATAGATTTCAATGTTGTTGCTTTGCGGATAGTACAGTGTTTTTACGCTTGAGAGGTTGCCGTTGCCGTCTGATGTCAATTTGCAGTTTTCGTATATAGGCAATGCGTTGGGAGTCAGTTCATCAATCCAAACTTTTATGGAGTCCTCCGCCAATAATTGTAAATCAGCTTGCTGAAACGAAGCCTTGGACTCAATTAGCTGTATTGCTGTCTTCAATACTATTTCATGCTTTTGGCCATTACTTTCTGATGCAATGGGAGATTCGACTTTGCAAGAATAGAATAATGACAGATAAAGTGCGATACTAATAAAATGATACGTTTTCATAAGATAATTTTTATTCCCACCATAATTGCGGGAGGTTTTTATTTCCATTGTAATTTTTCCATAACCCGTTTTCTTCTCCGTTTCCAAGTCCCCATTGTTTACACCTATTGGCATCTGGCGTGAAAAAGTCGGTGAATGATTGCAACTCATCAGAGTTTCCAGAGTAGCACCCTTTTCCCGGAAGTCCGATGCCAGTTTTCCAATAACAAGATGTTATCAGATTTATATTGCCACCTATCCCTCCTGAACAGGACATTGTTGAAGCAGAACTGTTCACTCGGGCAGCATTATAGCAGGCTGACAGCATTGTCAGGTCGCCGCTGCCGGTAATACCTCCCGAGTAACTGCCGGCAAAATACTCCGAGCTGTAATATGACGTGGCGTGTGAAGTAATGGCGCCGGTGTTATAGCATGATGAGATGCTGCCGTCATTTGAGTTCCCAGCGATTCCTCCGGAATAGGCGTTTGAGATATATAAAGAATTATTCCAACTCTTGCTGAAACGGCAATCGCTGCCGCTGCTTACCCCTCCGGAGTTCTTGCATCCGGAAATAGCAGTATTGTTCTCTGCATACCCTATGATTCCTCCGGCGTGTGTGGCGATGCCATTCCTGAAAGAAGAGCATGATGCGCTTATGGTTCCATTGTTTCCGCAATTTGTTATTATGCATGCATATCCGTATGATGCGATGCCTCCTGCGTATAGAAAACCTCCGTAGGAATCTTGCTCCGGAACTAGAGTGACGGTTGCTCCGTTGGTGCATAAATCGAGAAATCCGCTATTGACATATCCGCATATACCACCGACATAGTGCCTTCCCTCAATAGTTCCTGAGTTTAGCGTAATGTCCCGTAATGCAGCCTGACTCCCTTTTATATATCCGAATAATCCGACATATTCAAGATTTGAGGAAATATTCACATTGGAAATGGAGAATCCGTTTCCATCGAATGTCCCGTAGAATGGCGTGTCCTCACTCCCTATTGGTATCCAAACTTCGTTTAACAAATCGATGTCATCTTCCTGTTTGTATTTTCCGCTTAATGAAGCTTTGGATGTGTTTATGAGTTGCATCTCAGCAAAACTTCCGATAGGCGTGTATCCCTCTGTTGATGGGCGGAAGCTAAGTTCTCCTGTCTTGTTTAGATTGAGTGTCATACTCTCAATGTTACTGCGTCCGATTAGGTAGGATTTGTTGAAATCCGGTAAATCAATGCTCCTTACCGTCTTTCCTTTTCCGTTGAATCTTATTGTGTTGTCGTTTTCTGTAAAAGCCCTTTCTTCGGTACCGTCTGTGTAATTGACTATATATCTGACAACATCATTGCTCCCATCGATAATATCCCCGTCCAACCAATCGGAAATCATTGTATTGAACTTGATTCCTGTGAGACAGAGTTCCATTTGAATGGTATATTTCTTCCCGCTTTCAAATGTTGTGTCGTGGTTGAGCGTGTATTTTATATTCGTACCGTCTTTTAGTCTGACACTCATAAACTGCGCCCCTTCCGGCAGACTTTGCGGGACGATGATGACATCGTTGTATTTGATGTGTGCATCGGAAAAATCTTCAGAAACATCTGAGCCTATGGAAATCTCTCCCGATTGTCCGGCCGCATCAACAGACACGGCATTGGCAAGTGAATTTTTGTCTAAAGTGATGTTTGCAAGGCATTTCATTCCGGTTATTTTCACATTGCTGATATCTTGTGCCTGTATTCCGTCTTTCGTGACGATTGCCACTTGCAACTTTGACAATTGATGGTAAAACTTTATCGGCACGGCATTCTCGGTTTTGGCAATGTCTATTGCTCTTGCATATAATAAATCGGACGATACATATTCTTGCAGTGTTTTCTGAACTGATTGCACTTGATGCGTGAATGTCGCTGTAGGGAATGCCGCGTCTGGCAGAACGGCATTAGTGTGCAGGGCATAGATGTTCACATTGTCCCCATTCATGGGATAATACATCTTGTGCTCGCCAATCAGATTACCGGAATCGTCAACTGTCATGATGTTGTTATAAAGAGATTGGTTTGTTGAATTGTTCCGGTCAATCCATACATGTACGGTTTCACCTGAAACGAGTTGCCTGTCGCATTGGGGATATGCCGCTTTTGACAGAACTTCAACTTTTCCGGACAAGCGTATCTCTGTCATTGGCGCGGCTTCGTCGAAATGAACCCCGCTGCAAGAATTTGCGAGTGCCAATAGAATGCAGAAGCTTGCTTTGAGGGCCTTTTTCATAGTTTTGGGGTAGTTCATGATGTCTTGCATCAGTTTAATATTGGTCACTTGGCTCTGTGAATCCGTGGTTTAACACAAAAGAAAGTGTGAGCCAACTTAGCTCCCATCCTCAAACTTGGCTCTGGACTGCCTATGCAATGAAATAAGAGAAAAATCAACTCACACAGGCTATGATAATGAGATGGAAAATCTCATAATAACCAATGCGAGCGTACAACTCATTCCCATTGCATTTGAATTGTCCAGATTCAGTTTGAAGGAATAAAGCTAAACGCTTTCAGTATGTCTGCTGTATTTTTGTACAGCGAGACAAATTTAGAAATATTTTCGTAAAATATTGTGTCGCGATGTGAGAAAGTTGTGTCGATTTTCTTTCCAGCAAAAGAATGTGCGCTTGCGCATTGATTGTGTAACGCAGCAATCCGCAAACTTCTGCACTCAGCGCGGGATGTGTTGGGACTGGCGAAATGCCTTTTCTCTGCGAAGGAACTCGTCTTTTTCTGACTCCGGCAGCGCCCAATCAATGAATCTTTCGAAAATATAGTTTACCGCCTGCTCTGAAGGGTGTATCATATCCTCGGCATAGAAGCGGTAGTCCCTGAGTTCATCGAGCATAATCTCATAGGCGGGGAAATAGTCGCAGCGAGGTTTTTCGCAATCTTGTAGGACTTTTGCGGAGCCGGATTGTCCAGCTGTCGGCTGTCCGGAGACCTGTTTCCCTGATGTCGGCTTTGAAGCTGTCGGCTGTCCGGAGACCGCCTTCAATGCCTCGTCCAGGCCTATCAGAAGGCTCGCTTTGCTGAGCTGATTGCCGTGTGCCCCGTCCCTGAAATGCCGGATTGGACTCACGGTGAAAATGAAGTCTTTGTCTGGATGCTCCTCCACCATCCTGCGCACGATTTCCGCAGTGATTTCCGCCGGAATAAACTCCCTTCTGAACTCTCCGGCATCCCTTTTAAGGCAATTTGAAACAATCAGAGAGACTTTCCCGCCGAATCCTATATGTCTGAAACACCAGCTTGTGCCGAAAGTCACTATGACCTTGTTGCAAGTTTGCCAAAACTCCGCCGCCCTGTCCAAAGACTCGTTTGCATTTGCAAGAAACTCCTCGGACGTCTCCCGTGCCATCAGGGTGTGATGGTGGAACGACCCCCATTTCGTGCTTCCGCTGCCAATCTGCACGCAGTCGCTCTCCACAAAATGTTCCCCGCTGTCGAGTCTTGCGATGCTTCCCTCAATCGAAGCGGGGTTGTAGAGTGTCCCGAAAGGATTCAGGTAAAGTTCAAACCCTCTGTCCTTCAGCCTTTTACCGACATTGTCCGCAAAGCAGCTGCCCAAAACCATAATCCTGTCTCCATAAGAGATACCCACCCCGGCTTTCGGAAATTCAACGGGAGTCGTCAGTTTCATCATATCCTATATATCATTTTTATATTCATCGACATATCCTACAAAATTAGCAAAATCCGGCTAAAAAACGCTAAATTTGCGAAATCGTGGGGGAGAATGAATTTTTGTGACGGCGAATGGAATAAACATAATGACGAATGGCAATATATATAATATGGTAAAGAAAATTCTTTCGTTTTTGACTCTTCTGACCGCGTTTGCGCTGAATTCCTCTGCCCAGATTCGCTTCGCCTATGACCTTGATTTCGATTTTCGTTTCGACAACAGGGAGTATGACCGCAGCGGTTTTCAGAATTCGCAGACACTTTTCGGAGCCCGACTTGCCCCGTCTTTGGGTTTCAAGGCAAGCTTGGACAACACGACGCATCAATTGATGGCGGGGGTGGACGCGCTCTCGCAGTTTGGAACTTCTGACAAGGAAATCCGCTGTAACTTAATGTTTTGGTATCAGTTGGGGATGAAATTTTCCCAGACTGAGTTTAAACTCTCGGCAGGACTTCTTCCGCGCAGTTTCTCGAAAGGGGAGTGGTCGAGTCTTTTCTTTTCAGACTGGCATAAGTTTTATGACAACCGCTTCGAAGGGCTGATTCTCAGTTGGGAAAGGCCGAAATCCTATTTCGAACTCGGTTGTGACTGGATTGGAATGGCAAACGGACTGCGCAGAGAGGAATTTATGGTCTTTGCTTCCGGGAAAGTGACTCCGCTGAAATGGCTCAAAATAGGTTATGATGTCTATATGCTTCATTACGCCTGCTCCGATGTGGTTAAACAGGTGAATGACAATATCTTGGCTGAGCCTTATGTGCATTTTGACCTTGCTCCTTTCACGGGACTTCAAGAGCTTTCGCTGCGTGGAGGATGGATTCAGGCTCTGCAACGCGACCGTGCCAACATCGGTCACAGCATTGCTCCGTATGCGGGAGAACTCGTTGCCACGGTCCAGCATTGGGGAGCGGGTATTCGCAATCGTTTTGTAATCGGACGCAATTTGCTGCCTTATCGCCATCACATCGATGCCGCTGGGGTGCCTTATGACGGGAATTTCTATCTTGGCGACCCGTTCTATGAACTGGTGGATCCGAGATGGGATGCTTGGAAAGATGTTGCGGACGGGAAGACTTCCCAGATTCAGGGAGGACTCTACGACCGTCTGGAAATCTATTATGCTCCGAAAATCTGCGCCGGGGTTCATCTTCGCGCTTCGCTCTTTTTCCATTTTCACTCTCGTCAGTACTCCGGAACCAATCAGATGGTTTCGCTGCTTTTCAATCTTAACGAGTTGATGGAGGCTGTCCGGGCAAAGAAATAGCTTTTGCCGGTTTTTAAAATTTGGATTTGTTTTTATTGATAAATAATTGATTGATAGGTATTTAGTAAATATATGAGAAAATTTTCAATTCTTGCAGCACTGTTTTCCACGCTGCTCACCATTTCCTGTGGTCCGAAAGACGGGATTTATGAATTTGACCTTTTCAGCACCAACGATGTGCACGGAACCTGGTTCGACTCCACTTACACGAGCTCCCGGGTGCGACCGTCGCTGATGGCCGTAAATCGCTATGTGGACAGCGTCAGGACAGTGAACGGGGCGGAATCAGTAATTCTGATTGACGGGGGAGACTGCCTTCAGGGCGACAATGCCGCATATTATTTCAATTATGTGGACACCGTCACACCGCATCTCTATGCCCGTATGGTGGACTATATGAAATATGATGCCGTCTGCGTCGGAAACCACGATATTGAGACGGGGCATCGTGTCTATGATCGCGTGCGTCGTCAGATGAAAACCCCTTGGTTGGCAGCGAATGCGGTGCGCGAAGACACTGGAAAGTCTTATTTTCAGGATTATGTGATGCTCAGTCGCAAGGGGTTGAAAATCGCGGTGATAGGAGCGGAGAACGCCAATATCGCAGCCTGGCTTACACCCGAACTTTGGAGTGGAATGCGCTTTGAGCCTATTGTTTCTATGATGCAGGCAAAGGTTGACGAGGTGCGGGCGAAGCATAGTCCTGACATTGTCATTGTTGCCACTCACACGGCCACCGGCAAAGGCGACGGTTCCGTTCTTGAGGCCGAGGGACTTGACCTTTTCAAGACTCTCAAAGGTGTGGATTTCCTGCTTTGCGCCCACGATCATAGGCCGTTTGTCACGGTGAATGTGGACAGCACCTTCGGATTCATCAACTCTGGAAGCCACTGCCATAACATCGGCCACGGGCATATCGTAGTTGAAGTCAGAGACGGCAAGGTGGTCTCAAAGACAGTCTCCACGGACCTCATTCCAGTCAAGGCCGAGCCAGTGGACGAGAAGATGGAGGCCGAGTTCCACGAAGACTATCTGGCGGTCAAGGAGTTCACCTTGCAGAGGGTCGGAGAGCTCAAGACAGAACTCCGCACCAGCGACGGCTATGTGGGGATGTCGGACTATCTCGCGCTCGTCCACCGTCTCGGACTTTCTCAGCCAGGAGTTGACCTTTCGCTTGCCGCTCCGCTCACATTCAATGGTATAGTGAAGCCTGGAGCAATCATTTATAACGATCTCTTCACAATCTATCCTTACGAGAACCAGATGTTTGTCGTGAAAATGTCCGGGCACGAAATCAAGGACTATCTCGAGGTCTCATACTCTCAGTGGATTAACACTCTCACTCCGGCGCAGCTCTCAAGACCCATATCGGACGCTTCACCGGCATTGCTGAAGATTGTAAACCATCCCGATCCTCGCACATCAAGGCAAAGTTGGTCATTCCAAAACCGTTCTTACAATTTCGACTCCGCTGCCGGAATCAACTACACTGTTGATGTGACGAAGCCTTCAGGTGAGCGCATAAGCATTTCCTCTATGGCAGACGGGGCGGTGTTTGACTTTGCACGCGAGTATAACGTGGCGATGACTTCCTACCGTGCCTGCGGTGGAGGAGGGCTTCTCCACGCAATCGGTATAGACACGTCAGACATTGACTCACGCATCGTTGCCCGCCTTCCGGAGTACCGCAACATCCTCTACTCCTATCTGCAGTCCCATCCCGTTCTTACTTCCGAGGAACTTGGTGACACTTCACTAACGGGCACATGGAAATTTGTTCCAGAGAAGCAAGTTGGCCCGTTCCTACGCAATGACATGCACCGCCTTTTCGGCGAGTGATGCACTTTTTAGAAGCCTTCAAAAAATAACCTGCTTCAGTGGTAGTCTCAATCGCTGTGGTGATGTGGATGCCCCTGGCGGTAAAGCTGCCATGAATTGAATATGTTGTGCCAGAGGCTGTAGAAACCTCCGGCTATGCTGGTGACTGGGGTCATGAACGTGTAGGCCATCCAGATGGCGAAGACGGTGTTCTTCTGCCCGAGGGCCTGTCCCGCAGTGACGCTGCTTCCGTATTTCGCTCCGATTCGCCTTCCGATCCAGAATTGAATGATGCAGCAGATAAGGGAAACGGCTGCCATACCTATCATATAGCTGATCGGAATGTCGCTTTTCACGATCGAGCGGGTCGTCACTACAATCGCAAGCGGAAGAGAAACCGACCAAAGATAGAGTGCGAGATCATTGAAATGCAGAATCCAGCGATGAAAACCAGGCAGGAGAAAGCGCACGAGCCATGCGCAGACACAAGGCATTATGAGCAGAGGAAAAGTCTTCGCCATAATCATGCAGAATGCCGTCGTAAACGAGATTCCGGCGGCCGGGTGCACGAGCGGTACGATTGCGGGGACTATGATTGCTGTGACAATGTTGATGAGTATGGTGTAGGTGATGATTCCAGGCATGTCTCCTCCAAGCTTGCCGGTGATTACTGCCGCAGCCGTGGCTGTCGGGCAAATCATGCAAATCATGAAACTCTCGGCGAGCAGACTGCCATGCCCTCTTCCGCCGAGTATCAGCAATATGCCCGGGATGACAAAACCTGCCGTCTGAATCAGCAGTAGCCATGCCTGCCACCTATGTGGGCGCATTTGTCTCGGAGCAATTTTGCAGAAAGACAGGAACAGCATCATGAACATCAGGACCGGCTGAAGCACCTTCACGGCCTTGTCGAGATATGGCCCGGCCGGTGCCAGAGCCGGAATGCTATGGTAGATGAGATAGGCTGCGACACCTGACGCCATTGCAATCAGCAGCATCCAGTCTTTCAGGATTTGTTTCAAGTTCACGTTCGTATTTGCTAGTAAAACCAGACACCTCTTATACAAAAAGAGTCCGGTCTTGCCCCAGACTCTTCTGCATTCTATAATGTTTCAATCAGCTTTGTGAATATGGCTGTCATCCTGTCGGCCGCTGCGTCCGCCGCGACTATAATCGCGTTCTCGTCCGTGACATAGTCGTCAGGGTTGCTGTGTGCTTCGTCGGTAATCACTGAAATTCCGAAGACGGCAAGTCCGCAGTGACGTGCCGCGATGACTTCCGGAGTTGTGGACATTCCCACGGCATCGGCGCCTATGTTCCTAAAGAAATTATACTCTGCCGGTGTCTCGTAAGTCGGGCCGGTGCATGCAAGGTAGACACCTTTTTTCACGTCAATTCCCTCGGATGCCGCGATTGCCTCCGCCTTGCGGATTAGCACGGGATCGTATGGCCTTGTCATGTCCGGAAAACGCGGGCCGAAGTCGTCGAAGTTCGCTCCAATGAGTGGATTCGGAAGAAGGTTGATATGGTCACGGATGATCATCAGGTCGCCGATGTGATAGTCGAAGTTGACTCCTCCGGCAGCATTTGATACGAGCAGTGTGCTGATGCCGAGCACTTTCATTATGCGTATCGGCAACACTACTTCCTGCATAGGATAGCCCTCGTAGCAGTGGTAGCGTCCCTGCATGGCGATGACCGTCTTGCCTCCGAGCTTTCCGACGATGAAGTTCCCCTTATGACCTAACGCCGTAGCTGCGGGCATTCCGGGAATATCCTTGTAGGAAACTATAACCGCATTCTCAATCTTGTCAGCCAATTTTCCCAGTCCGCTTCCTAATACTATTCCAACATCTGGGCGCAACTCTCCAATCCGTTCCTTCAGCACGCCCGCCGCCAGAACAATTTCTTCATATCTCTTATCCATATAAAAATATATCTTTTAACCTTCCAAACAATAGAGAGAAAGGGGATGCATAAAAAGATGGAGTGCAAGGCGCACTGGGGATTTCAACACCGGAGCAACCTTATGGTTGTGAGGATTTGAAATCCACATGCAACGAAGCAATCCGCTTTTTAGGCGCCCCGTCTTTTATGCGCCCCCGTCACAGGGAGAGAATGAGTCTTTCAAAAAGAAGACTCATCCTTTCAGCCGCAGCATTTGCCGCTCTCACAACATCGTCTCCGTCATTTACATAATCTTCCGCGTAGTCATCATGTGCCTCATTGGTAATCACCGACATTCCGAATACTGGAATTGAGCTGTGTCTTGCCACAATCACCTCCGGAATCGTCGACATCCCCACTGCGTCGCCTCCGATGAGCCTGAAATATTTGTATTCCGCCGGCGTTTCGTAGGACGGACCCGTACCTCCGACATAAACGCCCTTCTTGAGGTCTATGTGCAGTTCCGCCGCGATAATCTCAGCTTTCTTGATGAGCTCAAGGTCGTAGGGCCTCGTCATGTCCGGAAATCTCGGACCGAAATCGTCGAGATTCTTCCCGATGAGCGGATTGGGAAGGAGGTTAATGTGGTCGCGGATGATCATGAGGTCACCGACCTTGAACCCGTAGTTCACTCCTCCAGCCGCATTGGAAACGAAAAGATATTGTATTCCAAGCACTTTCATTACGCGGATAGGGAGAGTGACAAGTTCCATAGGGTAGCCTTCATAGTAGTGGAAACGCCCCTGCATGGCAACGACGAACTTTCCTCCGAGTTCTCCCGCAATGAAATTTCCCTTGTGACCGATTGCCGTAGACACCGGAAATCCCGGGATTTCCCTGTAAGGAATGACAATAGGGTTCTCAATCTTGTCGGCAAGCTTTCCAAGCCCGCTGCCAAGCACTATTCCCACAACCGGTCTTCGCCCGCCGAGCTTTACGCTGATGTACTCGGCAGCACCATTGATTCTTTCTATTCTTTCGTCCATAATGATAATCTGTTATTATGTGGTTAGTATTTCACCCCGGAACTCTCCGGCGTGCCTATTTTCTTAGTCTTATTTGTGACAGCACTTTTCCTGCGCCCTCGAGAATTTCTCGCTCGCCCTCGACTTTTCTGTTTTTCATCACGAAGCGTCCGTTGCAGATGAGTGAGTCAATGCAGTCGCTGTGTGCCGAATAGACGTAGTTTGCAAGGAACGTGCCCGGAGAAAGGAAGTTGTAGTTGTCCGTGTCGACAATCTGGATGTCGGCGATTCGGCCTTCCTGCAATAGTCCGGTATTGAGGCCCAGAGCATTGGCTCCGTTTATGGTGGCCATTTCCACAATCTCATTCAGAGGGCAGACTGTAGGGTCTCCTCTCCAGCCTTTCTGCATCATGGCGGAAGTCTTCATCGCTTCGAGGATGTCGAGATTGTTCGATGACGCGCATCCGTCAGTGCCTATGCAGACCTTGCATCCGGCCTCGATAAGTTCCTTGTATAGAAAATGATATCCTGAGCTGAGCTTGAGGTTTGAGTTGATATTGTGTACGCAGGTGACATGATGCTTTCCCAACAACTCCACGTCATTGTCGCTCAGCCAAAGGGTGTGCGCCGCGATGAGGTTGGGTCCGAGCACTCCTATTCTGTCAAGGTATTCCACCGGAGTAAGCCCTCCGTGAGCCTCCTTGCTGTCTTCCACTTCTTTGCGGGTCTCGGAGAGGTGGATGTGCAGCGGCAGACCATGTGCCCTCGCGAATTCCGCAGCCCAGATCATCATCGGCTCGCTCACCGAATATGGCGCATGGAACGCCATCGAAAATCTCAGGTTTTTGTCGCCCCATTGCTTCGACGCCTCATACATTTTCCAGCAACGTATCTTCTCAATTTCGTTCTCGGCGTCCGTCATCTTGTTTATGACAACGTATGAAGAGACCGGACGTATTCCCATCTCCACGGCTGCCTTGTGCCCGATAAGCGGGAACCAATAGTGGTCGTTGAACGTCGTCGTTCCTGTTTTTATCATTTCGAGGCAGGCCACCTTCGTTCCCCAATAGACGAACTCTTCGTCGAGGTTTGCCTCAATTTCCCAGACCTTGGCGAGCCAATCGTGGAATGCCATATCCTCTCCGACTCCACGGAGCAGCGACATCGCGGCATGCGTGTGCATATTGATGAACCCGGGCATCGCGGCCTTCCCGGTGCAGTCCATGACCTCTTTCGCCTCCGCGCACTTTTCCTTTCCGGCGGCCGTTATCTTTGAGATGATGTCTCCATCGATGCAGATGTCCGACAGGACGCCGTCGACGGCTATATTTTTCAGGACAATGTCGTGCATATCGTATTCAAATTTGTCAAAGGTAGGAATTTTCTTTGAGATTTGCCATATTCTTCATATATTTGCAGAGTGGGTAATGCAAAGTGACGTTATGCTTGACAACATCAGACAGCAGTTCATAAGGCTGATTTCCGCATACGAGCGGGAAGAGTCTGAGCGTGTCCGTCTGGAAAAGGAAAACAGCAGGCTTACGGAACAATGTAAGGCCTACGGGAAACAGATTGCTGAGTTAGAAAAGAAAATTGATAGGCTGAATCTCACGGCTGCGCTCGTGGGATCGCAAACAGACAATTCAGAGTCGAAGAGGAAAATTGACGGTCTTATCAAGGAGATTGACCGGTGCATCAGGCTGATGGAGGGTTGAAGGGCATGGAAATGACAAGAAAGATAAATGTGACTATTCTTGGCAAACAGTTCGGTCTGCAAGCATCTTCCGAGAGACAGGAGCGGTTTATACGCATCGCCGCTGAGACGTTGAACAGGATGGTGGAGCAGTGTTCCGCAAAGTTTCAGCTGAGCGACAACGTTGATATCCTCATTTTCGTGGCACTGAACATCTGTATGAAGAAGCTGAATGTCGAGGAGGAGATGAAGAATCTTCAGGCGGAGGCTGATGCCCTGGAAAGGGAGTTTGCGGGCTATCTTGAAAACATTGATGGAAAATAATCCGTTAGTTACTTACTTGCTGAATTCAACACTGATTAAGTAACAGAGTAGGCTCGGGGAGGGGAAGACGGACCTATGTGACCCTTGGCGGGGATTCCGGCGTGCCGGGACGGAGGATGTCTGAACCTTACGGAACTCAAATCTTATTTTATAAGGTTTTCTGTCAATTTGGCTAACGGATTTTTTTAACTCACGGTCGTTTCCGCAAGGATACGACCGTTTTTTTGTTGATATGATTATATTATAAAACATAATTTATTATTATATGGTACTTTATTATATATTGTCCGCACTCGCAGGTGCCGCAGTCGCGCTCGGCGTTTGGATTGCAGTCAGACGTATTGTTTTGAAAGGACGTAAGAATGAAATCATCGAGAAGGCCGAGCTTGAGGCCGAGAACATAAAGCAGGAGAAGATTTTCCAGGCGAAGGAGAAGTTCCTGCAACTCAAGAGCGAACATGAAAAGACTGTGAACGAGCGCAATGCCGCAATTAAGGAGACGGAAAGCCGCCTTAAGCAGAAGGAAAACACCCTGAATCAGCAGACTTCCGAACTTCAGCGCAAGCAGCGTGAGGCGGATTCCATACGGGAGAACCTCAAGGCGCAGGTCGAGATTGCCAACCGCAAGGCAGCCGAGTATGATAGGCTTCGCGAAGAGGCAAATCGCCAGATTGAGAGTATTGCCGGAATGTCGGAGACCGAAGCCAAGAATATACTCATGGAAAACATGAAGGCTGAGGCAAGGACAGAGGCACAGTCCTACATTAACGATGTGATTGACGACGCCCGTCTGAATGCGACCAAGGAGGCTAAGAGAATCGTAATCAACACGATCCAGAGAACGGCCTCTGAAACTGCAATCGAGAACGCGGTCACTGTCTTCAACATCGAGAGCGATGAGATCAAGGGACGCATCATCGGGCGTGAAGGACGAAATATCCGTGCGCTTGAGGCAGCTACCGGAGTTGAGATTGTCGTTGACGACACACCTGACGCAATCCTTCTTTCTGCCTTTGATCCGGTGAGACGTGAGGTTGCGCGTCTTGCTCTCCATCAGCTCGTCGTCGACGGCCGCATCCATCCGGCACGTATCGAGGAGGTTGTGACAAAGGTGCAGAAACAGCTTGAGGATGAGATTCTTGAGATTGGAAAGCGCACCTGCATTGACCTCGGCATCCACGGCATCCACATTGAGCTCATCAAGCTTATCGGACGTATGAAGTACCGTTCCTCTTATGGTCAGAATCTTCTCCAGCATGCCCGTGAGGTTGCTAACATTGCGGCTACAATGGCTTCTGAGCTTGGTCTGAACGCAAAGGCTGCGAAGAGGGCCGGTCTGCTTCATGACATCGGAAAGGTTTCCGACGAAGATCCTGAGCTTCCGCATGCGCTCCTTGGAATGAAACTCGCGGAGCAGTACAAGGAGAAACCGGAAATCTGCAATGCAATCGGTGCACACCACGAGGAAGTTGAGATGACTTCCATCATCTCGCCGATTATCCAGGTGGCCGATGCTATTTCGGGTGCACGTCCTGGTGCAAGACGTGAGGTGATAGAGTCTTATATCAAGAGGCTCAAGGATCTGGAGAACATCGGGCAGTCATATCCTGGCGTCGTGAAGGCATACGCAATTCAGGCAGGCCGTGAACTTCGCGTGATTGTCGGCGCAGAGCAGGTGACTGACGCCCAGGCAGAGACGCTTTCGGGAGACATTGCCAAGAAGATTCAGGATGAGATGACTTATCCAGGGCAGGTTAAGATTACTGTGATACGAGAGACACGTTCAGTAGCCTTCGCCAAATAGTGGTGTCAGGGCGCCTAAAAGGCGGTCTGCCGCGTTGGACGGCTTGATGAAATCCTCACAACCGACAGGTTGCTGCGGTTTCATCTTCACCGTCCGCCTTGCATCCCATCCTTTTATGCATCCCTGACCTCCCGGCACTTTGTTGGTGTTTTGTTGGTAACTTAACTTGATGATAAAACTTTAGTTTTGATGTTATTATGAAAAATTTTAACAGAATATTTGTTATGCTGCTGGCGGGACTCGTCTGCAGCATTTCTTCGCTTTGGGCGGGAAACATAGACTGGACGGTGTCGGCCACCGAAACGGATGAGAGCGGCGTTTGGGAACTGGTTTACACCGGAACTCTTGGTGAGGGAATACACAGTTACCCTCTTTCTGATCCGGATTCCGCGCTGGAAGTCGAATATGCTGAACTTAACAATTGTGTTTTGGTCGGGGCCCTTGCAGACAAGAGCGTCGTAAAGTTCCAAAACGGCCACCACTATGTTTACGGGCATCTTTCTCTTGTGCAGAAAATCCGTGTCGAGAATGCAGAGCTGCCTTTTTCGCTCAAAGGAACCTTCCGCGCTATGTGCTGCGAGGATACTTCTTGTTTTCCTCCTGAATATCAGGATTTTGAGTATTCCCAAGGGGAAGGCGCAGAGATGGTTTCCGCTACTGCGGCTGGAAAAAATTCGGGAAGTGAAGCTGAAGCCGTTTCTGCAGATGTAGCAGGGGCGGTTTCCGGGGATGCTGAAAAAGAACAGGCACCTTTTGATTGGGGCCTCGTACTTCAGGCGATTCTCTGGGGCTTCGCCATGCTGCTCACACCGTGCGTGTTCCCGATGATTCCGATGACGGTGTCGTTCTTCCTCAAGAATTCGGGAAATGCACATCGCGGCCGTTTCCATGCCTTTATGTACGGCCTTTTCATCGTGCTGCTATACACTGTTCCGATTTCACTGGTCATCCTCATTACATGGATTGCTGGAGGTGATGCCGTGACAGCGGACATCTTCAATTGGCTCGCTACGCACTGGCTGCCTAACATTCTGTTCTTCATTGTCTTCATGGTCTTTGCTGCCTCGTTCTTCGGCGCCTTCGAAATCACTCTTCCATCATCGTGGGTCAACAAGGCCGATGGAAAGTCTGACAAAAAGGGACTTGTAGGCGTGTTCTTCATGGCTCTTACGCTTGTGCTCGTGTCCTTCTCCTGTACCGGGCCTATCGTCGGCACTGTGCTCATACAGTCGACCAAGGGGCAGTTCTGGATGCCGATAGTGACTATGTTCGCCTTCTCCGTGGCATTTGCGCTCCCGTTCACATTGTTCGCGCTGTTCCCGTCGCTGCTGACAAAGCTCCGGAGCGGCAGTTGGCTCGGCAGTGTCAAGGTGGTACTCGGGTTCATCGAGGTTGCGCTCGGATTCAAGTTCCTTAGCGTCGCGGATCAGACCTATCATTGGGGGCTTCTTGACAGAGAGGTTTACCTCGCTATATGGATTGTGACTTTCTCGCTTCTTGGACTCTACCTGCTCGGAAAGATCCGTTTCGCACACGATGAAAAGGTTGAGCACCTGTCAGTTACAAGACTTGCGCTCGCCATCGTGGACTTCGCTTTCGTCGTTTATATGATTCCAGGAATGTTCGGGGCTCCGCTAAAGGCTCTTTCTGGCTATCTTCCTCCTATCGGCACTCAGGATTTCGTGCTCGGAGCTGTCAATGCCTCATCCTCTGGCAATTGGGAAGACGAACGCACGGTTTCTCTGTATGGTGAGAAATATGGTCTCCATCTGCCTCTTGGTCTTGATGGCTATTTTACTATAGAAGAAGGACTTGCTGCGGCTAAGGCCAGTGGCAAACCGGTGTTTGTGGATGTGACCGGACATGGATGTGTCAACTGTCGCGAGATGGAAGCGCGTGTCTGGAGCGATCCCCGCGTACTTGAACTGCTCTCTAAGAAATTTGTGGTCGTCGCGCTGTATGTCGATGACAAGACCAAACTTGACGAGGCGGATTGGGTTCATGCAGCAAATGGGGATGTCTACAAGGAAATCGGACGAGCCAATGCCTATATAGCCAGGACACGTTTCGAGGTGAACTCACAGCCGAACTACATCCTTCTCGACAGCGATGGCAGTCAACTCGCTCCTGCCCGCGGCTACAACCTTGACGTTCAAGGATTCATTGATTTTCTGAATGTTGCGTTGAAGTAAAACCTATCTTTTTTTTGTATTCTTCAAGCTGCCTGCGAAACTTGGCTTTCCGCTCGGCCTCTTTCTTCTGCTTCCGTGCGAGATAGTCTTCGTAGCGGTTCTCAAGATAATTGTCAGCCATTGCCCTGCCTGCAGTGAATTAGCCATTAAAGTTCTTCAAACCTTACGTCGGAATTGTATTTTCCCTCGCCGCCTTCGGTTTTTGGCGCATTCTTCTTTATATAGTCAAGAACTTCCTCAAGTCCCTCGACGAACTTGTCGAAGTCTTCTTTGTAGAGGAAAATCTTGTGCTTGTCATACACATAACTTCCGTCACGCTCAATCTTTCTCTTGCTTTCCGTGATTGTCAGATAATAGTCATTTCCCTTGGTAGCTTTCACGTCAAAGAAATAGGTTCTTTTTCCTGCCTTTACCGGCTTTGAATACACGTCCTCACCGTTGCGTTCCTGGGCGTATGCTCCATTATAATCCTCGCTGTACATCTTGTGCGTTTTTTATTAGTAAATCTTCGCAAATATAGTTTTTTTTATCAAATCGTGTGTATCTTTGCATAAGAAAATACGCGCCTTTTCGATAAGCGAGAGCAGAACCAAGCTCGATTGGTTATGCCGAGCGTAGAAAAGTGGCGTGTGAAACTACGAATATTATTGAAAAAAGACATGTTGAATCGCAGAATATTACGGATCAAGGCATTCAAAGTCGCATACTCAGCGACTCTCGACGGAAACTTCTCGACACGTGATGCCGAGGTTGAACTTAACAACTCGTGCGAGGCCACTCGTGACCTGTTCGTGTATATGTCCGGAATCGTTGCCCCGCTGACACGCACGGCCCGCGAAAGGATAGAGTCCCTTCGCACTAAGTTCAATCCTACTGAAGAGGAACGCAACCCGAACATGAAGTTCTGCGACAACCGTCTGGCACAGCTGCTTGCGGATGACGAAGATCTTACTAAGGCCATGAAGCAGCGGAAATTCTCATGGGATCAGTACGACATCCTTCTCAGGAAGGTGCTGGATTCCGTGTATTCTAAGAAATACTTTAAGGATTATATGACTTCGGGGAAGTCGTCGCTTGAGGAGGATTGTAGGCTTTTCGTCCGCATCTTTGAAGAGGAACTGGTTGACGTTCCGGAACTTGAGCACACCCTTGAGGATATGTCGCTCTATTGGAACGACGATTTGGCCTATGCTCTCACTTGGTGCTGCCGTTCGTTTGAGGACATCGCCAAGGGCGGACGATGGACGCTCCCTTACCTCTATCAAAGCCAGATGAAGGGGGCCGCATCCGGTGTTGAGGACGACAGGATATTCGTCCGGAGACTTCTGAATCTCACGCTCGTGAACTATGACAAGTATTCACAGTTGGTCTATGACTCGGCAAAGGGCTGGGATGCGGAACGGCTTTTCCTCTCCGATGTCGTGCTCGTTGTGATGGGCATTGCGGAGATACTCAACTTCCCTAACATACCGGTGAAGGTCTCCATGAACGAGTATGTCGAGATTTCGAAGTATTACGGGACACCGAAAAGCCGTGTCTTCGTGAACGGCATTCTCGACCGAATCGTCAAGAAATTGACCGAAGAGGGGAAGGTGACAAAGATTGAGACAAACATTTAAATTATTGTGTGATATGAAATTAATGACTTTATTGCAGGCAGCCGGCGCACAAGGCGCAGCAGGCGGACAGTGGACAATGTGGGTGATGCTTTTGCTCATCTTCGTTGTGATGTGGTTCTTCATGATTCGCCCGCAGCGCAAGCAGCAGAAGGAACTCCAGAAGTTCCGTGACGGCCTTCAGAAGGGCGACAAGGTCGTTACTGTCGGTGGCATTTTCGGAACCGTGGTGGAAATCAAGGAAAAATCTGTCCTCATCGAGGTTGACAAGGACGTCAAAATACGAGTGGACAAGAATTCTCTCGTGAAGGACTACTCTGACGCTCCTGCGGCAACGAAATAGTCTCGGCGAAACTTGTCCGGCCTGGCTGCGGCACAGTAAGTCTCGGTTTTGAAAGAGTTTCTGAATAAGGCACTTGAGTTTCTGAAGGTCAACAGAAAGGACTTGGTGGTTTTCCTCCTGTCATTCTTGTTGGCTTTCAGTATCTGGTTTATACACAATGTCTCGCTACGCTATAGTGAAGTGCTCGCCGCAACCGTTGCAGCGGAATCCAACCTCTCCGGACGTCGCAACACTGCCTCAAACAGTTGCAAGGTCGTCGCGCGCTGCCGAGCCACCGGCTACAGCATAATCCGTAACAAGATGTTCGGTGGAGGGGCGCCTGTGATGATTCACTTCGACGCTGCTTCACTGCATCATAGGGATGGGGACGTTTTTGCTTTTTCCCCGGAATCCATGCCTGAGTTCGGCAAGATGGTATTCGGCGCCAGCGTTTCTTCAGTGGAGTATTATCTGACTGATACACTGCTCTTTGTGTTCCCTGAGGAAAATAGCAGGAAGGTTCCTGTGGTGCCGATTTCGGACATTAGGTATGCTTCGCAGTACATGAGCGTGGACGGAATGGAGGTGCGGCCTGATTCTGTCTACATCTATGGTGACCCGGAGAAGATAGCCGGCATATCCAAGGTTTTCACTAAGAATGTCACTCTTTCGGACCTGTCCTCGGATGCTCACGGCTCTGTGGGGATTGAATCGGTCAGGGGCGTCAGGATTTCAGAGACTTCAGTGGACTACACCGTCATTGTGCGGAGATACGTTTCGGAGGAACTGAGCCTTCCTGTGCGAGTTCGTAATGTTCCTGCCGGGAAGTCTGTAGCAGTCTATCCGTCGAACGTTAATGCCGTGGTTGCCTTTCAGTTCCCTCTGATGGCAGACCCTGACGCATTGGATGTCCTTTACGTTGACTATCACGACTTTGAACAATCACGCAGCGGCAAGTGCATCGTTAAGACAGACACTCTTCCGGATGGAGTTCTCGGTGTGAGGCCGGAAATAGACGTTGTCACCTGCGTGGCCCTGTAGTATTCAGAAATATGAAAAATAATTATAAACCATTATAAAACAGAATAATATGAAAACAGATCTTACAAAGATACTTTCAATCTCCGGACAACCTGGCCTCTATCTCTACATCGCTCAGGCGCGTTCCGGTGCCATTGTTGAGTCACTTTCAGACAAGAAGAGGAGTTGCTTCGGGCTTACCAGCAAGATGACTACCCTTGCGGACATTTCTATTTACACTACAGAGGGCGAGATGAAGCTCAGTGAAGTATTCCTTAAGCTCAAGGACGTTCTCGGAGGTGCTGAAGCTCCGGCTTCCAAAGCTTCTTCAGACGAACTGAAGGCTCTTTTTGCCAAGGCCGTTCCCGACTATGACGGCGAGCGCTTCTATGTCTCTCACATGAAGAAGGTTGTCGACTGGTACAATTGCCTGCTCAAGTATGCTTCCCTCGATTTCGTGACTCCTGAAGAGGAGGCGTCCGAGTCTGAGGAGAAATAGTTTTGTGCTATGGGCAATGGTGAAAAACTCCGACTCCAGTCGATCATTCGCGGCTGTTCCAAGAATAAGGTAGACACCGAGCATGTGCTTGCCCAGGTGCAGGATGCTTATGACATCTGCGGGGAGGAAGACTGCGGGGCCGGTTTTGTCGATGTGGCACTGGTGAATACCTGCGGATTCATCGGGGATGCCAAGGAAGAGTCGGTCAACACCATACTTGAGGTCGCCGAACGTAAGAAAGCCGGCAGGGTCGGCAAGATTGTCGTTTTCGGCTGCCTTTCTCAGAGATATGCCTCTGAACTTCCGGATTTGATTCCGGAAGTTGACATCTGGCTCGGGGCGAGGGATAATGATGAGGTCGTAAGGGCACTTGGCGTGACTCCAATGCCGGAGCGCGGGCAGAGCCGTTTCGTGACGGAAGGCAGCGGAAGCTATGCCTACCTCAAGATCAGCGAGGGCTGCGATCGCCGCTGTTCCTACTGCGCGATTCCTTACATCCGTGGGACTCATCGTTCTGTTCCGATGGAAAGGCTTGTGGAGGAAGCCGGGAATCTTGCGGCAACTGGGGTGCGTGAGCTTGTGATAATTGCGCAGGATACTACCTATTACGGACTGGACCTCTATCACAAACGTACTCTCGGAGAGCTTCTTGAACGGCTCTCTATGGTGCCGGGGATAGAGCGACTCCGCATCCATTATTCCTATCCGGCCGATTTCCCTGAGGATGTCCTTGACATCATGGCCACCAATCCGAAGGTCTGCCGCTACATGGACATTCCGCTCCAGCATATTTCCGACAAGGTTCTCGACAATATGCACCGTCATGTGGACGGGAAGTGGACGAGGGAACTCATAGAGAAGATGAGGACGAAAGTTCCTGGAGTGGTGCTCCGGACAACGATGATTGTCGGACATCCGGGGGAGGGTACGCGAGAGTTTCGTGAACTTCTGGATTTTGTGAAAGATGCGAAGTTCGAGAGGCTAGGCGCTTTTACGTATTCTGAGGAAGAAGGAACATACGGGGCACGGCATTTTAAGGACAGTGTGCGTCCCTCTACCAAACAGAAACGCCTTGACGAGCTGATGGAAGTGCAGAGGGAGATTTCCCTGGCATACAATCGGTCTCGTGTCGGAACAGAGGTGAGCGTGCTCGTCGATTCTTGGTTTCCGGAGCAGTCTATGCTTGTGTGCCGTAGCGAGTTCGAGTCACCGGAAGTGGATGGCGAGATTCTTGTAAAGTACGATCCTGAGATCTTCGGTGATGTCTGTCCGCAGACACTTGTGGGACATTTCATCGAGGTCCGGATTACCGCTGCGGACGATTACGATCTGACGGCGGACTTTGTCAGGAACTTGGAATAAGCAGATTCCGGAATATTTATATATGAATTGTTATGAGACGTCTTTTTTCTTTTGCCGTGCCATTTTTCGCGCTTGGCCTTATAGCTTGCTCTCCGCAGGTGTATGAAATGTCCATGGAAATGAGATACCCTTCATCTTCCGGCTTGGACTTGACTGGAAAGTCAGTGGCAATGATCTATCCTTATGGTTTGACTCAGGAGGAGATGCAACTGACAAGCTCGGTTGCCGGTGCTCTTGCCGACCAGCTTGATGCAGCCTATCCTGAGAGCGATTCGACGAGTCTGTACACGATTCAGTACACGGACGATTTCGCGAAGATGGTCACTCCGGACTCTCTCGTAAATCTTGTACTTAAGACGGATGCCGACGTAGTCTTTCTTTTCGGTCATCCATCCGAATTCTCAGACGGCTACCGGCAGGGCGGCTTTAGGCTTCCTCTTTACTGCTACGACTCCCTCGGTGGGGAGAAGTCAGGCGTGAAGACATTCACCATCACTGCTGATGCCGGTTCCGATGCCGCGGCTTCCGGCAAGAACATCGGCAACCGGATTTCTTCTTCATTTGTTCCGACTTGGCGGGAAGAAGAATTCGGTATCTGGTACACTGATAACAGCGCCTGGAACAATGCTCTCCTGCAGGCTTTGGACTTCAAATGGGATGCAGCGGTGAAGACTTGGATCTCAATTCTTGATGGCACTGACGATATAAATATAAGGGCTCTCCTTGAGTACAATATCGGACTCGGCTGCTTCATGATGGGCAACCGCGACCTTGCGCTCCAATGGCTGCAGCAGTCGTCTTCCGAGCAGAGTTCCGATATGACGACCGCCTTGATAAATCGAATCAAGAGACGGGATTGACTTTTTATTCAATCCCTCTATTATGAAACCTTCAAAAAATAACCTGCATCATCTTTTTCTTTCTTTTCGGTCTATCTTTCTTTTCTCATCGGTCATGTACCTCCAGTACACTCCCTCTTCCAAAAGAAACCTATCCTCGAAAATAATTGACAAATCTGACGCAGTTTATTTTTTTCATGTTTCTAGAGACTTTCAGTCCCGCCCTTTGGTTTGGACCTCCAACTGAAAATCTTCCAGAAGCGTTCATTTCTTCGTGCCGTGATTTTCTGAGCGATTTCTCCTTCGAAATTTTCGATTGTCTGAGGCCATCTTATCTTGATTTTTGCAATCTGCTCTTTTATGAAAGAGTCGATGTGCCGTGCGAGTTTGTCTTCATAAATGTCGTTGAAGTCGACCAATATCCCCGTTTCCTCGACATCTCCGAACTCATCGTTGACAGCTGTTCCAAAAACCTTCAATGATGGGGAAATGCCCATGTAGGTGTTGACCAGCGGGGGAATGTTCTCGCCAAGTGCGCGGATTTCCTTGTTCAGAATGCGGTAGTCGGCCTTGAAGTCATCTTCCGTAAGCACCGCATCCATAGCTTCTGCCGGCGTCTCCATCACGACAGGATTCTTTGTCGTCACAAGTCCTTCTTTGTCAGGAAAATGTTTGTTGAGAAAATGGAGGATGAGGTCGCGCCCGTAGCGGTTGAACGAGGGATACATTGTCATCTTCCCGAAATAGTATTTCATCCCCGGGCGCATCATCATGAGCGCGCCAAGCCCGTCCCACAGATTGTCGAGAGCAAATAGTGCCTTAGTGCCTGCCTGTACCCGCTGATATTCGGGCGACACGAATGAACGGCCCAACTCGATTGTGAACGGAAGATATTCCTTTATGAATTTCTCTGAAAAGTTGAATAGGTGCGATGTCGCGAGTATTGGCTGTCCGTTGTCGTCGAGCTTGACATCGGTTCCGAATATGAAGCGATAGCCGCCAATGATGGCCTCATTGTCAGGATCCCAGACAATGAGCTGACTGCAAGGAGGATCCATGGTGTCGAATGAGTCGATGTCCATCATGAGACCGGTTCCGCCGCCAGCTGCCCTGAAACTCTCCTCCCTGAGTCGTCCGATTTCTTTCATCACGTTGGGCGAGTCTTTGTCTGTGACAATATACAGTTCGTTGCCGGCCTTGTTCGTGTTGCGCAGCTTCTTCTTTGGCGTGAGTTCCGACTTGAGAACATTCACGTCTATTGGTGCGATAATATCCTGCATAATGCTCTGTACCATAATTCTTCCAGCTATTTGTCCTTCTTTCCGAGACTGTAGACTGCTGACCTCACTTCCTGGGCCCATTCCTTTGGACTTCGGCTTTTGTCAAAGGACTGCCATGGAATCGGCTTCCCGAAGACGATTCGGAAGGTCTTGCCCTGTGCTCGGTAGAGTTCGTCTGGGAGAAACGCCATTGCGATGTTGAACTTCAGGCGAAGGATTGACGAGAGATTTGCCACCCGATAGAAACGGCCGGAGTTTTCTCCGATGAAATGAACGGGGACTATATCCCTATGATGCTCGACGCTCTTTGCCACAAAGACTTTCGACCAGACAAGGTCCTGAATTCTGCCCTCCATTTTCCTTGAACAAAGCCCAGCCGGGAACATCAGCACTTGATTATCCGAGCCGAAAATTTCATTGGTCAGACGGGGCAGATCCCTGTTCTGAGTGCCTATTTCCTGGCCTTTCTTTCTGATTTTTGCGTTCACTGGGATGCAGAGCGGTGCGAGTCCTCCGAGGTGCATCAGGAAGTCGTTGACCATCAACTTTATTTTCCCGTCATATTTCCTTCCGATTATGCCGGCGAGCGCGATGCCGTCCACTCCTCCGAGCGGATGGTTGGACACGAACGTCAACCGCGTCCCCGGGGCATCGGGAAGGTTTTCAAGTCCCTCGACTTCAATCTTTACGTTCAAGTACTTTATCGCGTTTTCGCAGAATTCCACTCCTTCATATCCTTGCTTGAGGTATTCGTTGATGAAATCCTGATGGATGAGCCGTTTGATAACCTTTGTGAGAAGCCTGGGCGCCTTGCCGTTGAACTTCTTGCGGAGTATATCTTCTATGTCAATGGTCTTATCTTCCATTTTTTAGCGCATTTTGCAAAACATCTGCAAACTTACATAAAATATATCAGAATACCGCGTCTCCGAACTCTTGCGCATCAGTCGCAGATAGCTTCCGCGAGGACAGAGACCGGATGTTTCACAGAGACTCCGGTCGACATTTCTATCTGCCACTTGCATGTCTCGCAGTCGCAGGCGACAAAATCGGGCCCGACTGCGGCAATCTGCTCGAAGAGCGGCCTTCCGATGGCCTGGGATACCTCATAATTCTCCTTCTTGAACCCGTATGTTCCAGCAATTCCGCAACAACAGCTCTCCAGTACTGTCAGTTCAACGCCGGGTATCATTTTAAGGAGTTCGATTGAGAAATATTCCCAGCCAAGTCTTTCGAGATGGCATGGGGTGTGATAGGCAATCCTCGCATGGAAGTCCTTCCGGAAGTTCAGCTTCTTTCCTTCGGAAATCTTCTTGAATATGAATTTGGTGGCGAGGTCGAGGCTGTCGCGTACCCTTGAATTGTCAATGCCGAGAAGGTGCGGATATTCATCGCGCATCGTCATAATGCAGGTGGACGAGGCCCCGACGATAGGCGCTCCCGTCTTTTCCACCGTCTTTTCCATAATATTCACATTGTGCCTCGCGTTCTTTGTCGCGGCCTTTATGAGCCCGTTGGATACCATTGCAATGGAGCAACATCTCTCGTCATCGAGCAGTCCCACTCCGATCCCGAGGGCATTCATAACCTTAACGAAGTCCTTTCCAAGTTGGGGGTAGTTGTAGTTGACGTAGCAGCCGTGAAAGTAGCTTATCTTTTCTGGGAAAGTTCCTTGGGACGCCGCTGCATTCTTCTTGAACCATTTCTCGAATGTCTCGCCCGCGTAGTTTGGAAATGTCCTGCGCCTATCAACGCCAACGACGCTGTGCAGAATCTCCTTCACCGGGGTTGTGCGCAGAAGGGAATTCACGATTCCGGACATGACTGTTGCCAGCCTCCCCATGAGGTCGGTGCTTGCGAGGGCAATTTCGCGCGGCCCGGGGATCTGTTTCCCATACCTTATCCTCGCGTTCTGGATGATGTCCGCGACTCTTACTCCCGAAGGACAGGCAACCTCGCAGCGCTTGCAGTTGAGGCAGTATTTCAGTGTCTTGTCATAGTAGGAACCGTTTTTCAGTCTCAGCCTTTCTCCGTCCGGACCGGCCTGCTTAGGCCCGGGGTAGGCCGGATTTGCAGGTACGACCGGGCAGTAGACCGTGCAGATCGTACATTTGAGGCACTGCTCAAAGTTGTTATCGTTCATATCGGTGATTCTCATCTGTTTCCGTGCTTTTGAGTTGTACGTACCTCCCGTGTCACACCTTTCCGAGTATAGTGTCCGCCGAATGCAGTGCGGAGCATATGGCTACGCCTCCTCCGCATCCCTCATAAAGAGGGTCGCAGCCTCCGAGTATGGCTCCCGCGACAAAGAGATTTTCTACTACCTTTCCTTCGTGGCTCGCCCTGAGACCGGCTCCGGATGTTAGTCTCGCCCCGAAGCCCATATAGTTCTGCTTAGCGAAGAAGTTGTCCGCATCAAACCACCTGCTTCTTTCCGGAAGCGACTCTATGTCAATACCGAGTGCCGGCTCGTATGCCCTTTCCCTGTCTGCCTTCATTCCGTTGCTGAAAAAGCTTCCGCTTGCGAGAATGAAATCCTTTGCCGCGAAGTCCATGTCGCTGATGTGTGCCGTGCGCACGCTGAGGATGCGGTTTCCGTCGAACTTTCCGGAAATGACCGTGTCTCCCTTGAACATCTTGCCTCCGGACTTTATGAACAAGTCAGTCAGACCGCGCTGGATTTCGATTCCCGGTACGGATGGCGGCATTGTTGCGACGAACCTCACCCGTGTGTTCATCACCTTTCCAAGTTGGATGGCATCTCCTGAATCAGCGAGACTGAATATGGACGGCAGCACGATGAGGTCTTCCCCGTCATATTTTTCCCTGATTTGGGATACGTATTCCTTGAATGTCGGCCGATCGAGAATTCTTGAAATGTTTGTCGAACGCATCTCGGTGGGACTTCTGCGTAGCTTTTTCAAGGCTTCGAGGCGTATCGTCACAGTTCTGCACGGGCTTCCGCTGTCTTCGATCCCCTTTGCTATGAACTCTGTGTTGAAGTCGAGGAATCCGTCGAGGCTGGCGACGAGTGCCCTCCGGCAGAGCGGCTCTTCCGGTGAACTTGTCGTCAAAAGGTCGTCCATTGTCAGAAAACAGCGTTTTAGTGAGCCCATAGTGCTGAGCCTGAATATGTTGCAGAGTTCTTCGGGGATATGTGTCCGGCATCCGAAACTTCCGAATGTTTCGACGGCGCTGCGTAGATAGGCGAGCACTTTTTCCGCCCCAATGACGGAATAAGGGTGTGTCATCGGAAGTTTTTGCATCCCTTCCAGCGGATAGTCCACTTCCGTTCCGTCAGGAAGCCTATTCAGCAGGTCGAATGCTCCCGACCAGAAGTGCATTGCCGACTGCCCTGTTGATATGAGGGCGCAGTCTTGTCCTGCTCTCTGAAGCCTTATTCCGGCAAGCAGTCCGGCCAACCCTCCGCCTATTATTATTGTATCAAACTTCATTGTATATTGTTCCTTATCAATTTGAATCAGATTTTTGAGGATAGATTCCTTTTTGAAGAGAGAGTGTACTGGAGTACTCGACCGATGAAAAAATGAATATATACCAAAAAGATGGTTCAAATTTCATGGGTGTAGATCCATTGGGTATATTCATTCTCTCGTAGCGAATCGCCCCAGCAAATAGGGCAGATGCCTTTCCATCTTTCGTTCATGAAAGTTTTCAGATCCTCTTTCGCGCGCGTTGGGTTTTCTTTCTTTCGGGCAATCAACCCGGCACCGCGGCAGGCACAAAGTTCTCCCTGGCAGGTCCCCATTCCGAGCCTCGTGCGCCGTCGCAGGTCAATCATGTTCGTTACCTGAAGGTTGTCAATCGCGTTTTCGGCCTTGTGTAGGGAAACTTTCTCGCATTCGCAGATGAGGCTTCCGCATTTGTCCTCATTCGCGGATGCCGCCCGTTCCTCCGGTGCGGAACCCGGAAGTGGACGTCTGGCCGTTACGCAACCGCGGCGGATGTCCAACTTTTTGCAGACAAGGTCGGTTGCCCACTCTGCCATAAGTCTGTAAGTCATCAGCTTCCCGCCTGTGATTGTTATGAATCCGGCAATCCCGTCACGCTTTTCGTGGTCGAGCAGCACGATGCCGCGGCTGATGTTGCGTCCTGAAGGATCATTGTCCGCTGCGACAAGAGGGCGCACGCCGCAGTAGGCACGGATGATGCGGGTCTGAGCAAGCACAGGAGAGAGCTTCTGGCCTTCTTCGAGCAGAACTTTCACCTCTTCAGGTGTGACGCGGAGTTTGTCCACCTCTTCTAATCCAACTCTGTCGGACGTTGTTCCTATTAGTGAGATGGTCTCTCCTGGCACAAGTATGTCGGCGTTTGCCGGCTTGCGACAGCGGTTTATGACGACATTGTTCACGCGGTGCCCGAAAATCAGCAGTGAGCCCTTTGCTGGGAACATCGTGATGCTGGCTCCGGCCATCTGTGCGATGCCCTGACCCCAAATGCCTCCTGCATTGACCGTGACAGGGGCATAGAACGTGTCCACCTCGCCTGTGCGCTTATTTTTGATTTTCACGCCCTTGACTATGTTCCCTTCCTTGACAATCCCAAGCACCTCGCTGTAGGTGAGCACTTTCGCTCCGTGGAGTTTTGCATCGGTCATGTTCGCGGCCGTGAGCCTGAACGGATCAATGGCTCCGTCTGGGACAACGACGGCTCCGATAAGGGATGGATTTACGGACGGCTCCATCGCAATGGCTTCCTTCGGGTCAATCACCCTTGCCTTGATTCCGGCCTTGTGGCAGGCCTCTACAAACTTCGCCTGATAGCCGAGGTCGTCTTCCGGCAGGGTGATGAAAAGCCCTTCTGTCTTTTCGACGCAGCCTCGTGCAATCTTCTTGAGAATCATATTCTCCTTGATACATTCGGATGCGGATTCTGCATCGTTCACGGCATATCTGGCACCACTGTGCAGCAGTCCGTGATTTCTTCCTGTCGCGCCTGTCGCGATGTCATTCCTTTCAAGAAGCAGAACTTTCAGCCCGCGGAGCGCACAATCTCTTGCTGTGCCTGCGCCCGTGGCTCCACCACCGATAATGATGACATCAAACTCATTATTTCTAAGTTTGTTCATACTGACTTCAGTTTCCTACAAAAAACCAATCTGAGCCCGGTTGATGCCCGTGTTTTTCTATGTGTTCGCAGTTTTCCGGCATTTCGGAGAAAAAGCAATGCAAAAATAATATTTTTTTTGCCTGTTACCAATTTGGTCGGGTCAATGAGCGGAATGTCGCTGAGTATTAATAATTCTTGTTTTTAACCCATAATTGTTGCGCTGAGAAAACTCAGTCCCGTGAGCAGCAGTCCGGTGAGGCTTTCGTAGGGAATCAGACGGAGTCTTTCCTTGATGTCCAGCCCTACACTGCCGGCGGTCGCGTGGAAGAATGAGCCGTGCGGGAGGTGGTCTATGACTGTGGCGCTTGCGTTTGTGAGGGCTGCGCTCCACAGAGGGCTTGCTCCTGTGGCGAGGACTGCCGGACTGAAGGAGGCGGAGGAAATTGTCGCTCCTGCTGTGGTGGAGGCTGTTGCCGCTGTCATCAGAATGCTGGAAACCATTGCGAGGAGGTAGCCGGCAGTGTTTCCGTCAAGTGAAGACATTGCTCCCGAGCTAAGCGCCGAAATCAGAACATCCTTTATGGACGAAGCCTTGATTATTCCGGCGATTGTTCCCGTAGCCACCAACAGAATCGCAACGCCGGACATCTTTTCCAGTCCGTAGGAAAGGCAACTGGCGGTTTCGCGCCATTTCCTAGTGGCGAGAATACCCGCGAACCCTCCGAGAGGGAGAGCGACCGCCGGGTCTATTGCTATTCCGAAAAGCGGACGGAGCGACAGAAGAATCACTGCCGTGAGCGGTCCGGTGATGGATGCGAGGAAAGACGGCAGCTTTTCCCCGGGGCTTGAAGTCTGGTCGGCATAGCTTGTCACAGTCTGTCTTTCCGGGATGAAAGGTATAACCAGATAGACGATTACCAGCAGAGTGATGACGGCCGGGATTATGTTCGCCGCCATCACAGAGGGAAGGCTTGCCGCGTAGTTTTCCGCAGCTACAATCGTGTTCGGATTGGGAGAGATGACATTTCCGCATTTGCCTCCCGCAATCATCGCAAGCAGCACCTTTGGCAGCGGGAGTTTCAAATCCTTTTGGAGCGAAATCGCTATTGGAGCGACAGTTATGACCGCCACATCCACGAAAACTCCGGCTCCGCAGAGAATCATCGTCGAAATCGCGAGTGCCGTATAGACCTGTTTCTTACCGAGTTTGCGGACTATGCTTGAGGATATCGAATCTGCCGCTCCCGTTTTGATGAGAACTCCCGAAAGCACGCCTGCCGCAAGAATGCGAAGAATAGCCGGGGATATGTCCTTTATGCCCGAAATCATCGCCTCCACCGTTCCGGTCATTCCCCAGCCGGAGAGCAGACCGCCCAGAAGTGCTCCCGCCATAAGGCTGTAGACAGGAGATATTTTCTTGATTATCATTATGATTACGATAACAAGAGCTATGACTGATGCAATGGCGCTGTTCATTTCGACTGATTTTTAAATATTCCTGCGACATTGAAGGCTGTGCGTCGCAAATTCTCCCTTGCCTTGTCTTCCTTCATCGCTTCTTCGAGACTGCAAGGTCCCGGAACAATCGGAAATACCGCTGCAAAATCCGATTCCTCCAAAAGGGCTGCGTCTTCGACCTTGCCGCAAAGAACCACCACAGGGATGTCAATTCTTGAGGCATAGGCTAAAACTCCCGCAGGGGTCTTGCCCTTGAGAGTCTGGCTGTCAGTTTTGCCTTCGCCGGTGATGACAAGCGACGCTCCTTCAATCTTTTTGCTGAAATCCACCGCATCGAGCACCATATCGACTCCCGGCTTGAGCTCCGCTCCGAGAAAGGCGCTGAATGCCCCTCCTAGTCCTCCGGCCGCGCCGCTTCCTGGCATAGAGTGCAGGGAAATGCCCTTGCTGCGTTCTACCAAATCCGCAAAACTGCGCATACCCTTTTCCAATTCCTCCACGGCCTCCGGGTCAGCTCCTTTTTGAGGCGCGAAAACCCTTGTGGCACCCTCCGGACCGCAGAACGGTGTGTCCACGTCACAGGCGACGGTGAACCGGCAGTCTGCCAATTCCTCTGCCACTCCGCTGCAGTCAATCTCCGCGATTTTCCCCAGTGAAGCACCGCATCCTTCAAGATGCCGTCCTTCCTTGTCCAGAAAACGAAATCCGAGGGCGGAAAGCATACCTGTGCCGCCGTCGTTGGTGGCGCTTCCTCCAATGCCGACGAGAAACTTGCGGCAGCCCCGGCGGATTGCGTCCAAAATCATCTCTCCGGTGCCGAAAGTGCTTGTCAGCAGGGGATTGCGTTCTTCTTTAGAAATCAGGGGGAGCCCGCTTGCCTGGGACATCTCGATAATGGCTGTCCCGCCTTCTGCGATTGCATATTCAGTCACTACACTCTCTCCGAGCGGCCCCCTGACTTTGACTCTTAAAACTTCTCCGGAAAGTGCCCCGCAGAGCGCCTCTGTCGTTCCTTCGCCTCCGTCGGCAACCGGAACAACAATAACCTCAGACTCAGGCAAGGCCTTCCTCACTCCGCAGGCGATGGCATTCCCTGCCTCCATTGAAGATAGAGAACCTTTGAATGAATCAGTTGCTATGACGATTTTCTTAAACATAAGCTTTTTCCGCTGCTTTATACTCTTTGTCGTCGGCGAGTTCGTCTAATTTCTCACCATATATTTCCATAATCCTTTTGCAGGCTTCGATTTCGTCGCCTACAGCCTCTTCAGGATACTTTTCATTCGAGAAGGTCCATTCCCATTCGAAGTCCTTGCATCTTTCTTCAAAAGCCTTGAAGTCAAACTCCTCTCCTTTTTCGAGGGCAGAGATTGTCTCGTTGAAGAACATCTCCCAGCGTTTGTGGTAATATCCCGACATCATTCCGTTCCACTGTCTGCAGGCGTAGTCTTTGATTCGGCAGTTGCGGTCGCCCCAGCAGCCGATGAGATTGCGGGCGTTGTGTTCGTAGAGATTCTTTTCCTCCTGCGTTTTGCCCATTCTGCGTGCGTCGCCGAGCCAGCGTCCAAGAAGAAATTCTTCCCTTGTGCCGAGCAGCTTTTCGAGTTCGTCGATGAGAGTGAGGAACTCCCCGGATGCGGTCTTATATGCCTGAATATCACCGTATTTGAATGCCCGGGCCGCGTTCTGCTGAAGAACGGATGCGTAGTCGGCGAGCACCTGGCGGGTGAGGTCTACGATGTCGTAGCGGAAGCCGTCGCTTGAAGAGAGGGCGTCGCAGCAAGAGAGGAGTTTTTTCCAGGCGGCCACGAGCTCTTCACTTCTGTAGCATTTTTTCGTGTTTGTCGTTCCACCAGGATTTATCTTGAAATTCGGACGTCCCGTGATGATGGATTCGTGCCCACCGTTATTCGTTGTGTTCTCATAAGCCGTCGAGAATATAATCTCCCAGGCCTTTTGCGCGTCTTCGTTTTCTTGTCCGTAACGTTCAGAAAGATAATTCTTTATAAATGAATCTATCTCGATAGGGGAGTCTCTCCAGACATTTTCGAGCATCAGGGCGAAAATCGCAGGATTCTGGTTTATGCCTTCCATCGTGAGGCCGATTCCGCTGAATTTGCCCCTCTCAGGCCTTGTCAGAGTCGATGCCGGGTCGTTTGCCACTCGGGAGGCGTTTCCGGAAAGTACAATGTTCTGACCGAAGTTCTGGAGCATACACCAAATCCACGGTTTGCCGTAATAGGCTTCTGTTCTCTCCCAAACCGGATGGCGCTCGCTCCAAAGGTCGAGAATCACCATTCCGTCGTCCGGTACGGCTCCCAGAAGCGCCTGTATCTGAGGCTCGTGCCAATAATCCCTTTCGTGGTAGAAAAGCCATCCCTGCATAAGCCAGACAGCCTTTGGGTCGGCGGCTCTCATTGAGTTGAAGAGCTTCGAGCTTATTGCGCTGAGGTAGCTTGTGTCGCTGGTCTGCGGCCTGTTTTCGTTGAATGTATCGGCGGAATAGATGTGGTTGGTCCCGTAGATGCGGGCCTGTTCTTCGATGAACAGGCGTCCTATTTCGGTGAACATCTCTTCACCAGGGTCGAGAACTGAAACCTCCGGAAAATTCACCCAGGAGCCTGTGCTGATTTTTGCCTCCGGGAATTTGTCCTTGAATGCCGGCGGCATGTGTCCGGTGAATGCCGGAAGAACCGGGGTCATTCCGAGTGAACGCTCTGCGTAGAGTATTTTCTTTGCGAGCTTTTCCTGCTTTTTCATGCAGCTTTGAGGAAGCGGGCCGCCCCATCCGTCGAGATTGCCCATCCAGAACCAGTTGTAGTAAGCCGGTCCGCTGAAGAAGGACTCCAGCTCGCTGTCGCTGAATCCGAGCTTGTTATAGACCCTTTTCCAGACTGAGTTCTGACCGGTGAGGGCGAGCGGCATATTGATTCCGTTCAATGCCATCCAGTCGATTTCCTGCTGCCATCTGTCGAAGTCCCACCAACTTATCGAGTAATTGAATGTGCAGTAGTTCAGGTAGTAACGCCATTTGTAAGGTGATGTCTTGGCGGTTTTTTCTTCCGGAAGCGGAAGTGTCTCCGGAAGTGCGCAGCTGTTTCCGCACCAGCTCCGGTGGGATCCGCAAAAGTCTCGCAGATAGTGCCCGAGGGCGCTCGCTATGCTGACACCGTTGTTGCCTCCAAGTACGATTTTTCCGTTTTCTGCGCTGAACTCGAAGTAGTCGAGACTGTCCTGGCGTTCCGGAAGAAGACGGAGTTCAAATTCGGAAGACCTGCCTCCTGTCACACGGTCAACGAGGGAGCGGACCGCCTCAATCTGTTCTTTTTCTGTAAATATGGTCTGTGTCGCCTTGTCCGTGCCGCAGCCGGCAATAGCTGAAGCGACAAGTGTCAATGTCGTGAAAATTATGGCTGCGCGTGATATCCGCATCATCCCGAATGTGCTACTTTTCATTTGCTATGAGTTCTTTTGCGACCTCAAGAGGAGAGTCAAATGGTTTTGTATTGCTGTGATAAGGGGTGTTAATCCATTCTTCCTCCCATTCGTCGAGCATTCCGGCTTTTTCGGAGAAATGGATTTCGAGTCTCGGAATGTAGTAGTCGCGTATGAGTCCGGACCAGAATCTCGCTGCATAGTCTTCCTGCCCGCCGCCCCAAGTGGTGATGAGCCTCTTGGCATTAGATTCCCTGCGGTCTTTTTCAAGTGCGCTGCCTTCCTCGCCCCTTGCATCCGAAATCCATCTGTCAAGCCTGTGGAGAGGATGTGAAGCGAGCAGACGGTCCACGTCGGAGAGTATGGCGACGGTCTTTCCCAATTCTTCCCGGCCCTTTTCCGTGCGTCCGAGTTTGAGAGCCTTCTCATAATGTCTGTCAGCGAGTTCCGCAAGATAGAGAGCCGAAAACTCGACGGCATCGTTGAAATAGAGAGGGGAGTCGCATTTGTCCGAGAGACTGAGGAATATCTTCACTGCCTTTCCGAAATCGTCGTCAATTCCGTGGCGGCTGACTCTTCTTCTGTCGTGAGTGACTGTCTGCCAGGTGAAACGAGGGTAGGAATAGAGCGAACTGTATACGCTCTTGTGCAGGAGCTTCCAAGCCTCTCTCATCTGATTGTCACAGAAACCGTAGCGGGCGCGGCAGTAGCTTTCGAGCCATCTGTCGATGTCGATGCTCTCCCTTGTCCAGCCCATATCTGCGAGCAGTTCATAGACGATTTCATTGTTTTCAAGACCTTCCGGCGCACTGCCGAAGCCTACGAGATTTTTGGAGTATTCCGAAGCGAGAGCCTCTGCGGAAGCAGTTGCATACATATCCAAATCTCCTGTCGGGAGAACTTTGCCTCCGAAATTCGGCACATAGCTGAATATCCATTTCTTGCCGTGGAAACCTTCCTGCACTTTCCAGGTCTGCTCTGTGTGCCAAACCCATTTAGGGTAGTCGTTTCCCAGGTCGATGATTATCATCTTGTCGTCAGGAACTCCGGAGAGCATAGCCTTGAGGCTTTCCGGGTCCCAGAAATCGTGCTGATATCCGAAAGTCCATCCTTGGGTGACCCAGATGGCATCGGAGTCGCCTGCGCTGATGGAGTTGTAGATTGCTTTTCCGTATTCTGCAAGAAGTTTGTGTTTGCCCTCGGCGTCGCCTTCCTCTACAGGCAATTTCATCTCGTTGAAACTGTCTGAAAGCCAATACTTTGCCTTGCCAAATTCTTTTTCCCACTCCCGTACGAAAAGTTTTCCGATTTTGGTGAACCACGGTGAGTCTGGGGAGAGTACGCAGGCATTGTCCTCCAGCGGGAAGCCTCCCCAGGTGAGCTGCCTTGCCTGGATTTCAGGATGTTTTTTCATCAATGCGGGCGGGATGAATCCTGCGAATGCCGGGGCTACAGGTTCCATTCCGAGTTCTCTCATCCTGTCGAGTATCTTGTGCTGGAGTTCAATCTGGGAATTGTGCCAGTTGTCGTCGAGAGGGCCGTCGAAGCGGTTCAGATTGCCCATTCTGTGCCAAGGAAGATGTGCGGCTCCTGTGAAGAAACTGTCGATTTCGTCGGCTTCAAGTCCGAGTTTAAGCCATACTCTCTTTGCAATAGCCTCGGCTGCAACGCTTGCAAGCGGCATATTCACTCCGTGAAGAGCCATCCAGTCAATTTCCTGAGACCATCTCTCCCATCCCCAATAAGGAGTGGTGTAGCCGAAGGTGCAGACATTGAGGAAGTAGCGCAGCTCATAAGGAGAGACGGCTTCTTCGTCCCAGTCCGGCCAAATCTCTGGAATGTCCAGTTTGCTTCCGCTCCAGCATATCATCGAGCCGCAGGCTTCGCGGAGGTATCTGTCCATAGCATAACAGATTGCGCTCGGACTGCTTCCCCCGATGCTGAGCAGACCGCCGGTCGCTTCGATTTCAAATCTGTCCAATCCCTCTTCCGTAGTAGGGATGGTTTTGAATGAGACATTTTCGAGTTTTCCTATTGTCCTCTCAATCACCCCTTGAGCGGCATTAATGCATTTTTCTTCAGCGCTTTTTTCCCCTTTACAAGAAAAGAAAAGCGGGACGAGAGCGAATGAGACAAAGATTCCTATGACTTTTTTCATCATCGAAGCGAGTTTTGTATTTATAAAATATAGAAGACGGGGAGAAGGTCAGTCCTCCCCGCCTTGAGGTTTGCAGGGCTTATTCTGCGATTTCGCACTGAGTCTTGATGTCAAGATATACAGGTTTCATAAAAAGATCCTTTGCCTTTTCCCTGTCGATGTACCTCTTGCCGTCTTTTTCTACAAAGCACTTGCTGTCATCGTATTCAAACTGCACAATCTGCATAATTCCGTAGTAGTAGCGAGGGTTTTCCTCTCCTTCCTTCTTTCTCTCTGAACGGAATATAATGTAGTCACCTGCTCTATACTGCTCAGTAGGAGCTTTTGTTGCCTTATCTCCTGCATTATTCCATTTGCGCAAGAATGTACTACCTCCAAAGTTGGTAGGATTTTCTTCTTCTCCAAGAGTGGAATTGTCAAGTTTTCTCTGGATTTCGCCGAGAGCGTAGAAGGCTTTGATTTTCTCAAGATTCGTTTTCGGGCTTTTAAGATTGAGGAAAATCCTGTCAATTTCCTTGAACAGTTCCTCTTTGTAGTCCTTTCCGGACCAGCTGCCTCTGTAGCGGTTCATTTTGAAATTAAGATCAATGTTTTCATCCTTAATCTGGTGATCTCCATATTGGTAAAGATCACACTGGCGTCCTGTTGTGCCACCTCCGAGCGAACTTGCCTTCATTATACTGAACATATAACCCCTCTGACTTCCGAAGATTACGTTGTTCTCTGTGTTTTGTAAAGCATTAAGGAAGCAGAAACTTGCGTTCTTTCCGTCAACAGCGAGGAGTTCGTTGAGACTGAGTATGTGCTCAATCTTGCCATTTACTTTCACTCCGTGCATAGAGAAGAAAGATTTGGTGTCAGAGCCTGCGCCTGTATTGGGAGTTGGGAACTCTTCCGGACAGTTTTTGTTATTCTTGACAATGTTGTCAGGATAGAGAGCTACAACATCGTTGAACCAGACATCTCCCTTTGGCTCTCCTGTAACCTTCGGAGCGTCAAAGTAGAACTTCTTGGACGCATCGGCAGACGAGAGCACGACTTCGATAGCGTCAATCTCCTGTGAGTCTGCGAAGAATTCTACGGACGCAACTGTTCCATCAATAGTCCCTTCCTGGCCTTCACCCACAACAGTGAATGTTCCGTCCTCTGCTTTCTTTGCACCGCTGAAAACAGCCTTTGAAACGGCTGTGGTACCTGTGAACGAGCCGCTGAGATTGACCGGCTCTCCGTATGGAAGCGCCTCGATTTTCTCAAGCGTAAACTCAACTTCGAGTTCCTTTACGCTGTCGTCTTTTTCATTGTTTTTCTGGCAGCCCGCGAACAATATGGTCAGCGCTGCTGCAAAAAGTAATGATTTTTTCATTTTTTGTTGTTTAATAAGTGGTTAATAATATGTTTGTTGTTCACTTTACAATAGTGTCATTTATTTGATTTCGACATCCGCATAGATAGGGAAGTGGTCGGAAAGAAGCCTCCGGCGATCCACTGCGGTTTCGATGAGTTTCACTCCGGCGCCTTTCTTTGCATAGATGTAGTCGATTTTGATGGAAGGCGACATTGTGCTGAAGGTCAGTTCCCGATTAGTGAGTTCATCCCATCCTTTTCTGAGGAATTCCATCTCGGGACTGTCCGGTTCCGCGTTCATATCCCCTGCGAGGAAAACAGGATTTGAGATTTTCTTCAGCTTTTTCCGGATGAATTTCACCTGTTCGAGTCTCAGCTCCGAAGAAGAAACTTCGAGGTGGGTGCAGACATAGCTTACAATCTGTCCGTCAGGGAGTTCAATGTCTGCAAGGAGCATTGCCCTCTGCTCCGTGCCCTTGCTGTGAGGGAGAAGTATCCTTTCGCTGCGGACGATAGGGTAGCGGCTCAGTAGCCCTATGCCGTAGTATCCGCCCCTGTAGTCAATGGTTTTGGCATAGATTCCGAACATACCCGTTTCCCGTGCGAGTTCGTTGATGAATTTGACCCCGTTCTGTTTCGGAGCCCTCTCTCTGTAGGTCGCCCAGTCACATTCCTGAAGTGCGACAATGTCAGCATCTAAAGACTTGATGTAGGAGCCTATTTCCTCCATAGAGGCGAGTTCTCCGAATCGGAGGTTGTAACTCATCAGGCGCAGTTTTCCGTTTCCGGCAAAGCCTGCGCTGCAAATGAGAATGGCTGCTGCAAATGCTATAAATCTGAATTTTTTGCTCATAATTTTATTTTCTCAATTGTAATTCTGTAATATCCGAGATTCACCGTTTTTTTGCTTTCAGCACCGCGGCAGACGTATTCCGGCGGACAGATGACATAGAGACTCCAGCCCTCGGTTCCTTCAGAAATGAATGAACGGCAACATTGTGCTTTAACCTTTTGTTCAAGCTCTTTTTCAAGTCCGTTCTTCACCCGTCCTATTATGACAGCATCTCCTGAAAGTTTCACTCCTTTTTTGCTGAAAATTTCATCCAACTGGGAAATCTTGTCGATTCTGCCCGTGTAGATGGTCGTCCTGCCGGGGATGCCAGTCTGGATGTGTATATTCGCTCCACTGAGAAAAACATCTGAATCATATATGCCGTCGAAATCCGAAACCATTGTTTTGGTGATGATTCCGCAGCCTTTCGTTACCTGCTTTCCGCTCGGCTCCTGCTGGGCGAAAAGTGGCCAGACATTGTTGCCTGAACAAATTTTGAGAAGAGGCGATGGCTCTCCGGCGGTGAAATCCATTCTGTCAAAGAAGAACATCACTGCCTTTTTTCCATCCTCTCCGAGAACATGGTTCTTTGCGATGCCGATGTCCCTTCGGATGAAATAACTGTCTTCATCTTTGAGGTCGGTGAAATAATCCACTGCGAACGTGTTATTGGCATTCATCTCAGCCGGAGGTTCGGGCACGGACGGTGAAGACGGAATGACGGGATTTTCCGGATTCGGATTTTTGTCACAGGCGCACAGAAGCGATGCGGCAAGTGCTGCTATGAATAAAAACCTTTTCATCTCAGTTCTCCTCATAAATTACATCAGCCATCACAAAGCAATGGTCGGACAGATCCGGTCTTGCGATGATTTCATATTTTGTGTATTTCCATTTCTTCGGATAACCCATCACATAGTCGAGCTTCCTGTTCGGTTTGTCGGAAGGTATGGTGAAGCCTGTCCCTTCTCCGATTTCCTGCCAGGTGTTCTTGGCATACTTAATCTGGTCACTGTCTTCCCTTGCGTTGAAATCCCCTATTAGCAGGCTCGGAGTCCGTTTGTCTTGAACGAACATTTTTTTGTTCACGTCAGCGATGTTGCGGATAGTGAGTTCGGGAGTTTCAAGTGCGAGATGCGTGGTCGCAACCCTCACCGTTGCACCCTCAGGCAGATTGATGTAAATCCAAGCTGTGCTTCGGGGCTCCCGCGCTCCCTCATTTCTGAGGTCGGTTATGATTTTCTCCGCCTTCATAAAGGGATATTTGCTCAAAATCGCCACTCCGAAACCGCCGCCCTGATAGATGAACGACTGGCTCCAGAATGGGAACATCCCCGTAGCTGCGGCCAATTCGTTGAGAAAGTCCTTGTTTCCGTTGCGCTTTGTCATATAATCAACTTCTTGCAGGCAGACTACGTCCGGAGCATATTCGTTGATTAACGCGGCATAGGGTTCGACTTTGTGGGAGGCATATTCCGCTCCTTCCTTGATGTTCATCGACATCACTCTGAGGCTAAGCCTTTCTCCGGCAAAAGCCTGCCGAAAAGAGGTGCAAATAGCCGTGATTGTGAGCATCAATGCAATTGTGATATTTCGTGTCTTAATCATTTCGTTCTTGTGGGTTTGATCAGTTCCACCCCGGGTTGTTTGGGGCAAGATTCGGATTCAGCTGCATTTGTGCGAACGGAATCGGGAACAGATAATTCTTTTCCGGATTAAACTTTCTGCCGGTTTCAAGAAGAAGATACTCTTCGCCGCCAACAGTTTTCCAAGTAAGGTCGCTGAGTTTGACACTGATTCTGGATTGGTCTATCCAACGTTTGTTTACGCCGAGCAAATCCTGCCCGAAAATTTCTCCCATCTTCCATCTCCTGAGGTCGAACGGACGCATTCCCTCGAAGAAAAGCTCTATCTTCCTCTCCCTTCTGATTTCGCTGAGCATATCTGAACCTGCCGGAATTGTGGAGAGTGTCAGATGAACCATTCCGACGCGGTCGCGGAGCAGGTTGATGCTCTTGTCGAGTTCGTCCTGTGTGATTGCTCCTTTCTTCATAAAAACAGCTTCTGCATAGTTGAGGAGAACTTCACCGACGCGGAACATTACGATGTCGTTGTCATCGTGCCCGACCCACGGAGTTGTGGAGATTTCAGCGTACTTTCGTGTGTAGTAGCCGGTATATGTCATACATCCGTCTTTGGAGTTGTCGAATTTCGGATAAGTGAAGATAGTCGGGTCTGTGTTGAGCAAATCTCCGCTTGCGCCGGCTCTCCATTCGCTTCCCGGTGCCATAATGGACTGAACCATTCGAGGGTCGCGATTCTGGAATATCTCTTCGTATGAATTGCAGGTTTTCGGATCCCAGATTTTACCGTCTGATGTGAGATAGGACTCAATCATAGTTTTTGTCGGAAGCCATCTTGCATAGTCATTGTCCACCCAGACTTCGCCCGTAAGGTTGTGTGAAGAGAACGCGGCTTTGCCGAGGTCGTAGTTGAAGACCTGCGCAAGCAGCGTCTCGTGGTTGTCGGCATTTCTTGACGCCCTTCCCGTGTAGTTGAAGAGGTTCAGATAGTCAACATCCGGTTTGCCGGTGGAATACAGATGGTGATAACTGTCGGACATCACTTTTTCTGATGCCTTTATACATTTGTCCCACATTTCATTGCAGAGATAAATGCGGGAGAGCAGTGCCCAAGCTGCCGCTTGTGAAACGTGTCCGAATTCGGCAGATGCAGCCTCAATGTGTTCAGGGAGAGCAGGAAGATGCTCTTCAAGGTCTTTGGTGATACTTTTGATGATTTCCGCCTTCGGGTCTCTGCTGCGGTAAACGTCGGGAGAATTGATGTTCAGCTCTTCTGTGATGTAAGGGACATCTCCCCAAAACTCTGTCAGAAGCCAGTAGTTGAATGCACGGTAGAAATAGGCTTCTGCCGCGAATCTCTCCAATATGGCGGGGCTGACGGCGGTAGCGCGTTTGTAGTTGTTGAGGTAGTAATTTGTTCGGCCTATGCAGTAGTAGGCGTTTCTCCATGCGCTGTTCAGCTGTGAAATGTCGGTTGTCAGATTGCCTCCGCCTATCGTTCTCCAAGCCGTTGTGACTGCCCATGGCACACAGTCAGCCTGAATCTCGGTTCTGTTCAGCCAGTCCTTTCCCATCATCGAACTTGTGAATGAATAGGCTACGCTCCTGACGTGTGTCTCCGTCTGCCAGAAATTGGCGTCCGTGAGCGTGTCCTGTGGCATCCTGTCCAGAAAACTGTCGTTGCAGGATATCAGTGCGACCAGAGCCGCTATTGTTGCTATATATTTTTTCATCGTCTGTTACTTGAAATTAATGTCAATACCGAATACTACAGTTTTGATTTGAGGGTAGTATCCACCTTTGGAAACCGGTGTCTCCGGGTCGTAAGACTTGAAGAACTTGGTGAATGTCAAAAGGTTGTCAGCAGAAACATATACTCTCAGCTTTTCCATTCTCGCCTTTGAGGATATTTTCTTCGGGAGAGTGTATCCCAGCTGGACATTCTTCAGACGCAGATAAGAAGCATCTTCAAGCCAGAATGTCGATAATGCCTTCTGGTTGAAGTCGGTGCAGTAGGTCAGGCGCGGATACGTCGCGTTAGGATTGGGATTTGTCTCCACATTATATCTGTCCAGATGGACTTTTTGCGGATAAGCGGCCATATCCTGCAAAGCGTGGCGTGCTGTTCCCGTAAGGTATCCGTCGCATTTGCCCACTCCCTGGAGCATAAAGCTGAAGTCAATACCTTTCCATCCCAATTCTCCGCGGAAACTGTAGGTGTAACGCGGAATGTTGCTTCCGATGACTGTTTTGTCATATTCTGGAGAGATTCTCCCGTCCGGTTCACCATTCGGGCCACCGAGATCTTTATATTTGATGTCACCTGGCTGGTATTGGTTGCCCAAGACTACAGGAATTTTAGGGATATTGTAGGTGTGAGTCTCCGGGTTGCTGATTTTGAAGTCTTCCGGAGTCATCAGACCTTCGGCGATGTAGCCGTAGAAAGCGTCAATAGGGTAGCCTACCTGACGGATTTGGTCTCCGCTCAAATCGGGCTGGTTTCCTCCGAGATCAATGATTTTGTTTCTGACATCCGACAAGTTTGCAGATACGGAGTAGAAGAAGTCGCCAATCTGGTCTTTCCAGTCGATATTCATTTCCCAACCGGTGTTGTTGACTTTTCCTGCGTTCTGCTCGGAAGGTTTTGCACCAATCTGTGCAGGGTAGTTGAGCATAAGAAGTATGCCTTCTGTATTCTTTGTGTACCAGTCGAAAGTGAATCCCAATCTGTTGTTGAACATAAGGAGGTCGAATCCGAGGTCGAGCATCTTGATTGTTTCCCAAGAAAGCTTAGGGTTGGAAAGGCTGGACTGCACATAAGCGGTAGTCGGATTCTTTCCTATAAGAGAAACGTGGTCGTCGTGGCTCTTCAATGCTTCAAGCACGGAAAGGTATGGGTAGTTGGATGAACCTACATACTGGTTTCCGAGCATACCCCAGGAAGCTCTGATTTTGAGATTGTCAACATATTTTTTCGCCGCTTCCATCCATTTTTCTTCTGAAATTCTCCAAGCCCCGGAAACCGATGGGAAAAGACCTCCACGATGGTCTCTGTGGAAACGCGAAGACAGGTCGTAACGCAGATTCACCTCAAGAAGATAGCGTTCGGCAAAATTATAGGTGAGACGGCCGAATCCCGAACGGATTGCCCAACTTGCAAAATATGCGTTGTTACTCATTGTCGAAGCGTCTCCCAAGTTGAGGGTCGGATTATATTCTGTGAGCAAGTTGTTTCGGCTTGCTTCGAAACGGTTGAATTCGCTCCATTCCTGTGACATTCCGACAACTCCTCCGATATTGTGCCTTCCGAAACTGAAATCAAAGTTGCTTTGCAGGATGAGGGATTGCTGAAGGTGGCGGATATCTTTGTTTGTCAGAGAATTAGGACTTTGTGTGGTGTGGGTTGAACCATCTTCGGGATTTTTGAAAGTTATAGTTTTCTTGAGTATGTCCGCAAAACCATTTCTTGAAGATACATTATATGTGACGGTGGCATCCCAGCCTTTGAGAATGTCCACCTTGATTGTGTTGTGAAGATTGACAGTCTCGTTTTTCATATTTGAATGTCCGCCGTCGGTGAGAGTCGCAAGCGGATTGGTGTTTCCTCCGCCATAAGCCCAAGTTCCGTCGGTATAGCGTACCGGGGCGTTCGGAGCGATACGCATTGCAGTATAAATCGCACCGCCACCGCTGGAAAGCGAATTTATCGGAGCAGTCACCTTGCTGTTGACATAGCTGACGTTAGTGGTGAAATGTACGCGGTCGAGAATGGTGGTGTTGAGTTTTATTCTGAAATTATGACGGTTTTCTCCTGTGGTGCTGCCGGCCGTGAGTCCCTTCTGGTCGAAGTATCTGTAGGATGCCATATAAGCGAGTTTGCCGGCTCTGCCATTGATACCGAGTGTGACGTTGTATTGAGGTGCCGTCTTTTTCATAACCTCGCGAACCCAATTGGTGTTGGCGAAGTAGTTTGGCGATGAGCCGCTTCTTACTTTTTCAAAATCTGCTTCAGACCAAATTGGAGGAGTGCCGACATTGACGCGGGACTCGTTGTCGAGGGTCATAAATTCAATGGCATCACACATCTCCGGGAGCCTTGTAGGCGCCTGTATGCCGTAATATGCCCCGAAGTTGATTGTCGGTTCTGCCGAAAGCTTGGACAGAGATTTGGTCGTGACGAGAAGCACACCGTTCGCGGCACGTGCTCCGTAGATTGCAGAGGATGCGGCATCTTTGAGAATCGACATTGATTCGATGTCCTCGGGATTGAGGGTGGAAAGGTCGCCTTCCACGCCATCGACGAGAATGAGAGGCGCGGCATTACCGATTGTTCCGATACCACGGACGCGAATTGTGGTCATTGATTCTCCCGGCTGTCCGCTCGGACTTACGACAGTCACGCCGGGGAGCATTCCCTGAATGCCGGAATTGAGGTTCGAAATAGGTCTTGAAGCCATATCTTCCGAACTTATCATCGCCACAGCGCCGGTAAGGTTGACTTTCTTCTGCACGCCGTATCCGACAACCACAGTCTCTTCAATCATCTGGCTGTCTTCAATGAGCATGATGTTTTTTGCTGCTGCGGAACCTGCCGCAACAATTCTTTCTTTGTAGCCGAGGCTGCTGATGTGGAGCTTTGTATCAGCGGAGGGAACGACGAGTTCCCAATGCCCGTCGGCATCTGTAACTGCCCCACCCTCAGAGCCTTCGATAAGGATTCCGGCTCCGATGACAGGCTCTCCGGCACTGTCGAGGACTACTCCTGAAACCTTGAGCGGAGAGCTTTTTTCGACTTTTTTCTCTTCGCTCAAGATAATTTGGTGACCGTTGATTTCGTAGGAAATCGGGAGTCCTTTGAAAATGTTGTCAAGAATGAATTCAATGCTCTTGTCTTTTGCTTCGATGCTCACGCGGGCGTCTTTGCCCGGAAGCATATTGCTGTAGAAGAAACTGTACTCGCTTTTGTTCTCCAGTGTTGAAAGGGCTTCCGTGAGAGGAACGTCCTTGAGGCTGACACTTATCTGGCCATACAGAGGAGCCGCACAAAACAGTGCGCTGAAGAACAGGGTAATGGCTATAAGTCTTGCTTTCATTATAGTGTTATTGTTTGTTGTCTGTGGTCAATTTCCCGTTCTTGTCCGGGGACGGGTTTGTGTGCGGGCTTTTGTTCCCGCAATTTCAATCTGTCACTTTCCCCGCCGTTTGCTGAATTTCAAGTTGTTGGAGTACATCTGGACCTCCACCGGAGAGGTAGCTGTGATGAGGTCGAGAACATTGTTGAGTGAGCTGTTCCTCACCAGACCCGTGTAGGAATACTCCATTATGCTGTCATCTTCGAAACAAACGTTCACATTGTACATTCTTTCGAGTATGACTCCTATTTCCCGGAGAGTCTTTTCGTTGAAATACAACTCATTGTCGCGCCAAGGAATGAGATGGCCTTTGTTAGGGGCGGCATATTTTTTCATTTCGCCGCTTTTCTTGTCGAAACTGATTTCTTCGGCAGGATGCATAATCATTTCCTTTCCGCCGGCACTTGCTCTGACGCATCCTTCGACCAGGGTTGCTACAATTTCGGGTTCGGAATTATATGCCCTGACATTGAATTTTGTCCCCAGGGCTTCGACCGTCATCTGTTTTGCAGAAACGATAAAAGGTATGTTTTCGTTGCGTGCCACTTCGAAATAGGCCTCGCCGTTGAGCTCGATGTCGCGGTTGTGGAGATTGTAAGATGATGAATATCTGAGTGAACTGCCCGAATTGAGCATAACTTTCGTTCCGTCCGGAAGTGCCACTGTGCTCTTCTGTCCATTGGCTGCGATACATTCGAAAACGCTCTCTTCAACCCTTACTCCCTTTCCTGCAAGGAACCCGGCCACCAGAGCGATGGCAATGCAGGCAGCCCCGGCCATATATTTAAGGAATCTGAGCCGGTGCACTCTCTTTGGGGATTTGATTTCGGTAAGGAGTTTTCTGCGTATTTCGTCTTTAACTCCTTTCGGCATTTCAGAGCCGGCGTTCTGCCATTTCTCAAAGGCATATTCGTCGAATGCACGAGAGACGTCCTCACTTTCCAGGCAGGAACGGAGGACGGCATCTTCTTCGGCTGTGGTATGGCCTGAAAGGTATTTGTCAACAAGAGACTGGAATTTTTCGATTTCCATTTTTCCGCGGTTTTACATAATGTATCCACAGAATCAGAAAAACCTTACAAGAAAAATGAAAATTTTTGAAAATCAGGCAAAGCCGACCTTAACCGAGTATCACCGCGAGCGTCAAAAGTTCGGAAATCCTCTGCCTTATGCTGCTTTTTGCCCTTGCTATCTGGGTTTCGACTGTCTTTGGGGAGATGTCAAGCCGCTCGCTGATTTCCGCCACAGAAAGCCCTTCGATGAAACGCATCTTGTAGATTTTGCGTCTTGACTCGGGCAGGGCGGCGATTGCCCCTTCGGCCTCGGCGAGAATGATTCCGGTGTCGGTGGAGTTCCACATTGCCTGCTGAGGCTCACTTCCGTTGTGGCTGGTAACATATTCAATGTATTTCGAGGCTGTCACCTGTCTGCGCACTTCTTTGAAAACCGCATTGCGTGCCACCACATAGAGCCAGGCAGGAAGATTCCCACAAGGGTCGAATTCGGCCCTGCGGCTCCACATCAGGGCAAAGCACGACTGGGTGATGTCTTCGCAGACGCAGCTGTCCTTGAGAATGGAGAGCGTGAAGTTATAGACCATTCCGGCGTATTTGTCATACAACGAGGAGAACGCCTCCACCGAAGAGGCATTCAACTGCTCTATGAGAATCTTGTCTTCTTTCATACGCCGGACATTTCGTGTTTCGGGGCTCTTTTCCCGTCGGGTAAGTCTCTATTTCAGCCACCTGTCAAGCCATCCGAAATAGCTCCTGTGCCAGAAAAGAGCGTTTTGAGGCTTGAGAATCCAGTGGTTCTCGTTCGGGAACACAATCAGTTCCGATGGCACGCCCATCATCTGAGCGCAGTTGTAAGCAGCCATTCCCTGGTCATACGGGACGCGGAAATCGCTGCCGCCGTGGATGACCAGAAGGGGAGTGTGCCAGTTCCCGATGAGCTTGTGAGGCGAGTTCGCGTAGTGGCGCAGTGCGGTCGGGTTGCTGTCCCAAGGTGCTCCACCGTTGTCCCATGTCGGGAACCACATCTCCTCGGTGGTCATATACATATGTTCCTGGTTGAAGATTCCGGCATGGGCGATGAAAGCGTCATAGACATTGCCGTGCACTCCGCAGAGGTAGTAGACCGAGTAGCCGCCGTAACTTGCGCCGCAGGCTGCCATTTTCCCCACATAAGGCTCGTTCTTAAGGGCTTTTGCCGCACAGAGATAATCTTGTATGTTAAGTCCGCAATAATCTCCGGAAATCTGTTCGCACCATTCCTGTCCGAAGGCTGTGGTCCCGCGACGGTTAGGCAGTACGACGACATATCCCTGTGAACACATAAGCCTATAGTTCCATCTGTAGGACCATCCCTGACTCAGCGTACCCTGAGGCCCTCCGAGGCAGATTTCTATCGCCGGCCATTTCTTTGATTGGTCAAACTCCGGCGGATAAAGCACCCATGTCAGCATGTCCTTGCCGTCCACGGTCTTCACCATCCGCGCCTCGGTCCTATGTTCCCGGAGTTGGGAGAGAATATGGCCGTTCTCGTCGGTAACTCTCTCGATTGTCTGTGTTTTCGTGTCGAACTTCGCCAGCTCGGTCGGAAAATCCATACTTTGCAGGCTCGTGTAGAGAATTTCCCTCCCCTCGCTCTTGTCGATGAAGAACGGAGTAGTGAAGTCGTACCAAAGCTTTTCGTCCGTTTTGCGGGTCACATTTCCTTCAAGGTCAGTGAGATAGATTGCCTGAAGCCCTTCCGTGAGGGCGTTGAACCAGATGTGCTGCGAGTCCTCGTCCCAAGATGGGGAAGCGACATTGTATTTGAATCCAGTGCTAGTTCGCGGATATTCCCCACTTTCATTCCGTCCACATCTGCAAGCATAAGCCTTTGTTTGTCAGCCTCATACCCATTGCGTTCCATCGAAATCCAGCAAATCTTGCTACCGTCGGGGCTCCACACAGGAGCGGTGTCATATCCTCCTCCCATAGGAACATGAACGCATTCACCGCTCTGTATATTATATAGGTATATTTCCGTGTCCGTCGAGAATGCGTAGTCTTTTCCGTCTTTCTTCCTGCATGAGTAGGCGATGCGTGTCCCGTCAGGACTCCAGCAAAGCTCTTCAAGCCCACCGAACGGTTCTGTGGGGAGTTCGTATGGGGAGACGCCGCCGTCTTGCGAGCCTTCACTTCCGAGTATGTCAAAGAAGTTTCCGAGTCCCTTGTCCCAGTCGAAAGTACCGACAAAACTGTGAGGGATTTCTTCAACCCAATGATCCCAATGGCGGTACATCATCGTCTCCGTTTCGTATGCCTCGGCTTTCGGAAGATCCGGATAAATCTGCCCCGGAGTCTTTACTCGCCCCGCCACTGTGGAGAGGAATATCACTTGAGACTGGTCCGGCGAGAGCTTGAACTCACCGATGCCTGCGGCTATGTCGCTGACTTTCTTGCCCTTTCCGAGCGTCCCGTCCTTTCTGAGCTTAGCAATGTAAATTTGCCCGCCCATAAGGTAGACGACCTTCTTCCCATCCGCGCTCCAGCGTGCGTTGCTGATGCTTTTCCCGGAGCGGGTGGCAAGATGCGCGTCGCTTCCGTCAAGATTGCTGATATACAGATTTCTGCAAGAACGGTTTTCCTCAATTGAATTGTATGATACCCCGTAGAGCAATTTCTTCCCGTCCGGCGACACCTGCGGATCCGAAAGCCTTCCGAACGCAAGAAGCACTTCAGGAGTCATTTTCCCGTCCTCTACTCTGATTTCCGATTTCCCGATGAATCCCTTTTCTTCGGATTCCTTTCCTTTTGCAAACTTTCCCATAATGATGCCGGCCACGGCTGCAACCGCTACGAGCCCCGATGCCAAAATGATTGTTCTTTTTCCCATTTATATGTCAATATATCAATTATATATAGTCTTAAATTCCACGCACTTCTTTCTATCCACGTTTATATACCAAATCCTCCTGTTCGAAGCGGCGTTTATGTCGTCGAGTCCGGATTCTCTGTCTCTCCATAAATGCTTATGACGGCAAGAGCCTCATCGCGTAGCCTTCTCCTGACTTTTCCCGGGCTCATGACCTCGATAGCCGCTCCATATTTGCGGAGTTCAAAATAGAGGTCATTGCTGTCGGGAGACACAAAAATAGAAAAATATGTCCATTCTCCCTCAGTTTTCAGCAACTTTTGGCTGTGGTGGATGGGGAGGTCGGAGATATATTTGGCCTGTACCCCACGTGCCCTGAACTCGACGGTGCAACCTTTTTCCCCTTCTTGCGGAATGTATGTTCCGAACGATGTCGCGAGAACTTCGCCGAGACAGAAACTCTCCGGATATATGAACCTGTCGGAAAGAACTTCCATTGAGACGAGCCTGTCGAGGGCGTAGCATCTCAGTGCTCCGCGTTCGATGCAGTGCCCGTAGAGATACCAGCGGCGCTTGTCCTCCTTGAGCGCGTAGGGGAGCACAGTGAGCCGTTCCGGAGCCGCGCTGCTGTATTTGCAGTATTCTATCTCAATTCGACGGCTATCGAGCATAGCCTCCATGATGCGCGTGAGAAAGCGGTGTCCGGAAGGGACGCTTTCAATCTCAATGCGGCCGCTGAGGGACTCCTTGCCCTTCTCGAGCAGGGAATTGACAGTGAAACTGTCTATCAGCCATTCCATGGCGCCGCCGTCGCTCATTCGGTTGTCGCGGTCTATGCAGTAGCGGTTGCTGCTGCGGTCGCAGGTGATTCCAATGCCGAAGACCTCTTCAACAGCATTCTTGTAGTTGACAAAGGTTCTCCGCGTCAGCACCTCCCCGAAACGCCTTTCGTAGCGTTCTGTTATATCGCCAAGCGTTAGCCCCGCGTCTCCGGCGTCCATGACCGTTTGCAGCAGCCAGATGTATTTTGCAATCAGTTCCGTGACCATTATTCTTAGCTGATGTTACTATAGTTCCGCACATTGTACTTATTCTTGCGCAGTTCGAGGAGAAGGCGGACGTTTTTGGCGAGGCTGAGCGTCGGATCCTCGTTCAGTACGGCTGCAGCGGCATTTCTGGCGGCACCGAGAATCTGTCCGTCCCTGGCGAGGGAGGCAATATTGAGGGCAATCGGGAGACCGCTCTGCTGAGTGCCCTCAAGGTCGCCGGGACCGCGCATCTTCATATCCTCCTCAGCGATTTCAAAACCGTTCTCCGTCCTGCACATCAGCTCGATGCGGTTCTTGGATTCCTTGCTCATCTTGTGGCCGGTCATCAAGATGCAGTATGCCTTGTCGCTACCCCTGCCCACTCGTCCGCGCAGCTGGTGGAGTTGGCTCAGGCCGAACCTCTCCGCGCTTTCGATGACCATCACGCTGGCATTCGGGACATCCACCCCGACCTCGATGACCGATGTCGCCACGAGTATGTTCGCCCTGCCTGCCGAGAATGCATCCATGTTGAATGCCTTTTCCTCATTGTCGAGTTTCCCATGGACGACGGCTATTTTGTACGGAGGGAATGGAAAATAGTGGCGGATGGTCTCAATGCCGTTTTCAAGATTTTGATAGTCAAGTTTCTCGCTTTCAAAAATCAGCGGATAGACTATGAATACCTGACGTCCGGAGGCAATCTCTTTCTTGAGAAAATTGTACATCTGGAGACGCTTTCCTTCCGTGCCGTGGATGGTTTGGACCGGTTTTCTTCCAGGAGGAAGCTCGTCAATCACGGAGACGTCAAGATCTCCGTAGAGTGTCATCGCAAGTGTTCGCGGAATCGGAGTCGCAGTCATCACGAGCACGTGCGGCAGCTTCCCGTCGCACGTCTTTCTCCAGAGCTTCGCACGCTGTTCCACTCCGAAACGATGCTGCTCGTCCACAATCGCGAGGCCGAACCTTCTGAACATTACATTGTCTTCGATGAGCGCATGTGTGCCGACGATTATTCCTATCGATCCGTCTTCAAGGCCGGCGTGTATCTCGCGTCTTTCTGCGGTTCTGCTGCTTCCGGTGAGTAGTGCGGCCCGCACTCCAGTCGGAGCGAGGTATTTGCAGATGTTTCTGTAATGCTGTTGGGCGAGCACTTCCGTGGGTGCCATGATGCAGGCCTGGTAGCCGTTCCCGACTGCAATCAAGGCGCTCAGTACGGCGACCATAGTCTTCCCGCTGCCCACATCTCCCTGAAGCAGGCGGTTCATTTGGTGCCCCGATTTCATGTCGTCCCGAATTTCGGTGATGACCCGTTTCTGTGCGGTCGTGAGTGGAAATGGGAGCGCTTCATAGCACTTGTTGAAAACCTCTCCAACCTTAGGCATCAGAATCCCGTCTTCTGCCCGAGAACGGACGAACTTCTGTTTCAGCAGGGCAAGCTGGAGAAAGAACAGTTCCTCGAATTTCAGACGGAAACGTGCCTTTTCGAGTGCTTCAGCACTGTCTGGGAAGTGTATGTTGCGAAGGGCATAGTGGATGGGCGCAAGTCCGTACTTTTCAAGAATATACAGTGGTAGGGTTTCCTCTTCCTGCCCCAATGCGGCGTTCAGTGCTCCCTGCATTATGCGGTTCATTACCTTCCCCGTGATTCCGCAGTTCTTCAGTTTTTCTCCGGAAGGATAGACACCAACCAGACGGCCTCCGACCTGATTCCCGGACGTTCTCGCATCCGAATCTCCAACTGCCGGAACACCCCCAGGAAGCATTCCGGCCGTCGTCTGCTTTTCCGGACGGTCAACTTCAGGGTGAACGATGCTGAACCTCCCGTTGTATTCCGACGGCTTTCCAAAAAAGATGAAAGTTCCGCCCTCAGAAAGTTTTTCGAACATCCATTTTATGCCCCTGAAGAACGTCATTTCCATCTCTCCGCTCCCGTCTGTAACCCAGACGCTCATCCTTTTCACCGTGTTGAACTTCAGCTCTTTCAAATTCTCCTGTGCAATCTCTCCCTTCGCTCCGAAAAGTGTGATTCTCCGCACGGAGGCAAGTATTTGGATGTAGGCGGACTCTCCCTTCACGTCGGCAATGCGAACGAACGATGTCCTGTCGATGTAGCGGAACGGGTAGATGCGCAGCAGTTCGGAGGCATATCTCACTCCGAACTCGCTCATGAGCGCTTCCGCACGTTTCGGCCCCACTCCCGGCAGGTACTGTATTTCCGTTTCATTCCTCATAACACGCGAAGTTACGAAAAAGAATCTAATGTTTCCCGATATATTTTGTATCTTTGCAGACTATGAAACACGTCTGCCCACAAAGACGAAACATTTTTTGATGTATTTTGGAGGGCAGATTTGTTTTGGAAGAAGGAGTGTACCGGGCGTACACGACTGATGAGAAAACGAATATGCACCCAAAAGACACAAAAATATATGGATAGGAAAATAGTAGTCGGAATAACCCAAGGCGACGGCAATGGAATCGGATATGAAGTTATCATAAAGGCACTTGCGGACGAGAGGATACTTGACTTCTGCACTCCGGTGATATACGGGTCATCCAAGATTTTCGGATTCTACAAGAAACTGATTCATAACCTCGACAAACCGGTGAATACCAATGTCATAACTTCTGCAAAGGAAGTGCATCCGAAGAGGGTGAACATCGTCAATTGTTTGCCGGACAATGTGTACGTCGAGCCGGGACAGTCAACCCCGGAGTCGGCAAAGTCGGCAATGATTGCGTTGGAACAGGCTGTTACGGACATAAAGAACGGGGATATTGACGTGCTCGTGACGGCTCCTTTCAATAAGAGGGCTATGGCAAACGAGGGCTTCGGATTTACGGGACATACGGAATATCTCGAGAAGGAATTCGGAGTTGACGAGGTCTGCATGATTATGGCCAGCGACACTCTTAAGGTTGGTGTCGTGACCGGACACATTCCTTTGAAGGCGGTGCCGACGGCAATCACGAAAGAAAAAATAGTGAGCAAGCTGAAGCTGATGAAGAAATCGCTGGAGAGGGACTTCGGCGTTGATACCCCGAAGATTGCGGTGCTTGGTCTGAATCCGCACTGCGGTGATGGTGGACTGCTTGGCGAGGAAGAGAAGAACATTATTCTTCCGGCTGTTCAGGAAGCTGTTTCACAGGGCATTCTCGCGTTCGGACCATATTCTCCGGACGGATTCTTCGGTCTCGGCAATTACTCGAAGTTCGATGCTGTCCTGGCGATGTATCACGACCAGGGACTGATTCCGTTCAAGGCTCTTGCGTTCGAGGACGGCGTGAACTACACGGCCGGCCTTCCGATTGTGAGGACTTCTCCTGATCATGGTACGGCATATGAGATGGCCGGGCGCGATGAGGCTGATCCGCGTTCCATGATGGCCTCTATTTTCGCTGCGATTGACATTTTCAATAAGCGCAGAGCTTATGATGAACTGGTGGCCGGGAAGTTGAACGTCAAGATGCCGGATAATGAGATAAAGCCTCGTGGCGGTCGGATAATAGAGTGACGGGGTGCCTAAAAGGCGGTCTGCTCCGTTGGATGGCTTGTTTTTGTTCTGTTTGATTTGTTATGGCGGAAAATAGTGAAAAACAGGAGCATACCGCTCCGATATATCTTTATACAGACGGAGCTTCGAGCGGAAATCCCGGACCGGGAGGTTATGGGGTTGTGCTGAAGTGCGGAAACTACACTCGTGAAATTAGCGGCGGGTTTGCCTGCACGACGAACAACCGTATGGAACTGTTGGCAGTGATAAAGGGGCTTGAGGCAATAAAATGGCATCCTGCGACGGTCTATGTGGTCAGCGATTCGTCATACGTTGTCAAGGCAATCAACGAGAGGTGGCTTGCCAAGTGGAAATCCAAGGGCTACGCCAAGGTCAAAAATCCGGATTTATGGATGAGATTGGAGCCTCTTCTGAACATGCACAATGTCACATTTTATTGGATTAAGGGGCATGCCGGACATCCTGAAAACGAACGTTGCGATGCCCTTGCCGTGGTAGCCGGGGCGGGTGCAGTCGCGGCAGGAAAGATTCTTCCCGAGGACGCTGGATATTTGCAGCAGACATCTAATAGCGCGACTCTTTTGTAGTCATAGGCTTTCTTCTTTCGAGAAAGGGGAACGCTATTTCATATATTCTCCTAATTTGTTATATTTGCAGGATTTTAGGCACAATGCTTGTGCATTGCGCGCCGCGCTCGTGTGTAGTGCGGGCGGTCGTATCGAGAAAATAAAATTTAAGATAAATGGGATTAGCAGACATTTTCAAGAAACTCTTCGGAACCAAGGCCGAGCGGGACATGAAGGCGATAAAACCTCTTCTCGACAAGGTTCTTGCGGCATACGAAGACATTGACAAACTGTCGAACGACGAACTCAGAGCGAAAACGGAGGAACTCAAAGCCTTTGTCGCATCGCGTATCGCCGACGACGAGAAGAGGATTGCGGAAATCAAGGCGCAACTTGATGGGGATCTTGCGATCGAGGAGAAGGAAAAACTCGCGACGGAGTCTGACAAACTCGTAAAGAAAGTTGACGAGGATATAGAAACGGCTCTGAACGAGATTCTTCCGCAGGCATTTGCAATAATGAAATCCACTGCGAGAAGGTTTGCCCAGAATGCGGAGGTCGAGGTTACGGCAAACGACTTTGACCGTAAGCTTGCGGCTTCGCACGATTTCGTGGAGATCCGTCCGGGTAAGGATGGCGAACCGGATAAGGCGGTGTGGTTCAACAGCTGGACGGCCGGCGGCAATAGGATTACATGGGATATGGTTCACTATGACGTGCAGCTCATAGGCGGTATCGTCCTGCATCAGGGAAAAATTGCAGAGATGGCAACCGGAGAGGGTAAAACTCTCGTGGCGACACTTCCTGTTTTCCTCAATGCACTCTCCGGAAAGGGAGTTCACATGGTCACTGTCAACGACTACCTCTCAAAACGAGACTCCGAGTGGATGGGACCTCTCTATATGTTCCACGGACTCAGCGTCGATTGCATCGACAAACACGAGCCGAATTCGGACGCACGCCGCAGGGCATACGCTTGTGACATCACGTTCGGAACGAACAACGAATTCGGCTTCGACTACCTCCGCGACAACATGGCGTTCAGCCAGCAGGACCTCGTACAGAGGAAACATCAGTATGCGATTGTCGATGAGGTCGACTCCGTTCTCATCGACGATGCAAGGACTCCGCTCATCATATCAGGTCCGGTGGAGAGGGGAGACGACCAGCAGTTCGCGCAGTATAAGCCGTTTGTGGAGAACCTCTACAATAAGCAGAAGGCTTTGGTTACCGGCATTCTCAACGATGCGAAGAAACTCATAGCTGAGGGTAACGAAAAGGAAGGCGGCGTTCTTCTGTTCCGTGCCTACAAGGGCTATCCTAAATATCGTCCGCTCATCAAGTTCCTCAGCGAGCCGGGCATGAAGCAGCTTCTCCAGAAGGTTGAAAACTACTACATCCAGGACAACGAGAAGGAAATGCCGTACATTACGGATCCGCTCTACTTTGTCATCAACGAGAAGCAGAACACCGTGGACATGACGGACAAGGGACGCGACCTGCTTGCACAGTCTGTCAATGACGATAACTTCTTCGTCCTTCCTGACGTCGGTTCTGCAATTGCCGAGATTGAGAAGACGACGACAGACCCTGCAGAGAAGCGGCAGAAGAAGGATGAACTTATGGCCGACTTCGCCCTCAAAAGCGAGCGTGTGCACACTGTCATCCAGCTTCTGAAAGCATACACGATGTTCGAGCTCAATGTCGACTACATCATTTCCGATGACGGAAAAATCAAGATTGTCGACGAACAGACAGGTCGTATTATGGAGGGACGCCGCTGGAGCGACGGACTCCATCAGGCAGTGGAGGCGAAGGAAAACGTGAAGGTTGAGGCCGCGACACAGACATTCGCGACCATCACCCTCCAGAACTATTTCCGTATGTATCACAAGCTTGCCGGAATGACGGGTACGGCGGAGACTGAGGCAGGAGAGTTCTGGAGCATCTACAAACTTGACGTGGTTGTCATCCCGACGAACAGGCCGATTGCGAGAATTGACCACAACGACCTGATCTACAAGACAAAACAGGCTAAGTACAACGCTGTGATAGAGAAAGTCATCGAACTCAGGGAGCAGGGACGTCCGGTGCTTGTCGGAACAACTGATGTGGACACGTCTGAACTTCTCAGCAGGATGTTCCTCCGCAGGGGCATCAAGGCGCAGGTTCTTAACGCGAAACAGCATGCCCGTGAGGCCGAGATTGTCGCTCAGGCGGGTCAGTCCAGCACGGTTACCATCGCCACCAACATGGCCGGTCGTGGTACGGATATCAAGCTTTCTCCTGAGGTTCGCGAGGCAGGTGGTCTTGCCATCATCGGAACCGAGCGCCACGACAGCCGCCGCGTTGACCGCCAGTTGCGTGGACGTGCGGGACGTCAGGGCGACCCGGGCTCATCCATATTCTTTATCTCTTTGGAGGATAAGCTAATGCGTCTTTTCGGATCTGAAAGAATCGCAAAGGTTGTGGATAATCTCGGAATGGCCGACAACGAGGCTCTTGAGTCTTCAATGCTTTCGAACTCAATCGAGAAGGCGCAGAAGAAGGTTGAGGAAAACAACTTCGGCATCCGTAAGAGAACTCTGGAATATGACGACGTGATGAACTCCCAGCGTGAGGTCATCTACAGCAAGAGACGCAATGCCCTTTCCGGTGAGCGAATCGAGATTGACATCATGAACATGATGCAGGACACCGCGGAAATATTTGCCGAGAAGGCGGAGAACATGACTTATGATGCATTTGCCGAATATGTAATGGGGACGCTTTCTCTCGACCTCGACTTTGATGAAGAGTTCTACAACAAGGCAAACGCGGCAGCACTCGCCGACAGGCTCTTCGAGAATATGAAGGCGACATACGAGCGCCGCATCGACGCGATGATTCAGAAGGCTCTTCCTATCATACGGCAGGTTTACGAGACTCAGGGCAATCGCTATGTCAATATCGCGATTCCTATTACCGACGGCCGCCGTATGCTGAACCTTTCAGTGAATCTCCAGCGTGCATACGAAAATCAGGGTAAGGAAATCGGGAAGGCTCTCTCCAAGACAATCGTGCTCTTCGAGATTGACCGTCATTGGAAGGACCATCTCCGCGATATGGACGATCTCAAGCAGTCGGTTCAGAACGCATCTTACGAGCAGAAGGATCCGCTTCTCGTCTACAAGTTCGAGAGTTTCAACTTGTTCAGTGCAATGCTTGAGTCCCTTAATCAGGACGCTCTCTCGTTCCTTCTCCGTGCCGGCATAGCTCTTCGTGAAGAAGCCCCGAGACCTGCGGCAGAAGCTCCGAAGTTGAACATGAACAGGATGACTACAAGCCGTAGCGACCTTGTCACCAATGGCGGGCAGCCACGCAGCAAGATGCCTATGAGGGTGGAGAAGACTGTGGGACGTAATGATCCTTGTCCTTGCGGGTCTGGTAAGAAGTATAAGAACTGTCACGGGAAAGAGGCGTAAAGGAACAGAATAAAAAGGTGCTTGCTGCGTTACGCGTTTATGATTATTAAAGAATTTCTAAATTAAAAAATTGAAAAAATGGCAGTAAAGGAACAGCCGGTAGGCAATATCAATGCGGTGAGCCGTATTTCGGCAGGAACTGTTTTCAAAGGTGAAATCGAGTCCAAGTCAGACATCAGGATTGACGGGACATTTGAAGGCAAAATTTCGACAACCGGTCGTGTGGTGGTCGGCGAGGGTGCATATGTGAAGGGAGAGATTCTTTGTGATAATGCGGATATCTTCGGAAAGGTCGAAGGCAGCCTCACCGTGCGTGACGTCCTGTCCCTCAAGTCAGCGTGCGAGGTCAAGGGTGACCTGGAGATTGCGAAAATTGCAGTTGAACTCGGATCCTCGTTTGACGGAACCTGCAAGATGCTTCGCAAGCAGCCGGTAATGACGGAAACAAAGATTACGAAATAATGATGGTTATGAAAAGGATTATACTCGTGTCAGCGCTTGCTGTCGCAGCGCTTTTTGCAGCCTCTTGTGAAAGGGAGCGCGTTCCTCAGCCAGGAAATGGCGGGAACAATAATGGAAGTGGTGGTGGCACCCTCCCTTCTGAGGTGACTTATACATATAACAACATACCGTCGGCGGACCTCGTTTATGTCAGCACAAGCTATTCCGGGGTTAAAGCATTGTTTGATGTTTATGACCTTGTATTGTGTTCTGCCGGAGTGACCTACGACGACAATTACAATTTCACCGGCAAAGGCGCGGCACTTGTGGCGGAGGTGAACACCTACACCAATGAAGGCAAGATAATCCGTCTTGCGGACGGCAAATATCCGGTCTCAGCCAACATCAAGACTGATGTGCCTTGCACCTACATCGGAGAAGAGGAAAACGAGGTGATGTATCCGTCATACATTTATTATTGTCCGGACGGCTCGTCTGAAGGAGCGTACTATCTTGTGACTGATGGTTCTTTGAATGTTTCACAGAATAGCGATGGCAGTTATAATCTCAATGGGACCTTCCTCACAGAAAAGGCGCAGTTCGTATTCAATTACAACGGCACTCCGGAATTGTTCTACGTTCCTGCGTACAACAAGCCGCCGCAGCGTGGAAATCAAGGGGACAGAAGCACATACGAGATAAAAGAGATTAAGAACTATAATGCAGGTGTGCAGATTTTCTACGGTGCGCCATACGACATCAAGAAATCCGGCTACTCAAAATGGGATGTCCAACTCTTCGAAAAAGATTCGCAAAAGGATAATGCTTGGCTCAAAATCGAACTCTGCACCGAGGAATTGACTTCCGGCGTGAAACTTCCTGCTGGAGACTATCTTTGTCGGACTCCGGATGTTTTCAACGAGAATACGCTTGTTCCGTTCTCTCTGGTTCCGGGTGATTATGGTGATGAAAATGACGAATATTATGCGACCTGGTTTTTCGACAGCAACAATCCTTACGATGAGTACGGACGCTATTATTCTTATGTGCTAACCGACGGTAGCGTGAAGGCTTCTCTTGAAGGGGAAACCTACACCTTTGATTATGAACTCTTTGACGACAGGGACGGCTACATCGTGAAAGGAAAGTCCGTAGTGGAGGATTTGAAATATTATGATGAGACCAAAGCGAAGTCGGTTTCAACTTCACGCACAGCCCGCTCCGGCAAGTCTTTGAGACCGTCTTCGGTGATGAGAAATTTTGTCGCAAGGGGCAGCAAAGAAGTTCATCGCCATCCGGAGCGTTCTTCTTGCAGCGCTGCGGCAAGGGCATTGTAATTAGTTGATTTCTTGAATATTATCGATGAGAGGCTGACCCGAAAGTCCCAAAGGGACTTCTTGGTTAGCTTTTTTTTCTCATATTTATGCTCTGTGGTGCTATATTTATGAGATATTTTTGGATATTTTTGTAAAACAGCATATATTTGCAAACTTACTTCAATGGGGATGTTTTGGTTTTGACAGCATCAGACATTGGACGGTAAGCACGCCGGGCGTCGGAGGTTTGCCCGTTAATCTCAGCTTCCAAACAATTAGTTGGCAACAACTCTTACGCACTCGCTGCCTAGTCTACTAAGTAGAACGGCTTAATCTCCGGGGCCAAGGCTGCTCCGGCGACGAGTATCCCGACAGACTTTTCCGACTGTTCTGTCCTGTCAAATGGGGTATCATTTCAAACGGTCTGCACGACACCGACTCGGCTGAGTGTCGCCAAGCCCAAGCCGATAAGCTGCATCTGGCCCGCCTTCCGGCAGGTTGCAGTCGAAAAACAAAGGACGGATAAGCGTGTAGAAAGCCACCCGGTGCGGTGTTTGGACGGCGGTTCGAGTCCGCCCATCTCCACAAAGCAGAAACAAAAACGCATTTAAATCAGTTGAGAAGGAGGGGGAACAAAAAGTCTTTTTTTCCCCCTCCTTCGGACTTTCTAACCCCCGCAGACTAACGTCTGCGACCCCTATTAGGGGTATCTCGCGCCCCCGGCGCAGTCCCTTCGGGACTTTTAGACCAGCCACATAAATCAGCGATGATTTTGAACGAGCCTATGCAGAATTCTGGAACGGGCGGAAAGATGACCTCAAGTGAGATTCTTTTGACAAATCAGAAGTACTCGAATTAGACTTGATGGTCTGTTTCCTCTTCCAATGCTATAGATATTCCTCCAAGAACTCACAGGCATCGGCCACGCAGTCCGGGCTGTCCCGGAGAACTTTTCCCGTGCCGATGCCCTTGAGCTGTCGGCACTGCGTCGCTCCATTCTTCTCTTGGAACTTGGTCATGATGGCCTTCATCCGGGAACGGGATAGGTTTCTATCCTTGGTGGCAAGGCCGAGAATCATCCCGGCTCCCACGAGCGCACCGCAGGTTCCTTCCATGTTGCCCATTCCCGTGCCGTAGGCTCCGGCAATGTGGGCGGCAGTCTCTTCCGGGAGGCCGACAAGGTCGCAATAGGTGCATACCACTGCCTGAGCGCAGTTATGAGAGTTGCAGCGTTTCTTTTCCGCTGCGAGGTGTTTACGAGTTTCCATCATCAAATCCATTCTACATCAGACAAATCCAGTTCATTGCCGGGAAGTCCCCAGCCGGGACTGAAAATAAAGGTATATTCTTTGAGTTCCCGTGGAATCTGGTTCAGGAACAGCAGCTTCGGCTCTCCATAGTCCCCGGAGCTGCCATACAAGGTCATGGTCTTCTTCTCGTCATCCTTCAGATACCGGCCTCCGCCATGCACCTTTACATGTCAAATGGAAGCGGTACAGCCGTATTGTCCAGCTCCTTGGAACGGATATCCACGGGACGGGAGCTTTTACCAATCTTTACCCAGTCCTCTTTGAAGCTGGGATTGGTGAGGATGTAGACGTATCCGGGTTCAGTAGTGCTATTTTTCATACGATAGGAGGTTAATCTGCTTTCAACTTACAAAGTTAGCGATTTTCCGCTGGTTTCCATGAAGGACACCAGCGAAACTATGCGAAACGGTATGAGTTTCTGTTACTTCAGTCCTTTGCTCATGGCATCGATGCATTTCTTTTTCTGCTCCATGTTGGGGTGGACATAGAGGTTGAGAGTGGTGCTGATATTGGAATGACCGAGGAGGACGCTGACGGTCTTGTAGTCGCAGTGGCTCTCAATGCACCGGGTGGCAAAGCTGTGGCGAAGACCATGAAACCGCATCTTCGGAAGTTCCAAATCATCGAGAAGTTGCTTGAAGAAGACCCGATAAGTCCTCGGCTCGACAGGCATTGCCCCATTCGTCAGCACATAGAAATCCCCTCGTACTATCTTCTTGAGCGGTTTGACGAGCGAGAGCAAGTCTTTCGTCATGGGAATGTCCCGGATGGAATTCTTCGTCTTGGGAGTATCCTCGATGAGCTCGGTGGATTTTGTCTCTCCCTCAACCAGATAAATCCGTTGCAAAGTTCTGCGCACCCGGATTACACCTCCCTCAACATCAATGTCATCCCACCTCAACGCACAGACCTCTCCTATGCGGAGCCCGGCATTGAGACAGATGTAGATGCCAAGGTTCATGAAGGTAAAATTCTCCCTGATGTGAGCCATGAGTTTTCTTTGGCTGGAGAGGGTTAGAACCTCGATATCCTGCTTCTCTCTTTCAGTCGGGAAATGGATGTCAATCTGCCGGAACTCCAGATAACCGTACTTGACACCGAAACGAAGAATCATCTTGAGGACGATGAGGATGTCCCGGACGGTCTTCTGCGAAAGGCCGGATTCCAATTTGCGATTGACGAGGGACTGCACAAGTTCCTCTGTGACATCAGTCTCCTCTCCCATCTCCGGAATGAGGTGATTCTGGATGAGGAGTGCATACGCTGCGTATGTCGATTTCTTGACATACTGTTTCTTGTCGGCCTTCCAAAGCCCGGCAACCTTGCTGAATGTTGTGTTCTTTTCCATAATGTAACTGATTAAAACGCAAAGTTCCGGCTTTGAGGGAATTGCATCCTTAATGTCCCAACTTTGAGATTCCCGGAGTTCAGTGGGGAGTGGGAAAGGAAGACG
>UQYV01000017.1 GCA_900545245.1 uncultured Bacteroidales bacterium
AGGATGAATTTTTCAAATATTTGTTGTAATGTTGCACTTGCTTTTTGACTCTGCGGTCGATGGTTTAGTGAAGAAAAATTTGCTGAAATAAATATAAAATTGTACATTTGCAGCCCATTTGTGGAGTACCGTACTTACTGGCGGCCCACAGTGGACTGCAAATTATTTATTAACATTTAGTTACAAACAAAATGATCAAACAGTACGAAACCGTTTTCATTGCAACTCCCGTTTTGTCTGATGTTCAGATGAAGGAAGCGGTTGCCAAGTACACCGGATTCATCAAAGAGAATGGTGGTGAAATCGTGTACGAAGAGGACTGGGGTCTCCGTCAGCTGGCTTATCCTATCCAGAAGAGGACTTCAGGTTTCTATTATCTTATCGAGTTCAAGGCTGAGCCTTCACTGATCGCGAACCTTGAGACACAGTATCGCCGTGACGAGCGCGTCATCCGCTTCCTCACTTTCGCGATGGACAAGCACGCTGTTGCTTACGCGGAGAAGAGAAGGGCAAACAAGGCAGCTAAAAAGGAGGAATAGACCATGGCACAGAACAATGAAATACGTTATCTCAACCCTCCTACAGTAGAGGTGAGAAAGAAGAAGTACTGCCGTTTCAAGAAGGCAGGCATCAAATATGTCGATTACAAGGACGCTGAGTTCCTCAAGAAGTTCCTCAATGAGCAGGGTAAGATTCTCCCTCGCCGCATCACCGGAACTTCACTCAAGTTCCAGAGGAAGGTGGCTCAGGCAGTGAAGCGTGCGCGTCACCTTGCGCTTCTCCCATACGTTACGGACCTTATGAAATAATAGGAGGACAGCTATATGGAAATTATCTTGAAGAAAGATGTGGCCAACCTCGGTCACGCTGACGACATCGTCAAAGTGAAGACAGGGTATGCTGTCAACTATCTTATCCCTCAGGGATATGCAACTCTCGCAACAGAGTCCGCAAAGAAGATTCACGCTGAGAACCTTCGTCAGAGGGCTCACAAAGAGGCTAAATTCCGCGCTGATGCTGAGGCTCTTGCAGCCAAACTTGCAGAGGTTGTAGTGAAGGTTTCTGCAAAGGTGAGCGAGGCAGGCAAAATCTATGGCTCTGTCACAACAGCTCAGATTGCTGAGGCTCTCGTTGCTCTCGGAATCGAGGTGGACAAGAAAGACATCACTCTCAACGATGCAGTGAAGGAGCTTGGCTTCTATGAGGCAACAGTGAAGTGCTACAAGGATATCAAGGGTGTAGTTAAATTTGAAGTTGTTCAGGGCGAATAAAGGCGGTCTGCTTCGTTGGATGTCTTGATGAAATCCTTTATTCATCCCTTCACTCCAAGTTGTTTACTTGAAGGCTTTATATGGAGATCGGTTTTATACCGGTCTCTTTTTTTGTTGCCTTTTTGCTTGCCTGGAGGCAAATTTTGATAATTCAAAATTAATGTCTAACTTTGCCGCTCAGCGCTAATCTGAAATGATGATGAAACTATCTGAAACAATGTCTTTTAGAAAGACTTTGGGTGGGTGCGAGGCTCTCCTGCTCTTCTTTTAAAAGTCATCTTCAGGCTCGCTGAAGAACAGAATAACCACAATAGTAAAATTGAAGCAAAACGTATTATGAAGAAAAACTATGAACAGCCTGTATGCCTTGTTCTCTAAGTGGAGTCTCAAGGCGTCTTCTGCACGAGTGGAACTGCTACTTATTCCTCAAGCAAGATTGAGGAGTGGGGCGATGTTAAACAGATTGAATGGTAAAGGAGAACTTGATTATGAAAAAAGGATTATTCTACGCTTTGTGCCTTGGAGCACTTGCAGTGTCTGCGTCTTGCCAGAAAACTGAGCAGAACAGGGTTGAAAAAGGAAATAGCGTCGTTTTTACGGCTAAGTTCGATAATGAGAAGAATGTGGATGTCAGGACTGTCTTGGACGAAACCGGGAAAAAATCTCTTTGGAATAAGGACGAGATTCGCGTTTTGAATGAGGAGGGTGTCTCAGCTGTTTACAAAACGGATGCAATGGGCCAAGCCAGTGCTACCTTTACAATTCTTGAAGAGGGCGCGACTTTCTCAGGAAATCGTTTTATGGCTGCTTGCCCGGCGGAGCCTGCCGGCAGAGCATCTTGGGATGCTGGTGGTAAGACAATTAAATGGCTTTGGCTTAAAGATGAGCAATCGCCTGTGGCTGGAAGTTATGACCCGGCGGCTCATATTGCTGTTGCCTACACTGAGGGGACCGAACTGAGTTTCAAGAATGCTTGCGCGCTCCTTAAGTTTACGGTTGCCAGCGAGAATGTAAGCGAAGTTGTTGTTTACACCACAGGAGGAGGTGAAAATACATTGTATCTTTCCGGCAATTTCGATGTCGATATGTCAGAACAAAATAATTACAAGTTTTCACGTACATCTGGAGATGGCTCTTGGGGCGGGAATTATGTCAAGATTAAAGCTGCAGACGGCGCGTATTTGGAAAATGGCAAGACCTATTATATGGCTTGCATTCCAGTGACTGCAGTTTTGAACTTGGAGGTTGTAGTAAATGGAATAAGACAGACCATTAGAACAACATCGGCCGCAGTTGAAATCAAGCGCAACGATGTGCTTGATTTGGGAGATGTTGCTCCTGTTGAGAAAACTCTTTATCTTAAGCCACAAGCAGATTTTTGGGATCAGGCAAATGCACGTTTTGAGGCTTATGTATTTGCTGGAGAAGAAAATATGTGGTATGATTTTACACCAGTTAAAGATGGTATATACAGTGTGTCATTCCCGATGAAGTGGACCGGACTTGTTTTAGTCAGAAGGGGACCTGAGCATCCATCTCATACTTGGGATGACGATAGTCGTTGGAATAAGACTTCAGATATTATTCTCAGTAGCTTAGGCGATAATAACCTTATTACCATCACTGGATGGGGTGAAAGCGACTACACGACAAGTGTCTACACCGAATAGTTTTTAAGTTTAACTCAGGCTTCCAAGCGAAACCTGAGTTAAATTTTAATAGTCAAACTGCGAATTGCCGCCGAAAAGCGTCCTTTCGCAGTTTTTTCGAGAAAAACACCATCTTTTTTGCAAAAAGATTTGCGGAGTTGAATTTTATTCGTACCTTTGCAATCCCAAAAAACAAAGCAACCTCTTAGGGTCTTGGGTAATTCCCTAACGTTGCCACAAAAAACTTATTAAAATGGATTTTATTAAGGTTGTCAATGATGCTTTCGCAAATGAGAAAGTCGCATCATACCCGAAGTTCAAGGCAGGTGACACCGTGACTGTCACATACCGCATCAAGGAGGGAGACAAGGAAAGGCTTCAGAAGTTCAGAGGTGTAATCATCCAGATTAAGGGTGCTTCTCCTGCAACAAGGACTTTCACTATCCGCAAGATTTCAAACGGAATCGGTGTTGAGAGAATCTTCCCATTCCAGTCACCGTTCATCGAGTCAATCGAGATTAACAAGGTTGGTAAAGTTCGTCGCGCACGCATCTTCTACCTCCGCGAACTTTCAGGAAAGAAGGCTCGTATCAAGGAAAAGAAACTTGCTCTCGTAAAGAGCGAAGAGTAGCATAAAATAACGAGGCCCGCTAGCTCAACTGAATAGAGCATTTGACTACGGATCAAAAGGTTACAGGTTTGAATCCTGTGCGGGTCACGATTTGAGGAAGTCCTCGCAAACGAAAGTTTGCGGGGACTTTTGATTTAGGGAGGCGTTGTGAGCTTGCTCACATAAGCCTCCCTAAATCAAAAGTCCCTTAGCGGGCGTAAGCCCGCGTGGACTTCCTCAAATCGGTCAATGACAATCCCGCAGTAAGGATCTTGAGCGAAGCGAAAGCATCCTGTGTGTGTCAAGAATAAAATCCCCAGCAAACTTTCGCTTGTCGGGGACTTTATTCTTTGCAAGGAGGTTGACCAAAAACTCTTTGGTCAACCTCTCAAACTACTTAGCCTTGGTGAATGTAAGCTCGAAACCGACATTACTCTGGTTTGCAGTCGGGCGCTCGCCACCGTTGTATAGATTATTATATCCTCCGAAACCTTCAGCAACTTTCTTTAGGAAACTTCTTGATTCGTGGTCAACCACAAGGACGTGCAGCAGATTAGGGTCCTCGCTGTCAAGGGCAAGACCGAGAAATGCCAATTTGCTCTCACTTGTTTCTGTTTCGCTGAAATATCTGTTGACGTTGTCAAGTTCAATAACATATGCCATAAATGATCTGGTCATGCCCAATTTAATGTTGTAATCCTTATTCTCTTTCCTCCATGGCTGTCCGCAGGTAGTGAACTTGCTCTCGCCGACAAAGTAATTCTTCAGGCTCGATTTGAAATCAGGAGTGAATGTGCCGGAGTTGAAATCAATGGTGAACGAGTCTTCCTTATTGAACTTCGGATAGCCTGCCATTGTTTCGGCTGTCTCACCATTTAGGTAGAAATCCTCTTCCTCGTCAACAATCTCTTTGATTACCCATTTCCCGCCGAAAACTTTCCAGGTCGGTCCGGAGATTTCAACTTTTGTGCTGATCTTGTCTCCAAATGCATATTTCTGACTCTCCACGAGTTCAAGCACAAGAAGATTGTGTTCAGCATCAGCATCCTCGCCGATAAGTTCGATTTTAACGGCCGCCGATGACTTTCCCTTTTCCACTTTTACGCTTTTGCCGTTTGTGAATTTGAAATGCGTGCCTTCAACCGCTGTGGATTTTTCTGTATTGACCTTTACTTCAAATTCCGTGTCTACGCTGACTTTTTGCTCGTGCCCCTTGTCGTTGAAAACACTGATTCCTACTTCTATATTGTCGGTCATAATGCTCTTTGACATGCTGAATGAGACATAACCGAGTTTGTCGCTAATCACAAAACTGCTTTTGGTGAATTTACCCGCCTTGAATCCTTCAGGAATGACAATCTCTGCGCTGACATCTTTCTTGCTGCCATAAACGAGAGGTGTCACGCTGATTTGCGTAAGCGGCTGTGCTCCGCCAAGAACAAATGCTTCGGCAGAAACAGTGTAGTCCGTTCCTGCGACGGCTCCGTTTGTCGAGCTGAATTTGACAGGAATTGTGACCGCATCCTGTCCTTTGTAGTCGGAGACGATGCGGAATGTTGCTACTCCATCGTCAGAAAGGATTGGACTTGCCGTCTCGAATGATACCTCCGGAAGCGGCTGCTCCTTTGACTTTTCACATCCGGTGAAAAGTGCTGCAACTGCAAGCAGTGCAAAAAGATACTTTTTCATAGTACTTGTAAAATTAAAGTTAAACATAAGATGTTATTTTATTGCATTTTCGTATTCTTCTTCCATTGCGCTGATAATCTGCCTATCCTCAGCTGTGAGGTCGATTGGGTCGGGGATGATGAATTTGCTCGCGTAACCTTCTTTCAATGGCGGCAGTTCGTTCGGCTGATTGCAGGAACTCAGTGCTGCTGCTCCAAGCAGAAGAATTGTGGCTGTTATAATTGTCTTTTTCATAATCATCTTTTTATAATCGTGTCTGTTTAGAAATCTGAAGCATTTTATTGTATCCCTTAAATCTTCTGTTATTCTGTCTTTTCATATCCCGGATTCTGCACAAGCCCGGGGACAAGCAGGATGTCGTCAATCGGGAGCGGCCAGGTGTAGAGGAATTTTGCCGTGGTGTATTTCCTGCCCTGTTTCGCAACCCAAAACTCCGGTCTTCCGTTTCTCTTGAGTTCGTACCATCTGTCCCCCTCGCAAAAAAGTTCCTTGCGGCGTTCGTTCAAAATGGCGCTTACAAGAGGCGTCAGTTCCTTGCCCGTCGCGTCAGTCTTTATATACTCTGACGCATCGACGGCTGGAAGAGTCTCACTTGTATATGGAACAAAAGGAGTGATTCGCTTGCTTCGGAGTTCATTCAGTGCCGAGAGTGCTCCGCTTTTGTCTCCCGTGTGATAGAGAGACTCCGCAACAATCAGTTGCATTTCGGAGCTTCGGATACTCATCTGACGGCATTTTACGCACTCGCGTTTTTTGTTGAAAGAAAGCTCGTAGCGTATATCCCCTTCTTTTTCGGGAAAAAGTGAAACAAATCGTCTGCTCACAGGCTTGTATTTGATGCTGATATTGGATGCGCTCACAGTCAGCCGAATGGATTGTCCAGGCAAGTTGCAGCTTTTGAATATCACTTCTCCCTTTGGGGCATATTGGCTTTCCACCATATCCGAATATGCCTTTCCTTCGACAAGCGGGTGGCGTTCAAGGACTTTCCTTGCATAGATGATTGCGTTGTCATAGTCTCCGCTCCAGAAATAGAGCCTTGCGAGAAGCGCCTGCAACACATCGTTGTTGAATCTGTAGATCTCGTCCTGAATATTGTATTCCATCGCTTTCTTGTAGTCGGATTCGATTTGGCTGATTGTCTTCCCGATGCTGCTTCTTGTCGGCTTTGCCTCCATATCGAATTCGGTGACAATCGGAACTCCCGGGCCGTCCGCATTGTCGTGACAAGGTTCGCAGTATTCCCGGAGCAGTTTGTAGTAGCACACACCCCGAAGCGCGTAGGCTGTTCCAAGCACATCGTTGCTCAAGGTGCTGCCGTCTTCATTTATGTAGCCGATTACTATATTGCAGTCGCGGATGATTGAGTATATGAGGCCATAAGTCGTGCTGCGCTTCTCGATGTTCGAACCGATATAAACAGGAAGATTGTTTCCGAGCGGGTATTTCGTGAGGGTGGTTTCGAAATTGTCGGAAACCATCTCAAGATAGAAAGCGTCATCCGGCGTGCCCCAGAATATGTCCGAACCTTCATCGAAGTCTTCGAGATGGGAATGAACCAGAGCCGAGAACTCTTCAGGAGTCTGTGGGATAGTCTTGCCGTAGGGTTTGATGTCGAGAAACTTGGTGCAGGAAAGGCTTGATGCCAAGACAGTCACCGCAAAAAATATCGTTGTAAAGATTCTTCTTTTCATATCAGGAGTCTTTAATATTTGAAGGTCTTTAATATATTGGACTCTTTAAAAGTCAATTCCGAGGCTGAAAGTGAATGAACGGCTCTTAGGATAGACCGCACCCGGAGTTTCCGGGTCGATGCCGGAATAGTTGCTGAATATGAAGAGATTGTTCATCAGAAAACTGAGATTCATTCCTTTCATATGCATTGCTTTCGTCCATTTGTCAGGCAGAGCCCACGAGAGTGAAATCGAACTGATTTTCAGATAGGAAACGTCCTCAAGATAAAGTCCGTTTTCGAGAAAGCTGCTGTATGGCATTATGGAAGTCAGGAACTCTCCGGCGCTATTGGTGATTTTCGGACCGAATGCATCGATTATCCGCGGATATCCGTCTGTCACCGGGTTGTCTTCAGTCCAACGGTGAGTCACATTGCGAGTCACATTCAGATGATTGACATACAAGTCGTTAAGTTTCGATGGAAGGCTTTCCGTATTGCCGCTTCCGATTGTCTGCCAGGAAAGCGGGCAAGTGATGTCGTTGACGATTTTGCCTCCTATTGAAACATTGCCCACAATGTTGAGAGAAACGGATTTGTAGGAGAATGTAGTCGAGAAGCCGCCGGTCCAAGGGGCGTTGGAGGTGCCGACATAGAAGATGTAGTTTTGGTACTGTCTGTAGTCCTCCTGTTTTGTCACATTCACATCCGGACGCATAATATATCTGTAGACACCGGTTTCCGGGTCGATTCCAGAAGTTTTTCCGGTGAAAATCTTTCCCAGCGGATAGCCCACATACATCGATTCCGTGAGGCTATTGTCTGGAGAGTCATATTTTGTGAGGACGTTCCTGTTGTAGGACATATTCGCCATTATTCTCCAACGGAAGTCTTTGATTTTGAGTATGGTGGCTCCGAAAGTGAGTTCAACTCCGCTGTTCACCTGCTCGGTGGTGTTGAAAGACTGGCTGCTGAATCCTGTAGTGCGGGGAACTCTGACCCGAGTCACAAGGTCGAGGTTCTTGTTGGTGTAGTAGGAAATCTCAGATGTGATTCTGTCGCCCAGAAATCCCATATTGAGTCCGATGTTGAATGTCCGGTTCTTTTCCCAACGCAGGTTAGGATTCGGCGGATTTGAGATATGTCCCTTTCTGTAGAAGTCGTCGTCGGTCTTGCGGAAAGTGCTGTCATAGTTCATAATTAGCACAGGATAGACAGATTTGTTCACGCCTCCGGTGTATCCGAAACCGCTTCGCAGGCTCAGGGTGCTGAAAACCTTGGACATCGCCGTGTTGGCAATCCAAGGCTCCTGGTCGATGTTCCACGCGCCGCTGACAGACCAGTTGGCGTTGAACTGCTCCTTGCTTCCGAAATTGTTGGAACCGTCGGAGCGAATCGTGCCGCTGAGGATGTAGCGGTTCATCAGAGTGTAGGTGAGCGTGCCGTAAAATGAAGCGAATGCGTTTTCGGATATGAATTGTCCGTTGCTTCCGTCCATTTGGTCTCCGAAATTGACGAGTTTCTCATAATCGATTTTCCCGTCGGAGCCGGAAGGAAAAAGCGGTGTGGAGTGATTGCCGGTCACGCTGTCGTAGCCGTATCGCTTGGAAAAGAGAGATTTGGCGTATGAACTTCTGACCTCTGCTCCGGCGATGGCACTGATGCTGTGAATGTCCGCAAATGTCTGGGCGTAATTCAGCTGTCCCCTCAACAGCCAGGATGTATTTGTCGTGGTCTGTTGGGTGATGGAACCGTAAGTCCTTTGGGAGTATAAGTTTTCTTCAAACGGGCGGTCGGAAAATGCGGCGTAGCTGTTTTTCCCGTTGATGTTCTCTGAAAGGTCGCCGTAGTAGGAGAATGAACCCAATCCTGTGAAATTGAGCCCTTTGCATATTTCAATCGTAGTGTTCCCCTGTATTGTGAATGAGGTGGATGTCGAGAGACTGGACGTCTCGTTGATTTCCCTCATAAGGTTGAAGCCGTTGTCAGGGATGGTGGTGCTGTGTATGTTTCCGTTTGCATAGCCCAGCGTAAACCAAGTCCTGTCGGGAGCATAGCTGCCGTCGGCATTGTAGAGTTTCTCGTAGGGGTTTGCGAAATAGGCATAGCGGAACATATTCACATTGCTGGACGGGGCGTTCGCCTTCTGGTAGGAGAAGTCGGTGGAAATCCCCAGTTTCATCCATTTTGCAGGGCGGGTGTCGATTTTTGCGCTGAGATTGGTGCTGCGCGAGTCGGTCTTCACCACAATTCCGTTGTTGAAACCGAAACCTCCCGAGACATAGTAGGTCATCTTCGGAGAGCCTCCCGAGAGTGAAAGGTGGTGGGTGGTTGAGACCGTGTTGCGGAATAGTGTCTTGAACCAGTCGGTGGTCTCGGAGCCGAGTTTTGCGATGAGCTCGTCCTGCTCACTCACGGACATTCCGGCATATTCTCCATAGCCTCCTCTGATTTGTCCGACAATGCCGACCTTAGGGAAATACGTTCCTTTTGCGAAGCCGTCAGCGGAAAACTCATCCCAAAGTTCCTGTTCCCAGGCGAGCTTTTCCTTCGAATTCATCAGGTTTGCGGACCTGGCGGGTCGGGTCTGCACCGAGACGGAACCCATATAGCTTATGTTCGTGCTGCCTGCCTCTCCGCGCTTGGTCGTGACCACAATGACACCGTTCGACGCCTGTGAACCGTAGATAGCAGCGGCAGAGGCGTCTTTGAGGACGGTTATGCTCTCGATGTCGCTCGGGTTGATGCTTCCGATTCCGGTGGCGAAGATGTTGTCGAAGTCTCCGGATTTGAGCTGGCTGGAGTTGATTGTCGGCACATCTTTCTGGAGAGGGACTCCGTCTATTACCCAAAGCGGCTCGGCGTTTCCGGTGATGGTGTTCGTTCCACGGATGCGGACCTTCGCAGCCTCTCCCGGGCGTCCGGAAATCGCCGTGACATTCACTCCCGAAGCTGTCCCTGGAGCATCTGGTCAATGTTTTTGAGAGGGGAGTCCTTGATTTGGTCCATCTTCATCACGCTCACGGCTCCGGTGCTCTTTCGCAGTTCCACATTGGAGTAGCCCGTCACCACCACCTGGTCGAGTTGGGTTGCCGCTTCTTTCAAGACAACATCATAGCTGTCTTTCTCCACGACGATGTCCACATCCTCGAAGCCGAGGAAACTGAAGCGTATGATTTTCCCTTTGCTCACTTCGAGTTTGTAGTCTCCTTCAAACCCGGTGATAACACCGTTCTTGGTGCCGACTTCAAGCACGGACGCACCTGTAATAGGCTCTCCTTCAGAGTCTTTCACGACTCCGTGAACCGAGATTTTTTCCCTTCTGTTCTGGGCGTATATTTCCTCGACTGAAATTCCTGAAAACAACAGCAGAGAGAATACGAGTCCGGGCAATAAGGATTTCTTTTTGAGGCTCATAGGCTTATATCATTCAAATTGTGTGAATAATGCAATTTAACGGTGATTGACGATGTCAATGTCATCCTGTTTCAACCCGAGCAGATTCTCTACGAAATAGTAACGGATGAGATTGAGGTAGTACTTGTCTCCGAGAGCGTGGTCGGCGCCCGGAATGACAAAGATGTCGAATCTTTTGTTGTTCTTAATCAGGGCGTTGGCGAGCCGGAATGTGTTTGCCGGATGGACATTGTTGTCGACATCTCCTGTTATGAGCAGCAGTTTTCCGTTCAGATTGCCTGCAAGTTCGATGGTGGTGGGAATTTTACATTCAAATTGAGCGTTTCCCTCCTTGTCCCTTGTCTGCCGCACTCCGTGGAAGGTTTCACCCCACCATTGGGTGTAGATGTTGTTGTCGTGATTGCCGGAAGCCGAGACAGCCACTTTGTAGAAATCCGGTCGGGAAAGAATTGCGGCAGCTGCCATAAATCCTCCTCCGGAATGTCCGTAGATTCCCACTCTGGAGATGTCTGCAAATGGATAACGGTTTGCAACTTGCTCAATCACAGCGTGGTCGTCGTCAAGAGCGTAGTCACGCAGATTGCCGTAGCCGTAGCCGTAGAACTCTCGTCCCCTTAGCGGGCAACTCCCTCTGTAGGAGGTGTTCACCACGATAAATCCGAGTTCAGCCAAAGCCCCGTTTCCATTGTCATCGGGAGTGAAAGCTTGTGGAACGAGGTCCGTCTGAGGTCCCGGATAGACATTGCTGATAATCGGGTATTTCTTTCCTTCCTCGATGACCGAAGGAAGATAGACGACGCCGTAGAGTTTTGTGAGCGAATCCGCCGCCATAAATTCCACGACTTCAGGTTTTCTCCACCCTTTCTCTTCGAGGCAGGATATGTCCGCGCTCTCGAGTTCCATAATCCTGCGTCCCCGAAGGTCGCATATCTGATACCTTGGCGGACAGTCCATTCTCGACCATTTGTCGAAGAGCATTTTTCCGTCGGGTGAAAAGTTTGCGAGATGTTCTCCGTTTCCGGGGGTCAGCAGAGTCAGTGGTTTCTTACCGTCAAATCCTGCGCGGTAGTAGAATTTGTAGTGTGGGTTGATTCCTTTTTCGCGTCCGTAGCCTTCGAAGATTACGCTGCGTCCAAGGGTGTCAATCCGGACTATGCTTCCGCAGACTAAATCTTCATCTGTCAGTGCATTGCGTAGATTGCCCCGGTCGTCGTAGAGATACCATTTCCCCTTTCCGTCACGTTCCGACCACCAGAGTATGTCTTTCCCTCCGTTAAGAACGTGATAGTCGAAGAGTTGCTCGTTCAGATGCGGCTTGCAGACTTCTGATATTATAGTCGTGACTTTATGGCTCTCAGCGTCTATGCGCACGAGGTCGAGTGTGTCTCGTGTGCGTGCGATTCTCAGAAGAAATGCCGAACTGTCACTTGTCTGGAAATTGCGGAAACGGGGGAGTATGAACGATTGGTCGGCAAATCGCTCCACATCAAGACGCTCAAGTCTCCCTTTGTCAGCATCAGCGAGAAAAACCTCGTAAGAGGCGACATTCTTGTCTGCGGGCATCGCGAACTTGTAGGTCTTTGCCACAGGACGCGGCTCTGAGAGGTTGTCCACGAGTGTGAGAGTCTCCACATCCCGAAGGTCTTCTCGGATTGCGAGATAGGAGTGGCTTTTTCCAATCCATCCTCCTATCGGGCATCCTGCACATTCTTCAATGTTTTCCTTTCGTCTTGGACGGTTGCCTCCGGTTGCAAATGAGTGATAGTGCTCTCCGTCAAAGCTTTGGACGATTTCTCCGGAAGTGAAGTAAATCGCGAGATTGTCTCCGCTCGCACTTGCGTAGAAGAGACTGTCGGCGCTGTAGCGTTTTCTGTAGTCACCGTGTTCAAAGTGCTTGGCTCTCTTTTCCTTTGTCGGGATTTCCTGAAGGCTGCCCTTCCTTATATTATATAGAAAACGCCTTTTGTCGCAATCGAAGCTGAATTCTGTTGCAGTTTCGTTGAATTCGGGCTCGCTGAGATAGAAATCCTCTGCTGTCTTTTTCACTCCTGACTCATTGAGTTTTGAGAAGAAGTCAGCCGTATCGAACAATTGCTTCTTTTTGCCGGTCTTTGTGTCTGCAAGATACCAATTCTTTCCTTCGGCATCCTCACTGCTGTACCAAAACCATCTGCTTCCATCGTTTATCCAGTTCGCGCTCAAATGGCCGTTACGGATGCAACGGCTCAGGGAGTCTTCACAGAACTTTTCCGCTCTTGCCATATAGGAACGGGCGGACAAACCACCCCCCCTATGGCGGTCAAAAGTATGATGGTCATAAAAAAGAGTTTCTTCATAAAACTCAATGTTTAAGAATATATAAGTCTGTGCAGTCGTTCCGCTTTTTTGTGCGGAAGGATGAGAGGGAAGGTGTAAGGGGCAGACCCCAAACTGGGGGGGGCAAAACTCTATTCTACAATTATGATGTAGTAGTTCTTCTTGCCTTTCTGGGCGAGGATATACTTGCCGTCGAGGACGGACTCTGTGCCGATTTGGGCGTTGACATCCGAGACTTTCTCTTTGTTGATGCTCACTCCGTTACCCTGAATCATCTTGCGGCATTCGCCCTTTGAAGGGAAAACCGCCGTCTCAACGGAAAGGAGGTCGATGATGTTGCAAGGCAGTTTTTCTGCAGGGAGTGAGAAGGTCTGCACTCCGTCGAAAACCTGGAGGAAAGTCTTCTCGTCAAGAGCCTTGAGCTGCTCCGAGGTGGCATTTCCGAAGAGTATGCCGGAGGCTGCCACAGCGTTCTCATATTCCTTTTCTCCGTGGACCATTGTCGTAACTTCTTTTGCAAGAAGCTTTTGGAGCGAACGCGCGCCTGGGTTCTCAGCGTGGGCGGAGATTGCCGCGTCGATGGTCTCTTTGTCGAGCATCGTGAAAATCTTGATGTATTTTACAGCGTCCTCGTCGCTCACATTCAGCCAGAACTGATAGAACTGGTATGGTGAGGTGCGCTCCGGGTCGAGCCAGATGTTGCCTTTTTCGGTTTTTCCGAACTTGCCTCCGTCAGCCTTTGTGATAAGAGGGCAGGTGAGGGCGTAGGCTTCCTTTCCGAGCATACGGCGGATGAGCTCCGAGCCTGTGGTGATGTTGCCCCATTGGTCCGCACCGCCCATCTGGAGGGTGCAGCCCTTGTGCTCGTAGAGATAGAGGAAATCATAGCCCTGGAGCAACTGGTAGGTGAATTCGGTGAATGACATTCCTTCGCGGGACTCGCTTGAGAGTCTTTTCTTTACGCTGTCTTTAGCCATCATATAGTTGACTGTGATGTGCTTTCCGATATCACGGGTGAAGTCGAGGAAACTCCATCCCTTCATCCAGTCGTAGTTGTTCACGAGTTCAGCGCAGTTCTCCGCTCCCGAATCGAAATCCAGGAAGCGTGAAAGCTGTTTTTTGATGCAGGCAACATTGTGTGCGAGCGTCTCTTCGTCGAGAAGGTTGCGTTCCTGAGATTTCATTGAAGGGTCGCCAATCATTCCCGTCGCGCCTCCCACGAGTGCGAAAGGCTTGTGACCGCAGTTCTGGAAGTGCTTTAGTATCATTATGCTGACCATGTGACCGATGTGCAGCGAATCCGCCGTCGGGTCTATTCCAACGTAGGCTGCTGTCGGACCTTCCAAAAGTTTCTCTTCTGTTCCCGGCATAATGTCCTGAATCATGCCTCTCCACTTCAATTCCTCAACAAAATTCTTCATCGAATGACTTATTTTTCCGTATATTATTAATGAGTTGTCTTTCCTTTGATAAAAGGATATCAATATCACAAACCACAAAATTAATAAAAAATTGAGTAATTTTGCGAAAATACGTACCAAATTAAAACAAAATGAGCAGACATAGGCATATCTTTGGAATACTCGTCGCCGTCGCCATATTCCTTTCCATGCAGAACGCTGTGGCTGCCGACACGTTCATCCCCGTCGTGCGGAAATATCTCCCTGGTGACTATCATTCCGCGAATCAGAACTGGGCCATCACGCAGGCTCAGGACGGTTGGATTTACATTGCCAACTCGGGTTCCATGTTAGCCTTCGACGGAACTGAATGGGAGAAGGCGAATATTTCCGGGGTGAGGACGCTCCGCTGTGTGAAGGCGATAGGGGAGAGAATATATGTCGGCGCGCTTGAAGAATTCGGTTGGTTCGAGAGGACACATTCGGGGTACGTATGGCATAGCCTCGTGTCGTGCAGTGGAGTGGATATGAAGCCGAATGATGAGATATGGAACATCGTGGAATACAATGGGATGGTTATATTCCATTCCTTCAACGCGATATTCGTCTATGACGGAACGTCCGTAAGGACAATACGTCTTGCGCAGAATGCCACGTCGGTTTCGGCCTGTTCCGACGGACTTTACTTTAATTTCCAATATGACGGTCTTCGTCGCCTGCGGGACGACCTTTCCGGATTTGAGGAGTGCGGATTCAATGGAACGGATGTGGTAGCCGTGCTTGATATGCCGGACTCCCGGAGGATTATCGTCACGAAATCGGATGGTGTGTTTGTCCGGGCTGACGATGCCTATGTCCAGTTCCGCACCGAAGCCGACTGTAAGATTGCATCCGCTGAGGTGAATAGGGCCATCGCGGCTGGGTGTTCCGACATACTTTTGGGAACCATATCCGACGGGGCATTTCTGATTGCGCCGGACGGCAGGCTTGTCCATCACCTTTCTATGGACACGGGAACGCTCCCCAACAACACTGTGCTCGGACTTCTGATGGACGCGGACAATAATCTGTGGCTTGCTCTAGACCACGGCGTGGCGATGTTCGACCCCGATTCTGGAATGTCCAAGCTCACGTTCGGGAGCGTGCGGGTCGGCACTATATATTCAGTCGTCCCCGAAGGAAACTCGTCTCTGCTGATGGCGACGAATCAGGGGCTCTACGATGTCGAGCGCACGGGTGATGGGTTTTCCGCAAGGAAGAGGCTCGGCGGACAGTTCTGGGATATCTACGACAAGGATGGCATTCTGCTGACCGACGGCGTGTGCTATGCGCACGGCTTCATAGGAGAGAAAGAGGTCCTGCTAAAGGGCTCCTACTCGAACATCTCGGTCTATGTCCGGAATCTTCATGGTAAATGGAGCCTGCATGGGGAGGTCGCAGGCTTCTCCAATCCAGTGAGATACATAGAGATAGACCATTACGGGCGGGTGTGGTGCAGCCATTTCCACCGGGGAGTCTATTGCCTCGAACTTAATGATGGTCTTAATGCCGTGACCTCAGTCCGGCGCTTCAGCTCTCCGCAGGAGGCTACCGTGAATGTTTTCAAGGTCAACAATGACGTGATCTTTCTTGACCGCAGCGGTGTCTCTGTCTTTGACGGCAAGGAACTCGTCCCCGCTGAATCCCTCAACAATGCGCTGGGAATTTATTCGAAGGCCTACCGGGTGACCCGCTGCGGACGAGACAGCTGGTGGTTCATAACCCAGACCGGTGCGGCGCTTGTGCGTGTGAATAACTCCTCCGTTGAACTGCTTGACATCATCGAGTATTCTGCGTTCGACGAGAATTACATTGACGACCAGCAGAACATCGTCCCGCTGAACGACAGCACGAGCCTGCTCTGCTTCGAGAACTCGATGGGACGCTATGTTCGCAGGGCTGGCACGCTGTCCGGACGCAGCTTCTTTCCCGTGCGCATCCGCTCCGTGGATAATACTGACGGGCGCACGACGCGCTTGTGCTGGTCAAGCCCGTATTTCAACGGCTCGGGCGGTGTGCGCTTTGTCTGCAGTCTGGACGGCAGGGAGGTTTCTCCGGGAGGCCTGCGGGAAATTTCCTTTGCCGGACTGCGTCCCGGACGGCACAGTTTTGCCGTGCAGGCCGTTGATTTCGTCGGGAATGTTCTATCCTCCGATAGCGCTGATTTCCGAACAATTCCTCCGGCTGCCCTCAGCTGGTGGGCTGTTTCCTTGTACATACTCGTACTTGCGCTGATTGTCTTGGGCGTCTCCGCCGCCGTGACAAGAGTGAAGGTCCGTGACCGTGAGCGCCGCATTCTGACCCTCGAAAAGGAAAACCTGCGGCAGGAGGTCGCCTACAAGAGCAAGGAACTGGCCGGCTCGACTATGTCGATAATACGTAAGAACGAGATTCTGACCCGCCTGCGTTCGGAAATATGTGCCCAGAAGGAAGCTCTTGGAACCCATTATCCTGACAAATACTACAGCCGTGTTCTGAAGATGATTGACGACAATATTTCCTCAGACTCCGACTGGGAGATTTTCCGGACGAACTTTGACCGGATTCATGAGAACTTCTTCCGCAACTTGATGGAAAGATATCCTTCCCTTACACAGTCCGATCTGCGCCTGTGCGCTTTTCTGCGTCTTAATATGTCCACCAAGGACATCGCGAATATGCTGAACATCAGTCTTAAGGGAGTGGAGGCGGCAAGGTACAGACTTCGCAAAAAGCTCAGGCTAGGCAGCGGCATAAGTCTCGGAGAGTTCCTGATAGGCTTTAAATAGATGACTGCGCGATTGCTGTCATGTCTCCTTTCTCTGAATTATTTTTGAAAAGCCAAATTGTCAGAAAGTGTTGATTATAAGTTTTATATATCTTGTATTAATGGCGTGCGAGTGGTAAAATAGGGCTGCATTTTTTCTTTGCAGTGTTTTTGTTGTGATGGAAGTTTTGCCGGAATTATTATTTGGTGATACTTTTGTGGCGATGTGAGAAAATAGACATCCTCGGTTTGAGGATGATTTGAGGGTTTCTTACAAAACCACTGGCTATATGATTCGGAAAACATTAAGACTTTTTTTTATTCTCTGCGCCGTGTCGTCGTTTGTTTCTTGCGGAGGATGCGAGAACGGAGGCGACCGGGAAATCGCCTCTAAGGTCAATTCGCTTCTCGTCAAGATGACCGTTGAGGAAAAGGTGGGACAGCTCGTCCTGCTCACTTCAGATTGGGACGTTACCGGACCGACCATGAAGGCCGACTACCTTGACGACATACGTAGCGGACGCTGCGGCAACATCTTTAACGCCCACACGGCCGAATATGTGCGCTCCATTCAGAATATTGCAGTGAACGAGACCCGTCTCGGTATCCCGATTCTTTTTGGATATGACGTCATTCACGGCTACAAGACGGAATTTCCAATTTCTCTGGGCGAATCGGCCAGTTGGAACCTCGGGCTAATTCAGGAGGCTGCCTCTGTGGCGGCGGCAGAATCTGCCGCTGCTGGACTTAAATGGACGTTCGCTCCAATGTGTGATGTTTGTGTGGATCCGCGGTGGGGGCGCGTCTCCGAGGGCGCCGGAGAAGACCCATTCCTTGCCTCGGAGATTTCTGCAGCAAGAGTGCGCGGATTTCAGGGCAGTTCGCTCGACGATACCCTCAGCGTGCTTGCCTGCGTAAAGCATTTTGCTGCCTACGGCGCAGTACAGGCCGGGCGTGACTATCACACGGTGGATATGTCCGAGCGCCGTCTCCGGGAGATGTACCTTCCACCATACAAGGCTGCCGTTGATGCGGGAGCGCTGAGCGTCATGAACTCCTTCAATGAACTTGACGGTGTCCCCGCAACGGCCAATACGCATCTGCTCCGGGATATACTTCGTGGCGAATGGGGGTTTAAGGGCTTTGTGGTCACGGACTACACTTCCATAAATGAGATGGTACCCCACGGATACGCCCGCGATGAGAAGCAGGCCGGAGAACTTGCGATGCACGCCGGTGTGGATATGGATCTCCAGGGCACTGTGTACTATAATTATCTGAAGGAACTCATCTACGAGGGCAGGATTTCCATAGACGAACTCGACAGTGCCGTCCGTCGCGTCCTGACACTTAAATACAGACTGGGGCTCTTCGACGACCCTTTCAGGTATTGCTCTCCGGAACGTGAGAAGGCGGTTGTCTATAGCGCGGCCAACCTTGACGCTGCCCTGCGCATGGCCTGCGAATCATTCGTACTGCTTAAAAACGATAATGCCGCTCTTCCTCTCGAAAGGGGGCGTAAAGTTGCTGTGATAGGTTCACTCGCGGCTTCAGCGGATGACCTGCTCGGGTCTTGGCGTGCCGCGAGCGAGGCCGACAGGACACAATCGCTGCTTGACGCGCTTAGGGAATATAACGGGAAGGAGAACATTATCTATGCGCCGGGCTACGACTATTTTAAGTCTGATTCCGAGGCTCTCTTCCCTGAGGCGCTTTCCGCCGCACGCCACGCCGACCGCATAGTTCTGGTGCTCGGCGAGAAGTGTACATGGTCGGGTGAGGCCAAGTCCCGTGCCGACATACGCCTTCCGAAGGTGCAGACGAGACTGCTCGAAGCCGTGTGCAGACTCGGCAGGCCAGTTTCAGTCGTTCTCATGAGCGGTCGTCCGGTCGAGATTACACGCGAGAGCGTCCTTGCCGACGCCATTCTCGAATGTTGGTATCCCGGCTCAATGGGCGGCAAGGCCATAGCGATGACCCTTTTCGGTGAGAACAACCCGTCGGGAAAACTTCCCGCGACGTTCCCCCGTTCGGTCGGACAGATTCCTATATATTATTATATGAAGAATACCGGTCGTCCGACTACCGTACCCAACATCGAGGAGAAAGACATCTATGCTCCTGCTCCGGAAGAATACAAATCAATGTATATTGACTGTCCGAACAAGCCTCTCTATGCTTTCGGGCATGGCCTTAGTTACACCGACTTCAAATATTCGGGCATACGGCTCTCTTCGGGCAAAATGACCGGAGACGGTTCCCTCACTGCTTCCGTGACAGTAAGTAACAAGGGGAAGGTGGCAGGAAGTGAAGTCGTGCAACTCTACATCCGGGACCTTGTGGGAAGTGTGACCCGTCCGGTCAAGGAACTCAAGGCCTTCAAGAAAATCTCTTTGGCACCGGGCGAGAGTGCTGACGTGGAGTTTGAAATTACCCCGGAAATGCTTTCTTTCTGGCGTGCGGACATGACTTTCGGCACTGAATCCGGGATGTTTCGCCTATTTATCGGAACGTCGTCTGACGATGTCCGGGAAGCCGAATTTGAACTTGAATAACCAATGTATAACACCATGTTTCGTCATACTGACATAGCAAAACGCCTTTTTGCCGCGTTTCTTATGGCTGCTGCGGTCTCAGTCTCCGGACTGAATGCACAGGAGAAGGTTCAGACGGGTGGAAGAGTTCTTGACTCGGCTACTTCCGAGCCGCTTGTTGGGGCTACCGTCGTTGAACTTGGTACCTATAATGCCGTGCTGACCGACACAGACGGCTCTTTCACCATCACTACGGCATCCGATGCCGTGTTGAATTTTTCCTACCTCATGTACAAGGAACAGAACATTCCTGTCAGGGGTGGGCAAGAACTTAGGGTTCTTCTTGAGGAGGACTTGAATCAGATAGAGGAGACCGTTGTCGTCGGTTACGGCACTCAGCGGGCCAAGGACCTGACCGCTCCGATTGCTTCGGTCAGGGGCAGCGAACTATCGAAGCAGATTTCTGCAAATCCTATGTCAGCCCTTCAGGGAATGGTCAGCGGGGTTCAGATTGTCCAAAGCGGCACTCCTGGAACCGGCCCTACGGTGAAGGTGAGGGGAGTGGGGTCAATCGGTGACTATGCAAACCCTCTCTATGTCGTCGATGGGGTCTTCGTTGATAACATAGATTTCCTCTCGAACGGGGACATCGAATCGCTCACAGTTCTCAAGGATGCTTCTGCCGCTGCCATTTACGGCGTTAGGGCGGCCAACGGCGTCATACTCGTCACCACGAGGAAGGGGACACGTGGGAGGACGAACATTTCCTACGATGGATATGCCGGAGTTCAGGTTCCGACGAACATAATGAAACTGGCGAACGCAGAGCAGTATGTCGAGCTTCTTAACCTTGCGAACGCGAACAATGAAAAGTGGACTCCTCTTTCTGTGTCCGACTATAGAGGCGACACCGACTGGTATGCCGCCCTTGTCCGCCCGGCTATGACTCACAACCACTCCATCGACCTTTCGGGGGCCAACGACAGGACCAATTGGTCTGTGGGAATGAACTACTACTATCAGAACGGCATAATGAACTACAGCACGAACGACTACCGCCGTCTCAACTTCCGCGTGAGGCTGGATCAGGAACTCAATTCTTGGTTCAAGGTAGGGGTGAACAGCGTGCTTTCGCGCTATTGGAAGAACAACCCTAATTCCGGAGCATATTTCCAGGCTTATGTGAACCCTCCGGTTTATGGGATATACAACGATAGCAATACGTCGGCATTTCCCGAATCCTTTGACTCTCCACAGCTCTACGGATTCGGCAACAGCTACGGCAATCCTGTCGCGAACGCATATTACTATGACAATACGGACAATGGTCTCAAGGAGGTCTTTTCGGCCTATGCCGAGTTCACTATTGTCCCGGAGCGCCTCAAGTTCAAGACCTCATATAATCTCGACTTCACAAACTGGGATCAGCGGAGCTACACTCCGGCCTATTTTGTCGGAGGCTCGCAAGGTAATGGAACTTCGTCTTTTACAAAGACTTTCGGCTACGGCATGAATCAGATTATCGACAATGTCCTCACATGGTCGGACACCCGTGACCGCCACCGCTACAGCATCATGCTCGGCCAGTCAACGAGAATGAACTATAGCACATGGCTCAATGGCACGGTGCAGAATGTTCCCGACTATGATGACCAGTCGAAATATCTCGTGAACGGCTCCTATAAGAACCAGCGCACTTCAGACGGGGCATCGCGCTACAACGGTCTTTCGGCTTTTGCGAGAGGAACCTATAACTACGACGACCGCTACCTCGCTACTCTCACCTTCCGTGCGGACGCGAGTTCCAAGTATCAAGAAAAGTGGGGCTTTTTCCCGTCCGTGGGACTTGCCTGGAATATCACCGGAGAGGATTTTATGGCCTCGCAGAGCGCGTTCCAGAACTTGAAGCTGCGCGCGAGCTGGGGAATGCTAGGAAACGACAATGTCCCTTCGAACTCGATGGTGACCGTAGGCACGAGCGGCGTCGGATCCTCCGGAGTTTTCGGAGAAACACTTGTCGATGGGGTAGGCTCCCAGACCGTCTATCAGAAATGGCTGCGATGGGAGGTCGTGAACGAGACTAACGTTGGTGCTGAGTTCGCCGCCGTCGGAGGCCGCCTTACTGGAGACATTGACTGGTATTGGAGGGTGACCTCCAACGTTGTGTTCAATGCCCCGATTGCCACGGGAGGAGGCACGAGCTACCTTCTCGCCAACAACGGAAAGGTCCGCAACACGGGAGTTGAGTTGTCCCTGAACTGGGCTGACTCGCTCTCATCCGGATTTTCCTACAATATTGGTATCAATGCCACTACCAATTTCAACAAGGTGCTTGAACTCAACGGACGCGACTACATCCCAGGCGGATATGTGCGCGGCAACTATTCAACAAAAACTCAGGTCGGCTATCCTATCGGCGCGTTCTGGGGCTATAAGATCGACAGCGTCTATGCTTCCGAGAGCGAGGCACTGAAGGATCCGCTCTCCCAGGCCATTAAGGACGCCGGCTACTTCAAGTACAGCGACATCGATGGCAACGGAGTCATTGATGAGAATGACAAGACCTATCTCGGCTCACCGATTCCGTGGTTTACTCTCGGGCTCAATTTCGGCTTCTCCTACAAGGGTTTTGACTTCTCCATGTTGCTCGCTGCGCAGGTTGGCAACAAGATTCTGAACGCGAAGAGAATGAACCGAGACGTTTTTGTGGATGGAAACTATGACCTTGACTTCTATAAAAACGCATGGCGTTCCGACGCAAAGTCGAAGAAATATCCTTCTCCTGAGGCATATAACTCCAGCTTCATCCAGCAGGCGAACACATTTTTTGTCGAGGACGGGTCATATTTCCGCATCCAGAACATTCAAGCGGGATATACCTTCCGCAAAATCAAAGGAATGAAGAACCTGCGTGTCTATCTTTCCGCCCAACGTCCCCTAACCATCTTCGGCTACAACGGCTACACTACGGAAATCGGAGGAAGCCCGATAGAGTCGGGGATCGACAATTCCGTCTATCCTATGCAGGCGATTTATACTCTGGGTCTGAACCTTAATTTTTAGAGAGTTATGAAAAGAATATATGTATATATGACAGCCGTCCTTCTTTTCTGTGCAATGACGGCCTCGTGCTCAAAGTTCCTTGATTTCCGTCCGGAGGCTACCATGCCTTCGACAGGGACGGACTACGGCAAGAGCGAAAACATATTCAGTTCAGTCAGCGCGGCTTACGCCTCGCTTCGCGGAGGTCATTCCTTCAACTATATCGCCCTTTTTGAGATAACCTCCGATGACGCCGACAAAGGCAGCACCGATGCTGACAGCCCGGAGGCAAAGGAGATGGACCGTTTTACCTACACCCCGTCCAACAGCCTGATTAACAGCGTGTGGGTCGAGTTCTACAATATGGCCTCGGCCGCCAACTTCGCGATTGAGCAGATGCCAAAGTTCGAGGAGCAGATGAATACGGACTCCGACAAGGAATATACGCGACAGTGTGCCGGAGAGGCTAGGATAATACGGGCTTATGCCTACTTCAACCTTGTGCGTTGCTTTGGACGTGTGCCTCTTATTGACAGGACGATGACTTCCGATGAACTTGCCTCCATGAAGCAGTCTTCCGTCGATGATGTCTATAAGTTCATATACGATGATCTTGACTATGCGATAGAGAACATCCCCGCTTCCTACGACGCTTCATGGAGCGGGCGGTTTACGAAATACACGGCGATGGCCTTGAAGGCGAAGGCCGCGCTATATCACGGGGACTGGGAGGAATGCGCGAAGCAGACCGATGCTGTCATGGCCTCCGGCAGGTTTACCCTTCTCCCTTCATTCCGCGAAGTCTTTTCAATTGAGGGTGAAAATTCCCGCGAGTCGCTGATGGAGGTGCAGTCATCGACGCTCGGACAATCGACGGGCGCCGCCCCATACATCGAGTATGCGTATGTCCAGGGACCGCGGAACAACACCCCGAGTAATATGCAGGGCTGGGGCTTCAATGTCCCGAGCAACGCTCTTATCGCCTTCCTGACGGAAAGAGGGGAGAGCGTGAGGATGGCGACAACTCTGCTCTACCGTGGCGCGACTACTCCGGAGGGGGACTATATCTCCGACAAGTGCACCAATCCTGTCTATAACGGAAAGGTCTATACTCCTTCGGCATACAACAAATGGTCCTACAACGGATATGGCTTCGACCACAATGTCCGCCTGCTCCGCTACTCCGACGTGCTTCTTATGTTCGCAGAAGCGAGGCTCAACGGCGCGGCCTCGGGCACGGAGTCGGGCTACACCGCTGATTCGGCTCTCAATGAGGTCCGTTCACGTGCGGGGTTGCCTTCTGTCTCCGCGACCCTCGAAGCTGTTTATGACGAGAGACGCGCCGAGTTCGCTATGGAGGAGAGCCGCTTCTTCGACCTCGTGAGAACAGGTCGTGCACCATCCGTTCTTGGACCGCGCGGTTTCAAGGCTGGCCGGAATGAGGTCTTTCCAGTTCCATCGGCGCAGATTCAGCTGAACAATAATCTGGAGCGCACGGCCGGGTATTCTTACTAAGCGAAAAGGCTTTCATCGATGCTCCTGAACTATTACGGATGCCTGAATTTTTGAAAAGTAGTTTAAATATATAAACCACTATTATTAACAATTTATTATTCAAGTTATTATGAAAAAGTTATTTTATTTTGCCTGTGCGGCGGCGTTCACTCTTTCGCTCGCCTCATGCAACAGCGACAACAACGGCAACGGCACCGACAACGGCAAGACCGACCCTTCTGGAGTTGCAAAAGAAAGTCTCGTGGCTTACTTCCCGTTTGACGGGGATGGCGTGGAGAAAATAGCGAACATAACCCCTAAGGTCGAAAAGGTCACTTTCGCTGAAGGCCGTCGTGGCAAGGGTCTCAAGGGGGCAGAGGGAGGCTATCTCCTCTATGACCTTCCTGCGGGCAGTGTGATTCGTGACCTCAAGGGCTACAGCCTGGCCTTCTGGCTCAAGCAGGCCGCTATTCCTTACGAGCAGGCTCCTGTTCCTATGTATTTCCAGATTACCGGTGCTGACCACACGTGGGGGAATGTTTCCGTCTCTGGCGACCGTCTTGATGCAGCGGCTGATTCCCTGAATTTCAAGAACACTTTCCGCAAGGCCGGCGTGGAGTGGGAAAACCAGTTTGTAGGTGTTGCGAAACCGGTATTTGTTGCGGGCAAGTGGAGTCACTATGTAATTCAGTACGACAATGCGAAGTCGGAGTTCAAGATGTATGTCAATGGTGTCTGCCCACTTGACAAGACTAAGGACGAGGGAATCATCAAGCGTTATGAGAATGCCAATCAGGTGGCTCTCGGAGATCTTAAGTTTGTTGATGCCGACAAGATTATCATCGGTGGATGGCTTCCTAAGGTTGTCGACGGCTCAAACGACGAGTGGATGGGGTCATTTACCGGCAATATGGACGAGCTTCGTGTCTATAGCCGTGCGCTTACCGATGCGGAGGTGAAGGCTCTCTATGATGCCGAGGTTGAGAACCTTAATTAAGGGCAAACTGCAAAAAATCGGATTGCTCTGCCAATGCTTTTATATCAGTTTGGCTAAGCTGCTGAAATAATGCGATTATAATACTGGTGTCGGCGGAGTGATACCCGCCGGCACTGCAAATTGAAAATATATTTTTATGAAACGATGTCTTCTTTTCTCCATACTTATGTGTGTGGCGCTTTTTTCATGCTGCAAGCCAAAGCAAGACAACTCCGCCAGCGGAGGGGCTGGCACCGAGCCTGAAATCCCGGTCGAGCAGCCGTGGCATGACATGACCGACAAGTTTGAAAGAATTTCAGATGACGAACTGCTGACACTTGTACAGAAGCATGCTTTCGGCTATTTCTACGATTATGCGCACCCTGTCAGCGGACTTGCTCGCGAACGCCTCGGTAGCGGTGACACGGTGACTTCTGGAGGCAGCGGCTTCGGCATAGGGGCAATTCCTGTGGCCGTGGAGCGCGGGTTCATATCCCGTGAGGAAGGATATTCCCATTTGAGAAAGATTGTCGATTTTCTTTCGGCGGAATCGACGGAGCGCTTCCATGGTGCATGGCCCCACTGGCTCAACGGCTCTACTGGGAAGGCCATCGCGTTTAGTCCCAAAGATAACGGAGCGGATCTCGTTGAGACGGCCTTCCTTGTGCAGGGACTGCTGATTTCTCGCGCATATTTCATGAAGGATGCATCTGATGCTGAGAAAAAGCTGTGCGACGACATCGAAAAGCTCTACGAAGAGGTGGAGTGGTCGTGGTTCGAGCGCAACGATGCGCTCTATTGGCACTGGTCACAGGACTACGGCTGGGAGATGAACATGAAGATAACCGGGTGGAACGAGGGACTGATTGTCTATGTGCTCGCGGCTTCATCTCCGACTTACCCGATTAAGACTGAGACCTACAACAAGGGATGGGCGCGTGAGGGGGCGATGCAGAACGGAAACAAATTCTATGATGTCGTGCTTCCGCTCGGAGAGGCGAAGGGAGGCCCGCTGTTTTTCTCGCACTATTCCTTTCTCGGGCTTGACCCTCGCAATCTTTCGGACAGATATGCCTCATATTGGGAGCAGAACTGTGCGCACGCGAAGATAAATTACTTACACTGCGTGAATAATCCGCGTATGTACACGGGGTATTCCGCGGATTGCTGGGGACTCACGGCGAGCGACATTCCGAACGGCTACACGGCCTCATCTCCGACAAACGATGTAGGGGTGATTGCCCCTACGGCTGCAGTATCTTCGCTCCCATATACTCCGGACGAGTCCATGGCGGCGATTCGTTTCTTCTATTATATTCTCGGTGATTCGCTCTGGGGACAGTACGGTTTCCGGGATTCGTTCAAGCCGTCCTCAAAATGGTTCGCATCCTCGTATCTCGCGATAGACCAGGGACCTGAAATCATAATGATAGAGAACTATCGGACTGGACTGTGCTGGAATCTCTTTATGTCCGACGAAAATATTCGAGGCGGTCTCACGCGGCTCGGATTCACATACTGATCCCCGTCCGTGCATATTTCCAGATAAATCTTCTTCCGAGAGCGCAAGATTTGCGGCGGACATATTTCTTGAAAAAGAGATATGTCCGCTGTTTTTCTTCATATTTTCAAAACAGATTTGTAAATTTGCAAGGATTTGGCATTCCCGGATTCGGGAGGCTGTGAATCGGGGAAAGTACAACATTTAAATATTTCAGAATATGAGAAAACACATCGTTGCAGGAAACTGGAAAATGAACACCACGGTTTCTGAGGGCGTAGAGCTCGCAAAGGCAGTTGTTGCAAAGTCGGCTGAGGTTTCGGCAGACGTGAAACTTATCATTGCACCTCCGTTCGTGCATCTCGCACCTGTCGCAGAGGTTGTGAAAGGATCTGCAGTAGGCCTTTCCGCACAGAATTGCGCAGACAAGGAAAAGGGCGCCTACACAGGCGAGGTCTCTGTGAGCATGCTCTCCTCTGTCGGATGCGAATACACTATTCTCGGCCACTCTGAGCGTCGTCAGTACTACGGTGAGACTGATGCAAAGCTCGTCGACAAGATTCACCTTGCACTTGCTGCAGGTCTTTCTCCTATCTTCTGCATCGGTGAGAACCTTGAGCAGCGTGAGGCCGGAAAGCACTTCGATGTCGTGACTGAGCAGGTTAAGAATGTGCTCTATACTCTCTCAGCCGAGGAAATGGCAAAGGTCATCGTGGCTTACGAACCGGTTTGGGCCATCGGAACAGGTAAGACTGCAACTGCAGAGCAGGCTCAGGAAATCCACGCATGCGTGCGCAAGGTGCTTGCTGAGAAGTTCGGAGCCCTTGCCGAGGACATCACCATTCTTTATGGCGGAAGCTGCAAGCCTTCAAATGCGAAGGAGCTTTTCGCACAGCCTGACATCGACGGCGGTCTCATCGGAGGCGCTGCGCTCAAGGCTGATGACTTCATTGCCATAGCACAATCGTTCTGAGCATGAAAAATGATGTTAAGAATATGAATAGAGCCGCTGACAACATCCGTGTGTTGGCGGCTTCTATGGTTGAAAAGGCGAAGTCAGGGCATCCGGGCGGTGCTATGGGTGGTGCTGACTTTATGAATGTGCTCTATTCGGAGTACCTCGTGTATGACCCTGAGAATCCTTTCTGGGAGGGACGCGACCGTTTCTTCCTCGACCCGGGACATATGAGCACAATGCTCTATTCCACCCTGGCTTTCACAGGCAAGTTCACGATGGACGAACTCGCTCAGTTCCGCCAGTGGGACAGCCCGACACCGGGGCATCCGGAGCGCTGCGTAGAAAGGGGAATTGAGAACACATCAGGACCTCTCGGACAGGGACATACTTTCGCAGTTGGCGCTGCGATTGCCGCGAAGTTCCTCAAGGCGCGTCTTGGAGATGTGATGAATCAGAGGATTTATGCCTACATCTCGGACGGAGGCATCCAGGAGGAGATTTCGCAGGGCTCGGGCCGTATTGCGGGAACTCTCGGACTGGACAACTTGGTGATGTTCTACGACTCCAACCGCATACAGCTCTCGACAGAGACCGCTGCCGTTGACAATGAGGATGTTGCTGCAAAATATCGCGCGTGGAACTGGAAGGTGATTGAGATTGACGGTAACGATGTCGTTCAGATTCGTGCCGCCCTTGACGAGGCTCTCACGGTTGTGGGACAGCCTGTGCTCATCATCGGAAACACTGTGATGGGCAAGGGAGCCCTTCGCGCTGACGGCTCAAGCTACGAAAACTGCTGCGCCACTCACGGTGCTCCTCTCGGAGGCGAGGCATATACAAACACCATAAAGGCTCTGGGCGGTGATGTGGAGAATCCATTCGCGATTTTCCCTGAAACTGAGGCAATCTACTCTTCCCGTCGCGAAGAACTCAAGGGCATTGTTGCTGCCCGTAAGGCTGCTGAGGCTCAGTGGGCTGCGGAAAATCCTGAACTCGCCGCAAAGAAGGCGAAGTGGTTCTCGGGTGAGGCTCCTGAAGTGGACTGGAGGTCAATTCAGCAAAAGAGGGACGACTCCACCCGTGGAGCTTCTGCAACTGTGCTCGGAACGCTCGCACAGGAAGTTGATAATATGATTGTTTCATCAGCGGACCTTTCGAATTCCGACAAGACCGACGGATTTCTCAAGAAGACACACGCCTTCACGGCGGGAGATTTTTCGGGTGCATTCCTTCAGGCTGGTGTTTCGGAACTTACGATGGCGTGCTGCTGCATTGGAATGGCTCTTCACGGAGGTGTCATTCCGGCCTGTGCGACATTCTTTGTGTTCTCGGATTATATGAAGCCTGCTGTGAGAATGGCTGCCCTTATGGAGGTGCCTGTGAAGTTCATCTGGTCTCACGATGCATTCCGTGTCGGGGAGGACGGACCTACCCACGAGCCTGTTGAGCAGGAGGCGCAGATTCGTCTGATGGAGAAACTTAAGAACCACCACGGCGAGAATTCTATGCTGGTGCTTCGCCCTGCGGATTCGGAGGAAACCACTCAGGCTTGGAAACTTGCGATGGAGAATGTGAAGACTCCTTCTGCGCTGATTCTTTCCCGTCAGAACATCAAGAGCCTTCCGGAGGCGAATGATTATTCTCAGGTTGCGAAGGGTGCGTACATCGTTGCAGGTTCCGACAAACTTCTGGACTATGGGCTCGGTGGAAATGAGGTGGTGCTTGTGGCTTCGGGTTCCGAGGTTGCAACTCTCGTCGCAGGAGCGGCTCTTCTTCGCGGGAAGGGGGTGCGTTGCCGCATAGTTTCGGCTCCGTCTGAGGGCTTGTTCCGCAGTCAGAGTGAGGAATATCAGGATGAGGTGATTCCTGCAGGAGCGAATGTTTTCGGCCTCACAGCCGGACTTCCTGTCACCCTTCAGGGACTCGTGGGCTCCAACGGCACAGTCTTCGGCCTGGAGAGCTTCGGCTTCTCCGCCCCATACAAAGTGCTCGACGAGAAACTCGGCTTCACCGCAGAGAATGTTTACAACCAGGTCCTAGACCAGTTGTTCTAGAATTTCATCCCCTCCTATTTCGGACACGCAACGCGAAGCAGGTCGTCATTTCTTGGCAAGCACCAGAGCCGGAGGGGATGAAGAAACAGATATGATGCAAGCAAACAGTCATTTCTTTGAAGCACCAGAGCAGGAGGGGCGAAGAAATAGATGGGATGCAAGGCGGACGGTGAAGATGAATACCGCAGCAACCTGTCGGTTGTGAGGATTTCATCAAGCCGCCCAACGAAGCAGGCCGCTATTTCTTCGCCCCTCCCCCTGCAAGGTAGCCGGTGCAAAAAGCTATCTGCAAGTTATACCCGCCTGTATCAGCATCAAGATTAAGCAGCTCACCTGCAAAGAAAAGACCTGGAGTCAATTTTGACTCCAGTGTTTTTTTATTCACCTCGTCCAGCGAAATACCTCCGGCAGTGATGACACATCTCTCATATCCGACATATCCCGCAATAGGCAATCTCCAGTCTTTCAGAGCCTTGCCGACGCTGCGGCTGTCAAGCGGAGGATTAGAAGCAACAAATGGGCGAATCAGTTCCTTTGGCAGAAGTTTGGAAAGAAGCACTGCGAAACGTTCCTTGTAGGGACGCAGAGCCCGTTTTCCGCGAATGACCACATAGCTGCGTTTGTCATCGCTGATTTCCTTCCAAAGCTCGTCAATACGGCGTTCCAGCTGCTGAGATTCCACAGCCGGTTTCAAATCGATATGGGCGGCAAGCTTCGCACCGTTAAGCACTGCCTTCACCGCCTTGCGACTGAGTTTGAACCCAATCGGACCCTCGATACCCCCGTCTGTGAAGTCCATGTCCCCGAATTCGGAATCCGTGATATTTCCATCAGTCTCAATAGAGAGCCGGACATTTTTAAGCTGTATTCCTGCAAGCATACGTCCCCATTCCGTGAGCGGAGTGGACCTGTCGATATGCCCTTTCAGTTCTCTGTATTCTCCGGATGTTGGAAGCGCAAATGTTTCTTCCTCAGGCATTTCAGATGCTCTGCTATTGTCAGTCTTATATCCTTTGGGAACTAATGCGGTCAGTGAGGGAAAACAAGTTTCAATCTTGTGTCCGAACTCCCGCGCCCAACGGTAGCCGTCTCCGGATGAGCCTGTAGCAGGGTAGGAGAGTCCTCCGGTGGTGATTATGAGTTTGCTCGAAATGAATTTACCCCGGGTGGTTGAGACAATAAATTCTCCATCGGCATTGCGGTCTACATCAGCCACTTCGCAGTCTGTCACAATCTCTGCACCGCTGTCCTTCGCAAGAAAAAACAATGTGTCGACGACATCCGTGGATTTGTGGGATTGCGGGAATACTCTCTCGCCCCTTTCCACCACGCAGGGACAGCCTCTGTCTTCGACCAGTTGCATCATCTTTTGAGGCGGGAGCGTGAAGAATGCCGGCTTGAGGAAATCAGCTTTCGGATGCACATGCTTCGAAAACTCGTCCCACTGCGACATATTCGTAAAATTGCAGCGTCCTTTCCCGCTAATCATTATTTTGCGGCCCACTTTCGGCATTTTTTCCAGAACGACTACCTTGGGCCGCGATGCTGAGTTTTCTGCAGAATCGTTGCCCGAACACGCTCCGATGGCAGCCATGAGCCCCGCCGCTCCACCGCCGACAATCAGTATGTCACAGAATCTTTCCTTTCCCATAATTGTAAAGAAATCTTGTGCAATATTCAGAAATTTACTATCTTTGCAGTCCTTTCTTCGGGCAGGAGCCCATAGATTGAGGTCAAAGCCAGTTTAGCTTAGTTGGTAGAGCATCGCATTCGTAACGCGAAGGTCGTGGGTTCGACTCCCATAGCTGGCTCACAGAATTGTATCGTGAGAGAGTTCCGCCGCCTCAATGTTCGGGAGGCATTCCATCGCCCAAGCCGGAACTTCAGCCAAAACATCAGAAATATAGTTGCAGACTGCGTCTGAGGTTTCTTCTGTGTAGTTCAGTACAGGAGGAGCAGAAGGAAGCAATGCCCCTATTGCTTTGATTGGATTCAAGCGTTGAATCTTGTTGTATGGAGCCTGGCTAAGGCGCACTATTGCACGAAGAGGATAGGCCTCAGCCTTGTAGCAAGGCGTTTTTCCACTCCAAGGTGCTCCGTAGACCATAACTTTTCCATCCTCGAGCACTCTGATGAAAGGACTGTCATCGTTCAAAAGGAACGAGTCGGGGTATCTTTCGCGGAGGAGTCTGGTGTGAGTGCTCTTTCCGGTTCCTGATTCGCCGAGAAATATGGCGGTCTGTCCGTCGAAAACATTGGCCGAGCAATGAATCGCAAGGCATTTGTGCATACAGGTCAGGAAGTTCACGGCCGTCCAAAGCGCATAGCGATACATTGTCGCCGTCGCTCTCACTATGGATGTCCTGACGATGTCTGAGCCGATTTCCCAAATTTCCCAGAGTTCCTTTCCCGAATGTTCCTCGTGGGTGTGGAAAATTAATTCATTTCCTATCCTATAGAATTGACAGTCAATATCTTCGAAATCTACCTGAAAATAGGGCTCCACACCATTGCAGTTCTCTCTAAGACGGGTAACCTCCCTTTCGTCAAGTTCTTCGGAGACAGTGAAGTCGTTTTCTGTTGATGATTCTGTAACGAAGGGTTGGAAAAAAGGCATTGCCCCGATGAAATCGCAAAGATTCTGTCCTTCGAATTTGAAGACAAAGTCCGCAATTGAAAGTTTTACAGGCATAGGCGTCTTCTTATTCGTTCTTTCCGTTGCTAAGGAGAGGCTCATCTTCTTCTTTTTCCAGAAGTCCACATTCCGCAATCTTGTCGCACCACGCCTGGGCGTCTTTACGTGCGAGATTCTCATCAATTTCGTATTCTTCGACAAGGGCAGCAGCGACATCGTCGATTGTAAATTCAGCCTCGTGGAATTTGTTCCAAAGGAAGACTGAACTGTCGTTGAGTGATATGATTTTGGTCATATCGCCGCCGTATTTGCCCTGCATTATGATGACATTCTGCCCCACGATGGAGCGGAGTTTGAATTTCGGAGAAATTTTCATAAAATAACTTGAATTTTGTTAGTGCAAATGTCGTTAATTTGCTTCTAAAATGCAAAAAATGCGCGCAGATTGAGAAAAATATGCCTTTAATACTTGCAAGTTAGTGTTTTTCTGTCTATCTTGCAGCGTTTTTGAAAGAAGTTTCAATTACTAATTTAAAATTAAATAACATGAAAGAGCTCGTAGCTAAAATCAATGCTGAAATCGCAGAATTTCAGGCAAATGCTGAGGCACAGGTAGTTAAGGGAAACAAGGCTGCCGGCGCACGTGCACGTAAGAACGCTTTGGAACTTATGAAGGATCTTAAAGAATTCCGCAAGGTTTCAGTTGAAGCTTCAAAGTAAGTCGCTAAACAAGCAAAAAGAAAGGTCGCTGATTTTTCGGCGACCTTTCTTGTATAAACCTTCAAAAAATAACCTACATCATCTTATTTTAAATCCACACTTCTGAAGAACTTTGAGATGTGGATGAAAAAGATTCTTCGCCACGTCAGAAATATATCTGGTGGCGAAACGTCTCTGTTTCCAAAAAATCTCCTGTCAGCAGACAATCTTGTTCCGCATTTTCCTCAGGAATCCTTTCAACCAACAGCAGGGGCTCCTGCAGCTCAACTGCTACTATGTCACCGATTCTGAGCGAAACGACTTCCGACACCTCAGCAATGGCGTTCTCGACCATCTCTCGGCTGCCTTCCACGGTGCTGAAGATGACTTTCCCGTTTTTTCGCAGCACAAATTCGTTTTCATCGTTGTCGAGCACGAGGGGATTGTAGAGCGGGAAGGGGAGTATTGAACTATGGTCGAGACATGCGGACCAAGTCAGTTCACTCTTCGCAGAGGAAGCATCTACAGTCTCGGTCTCCAGGGCATTTCCATCAACGGCGGCGCCTGGACGTATGCCGCCGTAGAGCAGGACTCCGAAGTTGAATCCGTCATAGTAGCGATCCGCGAACTTGTAGCCGATGCATTTACCGGCCTTGCTCACTCTCACGAAGAGTACGGGGGTGAACCTGTAGCCTTCTACGGCTGGGATTGCATAGATGTCCTTGTTCTCGCGCTCCCATGTTGTGTCAGGCCTGCATGTGCAGAGCCCTTCCATCGGTTTGACTATGATATTCATGGCTCTAAAATAACTTTCCTGTGCCGAACCTCTCCTGGAGTGCAGCTGCCGCAGAAGCTGTCTCGCTTTCACTGAGAGGTTTCTTTGACGCCTCGCGTCTCTCTTTCTCGAACTGCTCCTTCAGTCTTGCAAACTGATGTTTGGTGTCGAGCATGAAGTCACCGCGGTCAATCCAACTGAAATAGGACGGATCGTTTTCGTAGACCCATTTTGCCGGCTTGCCCTTGTATTTTCCGAAATTCACCTCCACGACTCCCTTATCATTTAGAATGAGCCGTCCGGCGAAGTCTACATACCTGTTCTTGACGAATCCGGCGAGGGCATTGAGATCGTTCTTCAGCACCGGGAAGCCCTTGTCCGGGTCGACTGTCGAGTATTTGTCAAGCTGCGCCTCCACCACTTCAACCGTCGCCAGCACATCGGCTTCCGCGGCATGTGCGTTCTCGAAGTCGCAACCGCAGTAGAATCGGTGGGCAGCCTTGAGATTACGCGGCTCATAGGCGAAATAAATCAGCTGGGCGTCAATCATTTTCTTCGAATGCAGGTCGAGGTCGAAAGACTTGTGCCTATAGCAGCGTGTCCTTTCGATTTCCTCCGCAAGCATAGGGAGGTCAAACTTTTGCGAGTTGTAGCCGCCGAGCTCGGAGTCTTTCAGCCACTCTACTACCTCGTCGACAATTTCCCAGAACTTCGGCTCGTCCTTGAGTTCCTCATTTGTGATTCCATGCACGGCCATCGCACTCGGATCAATCGGCCTCTGGCAGTTGTTCACATAGTCCCACGGGCAGACCCGCCATGTCTTTACACGCCTTTCTCCGTCGGGAAAGACCTTCACGAAGCAGAGCTCGATGATCGAGTCCGTCGGTATATTCAATCCGGTGCTCTCAATGTCAAAGAAAACGACCGGTTTCTCCAAATTAAGTTTCATTTATCAAAAATTATCGAAGTCCAACGCCGCAGATGGCCGTTTTAGGCAATTACGCAATCATTATAGGCATAATAATGCCGCAAAGCTTCTCGCGTTCCGCCTCATTCTCCCCAGGCTGAATAAGCGCAGCCCGCTTATCATCCAAGAATCTCATCTCAAGTTCGCCACAGCTGAAGTTAGAGAGAATCTCAATCAAGAACGGAGACTTGAACCCGATGGTGAGAGGTGCGCCCTCGTAGTCGCAGGCAATCTTCTCGTGGGCTGCAATCGAGAATCCGAGATCCTGGGCCGAAACCTCTATGGCTCCCTCCGAGAGGTCGAACTTCACGTGGTTGGACGCCCTGTTAGCGCAGACGGACACACGCCTGATGGTGTTGAGGAATTGCACTCTGTCAATCTTGAGCACGTTTGAGTTGTTCTGCGGGATGACCTCGCGGTATTTCGGATATTTCCCGACAATCAGACGGCAGATGACTATGGTCTGTCCGAACTTGAATTCGGCATTCTTCGCGTCAAAAGAGATTTCAACCTCGTCTACGTCCTTCCCGATAATGGTCTTGAGGATGGACGCAGGTTTCTTGTGGAGGATGAACGAGGCCTTCTCCGATGCCTTGACATCCTTTGCCGTGTAGCAGATGAGCTTGTGCGCGTCTGATGCCACAAGTGTTGTGGATGCGGTGTCGATGTCGAAGAATATGCCGTTCATCGCGGGACGGATTTCATCGTCGGCCGTGGCGTAGATTGTGCTTGTGATGCCTTCCACGAGCGACTGTGCCGGAAATGTAAGCTTTACAGCCGTCTCGTCCGTGCCTGTAATCTGAGGGTAGTCATCGGCCGGCCTGTAGGGGAGAGTAGATGCACCGCTTGCCCAACTGCACTCGAATGCGCTGTCTCCTACGGTCTTGATTGTCAGAGGCTGATCCGGAAGTTCCTTGAGCAAGTCCATAAGGTGTTTTGCCGGCACTGTCATCCGTCCTGTCTCGGTGATACCTTCCGGTTCAACTTCCGTTCTCAGAGTGAGTTCGGAGTCGGAGGCCGTAATCCGCAGGACTTTGGAGTCGAGTTCGAAGAGGAAGTCCTCGAGAATTGGGAGAGCCGATTTCGTTGGAATTGCCTTTGAAACGGCCATGACCGCCTTCTGCAGGTCAGAACTTGATATGATGAAATCCATGTCGTTAAAAATTTGTTTGTCGTATTTATGTCCATGTGCTGTCACGATGTCAATCGGTGTGGAACGTGCAAGGCACATATAACTGACAAATATAGCCAAAAAACTTCAGAAAAATCCATTTTGACTGACAAAATGAAAGAAAATGGCCAAAAGGAACTTCACTTTGTACGATTATTGTAGTATGCGACGATGTGCAGGCGCTACGGTGCGAGACTCCGTTGTGCCCTGATGTACGAAAATATAAAATATAACAATATGAAAAAAGGAATATTATATGCCATTATTTCTGCCCTGTGTGGGGCTGTGGCGGCCTTTATCGTCGTAAAGTGCAGTGGAAATTCAGAGGAACCGGCCCGGCAGGCGACTGTAGCCGAGTCTGATGTCAAGTTCAGGACTGTGGATCTCTCGAACGATAATTGGCCGGACTTTACATTCGCGGCAGAAACCTGCGTCGATGCCGTGGTCTATGTCAGGGTTACAGCCACCCAGCAGGTCGTGAGCAACGCCGGTCCGCTCTTCCGCTTCTTCTTCGGCTATGAGGGCATCCCTCATTCCCGTGAGGTCCAGGGCAGCGGCTCCGGAGTCATCATCCGCGAGGACGGCTACATCGTGACGAACAACCATGTGATTGCCGGCGCCAAGTCGATTGAGGTCACGCTGAACGACAATCACACCTATCCTGCGAAACTCGTCGGCACCGACCCGGCCACGGATGTCGCCCTTATCAAGATTGAAGAGCACGGGCTCCCTGTCATCCCTCTTGCGGATTCGGACAAGCTCCGTCTCGGCGAGTGGGTGATTGCGATAGGTAGTCCGTATGACCTCCGTTCGACCATCACGGCCGGAATTGTCAGCGCCAAGGGACGCACGATGCCTAACTATTCCGGCGAGTTTAAGATTGAATCATTCATCCAGACAGATGCTGCGGTGAATCCCGGAAACAGTGGCGGCGCACTCGTGAACAAGGAAGGACAGCTTGTGGGCGTGAATACGGCAATCATTTCACAGACAGGATCATACGCGGGTTATTCTTTCGCAGTTCCTTCCAACATCGTCAAGCGTATCACAGACGACCTTATGGACTACGGAACGGTTCACCGCGCCATGCTCGGCATTTCAATGGCCCCGGTGGATGAGGAAATTGCAAGGAATTTGAAACTTTCGTCAGTAAACGGCGTATATATAGCAGATGTGGTGAAAGGCAGTGCTGCGGAGAATGCCGGCCTGAAGGTGGGCGACGTTCTCGTTGAAATCGGCAATGTGAAGATTACGGGCTCCGCTTCGGTTCAGGAAGCTGTGAATAGTTTCCATCCGGGCGAGAAGACTGCCGTCAAGGTTATCCGTGACGGCTCAGAACTGTCTTTCGATGTGGTGTTTAAATAATCGTAACAGATGAGACAGCTAAAGATTACAAAATCAATTACTAACCGAGAGTCGGCCTCGCTCGACAAGTACCTCCAGGAGATCGGTAAGGAAGATTTGATTACAGTAGAGGAGGAGGTTGAACTTGCGCAGCGAATCAGGAAAGGCGACCAGGCTGCCCTTGAAAAACTTACCAGAGCGAACCTTAGGTTTGTCGTTTCTGTGGCAAAACAATACCAGAACCAGGGTCTCAGTCTCCCGGACCTTATTAACGAGGGTAACCTTGGGCTTATCAAGGCGGCAGAGAAATTCGATGAGACAAGAGGCTTTAAGTTCATTTCGTACGCCGTATGGTGGATTCGTCAGTCAATTCTCCAGGCTCTTGCCGAGCAGTCGAGAATCGTGCGCCTTCCTCTTAACCAGGTGGGCTCTCTGAACAAAATCAACAAGGCTCTCCAGAAGTTCGAGCAGGAAAATGAGAGACAGCCGTCCAACGAGGAACTTGCGGAGATGATTGACGTTCCGAAGGACAAGATTGCCGATACGATGCGCGTGTCCGGTCGTCATGTCTCCGTTGACGCTCCGTTCGTCGAGGGCGAGGACAATAGCCTGCTTGACGTGCTTATTAACCCGGATTCCCCGAATGCCGACCGTGGACTTGTGAACGAGTCGCTCAACAAGGAAATCGAGCGTGCGCTTTCTACTCTTGCGCCGCGTGAGCGTGAAATCATCAAGTCATTCTTCGGCATAGGATGCCAGGAGATGACCCTTGAGGAAATCGGCGAGCGCTTCGGCCTCACACGCGAGCGTGTGCGTCAGATTAAGGAAAAGGCCATCCGCAAGCTCAAGAACAATTCCCGCAGCAAGCTTCTGAAAGGCTATCTCGGATAATTTTGAATGTTTCTCACTTCGTTCAACGGGCGGACTGCATGTCGGCTTTATGGATGAGGTGAGTTTGTTTTGTAAATAATATACTTATATAATGATTTTGACACCGGAAAAACTTATCGCCGGCAGCGCGGCTGAGGCGGTCAGGCAGTTGTGGGGCGCTGAGGTTGATGCATCGCTCCTGCAGGTGCAGATTACGAGAAAGGAGTTTGACGGAGACTACACTCTTGTTGTGTTTCCGCTTTTGAAAATGTCTCACCTTGCGCCGGAGGCTACCGGCAATGCGATTGGGCAGTGGATGCTCGAGAATGTTCCCGAAGTCGGCGGATACAACACCGTGAAGGGGTTTCTGAATATTTCGCTTTCAAACGTTTATTGGAACGAGGTGTTTGCCGAGGCGTTTAGGAATGAGGATTTTGGCCAGCTTCCGGCAACCGGAAAGACCATTATGGTCGAATTCTCGTCACCGAACACCAACAAGCCTCTTCACCTCGGTCATGTGCGCAACAATCTTCTCGGATGGTCCGTTTCCCGCCTTCTTGAGGCGAACGGTCATAAGGTTCTGAAGGTCAATCTTGTGAACGATAGAGGAATACACATCTGCAAGTCAATGCTTGCATGGCTGAAGACCGCAAACGGTGAGACTCCAGAGATCTCCGGCAAGAAGGGAGACCACCTCGTGGGTGACTGCTATGTGGCTTTCAACGACATCTACAAGAAAGAGGTGGAAGAACTTGTCGCCGGCGGAATGTCGAAGGAGGAGGCCGAAAAGAATGCTCCGAGTTTGAAGGAGGCTCAAGAAATGCTGCTCAAATGGGAGCAGGGAGACCCGGAAGTCCGCGCTCTTTGGGAGAAGATGAATTCTTGGGTGTATGACGGCTTCAACAAGACTTATGCCGACCTTGGAATCTCTTTTGACAGAATATATTACGAGTCTCAGACCTATCTGCTCGGCAAGGCCCTGGTGCAGAAGGGACTGGAGATGGGCGTTTTCGAAAGACACGAAGACGGCTCAGTCTGGTGTGACCTCACTGCCGACGGACTCGACCAGAAACTTCTTTTGCGTAGCGACGGCACTTCGGTTTATATGACCCAGGATCTCGGCACGGCAGAGCGCCGTTTCGAGGAGTATAGTCTTGACGAACTCATCTATGTGGTCGGCAACGAGCAGAACTATCATTTCCAGGTGCTCAAACTCATACTCAAGAAACTCGGTTTCGACTGGTCCGACAACATCTACCACCTTTCCTATGGTATGGTGGAACTTCCGGAAGGAAAAATGAAATCCCGCGAAGGAACAGTTGTGGATGCGGACGACCTTCTCGAGAAGATGTACAACACCGCGAAGGAGACTTCCCTCGAACTTGGAAAACTTGACGATATGTCAGAGGCGGAGCAGGACGAACTTTTCAGAATGCTTTCTCTCGGAGCGCTCAAGTACTTCATAATCAAGGTTGACCCTCGCAAGACAATGCTTTTCGACCCTAAGGAGAGCATCGACTTCAACGGCAACACGGGCCCGTTCATCCAATACACCCACGCCAGAATCAAGTCCATTCTCCGCAAGGCCCAAGCCCAGGGCATCGACTGGACTTCCGTTTCCGAGAATGTTGAATTGAACCCGAAGGAAGTCAGGATCATCAAGATCCTCAACAACTTCCCGAACAAGATTGCGGAAGCCGGCGAGGCTCACTCTCCTGCAATTGTGGCGAACTACGCATACGAGCTTGCCAAGGAGTTCAACCAGTACTATCACGACACCCCGATTCTGCGTGAGGAAAACAAGGCTGTCCTTGCCTTCCGCCTCCAGCTTATCGAACTGATTGCGCGTGTCCTCACAAAGGCCATGGATATTCTGGGCATCAAACTTCCGGAGAGGATGTAGTCGTTTCTCCTTTCTCAGCTGATAGAGCAAAGGGCTGGTAAAGGATTTCTTTGCCAGCCCTTATTATGTCCTCTTGTAATGACTACAGATAGTCGTCGAAGTAGGTCGTCACTTTGTCCATCAGGTGGATGCGGTTGCGCCCGAAGACATTGTGTTTGGCCGTAGGATAGGGGAAGTAATCAACAGGGATTTCGAGGTCGATGCAGCGTTGGATGAAGCTGAGGCTGTGTTCCCAGACCACTGTGTCGTCGATTGCCCCCTGACAGATTAGCAGTTTGCCCTTGAGATTAGCCGCTTTTGTAATCAGACTTGTGCTTTCGTAACCTTCCGGATTTTCGGCAGGATTGTCCATATACCTTTCGCCATACATCACCTCATACCATTTCCAGTCAATCACCGGTCCTCCTGCGACACCGACTTTGAATACTTCGGGATATGTCGTCATCAGCGATATGGTCATAAATCCGCCGTAACTCCAGCCGTGTACGCCGATTCGCTCGCCATCGACATAGGGGAGGCTTTTCAGCATCTTGATTCCTTCCATCTGGTCTGCCATCTCTGCTTTTCCACAGTTTCTCCAGATTGCTTTTTCAAACTCCGCTCCCCGGTAGGACGTGCCGCGATTGTCTTGAACATAAACAAGATAGCCTTTCTGAGCCATCAGCATTTCCCAGTAGCGCAGCCCCCCGAGCCAAAAGTTGTTGACCATCTGGGAGTGAGGGCCGCCATAGACATAGACTATGACAGGATATTTTTTCCCTGGGTCGAAGTCTTTGGGTTTCAGAAGCCTGTAGTAGTTGTCGAACTGTCCGTCCGCGCTTTTTACTGTGCCGAGGTCTATTTCACAGAATCCGAATGGCCGGGTGCTGTCTTCGGCGCGGAAAAGCACTTCCTTCGCCCCGTTGAACCTGCCGTCTTTCCCGATTTTGCCCGTCGTACTGCATTTCTGCACTGTCGGAGGAACATCAAGACTGCTGTACATTTCGTAAAATGCGCTGCAATCCTGCTCCATCTTCAAAATCTTGTGCCAACCCGGCTCGGATGTAAGTCTCTGGGAGCTGAATCCTGCCGGTAAGCTGAACCTGCCCTTTCTGTCCCTGCGAAGCGGTGTTCTGAAGACATGTCTTTCGATCGGACTGACCTCGTAGGAATAGTAGTAAACCCATTTCCCGTCGTTGGCGATATACTCGACGTCTGCATCAACTTTTGTCAGACGCTCCACTTTGCCCCCGAGGTCGCAGAGGTAGAGATTGCGGAATCCGTCGCGGTTGTTTGTGCGGTAGATAAATTGTGTGGAAGAGTGTCCCAGGGGAGCCTTGCTGTCCTTTATGAAAAAGACCGGGTCTGAAGGCTCAACATATTTTTCGTCTGTTTCGCTGAAAATTGTCCCGAGAAATTCTCCGCTTGAAGCGTCGTAGCGGTTGAAGTGCATCTCTTTCTGGCTTCTGGAGAGCACTTGAATCAATATGCTCCCGGAATCCGGAGTCCAGCTGATGTTGCTGAGATAGCGTTCCTCCGTGAAATCCGTGACATCCATATAGACTGTCTTTTCGCTGCAAAGGTCATATACTCCGAGACTTATCTTTTCCGAGCTCATTCCTGCCATAGGATATTTTATGCTCGTGAGCGTTCCTGTCCGGGTGGTGATGTCCAGAAGAGGGAAGTCGGTGACCGCAGTTTCGTCCTTGCGGTAAAAAGCGAGTTTCAGACTGTCCGGTGACCAGAAAAGACCGCCGTCGATTCCGAATTCGTTGCGGCTGACAGTCTCTCCATAGACAATCCCCTGATTCTCTGCCCGAACAATCACCTTCCCATCCAAACGAATCTGTGAAATCCCATCAATCCGCTCACTGACAGCTCGTTTCGTCTTATTCCCGCCTGCCATCCATTCAAATCGCGGAAACCGGGTCCGCAAATCTTTCCCCGACACGGCCTCCTCCATAGTAAGGTCCCGTCCCGTTTGTGCCTCCCTCACAGCAAAAACCCCAGGTTGAGCGCTCAGACCCCAGCCGAGACAAAGGCTGAGAAGCATAGATATTATAACTTTTTTCATAATCATTTATTTCTTGGAATTTGATTCCTCTATTGTGGTTTCAGCGTGTCAAAGATAAAGAATTTGAAAGCAATTCACAACATATTGTCAAATAGTTCCCGTGGAAAGAGCATCTACACGATTTATCCTTTTGTCTGCGGCTATGCAAATTTTAGGTGACGAATTGAAAAAACGCTATTTGTTGCATTTTGGGGGAGTAAACGGCTAACTGCGGAGGCTATGTCCTTTTCGATGTGTTTTTCAGTGAGATAGGGCGTTTGCGAAGCTGTTTTTACTCTCAGAGTTTGCGCAAACTTTTGGAAAACTCATTTCAAAAATCTGGATTTAACGAGCCTTGGACGGCGATTTCTCACTTTATCCGTTGAATATTTCATTCAACGGATAGTTCTTCTTTCCTTTGCCACATAACTAAAAACGCACATTTTTATGGACACAACAATTCAAGAGAAAGAAGAAATTTTCGTCGATTTGACCTACGATGCTGGATTCAAGGCCGTTTTTGCAGATGAAGCCAATAAATGGCTGCTGGTCAGACTGTTGAACTACATCTTGCCGGAGGAAGCGAAGGTGCAGGACATCAAAAAATATCTCGACAGAGAGCAGGGAAAGGACACGCCGGAGGGCAAAAAGACGCAATTTGACATCATCTGCGAGGGAATGAACGGAGAGAGGTTTATCGTGGAGTTCCAGAGAAGCGCAGAGGCGGCATTTTTCCAACGCTGCGTCTATTATGCCGCGGGGACATATCACATCAGTCTGAACGAGAAGGATAAATACTCGAAACTCAAACCCGTCTATTCCATAGGCTTCCTCAATTATAGTCTTTCGCACGAGAAACCGGAAATGTGGGACACTAACGAACTCATTTCCAATTATGTTTTTACGGAAAAACGGACGGGAGAGATTGCATCTCCGACAATTTCAATTATCTTTGTGGAATTGGAACGGTTTACTAAAAGGCTTGACGAATGCACGGGCGAACTCGACCAACTCCTCTACCTTTTTCGGAACATCAGCTCGCTGACAGGGATACCGGAAGAGATGCGGTCGGAGCCGTTTTTCGAGAAGTTGCTCGATGCCTGTCGGATTGCCGCCTTTCCGGAAAACAAGAAACTTAATTACGAACTGAATATGATGCGCGAACGTGACATAATTGCACAGCGCGAATATGCTGTGCAGAACGGCTTCAACAATGGTCGAAAAGAAGGGCGTGCTGAAGGACTGGAAGAAGGAAAGAAGATGACCCAGATTGAAACCGCCAAGAATTTGCTCAAGGCTGGAGTCGCACCGGGGGTGATAGCTGAATGTGTTGGCCTCAGTTTGGATTTTGTCAAATCACTATAGAATATAGCCACCTACTCAACGGAGAGGATGCGGTCAACTATGTATTTCTGCTGGCCTCGCCACGGAAGGGCGCCGAGATATTCGCGGTAGTGGAGCTGGACGTTTCTTCCGCTGCAACGCATCAGGGTGTCGGCAATCGCCTCGTCTTCAACGGAGAAGTCGAATTCGTAGGACTGGATTGCTGTGGTGGCGCCCCGGCTGCCTTTCTGGAAGCCTGCCTGAATGGCCCTGCCCTCGTAGGTTTTCCAGACATATCCCTTGTAAACCACAAAATTGAGCTCTCCGGCCTTCACGCCCTCGCCGAAGACATAGTAGAACTTGAAATAAAAGAATGCGGCGGCAAGCAGCAGAAGCGCCACCGTCGTCCAAGCAATAATTTTCTTCTTAACTGTCATTTTTCTCTTTGGTTGAAAGGACCTCTAAAGGTACAAAAAATCTCGTATTATTGTTCATCTTCTGTCCAATAGACGTACGATTTGATCAGATATTCGTATCAAAGCTTCAAACATTCTGCCTAACTTTGGCAGTATAATGTTTTTTCTTTGTACCCATGGTACAATCGGCTCGGCAAACCTCACAGGCGCCGGTCTAGGGATGAAAAGTACACGAAACCGCAACTATTATGAAGAAAAAACTAAAAAGACTTGCCCCAAATCAAATCACTGAACTTTCTCAGTGCGAGATTTTCGTTTTCGGAAGTAATCTTGAAGGTCAGCATATGGGCGGTGCTGCACGCTATGCCTATGACCATTTTGGTGCAGAATGGGGTAATGGAGTGGGACCGCAGGGGCGGTGCTACGCGATTCCGACGATGCACGGGAGTCTGTCCGACATCAAACCTTATGTGGACGATTTCATCGAATATGCCAGGCAGCATCCGATGAACCGTTTCCTTCTCACCAGAATCGGCTGTGGTATTGCCGGCTTCAAAGACAAGGATATGGCGCCGCTTTTTGCGGAGGCTATGAAGTTACCGAATGTCTCTTTTCCAAAAGAATGGGTTTCCCGGCTTCTATACTACGTCGAGCCAAATGAAAGAATGAAGCAACTTGCTCCTCCTGTCATCAATATGGAAGTGCTACAACGACTTTGCGAGGAGCATCTGTATACGATTGGTGCCGGCATCCCTTGGGATGAACCGGATATCCTGATTCGCTATGTCATTGATGAAGACAAGTTCGGTTATAAGGCTATGGGGAACTTCTTTTTCTTTGCTGACACTCTTTATGTATGGGACTTAGACGATGTCTGGGCTCCTAATCATAATGACGACATTGTCGACGTAATCTTCCACGATGAGTGTGAGGGGAGAGGATATGCCCATAGGGCACTTTTTGCCGGTGTCGAGACTCCGTACGAAGATTCAAAAGGTGAGAAAATCTTCACGGGCGATGTTTGCCATATCAAATTCCACGGCGCCGAGTATGATTTCCCGTTGACCACGCTGGGCTCGGAGGAGAATCCGGAACAGTTCCGCTATGCCTTTGTTCTGGACAATCACTGCATTTATCCTGAAGAATGTGAGAGCATCACTCGTGTCGGCACCGTATTCTATATGCTTGAGCCGAATGATGACGGCAATCTGGTCGATGAAAAAAGTGCAGAATTTACTGACATCTATGGCGAGAACCCGGAACCGATTGAGCACCGCCTGGAAATGGCAAAGTACACGCCCAGTTTCTTCAAGGATTATTGGAAATATGTCGTCTTGACGACTATGGAAATAGAGTACGATTGGCGCTACTATCCTGGTCTTCCTAAACCGGAATAGAGATTGTTAGCAGTTGATCGATTTAAACCACAATGCACAGTTATGGAAAATATCTATATCAAAAATCAATTACAGGAACTATTGAATAGGATTCCTGACTATTTTGAACCTAACGAGCTTGCTTATTATAGCGCTCATTGTAAAAACGAGCAACAGATTCGAGACAAGATTGCTTGGAAATTACATTTGGCCATTACCTAAGACAAAAAATATGGGGATAGGTTTGTTGTACGCAGGGAGTGGTCTCCGGAAGAACATCGCGAGTGCAGAGTAGATTTAGCTATCTTAGAAATGGACGATAATCGAGAGAAGGTAAAGAAGGTAATAGCATTAATTGAGTTCAAAGCCCATTCTATCGCCAGACCAGAACCTTCGTTCTACTGCTCCGAGTTCAAGCGAGATGTAGAAAAAATGCTCAAATTGAAAGATACCGTTGATATATGCAGGAGTGCAGAATTGTATTTTGTCTTTTTGGAGACGGGACAGGATAGGAAAGCCGACAAATACCAATCGGTTTTAGGATTCTCGCAGTATCAAACCTCTAAATGTGTTTACTGTAAGGGTGCACGAGACAAAAAATATCTAGATGCAATAAAGTCGCACTGGAAGGCGTTCAATGAGGGAAATTATAGGGTTGATTATGAAGAAAAGTGCTTACAACCAATAAGCATCCCCGAGCCTGAAGTAATTAAAATAGGAGAAGCCTTTGGCTATACGCAATATGTTTCACCATTCTTAATAGGACCACTAGATACTTTTTCGAAAAGTCGTCTGAAGTGAGATAAAAAGAAAGTCTATGGATTTCTTTTGTTGTCAGTATGAATTTACTAATTTTGTAATTATGAACCTTGGTGCAGAAAACTACGCTGCAAATTTAAAGTTTGTGCAAATATGAATTGCTTATGAAGTCGTTCGAAGACATAACACAAGCTCGGCCGTTCATCAAATGGGTTGGAGGGAAGACACAGTTGCTGGATGAGGTTAGTAAATCGCTTCCTCGTGATTTCGCATCCCGTCAGCACGTTACGTATGTGGAGCCGTTTGTTGGAGGTGGTGCTGTTTTGTTTTGGATTCTTCAGGAGTATCCCAACATTGAGAAAGCTGTTATCAACGACATAAACCCGGAACTCATTTGCACCTATCGTGTTATTAAGGAGAACGTGGAAGAGTTAATCGCGGGACTTGCTCATATCCAAGAGGAGTATATCCCCCTCGGCGCAGAAGAGCGCAAAGCGTATTTCCTTGAGAAAAGAGTCCGTTTCAATACGAAACAGACAACTCCGGTAGAGACGGCAGCTCTCTTCATTTTCCTCAATAGAACATGCTTCAATGGCCTTTATAGGGTTAATTCCAAAGGCGAATTCAACGTTCCTCACGGAAAATATGCCAATCCTCGTATTTGCGATGCTGCCAATCTTAGAGCTTGCTCTTCGATTCTCCAGAGAGTCGAAATCCTTTGCGGTGACTTTTCTGAGACCGGTCGTTTCGCCGGTCCTGACACATTGTTCTATTTTGATCCTCCGTACAAACCCATCACTGAAACTTCCTCATTCACTTCCTACGCAAAAGAGGGCTTCAATGATGATGAGCAACTCCGTCTTCGTGACTTCTGTGACCAAATAAGCAAGGAAAAGGCGCTCTTTGTCGCCAGCAACTCTGACCCGAAAGACGTGAATCCCAAGGAGAATTTCTTCGACACCATATATCAAAACTTCTTCATTAAGAGAGTATCCGCCTCCAGAATGATTAACTCTGACGCTTCCGGCCGTGGATCCATCTCTGAATTGATGATTTCTAATGTAGTTAACGTATAAGTATGAGAGATTTTATGACTTGGTTGGCTGGCTTTCGTTCCGCCATAGCCGGTTATAAGTATTACACCGACTTTGATAAGATTTACAGGAATGTAAATGCCATCAGAGTTGAGCTTAATATTATGAATTCCTTGGTTGGATGCCAGGACATCGAGAAAGAATTTGTGGCGCTGTGCGGGCGTTATCCGGAGATCTTAAAGTGTATCCCCATTCTGCTGGCAAAGCGCGAATCCGACATCCTTACAGTGGACTTTGACGGCGAACACGTTTGGAACTTCAGGCGGGCCAATTACCGCATTGAGGAATACGTGGTATTTATGCGTGAAACAGGGTTGTTTGACCTTATGCAGCAGAAGCACATCCACAATCTTGTGGACTACGTTACCGGTGTGGAGACTGGACTGGACTCCAACGCTCGCAAAAACCGTGGTGGCCACGTGATGGAAGACCTTGTGGAAGGGTATCTTGTAAAAGCCGGTTTGGTCAAGGATACATCATATTTTAAGGAGATGTACATCCACGAGATTGAACAGAAATGGGGCATCGACCTGTCTTGCATCTCCAATGAGGGCGGCACTGAAAAGCGCTTCGATTTCGTTATCAAGCGCCCGGATATGATTTATGGCATCGAGACCAATTTCTACGCAAGTGGCGGCTCTAAATTGAATGAGACAGCCCGCAGTTACAAAACTATCGCGCTTGAGACCAAGAATCATCCCAAATTCAAATTCGTCTGGATTACCGATGGTCAGGGCTGGGGTTCTGCTCGCAACAATCTAAAGGAGACCTTCGACGTTTTGGAGAACCTTTACAACATAATGGATCTAGATGAAGGTGTGATCGAAAAGAAACTGATATAGTATCGTATCTATGCCTACTGCCTACTACAAATCACAGAATAAAAATTTTACGCTCCTGCAAGGAGATTGTATCGAACTTCTGAATTCTTTTGATTTCAAGTTTGATATGATTTTCGCTGATCCTCCGTATCATTTGTCGAACGGCGGCATCAGTATTCAGAGCGGAGTTCCTGTCTCCGTGAATAAAGGTAATTGGGATAAATCCAGAGGCTTTGAGGAGGACTACAAGTTTGATAAAACGTGGCTGACCGCCTGCCGTGAACATTTGAAATCAGATGGCACCATTTGGGTCAGCGGAACGTATCACAATATCTTTTCTGTGGCTCGCTGCCTTACGGAGCTGGATTTCAAGATACTGAACTGTATCACCTGGGTGAAGACCAATCCTCCGCCCAATCTTTCCTGCCGATACTTCACCTATTCGGCGGAGTATATTCTGTGGGCCCGAAAGGAGCAGAAAGTGGCTCATTACTACAATTATGAGTTGATGAAGGAGATTAACGGTGGCACCCAGATGCGTGATGTCTGGACGTTGCCGGCCATTGCTCCGTGGGAGAAATCCTGCGGTAAGCATCCCACTCAGAAACCGTTGTGCGTCCTGTCGAGAATCATTCAAGCTTCCACCAGGCCTAGTGCATGGATACTTGACCCGTTCACAGGAAGCAGCACCACCGGTATTGCAGCAAACCTTCTTGGACGCCGTTTCCTCGGAATTGACCAGGAAGAAAAATTCCTCGAGATGAGCAAGTCCCGTCGCGAAGAACTGAACAATACCAATCGTAGATGGGAGATTCTGGAGAAATTGGAGAAGCAAGCTAAACTCTTCCAGGACAGCGACATCCGCGTTCTGTGTGAGCCAGAGGCGTACTATGGGCCGGAACTCCCGTTCTAATACTCTCTGTGTTGAGTGTGCACATACGATGCTTACGAGAACCGACTTCAAACTGCAAACGTTTTGCTGATTTCGTATGCCACATTTTAGCAACAAAATCCACTACTTTTGCAATACGGGAAACAACAAATCGCTCGATGTGGCTAAGAATTGTTAGCAATGAGAAGAGGAGTGAAAATATATTTATTATGAAAGATTTTGCAGCAATTGATTTTGAGACGGCTAACGAGTGTCGTTCCAGTGTGTGCAGTGTTGGCGTGGTAATCGTTCGGGAGGGCAATATTGTGGACTCATTTTATAGCCTGATTCATCCGGAACCGGAATACTATCAATGGTTTTGTCAGCAAGTTCACGGTCTTACGGAGGAGGATACGGATGACGCTCCGGTGTTCCCTTATGTTTGGGAGAAAATCGCGCCGAAAATAGAAGGCTTGCCGCTTGTTGCGCACAACAGCACTTTCGATGAAGGATGCTTGAAAGAAGTTTTTAGGGTATATCAGATGGATTACCCGGACTATGAGTTTTATGATACGCTTTCTGCTTCTCGTAGGCATTACGGCTGCCGTTTGCCGAATCACCAGTTGCAAACAGTGGCAGCAGCTTGTGGTTATGACCTGACCAATCACCACCACGCCTTGGCCGATGCTGAGGCTTGCGCCCACATTGCTATTAAAATTTTATAATCTAAAAATTGTGCTATATTTGCACTTACTTTGAAAAAACATCTCGAATATTTGAGCGCACTGGCGCTGGTGTTGTTCGCGTTCTTCTTTGCATCAACCAACCTCTTCACCCACGTCCACGAGGGTCCTGAGGGACGGATTGTGCACTCCCATCCTTGGAGCGGGAAGCCGCACAGCCACAGTCAATCGGAGTTTCAACTTCTGCAACTCATCTCGCTCAATATCTATCGGGCAGCCGAACAGGTCGGCGTCACTTCTTTGGTACGCCCCGTTCTCTATGAACTCCCGATGCGGAAACTGCCTGAAGTGATTCAGACAGTTTTCCACCACGTCCTCGGTTTGAGGGCACCGCCCGTCTTGTCTTTATAGTCTTAACTTAAACTTCTGAGTTACAGAAGACTACGAATTGCGTAGCCTTCGGAGGGCTATGCCTATACTTAACTATATTATTCGAAACAAATGAAATCAATACATATTATCGCCACTCTCATTGTGGCTACACTTGCTGTGTCCTTCAGCGGACAGAGCTATGCGCAAAAGAAAAAAACAGACGCCACCGTCACCGGGCACGTCATCGACGCCAAGACCGGAGAACATCTCCCTTATGTGACAGTGATGGTCGGCGGCACCCAAATCGGCATCCAGACCTCATCGTCCGGACACTATACAATCCGAAATCTCCCTTTGGGAAAGCACGATATTGTCGCTTCCTTTGTGGGGTATAAAGATGCGTCCGTTCCACTTGAATTGGAAGAAGGAAAGTCTTACGAAGTGAATTTCAGCCTTGAACAGGAGGCTCTCTCCCTGGACGGAGTTGTGGTGAGCGCCACCAGAAACCACTCGTCACGTAAGATGGCCCCGACGCTTGTCAATGTTGTGGACAGCCGCCTTTTCGCCGGCACTTCGTCACCCACCCTTGCAGAGGGACTGAGCTTTCAACCTGGCGTCAGAGTGGAGAACGACTGTCAGAATTGCGGGTTCACCCAGGCGCGCATCAACGGTCTGGACGGTCACTATTCACAGGTCCTCATTGACTCCCGGCCCGTATTCTCGGCTCTTGCCGGCGTGTATGGTCTGGAACAGATTCCCGCATCGATGATTGACCGTGTCGAGGTGGTTCGCGGTGGCGGTTCTGCGCTTTTCGGTGCTTCCGCCATTGGAGGAACAATCAACATCATCACCAAGGAAGCCCTGCGTTCGAGTGCGGGAGTAAGCCACGAGCTCACTTCTATCGGGATAAGCCGGGCTCTTGACAACAACACGAGCCTTAACGCTTCGATGGTTACCGACGACGGCCGGGGAGGGCTTTTCGTCTTTGGACAGAGGCGTAGTCGAAACGGCTACGATGCTGACGGAGACGGATTTACGGAAATTCCTACGATAAACTCCATCACGGTCGGCACAAGAGGACATATCCGGGTGAGTCCATTTTCGAAAATCCGGCTTGAGTATCACGCCATCAAAGAGGATAGGCGAGGAGGAGACCGTCTGGACCGTCCGGCACACGAGGCGCTTATCGCCGAGCAGACACAGCACACAAACAACAGCGGTTCCCTCAGTTATGACGGCCAAAGTCAGGACGGCAAGCACCTGTGGAACGCATATATCTCGGCACAGCACATCAGTCGCAACAGCTACTATGGCTCCGGGATGGACCCGAAGGCTTATGGAAGGACGAGGGATCTCACCGCAGTATGCGGAGGGCAGTATTCCTATAAATTCGACCGTCTTCTTTTTATGCCCGCGCAACTCACCGCCGGACTGGAGTACAATTTCGACGACCTGAAAGATGTCTCTCTCGGGTATGATTACAGGACAGACCAGCGAATCCACATCGTCGGCACATATCTTCAGAACGAATGGAAAAACGCGCATTGGGGACTTCTCGCCGGAGTCCGTATGGATAAACACAATCTTATCTCGCGACCGATATTCTCCCCAAGGGTCAATCTTCGTTACAGCCCGTTCAGAGACCTGAGTTTCAGGGCCATATATGCAGGAGGCTTCCGTGCACCGCAGGCCTTTGACGAGGACCTTCACATCTCCGTCGCCGGCGGGGAGCGCATAAGAATCCGACTTGCCGATAAACTTCGCGAGGAACGTTCCCATTCGTTCAGCGGTTCGGCCGACTGGTATCGCAGTTTCGGGAAAGTCTCACTCAACCTTATGGCGGAGGGATTCTTCACCTTATTGAAGAATACATACGCCCTGCGGAAGACCGGTGAAAAGGCGGACGAGGGAAAGAGCAGCATTATGGAGCGTTACAACGGGCCCGGTGCGAAAGTTTATGGCTGTACGATGGAGGGAAGGCTCGCCGTTGCGAGGATTTTCAGCTTCCAGGGAGGTCTGACTTTGCAGAGAAGCCGCTATGATGTGGCTAAATCTTGGAGTGACGACGATAAGGTCGCTCCGGAGAGGGAGATGTTCCGTTCGCCGAATTTTTATGGTTATATGGTCGCCCGTTACACACCGTTCAGAAATTTCGATATCGACCTTTCAGGCACCTACACCGGCTCAATGCTCACTCCGCACATGAAGGGAAGCGGTACGGATGTCGATGTTGCCGTCCGCACTCCGTCGTTCTGGGATATGAGTTGCAAGATCGGCTATGAATTCAATATAATGGGTATTTGTCGTCTGAAACTGTACACCGGAGTAAAGAATATTTTCAATTCCTATCAGAAAGACTTCGACAAAGGAGAGGGACGGGATTCGGGATATATCTACGGCCCGTCGCTCCCGCGCTCGCTCTTTTTCGGAATGGGTATGAATTTCTAAAGAAGAAGAGGGCGTATTCCTTGGAAACGTCTTGGAATACAAACTCAATCTATGCAAAAATGCCGACACCGGATATCTCCGATGTCGGCATCGAACCGTTTATGTTGCTTGTTTAGAAACCTTCAAAAGATAACCTGCATCATCTTTCTCATTCTTTTCGGTCTATATTTATTTTCTCATCAGTCGTGTACCTCCAGTACACTCCTTCTTCCAAAAGAAATCTATACTCGAAAATAATTGACAAATCTGAAGCAGTTTATTTTTTTCATGTTTTTTATTTAATTTCAATTGCCCTGTTGCTCGGAACTTCCTTCACAACCTCTTTCTTAGGCAACTCGATTTTCAGCACGCCGTGCTCCATCTTTGCTGCAATCTTTTCAGCGTTGACAGACTCCGGAAGCGTAAAGCTCTGACGGAATGACGTGTATGAGAACTCATGACGCAGGTACTGTCCGTGCTTTTTCCCGTTCTCTTTCTTCTCACCTTCCTTGTTCTCAGCCTCGTTGCCCTTTTCGGACTTCTTCTCAAGGCTGATTACCAATTCGTTGTCCGGGGTAAGATTGATCTTGAAGTCATCCTTGGTCATACCAGGAGCGGCGACCTCGACTTCGTACTCATTATCGCGTTCAATTACATTGATGGCCGGCGTTGATGATGCATGTCTGTACTGAGGTACAAAAACTCTGTCGTCAATGTCAAACAGGTCATTGAACAATTCAGGCAACCAGTTCTGTGATTTCATAATAGGCATCATAATTTATAAATTTTAATTTTGTTCGTATTTCATACGCCACTTTTCTACGCTCGGCATAACTCAAGCAAGCTTGGTTCTGCTCTCGCTTATCGAAAAGGTTCAACTTTATCCGTCTTCCGCATCCCCTCGTTTCCGAGTTTCAGTTTCGGACGAACCTCTGTCGTGTTCCTCGGTCCCTTGGGACTTACCCGAACACGACAGAGGTTTTTTCAAATCCGATGCCGTAGCTATAATGTGCTGATAATCAGACAATTTGTCAGTAAATAAAGACAACTTGACCGATTTTTCTGACTTTTTGACAGACTGAAAGTCTTATTTACAGAAGGATATACTTTGCGACGAAGATTGCGGCGAGTATATATGCCGCCGGCGAAATCTTCTTGAAGTTGCAGCAAAGGAGGTTGATGAGAACGTAAGAAATCATACCAAGCATAATACCGTCTGAAATGGAATAGCAGAGCGGCATCGCTATGAGAGTGATGAATGCAGGGATGGCCTCAGAGTAATTCTCGAAATCGATGTCGCGGATAGGTGACATCATGAACACGCCGACTATCACAAGGATAGGAGCTGTCGCTGCACCCGGGATAGCGAGGAAGATAGGGGAGAAGAAGAGAGCCACTGCGAAGCATACGGCTGCCGTGAATGCGGTAAGACCGCTGCGTCCGCCCTGTGCGATTCCGGATGCGCTCTCGACGTAGGTGGTGGTGGTCGAAGTACCGAGGCAAGCACCTGCTACTGTTGCGATTGCGTCAGACATGAGGGTCTTGTTGATGTCTGGAATGTTGCCTTTCTCGTCAATCATCTTTGCCTTTGTGCTGACGCCGACAACTGTTCCGATGGTGTCGAACATGTCGATGAACATGAAAGTGAAGACAACCACGAACATGTCGAGAGAGAATACCTGACTCCATTCGAACTTGCAGAAGATAGGGCTGACAGAATCAGGAACTGACGCGATGCCGTTGAACTTGGTGATGTGCTCACCTGTTGCAGGATCCTTCATTACAAGTCCGAGGGCAGCTGTCGCAATCATACCGATGAGGAGTGCACCGGGAACCTTCTTCACAACGAGGAAAGAAGTGAGGACGAGACCGATGATGGCAAGCAGGGCTGTTCCGTGAGTGATGTCACCGAGAGCGACGGTGGTGGCGTCGTTTGATACGATTACACCGGCATTCTTCAGACCGATGAAGGCGATGAAGAGACCGATGCCGCAGCCGATGGCCTTCTTGATGGATACTGGAATGGAATCAACGATCCACTTGCGTACGTTGGTTACTGTGAGGAGGATGAAGATGATACCTTCGAGAAGGACAGCGGTGAGGGCGAACTGCCAGCTGTAGCCCATTCCGAGGCAGACTGTGAATACGAAGAATGCGTTGAGACCCATTCCTGGAGCGAGCGCGAAAGGCTTCTTTGCGTAGAATGCCATTACGAGAGTACCGATGATGGCAGCGAGGGCAGTTGCAGTGAAGACAGAGCCGGTAGGCATTTCCGGAAGTGCGGAGAATATGCCCGGGTTGACTGCCAGGATGTAGGACATCGTGAGGAATGTCGTGATGCCGGCAAGAATTTCAGTCTTGATGGTGGTTACTTTCGGGTCCAAGCCGAAAGCCTTCTGTATGAACTTGTTCATTTTGTTTTTTAGATAAAGATGTTTTTGTTTTTCATGTTTTCGGACACACCATTTCCGAAACATGAATCTGCGGGTTTATATGGTCTCCGCCGACCGTAAAAAAAGAAAAACACCTGTCATTCCGGCATACGACCGGAATGACAACGGTAGAATATCAATTACGTAGCTTAACTAAGAACTAAAATCAGCCGCTTGAAGTGAAATTGAATTTAGGGATGTGGATGCAAGGCGCACGGCGCAGGAGGAACCGGAGCAACCTTTTCGGTTGTGAGGATTCCGACAAGCCGCGCAACGAAGCAGACGCGCCCCTAAATTCAATTTCACATTAGAAGCTCCACTTAGCGGCTAATGTCGGAATGCAATAGAATCCTGTGTTCGCGAAGTTGTAGGAGAGCTCGACCTCACCTCCGAGGCTGAGGTTAACTTTCTCCATACCTTTGATTTGGTTGAGGTTAACCCAGAACTGAGGCTCTGAAAGAGCGATGAACTGCGTTCCAGTAGGAACTCCTGCTTCATTCAGTTTGCCCTGCCAAGGCCTGTGCTCCCTCCAGAAATCCACGAATCCGGAGAATGTGCACCATCCGTGGGCGAAGTTGATGCCCCACACACCGGTGAGCTGGAAGTTGTGAACCTGTTTCTTGCCCGCGCCGTCAACGGTGCCCGGAATGAGCTTGTACATTGCGCTGATGGACCAAGTCTTGCTGAAGTCCTTCGAGTGTCCGCTGTAGGTGAGACCTGCGAGCCAAGAGTTATTGAAGGACATTTTGTTGGTGAGACCGCCGTTGTACTCAACGTGGAGTGAAAGCCAGTCCATTTTTGTGTTCTGCCAGAAGCAGAGTTCGCGGGAAATCTCCCAGTAAGCGCCGAGAACGCCGGCTGTTTTGGTTGCGCCTTCAGCCTTGCTGTTGCTCATGTAGTCCATATCCACGAAGAAGTAGGTGCTTCCCCAAGAGTCCGGCTTGAACATTTCGACGGTGGTGGTGAGATAACCGCGTGACCGGAGATCCTTTCCGTCCTTACCTTTGTACATGTTGTGACCGAAGTCGTAGTGGAGTTGAACATTCTGCGCGAATGCGCCGAGTGAGAGGAGGGCGAGAGCGCCCGTAAGAATTAATTTCTTCATACCTGAAATTGAATTATTTAATAAAATTGGTGTGTCTATTGTGTCGGGTCTGCAAAAAAGGCACTTGCTTCGTTATACTCGTCATCCAAATCCTCACAACCGTGAGGTTGCTGCGGTTTGAACTCCTCGCAAGCCTCGCAATTGCACTTTTTATCAGCCCCTCCAATCCTGAATTTTTATTCTCTAAATTTTCTCTTTTATTCTTCAATCAAATATTCTTCAATCAAACTTCTTTGGAGGTTGTTGAAGAAAGTGGTGCGGATGCAAGGCGCACGGCGCGGAAGAACCGGAGCAACCTGTCGGTTGTGAGGATTCTGACAAGCCGCGCAACGAAGCAGACGTGCCGCTTTATTCGACAACCCTGTTGGTGTTGGCGTCAAAGTTCACAGCCGTATCCCCCTGCGGATCCTTACCGAACTCATAATCCTTGCCTGGAAGTATCGCATTGAGGATGATACCCACCAATGCCGCAACTGCAAGACCTGAAAGCTTCGTAAATCCGAGGTCTATGCTTCCGCCCGGAATGCCGTAGTTGATGCCGATGCCGAGTACGAGTATGATTGCTGCGATGATGACGTTGCGTGAGGATGTGAAGTCCACTTTGTTCTCAACCACATTGCGCACGCCGACCGCCGAAATCATTCCGTAGAGAATCAGGGAAACTCCGCCGATTGTCGCTGCAGGCATAGCGCTTACGATTGCCGAGAATTTCGGACAGAAGGAGAAGAGTATTGCGAAGACCGCAGCGATTCTGATGACGCGCGGGTCGTAAACCTTTGTCAGATTGAGCACTCCGGTATTCTCTCCGTAAGTTGTGTTGGCCGGCGCTCCGAAAAGGGATGCGAGTATTGTCGCAAGACCGTCACCGATGAGAGTGCGGTGCAGACCCGGTTTTTCGAGATAGTTCTTGCCGGTTGTGGATGAAATCGCGCACATGTCGCCGATGTGTTCAATCATCGTCGCGAGTGCAATCGGCATAATGGTGATAATCGCGCTTGAGAGCAGTTCCCAATTCTTTGTGTCTGCAATTGCGAGTGCACTGCTGTCACGATGGACAGGAAGACCAATCCAAGCGGCTTCCTTGACAGCCGTGAAGTCCACAAGCCCGCAGCAGGCCGCTACGAAATAGGAACCGAGCACTCCGAGAAGAATCGGGATGATGCGAATCATACCCCGTCCCCAAATGTTGCAGACAACGATGATGACGATTGCAAGAAGTGCTATCCACCAGTTGCTCTGACAGTTGCTGATTGCAGAGCCGGCGAGGATGAGGCCGATGCAGATGATTATCGGGCCTGTCACCACAGGCGGGAAGAATCTCATCACTTTCTTTGTTCCGAAAGCGGCGATGAGCCCGGCGAGGATGAAATACAAAAAACCTGCACAGGCGACGCCGATGCAGGCATAAGGCAGTGATTGTTCAGCTGAGAGTCCGAAACCGCTTCCCATTTCGACTACGGAGAGGTAACCTCCGATGAAAGCGAAAGATGAGCCGAGAAATGCCGGGACTTGTAATTTGGTGATGAAGTGGAAAAGTAGTGTACCGAGTCCTGCGAAGAGGAGGGTGGTGGATACCGGAAGACCTGTGATTGCAGGTACCAGGACGGTCGCGCCGAACATCGCAAACATGTGCTGTAACCCGAGAGTAAGCATCTTTGGTTTGCCCAATGTCCTGGCATCATAAACCGGCTGTTGGGTGGTTGGTGCTTTTGACATAATTAAAACAAGATTACTAAACTTCGGACTGCAAAGTTATCTTCTTTCTCCTTTGCTACAAAATATAAATGCATATTTTGCCTTACAATTTATTAACATTGGATTGTTGATAAATTCGTGATTTTGTGTCAATATATTGATGTTTATGGAGATATGTGTCTTTATTAACCATTCGGAATGCTTAGGAATTGTAAGTTAAAAAACACGGTATAAAAAATATATTTCGGAATACGGAAATGTTGTTGTAACTTTGCACTCCGTTTTCAACATCACGACAGACTATCAGTGGTGTTGTATCGAAGGACTATTAGTGGTATTATATTGTATTAGTGTTTAACGCGCGGCTTTGGTAAGCCGCAATTTTTTTTGTGTCAAATGAAGTACACAAGGGTATTCCGTCCTAAGTTTTTCCATCTTTTCCAGAAGGGACGGTACAGCAGGGAGAGATTCGTCTCCGACCTTATCGCGGGAATAATTGTCGGCATCATCGCCCTCCCGCTTGCAATCGCATTCGGAATCGCCAGCGGTGTGACTCCACAACAGGGACTCATAACCGCAATTGTGGCAGGATTCCTTGTCTCAGTTTTCGGCGGTTCGCGTTTTTTGATTGGCGGTCCTACGGGTGCGTTCATCGTCATTGTCGCCGGCATAGTCGGGCAGTACGGGATGGCGGGGCTCACGGTGGCGACGATTATGGCGGGAATCATTCTGATTGTGATGGGTTTCTGTCGTATGGGAACCATATTTCATTTTATTCCATATCCGATTGTCGTGGGATTCACGAGCGGTATCGCACTCACCATTTTCTCGACTCAGATGAAGGATTTCTTCGGTCTTACGGATGTTTCCGTCCCGGCAGGATTCATTCCAGAGTGGATTTGCTATTTCCAGAACATTCTGAATATCAATTGGCTGGAGACTGCTCTGAGTTTCGGTTGCCTTGCCGTAATCATACTTTGGAACAAATTTGGCAGCAAAAAAATCCCGGGTGCCTTGATTGCGCTACTTTTGGGAACGGCCGCGTCAGTGCTTTTGGACCGCTTCTGCGGCATTGAATTCGCTACCATCGGCTCGAAATTCCCTGAGCTTGCAAACGGGATTCCGCTTCCAAAACCAACTATGCCTCAACTGAGTTTCAACGACGTGAAAAACTTGGTTTCCCCGGCATTCACAATAGCAATCCTCTGTGCAATAGAGTCTTTGCTCGCAGCTATGGTCGCTGACGGTGTGACGGGAAAGCAGCACGACTCCAACACGGAACTCATCGGACAGGGAATTGCCAACATCGTCACACCGCTTTTCGGCGGTATTCCCGCAACCGGTGCGCTTGCAAGGACTATGGCGAGCATCAACAACGGTGCGAGAACTTCGGTCGCCGGAATAGTTCACGCCGTGGTGCTCCTTCTGATTTATCTGTTCCTGATGCCGTATGCAGTCTACATCCCGCTTGCCTGTCTCGCTGCGATTTTGGTCGTGGTGGCCTACAATATGAGCGAATGGCGCACATTCCGCTATCTTCTCAAAGGTGACGGAGCCGATGTGGCTGTGCTTCTGATAACATTCTTCCTTACAGTCATAATTGACCTTACGGTTGCGATCGAGGTGGGAGTTCTTCTTGCCATCGTGCTCTTCGTCAGACGAATGATGCAGACTTCAAGCATTGAGGTTCTGGATCAGGCGAAGCTTGCAGCAACCGAGGATGACGAAAAGGCGGATTTGGAGGATACCGAATATCTCGATGTCCACAAGGGAGTTGAGGTTTATGAAATCAGCGGTCCGTATTTCTTCGGCCTCGCAGCGCAGTCGGAGGAGTTTGAGAAGAGGAAAAATGCCGGAACTTGCGTGCGTATAATAAGGATGAGAAAGGTGCCGTTCATTGATTCGACAGGAGTGAAGAACCTCAGGAATCTCTGCGATATGGCGAAAAAGAGGGGCGTACAGGTCATACTTTCGGGCGTACAGCCACGTGTGATGCGCACTCTTGAAAAATTCGGTGTGGATAAGGAATTGGGACGGGAGAATATATTCGACCATATAATTCCGGCTCTCGCGGCGGCCAACCACATAGCATCCCTCCACCGCAAGGCATAACAGCGACATTTTAACAGCATCCTCGGACGAAGACAGCGGATACATAAAATTTTCGTATCTTTGTATCCATAAAAAACATTACTTTCGGAACAAAAAAATGGATATTTTTAAGAAAAAGGCGAATCTCAAATATCTTTGTGCATTTCTGAGCATTTTCACGCTTATAGCATATCACATTCCTTTTTTCAGTATCGCAGTATCCAAATTGGAGGGCACGTGGAAGACAATTTTCGTGGTTTTCTCTTTGATGATACTGATTCTGGCGATAACTTATTTTTTCTATTATCTGGTGCTCTGGTTGGGGCGTATTGTCGGAAAAATCATAATCGCGGCAACTTTTATCTGCAATGCTGCGGCGATGTATTTTATTAATACTTACGAGGTTGTGATTGATGACGCGATGATGGGGAATGTCTTCAACACGCGCTTTTCAGAGGCATCCGGATTTTTCAGCTCCGGGGCGGTGATTTATCTGCTCTTTCTCGGCATACTGCCTTCGGTCTATCTTTTTGCGAGGAAAACGGACTATGGCTCTTTTAAGCGTTTTTCGCTCAATGTCGGAGGCTCGTTGGGCGTGATTCTCGCAGTGGCTCTCATCAATTTCTCGAACTGGTCGTGGATGCACGTCAATCTCGGACCTCTCGGCAGCTATATGATGCCCTGGTCGTATGTCTTCAATTCGGTCCGTTACCACAATTCTGTCAAAAAGCGTAACCGTGTGGAAATCAAGCTGCCGGATGCTGTTTTTACAGACAGCACCAAGTCGGTCTGCCTGCTCGTGATAGGGGAGTCCGCACGCCGGGACCATTTTTCGCTCTATGGATATGAACGTGAGACCAACCCTCTCTTGAAAAATGATACAGTGGTGGCTTTGCCTGCAATTGCTGCAGCGACCTATACGACAGAGGGCGTGAAGGCGATTTTGAATTATACCCCGGGAGAACAGCTCTATGAGCCTCTGCCAAGCTATCTCTCCCGTGCCGGAGCCTATGTCCTTTGGCGCAGCAACAATTGGGGTGAACAACCTTTGCATATAGACTCCTATCAGACTGTGGATGATTTGAAGAAAATCTATCCGGATTCCGACCCGCGCTACGACGCCATCCTTTTGGAAGGTCTTGCGGAGCAGCTTCTTTCATCGGGGAAAAACAAAGTGCTGGCGGTTCTGCACAGCTGCACGAGCCACGGTCCTGACTATAGTTCTCATTATCCGGCCGAGTTTGAAGTTTTTACACCCATAAACAAGACAGCGGAAATGTCGAAGGTCGCTCCGGAGCAACTTGTCAATTCGTATGACAATTCGATTTTATACACTGACTATCTGCTACATAAGGCGATAGAGGAATTGGAATCCCTGCCTGAGGAGTGGCGGCGCTGTATGATTTATGTCTCCGACCACGGGGAGTCGCTCGGTGAGAACGGGCTGTTTATGCACGGGGTGACGCGCTCGCTGGCCCCAAGGGAGCAACTTGAAATTCCCTTTATCGTCTGGCATCCTGGCGGAGGAGATGATTTTCTGAAGAAAGAGATTAATTTCGTGGAGCAATATAATGTATTTCACAGTATTATGCATTTTCTTGGGGCCGTTAGCGAAGTTTATGACGAAAATATGAATATCTTCAAATGAGTGCTCTCTTTGTCATAAATCCCATTGCCGGCAAGGGCAGGAAGGAAAAATTGCTCGAAGTTTTGAGGCGGGGCGGTCATAGGGCTGTGCTTACCGAGTATGCGGGGCAGGCGGAGCTTATAGCACGTGACGCAGCTGAGGACGTGGTTGTGGCGGTCGGAGGAGATGGTACTGTCAATGAGGTGGCGCGTGGCTTGCTTGGCAGTGACAAGATTTTGGGTATTCTTCCCTGTGGAAGCGGTGACGGGCTCGCTCGTTGTCTCGGAATCAGTCACAAGCTGTCCGAGGCCATTCGAATCATAGAAAACGGAAAGACAGCCCCGCTTGATGCGGGTTTTGTGAACGGCAGGGCGTTTTTTTCCGTATGCGGAGTGGGTTTCGATGCGAACGTAAGCAAAATGTTCGCTCTTTCGGGAAAAAGGGGACTTTCCACCTACATTGCCAAGTCTGTGGAACTGTGGAGAACGTTCAAACCGGAGAGATTCACGATAAATATCGATGGAATGGAGTGGACTCAGGAGGCTGTGGCTGTCATTGTGGGAAATTCCAATCAATGGGGAAACGGGGCGAAGATTACTCCCGGGGCGGACTGCGGTGACGGACTTCTTGATATTACCGTACTCGATATGTTCCACAGCATCGAAATTCCCCATCTGGTGGCCTTGCTGATGAGCGGTCACAGCAATCTCAGCCGCCGCTCCCATTGCTATCGTGGCCGACAAATCCGGATTTCCCGTTCTTCAGAGGGACCGGCGCATTTTGACGGCGACTGGTTCGACGGAGTGAAACAGCTCGATGTAAGCCTGCAACCCTCGGCACTGAGGGTTCTGGTGCCTTAGCGCACGGCTCTTTCATTTAAAGTATAAGTAAAGACATAATGCCCTTACCCGATTCA
>UQYV01000018.1 GCA_900545245.1 uncultured Bacteroidales bacterium
GCTGATTTTCAGAAGGTTACAAGGATGGCGAAAAATGGCTGTCAAAGTCAGGAAATTTCTTGAATTGCACCCAGGATTTCAGTTCTTGAAATGTAAGATGACATATGTCAGAATAATTCAATTCCATCAGAACATTAAACGATAGTCCCTATTATACCTTGCCACCAAGTCTTTTGGCAACATCAAGTATCGCGCAAATAAGTAGAAACCAGTATATTATGGAAGTTTCAGATATTATAGAACAAATTGAGCACTGGAAAAAAGATAGGCATTATTGCTTTCATTGTTGTAATTGTGAATTCACGAACCTATATGCGAATAACAAAATAATTTCCTATCAAATTAATTACTAAACGAGCAGTTTCACCTTCCGTCAAAATCCATAGCAAAACAATGTCAAAACATCATTATTTGATGGCATCAAATACTTTATAAATCATTGAATACGACTGGCCTTCATTCCCGAACTGTTCGGCTCTGCAGCACGCTATATCCTGCTTTCCTTCACCTGACATTTCCGCGACCCATCTTCTATTGCTCAGGAAGCTGTCAGTTTTATCGTAATCCGGCATATATTTCCTCAAAGCCTGCATAGCGGCCTTTGAAGTACCCAGGAATCTGTTTGTGTTTTCGTAGTGAAGAAGGAACCAGTATTCTACGGCAGGCAAGGAATCGCAAAGGATGACATTTTTGTTTTTCGCATATTTTACCCTGAGTCTATCCAGCTTTCTCTTTTCCTCCTCATTCCATGTTGATACGTCGGTATCAAACACACAGATAGCCATACCTCCGTCATTCAACACTTCCGCTATCTTCTTGGTCATTCCATCTGCCGTCTCATTCCCGAAAAAACGAGGACGCACCTTTATCTGGTAATCATACAAGAATTTCAAATGTGTGAAATACCACTGCTCAGTAATTCCGGCACCGATTATGGTCGGCATAGGCTTATGCTTTACTCTGACCTCTACCTTTCTTCCCATAGTCCTTACCCTTTAATATTTGGAAGTGCGCCGAACATACCGTTCCTATAAGCCTTCTGGAATGAAGATATACGGTTAAGCCCCTTATACTCGACAAGAGAGTATAAGTCCGTACTGCCGCTTTCCATTTTATCCGTAAACCAAACAGAGTCTTTGCGGATAAGGTCGTCTCCTACGGAATTGAGAAGCATATCATAGTGAGTCGTAACAAGCAGCTGAGCCCGACTCTTCTTTGAAAGGAATTTCTGAAGAATGAACTCCACAAGCTCCGGATGAAGAGAAGCCTCTATTTCATCAACGAAAAGGAAAGACTCGGTTTTCATTGCCTCATAGATAGCCGCCTCCAATCCGAATGTCCTTCTTGTACCCTCTGACTGGCTTTCGGTATTCATCAAATAAGTTTCAACACCGCGCTCGTTTCGCACTGTATGCTCGAACATAGTCTGTATCGTAGTAAAAGATTGTTCTGACTTAATTTTCTCTTTTACATCATCCGGAGTATTATCATCGGCCAGCAACATCTTCACAATACTCTGAGGTACAACTTCCGACACCTTGTCAGACCTCACGTCGGAAATGTTAAAGTCAGCCAAGTGAACAAAATCAAGCAGATACGTTTTCAACGCCGCATCGCTATACATCTTATTGCTGGCATAGTCAAACATCAATGTTGTCGGACGAATCATCGGCATAAGATTCTTTCTCAACCATTCCTTCGCGACATCTATCTTCTCTATGGCAAGATTCACCTGATTCTTCGCCGCAAAGAAAGACATATTCGACAGACACCTCAATGATAATTCCTCTTTGGCCGCGGCACTAATCTTTACCGTGGCCGGATTGAATACAATGACAGACTGTCCGTTTTCAAGTGTCCTGTCAAAAAGCTTCTTCGGCTGGTGTGACTCATAAAAGTATAGCTTTTCAGACAAGACCTGTGCAGAAGTCAACTTGAGCTCATACCAGTATTTGGTTTCCCCTACATAAAACTTCAAACTGAACTCTGACGGTTCATTAGGCGTAACAGCATCCAATTTGAATGGTATCGCCCCAGTCTGCTCCGATATATCGTCAGTCTTGGTAAAAAAGAAATTCCTAAGAAAATCAATGGCATCTAGTAGGTTCGATTTTCCAGAGGCATTTGCACCATAAACCATAGCAAAACGAAGGAGACGCACCCCTGGCACCACCTCAACCACTTGATAATCCTCAAATGTAGTATCCTTGGTTGCCTCAAAACTAAGACATACCTCATCCTTGAATGACTTGAAGTTCTTGAATTTGAGTTCCTGTATCATAGCACAATCAATTTACATGTTGTTTTTCGAGTTGCAAAGCTACGAAATATTATCGAATTCCCGAAATACTTTCCCAAAACATTCTTATTATATTTTGTAATATGACATAATTACTGCTAATTTTAAAAATAAAATGACACTTTGCCAGCAATTTATCTCCGGTATAACAATTGACAATGCTGTTCGTCGCATGACAATGGTGTTATGCATTATCAAACCGGACTAAGGACCCGGGATACAAAATTGAATTTCATGGACTATTTGAAAAGTTTACAAAATATGTCCGGTAGATATAATCCGGACAATGCCCCACTTCTTGAGCAGAGAATTTTGAGCGGAGAATTATCGTATGATAAAGATGTCGTAAATATATGTCAAACGCGCAATGTGCGCCGTTGGGGAAGACTATACAAAAAGAACAATAGAGGCAGGAGAAGCAGCAAAACAACATCTTAAAGATAGCATTCGCAATATCTCTTTCGAGTATCAAGGATCTGTTATGACGAACACGCATATCAGAGGCGCAAGCGACATTGACCTTCTTGTAATGTGCGAGAAATTCTATGAAACCGATATATACAAAGTGAGAGAGGAAATCAATAAAAGCCACTTACACTCTCCGAATGAAATGGCTCGATTACTGGACTACAATCGTAATTTCTCCCCTTATCAAGGAAATTCCAATGAAGATTTACGCCAACTCAGAATGTCAATAGAGAAAGTAATGAGAGAAAACTATTCCCTTTGTGACACATCAAAAGCAAAGTCTGTTAAAATTACCAACCAACATTTGCATCGCGATGTGGATGTTGTGACCTCTTCATGGTTTCAATCTTATGATTATGTGCTTTCTGGAATGTCATCCGAGAAACGTGGAATCAAAATATATAACAAAGAAACAGGAGAAGCCGAAGGCCCGGATTATCCATTTCTGAGCATATCACGAATCAACAATAATTGCCAAGTGACTTACTCGGAGTTACTCATGTATTTTACAATACAAAGCACAATCCAAACGGAGAACTTGTACCGACATCAAATTTAGAAGTTAGACCCGGACTTAAAAGACAGTGCAGCTGTATTTTACAAGACAAAAGGATTAAGTTCCAGTAGTATTGAAGTTAAACACCGCGAGTATCCTATATATTTTGAGTCAAAAGGAGAAGGTGAATCTTTAAACATATACGATATGCCAACAATTCTCCATGGACTCAACAAGGCCATAGACCTTTATTTCGGAAAAAAACATGTCGGTAAAAAGGCGGAGCAACAACTTGCTGAAGATAATGAGATGGGAAATTTCAGAAGGGTTCTTCAACTTATGATAAGCCAAGACCCAATATGTAAGAAATTTGTAACAATACTGGATTAGTCAGATAATAATCAAGTCAACAACATAGGAACCGTCCCTCGCAACTTCCGTCGGACAAGCCGCCAGATCACACAGATAAGATTATATTAATTGGCTCTGAATGTGCTTATTTGAATATCTGGTACATTAAAACCACCCGGCTGAGGCGGCCGGAGACAATGGACAGGCTTCAGGGACTAACGCACGCCAAGTCCGTCTGCCTGCCGCTCGCTCCGCTCGATTAAAGAACATTAGGAGTCGAGACTCCACCTTTCCGCTCGTTATTCCGTCCGCTCCGAGCCTGAGGTTGTACTTCAGGCTCTCCGCTACCTCCATTTGCCGCTCCGCGGTTGCTTCGCCGAAATAGTCCGCCGGACTATTTCTAATCGCTCGCAATCTCCAAGGCCGCAGACTCGCCATTTTTCCGTAAAACCTACATAGACATAAACAGACTGCCAATCACACCTGGAAGATTAACAACTATGTGCATTATAAGACCGGCAAAGAATCCCATATTCATTCGGAGATATGTAATTGCACAGCCGCCAAGAAACGGCCACACACATATACACAAAGCGTATGGCAATATTACCCAAGACATATCCGTAAATGCATTCAAGTGAAGAAGCCCGAATGCCAAAGCTGAAATCCACACAACCGCGAGTGACATTTTCGCTCTGACTTTATCCCATAGACTATCATCTGTCCTAAAGAATATATAAGCTCCAATCAAAAGACCAATCAACAACGCCACGCCGACAATGATACAGTTCTTGCTTATCAAATACCAAGTCAAAATCGCAGGAGCAATCGCCACCCATAGCGCGACCGCATTACGTTTCAAGGAAATTCCCAATCTGAAAATCACTTCCTCACACAACGGAGCAACCAGAAGCACTGACAATAAAAATTCCAAAGTGCTCTTTTTCTGCATCTGATATTGAGGGTCTCCACCGAATTTTGTCAAGGATTCCGGAGACACACCGAACAACCCATAAATGTAGCTGCACACCATCTGCAATGCTACAAAACAGAAGATACTTGCCACATAGAACAGTAGAGCATGCCCAATCATCCACTTCTTACTATGATGCAGATAATCATCAGTCCTATTCAGAATAAACTTTGGGCGTTTCATATTTTGGAGATTTTCGTAAAGATAATCAAATCGAGTAGGAAACGGCTTGCTTCGGTTGATTCCGGTTCCTCTGCGGCGGTATACCGCCGCAGAGGAACGCCGTCAAAGATAGCTTTTATTTTTCTATTTTACCCCATAGCATAGCTGTTTTTCCAACATCGTCGCTGAAAACCCTCCTGCTGATGGACGCTTTCGGGAGTCTGCATACCGACGCTCATGTGCGGCCGCTCAGTGTTGTAGAAGCGAATGATACGTTCCAAAACACCTCGGCATTCGTCCCTTGTCGCTATCGTCATCTTGTAGAGCCACTCTACCTTCAGTATCCCGTTCGCCCTTTCGGCGATGGCGTTTTCCAGCGGATCTCCGCTCTGTGTCATGCTGATGCTGACTCCATACTTATTCAGTTCCGAGACATATTCGTTGCTGCAGTACTGGCATCCTCGGTCGGAGTGGTGGATGAGCCGGCTTGAGATATCGATGTCTATCGTGGAAAGCGCCATCCGGAGAGCCTCCAGCGGATATTTCGTCTCCAGCGTCGGGCCTACCGCCCAGCCGACTATCTTGTGGGAATAGGCATCAGTGATGAGGGACAGATAACATACGCCCTCGCCGGTCTCCACATAAGTTATATCGCTCACCCATATCTCATTGGGATGGGATGGTACCACATCCTCTATCAAATTGGGATATTTGCGATAGTGGTGGTTGGAGTCCGTCGTCCTGTAGTGCCTCCGTCTCTTCAGACGTACCATGAGACCGTTGCGGCGGAGAAGTTCGATGAAGGCATCTCTGCCTGGCATGCTGCCCGTCTCCTCGGACAACTTCTTGATTATCAGGTACAGTTTGGCGCATCCCAAGCCGGGATTGTCCTTCCGGTATTTCTGGACCTCCTCCACGATAAGAGGCTCTATCGCGTTGTCCGCGAAGTCCGTGTTATCCCATCTGTAGTATGACTGTCTGCTGTAACCAAACAGCCCGCACAAGCGAATGCATCAGTTTCGCGTGGCTTTGGCGACCCAACCGCCTCCCGGAGCGAGGTGAATGGTGAGACGACGGTCGGCAGGGACGAGAGCGGTGACGTGCACGTAGTCGCGGGCGGCTTTGTCCGCGTTGATACCGTCACGAAAGATATCCAGAGTCCAATCGCCATCACCGAGGAACCCGAGGTCGAGTGTAAGCTCTCGTGCATCCCAGTTTGTGAGAGAGCCGACATACCACATGTCACCGCTACGACGGGCGAGAGTAATGAACTTGCCGATTTCCCCGTTCACCGGAAGGCTCTCGTCCCAGACAGTAGGTACAGAGGCTATGAAGCCGGTGCATTCAGGCTCCATCATGTAGTTTGACGGAGAGTCGCAGAGCATATTGAGCGGAGAGTCGAACACCACATACTCAGCAAGCTGACGGCAGCGCGTGCCCTGACTCATGGCCTCGTCATTGACAGGACGAAAATTGGACTTCGTAGCGTTCCTCATCGCGCCTTGAGTGTAGTCCATCGGCCCAGCCGCCATACGGATGAACGGAGCCGTCACATCGTAGGTAACCTGATCTACAGACGGGTCGCTCCACTTCATCTGCTCAAGTCCATGCACGCCCTCGTAATTCACCACATTAGGCCAACGGCGGTTCAGCCCCGTCGGTTTGTAGGTTCCGTGAAAATCAATCAGAAGGCCATAGCGGGCAGCCATCTCCGCAGCCCTCGCATGGAAGTTCACCGCAATCTGGTCGTCCCTGTCGATGTAATCAACCTTGAAGCCCTTTACTCCCATCTCTGCATAATGTCGGCAAACATTCTCCATATCGCGGTCAAAGGCCCAATATCCCGCCCAGAGAATGATGCCCACACCGTGCTCTTTTGCGTAATCAACAAGCCCTTTCATGTCAATTTCAGGAATGACCTGCAGAAGGTCGGCCTTCAGGCGTACAGCCCACCCGTGGTCGAGAATCACGTACTCGATGCCGTGAGAGGCGGCAAAATCAATGTAGTACCTGTAGGTTTCGTCGTTGATTCCCGACTTGAAATCAACCCCATAGACATTCCAGTTGTTCCACCAGTCCCATGCCACCTTGCCGGGTTTAACCCAGCTCCAGTCCGTCCCCGCATCCGGCGCAGGAGAGAGTTTCCACACCATGTCGTTCACGGCAAGCTGCGCGTCACTAGTGCTGACTATGACCGTCCGCCACGGAAACAGTTCATCTCCGGAGACCTTCGCGATGAAGTCCTCACGCTCCGTCACAATGCCGTGAAGCAGATGCTTGCCGCCCTGCTCGACAGTCTTGGGATATGGAGCGAACACACCATTAAGTTTTGCACTTCCCTCTTCGCCAAGAAGATACATACCCGGATAGTTCGTGAGACCCGCCTCCGTAACAAGAACTTTCACACCGTCCTCGGCCTCAACCGCAAGCGGAAGGAACGCCAGCTTATCTTTGCGCCATTCATAAAGCCGCTGCAAACGGTAGGTATTCTCGAACGAGTTGTAGAACTGTCCGTCAAACTGTTTTCCTCCAAGTCCTATCACATAAGGGACAAACGCCATCCTGTCCTTCCCGAAGTCAAACTCAGCCTGCTCGGAAATGACTTCATATTCCTTTGCCTTGCCGAGTCTACCCTTAAACCTGTAGGCCACGCCGTCGTCATACGCCCTGAACACGAGAGCAAACTCTTTGAACAGCAGCGTTATCTGATTATAATTATCCCTCACTTCAGCTTTCTTGTAGGCGACAGCAGGGAAAGTCTCGTCTGATGAAGTCTTCACCACCTTGCGCACCTTGTCATTCCGTCCGAAAACGACGCCGTCGGAAAGCCTCATCGAAACCGCGGACGGGGCTATGAGAACCTGTCCATCGCGGGACACCGAGTATCTGATGCTCTCGCCGACGGTGACAGATGTGGAAATATGCCCGTCAGGAGATGTCAGATGATATGTTTTTTCGTTTGCAAAAACCGACGTCGCTGCAAAAAGAAACATTAATGCGACGAAAGTGATGATGTTCTTGAGTCTCGTTGTCATCGTTCCGCAAGTATTCTAATATTGTAATATGTTATTTTTCAAAATATACATCGATGTTTTCCACTGTCACCCGTCCTTTTCCGACGACGAGCCTCAGTTCGGAAGCAGCGGACGCCGGGAAGACAATCTCGTTCATTCCTGACACACAGCGTCTTGCACCGGCAACCGTAAGAAACTGCCCGCCGCCGTTTGTAATCTGGACCGAAACCTCGGCGTCAGAACCGCCGCTGAGCATAAACCGCACGCCACGGACGACACCATTTGCCGGAACTGTCAGGAAATCACCATTGCCAAGGCTTGCGGGGCAAAGGGTCATCAGCGCATCGCGACCAGCCTCACCGGAAGCGGACGCCCCAGAAAGAGAGGTCTCGGCAAAGCCATTAGACACAGCTGCCGGGTCGAGCACAGAGAGCCTTGCCTTCAGGCGAATGTCGGTCGATGATGCTCCGACCATGAGCATGAAGTCTCCCGGTTCGACCACGCGGAGCATATTCTTGTCCAACAGAGACAAGTCTTTCGGAGTAAGGAGAAACTCTACGGTCTTTGTCTCACCCGGCTCAAGAGTAATTCTCTCGAAACCGCGCAAGACCTTTTCGTAGGCAGTCAGCGATGTGAGGCAGTCCTCGACATAGAGTTGCACCACCTCGTCTCCGTTAACCTTGCCGGTGTTCGTCACGCTGAACGAGACTCTGACAGAGTCAGTCGGAAAAATCGACGCAGATGAAAGACGCATGTCGGAATATTCGAAGCTCGTGTATGAAAGCCCATAGCCAAAATCGTAGAGCGCACCATTCACACGGCTTGCCCAACCGTCAGGGCCGAGTTCCTTACGACCGTCCACCTGCGAGGCTCTCTTGCAAGGGAAATTGAACGGAATCTGTCCCACTGTGCGTGGGAAGGTCACCGTCAGTTTACCGCCCGGATTGTACTCTCCGAGAAGCGCCATTGCAACGGCTGTTCCCCCATGCGCACCCGGATACCAGGCCTCCAAAATCGCGTCCGCAACCTTATCGGCATAGTTCACCGAAAGCGGACGTCCGTTTATGAGTACGACAATCACCGGCTTGCCGGTCTTCTTCACTTCCTTAAGCAGCAGATTCTGCCTGCCGGGAAGTTCGAGAGAGGAACGGCTCTTGTTCTCGCCGCAGGTCCTCGGCCCGCCTCCGAGTACGAGCACCGCCACATCTGACGACTCGGCTGCCTTCACAGCCTCGGCTATACCCGCAAGTTCTTCCTCATCAGGGTCGGCAGGAAGGATTTCCGACTCCGGCCAGGTTTTGTCCACAAGTTCGCAGCCCTTGGCATAGACAACCTCAGCTTTACCTTCGAGGGCATTGCGCAAACCCTTTAGAACGGAGACATTTTCTGTTCCAAGTGGCCCGTAATGAAGGCTGGCATAGCCCGTATCGTCGGCGTTCGGCCCTATCACCGCAACCCGGCGCAGCGCCCCCGCATTCAGAGGCAGGGCCTTTCCGAAAGTTCCGAACGGAGAGTCCGAATCTGCGTTCTTCAGCAGCACAAGCGACTCAAGCGAGGCCCGCAGCGCGACCTTGTTGTTCTGCTCTCCGTCAACTTCCTCGTCAGCAGCCTCATAGTCTGTCTGGTAGGGATTGTCGAAAAGCCCGACAAGGAACTTCACACGCAGAATGTCCCGAACCCTCTCGTCAATCACCGACATCGGAACAGTCCCTTCTTCCACAAGTTCTCTCAACGGAAGCACATAACTGTCCGGTGAACGGAAGGTGCAACGCACATTCAGCCCGGCCATAACACTCTGACGCACAGCTTCTTTCATATCAGAAGCAACATTATGCTTTGAGTAAAGATATTCTACCGCGTCACTGTCGCTCACCAGATATCCGCGAAATCCGAATTCATCCCGCAGACGCTCCGTAAGCCAATAGTGACTGCCCTCTACCGGCTCACCGTCATAGTCGTTGTAGGAGACCATTGCTCCGAGAATACCTGCTCGGGAAATAACCTCCTGCCAAGGTCTGACGTGTATATTCTCGACTTCGTGCGGAGACATCTGAGGATCCACTCGGGCCATACCCTCGCGAGCTCCCTTATTGTTGGAGTATGCCACAAAATGCTTCGCCGTCGCAGCCACCTGAAAGTCGGTCTGCATACCGAGAGCCATCTGTACGCCCAGTTCGCCCACAAGATAGGGAGACTCCCCATAGACCTCCTCGTAGCGTCCCCAGCGCTGGTCGCGTCCCACATCGAGAATCGGGGCATAGACATTTGTGTAGCCAAGAAGCCTGCCCTCGCGTCCCGTGATGCGTCCCACTTCGCGGATAAGTTCCCTGTTCCAACTGTGCCCAAGCCCGAGTTGGGTTGGGAAATTGGTCGCCCGATAGGCCTCCACACCACGAATCCCCTCATTCGTAAAGTCAGTCGGGATGCCAAGGCGCGTGTCCTCAATGAAAAACCTCTGCACCTCGTTCAGGGCCGCAGCGTGGGTCGAAGCAGGCCAAAGATAGGGGTTGTACATCTCAATCGGCATCCCCCACTGGCGGAATCCGTTCAGATGCTCGTCAATGGCTCCAATGCCGTCCTTCCACAACTTCGCCTTCCACTCCGGGGTAGGGAGAGGGTCTGCGAGAACGCGACCATAGCCGTAGAGAGTCACCATCTGACAGGTTTTTTCCTCCAAAGTCATCTGAGAAAGCAGGTCTTCCACCCTCGCATCGATGTCCGCCGACGGGTCTTCATAAACATCCTTCACCCCGTTTTTATTGAGGTCTATCCAGTCTTTATGGTAGATCTTTCTGTTCTTCGTCCGGAATTTGAACGTTGTTTCGGCAGCAAATGAATCGATGCTCTGGAGAACGACAGTGCAGAACAATGCCGTCCTGAGAATATTGTGGTATTTCATCGTCTTGTAAATTTTCTCAAATATATCGAAATTTCGTCATTCACATTCTTCGGACATCTACTTATTTCTTCAACTTTCGCACTTGCGAAACTTGAGTTATTTCAAAAACATGTCGGCAAAATTGACGAACTGTGTCCAGTCGTAAAGCAGTATGTCGTGGTCTCCGCGTCTCATGTGGTTGCCCATACGACCGCAGACGCGGGGATTCTCGACCGCAGGTTTGGCCGTGTCCGTGAAACCGTCAATGCCATAAAGGGCATAGACAGGAGCGGCTCCGACAAGACTCAGATACTCTCCCTTCTGGTCTGCCCAATTGTCTTCGCTCGCACTGGAAATATAGACAGGACGAGGGGCAATCATCGAGACAAGTTCGTGCTGGTCGAAAGGCAGCGCATCCTCGTTATTGCTGTATTTGCGGAAGTTACCACAGAACCAGTGCGGAAAGGCATCGTTTATAATGTAGGGGGTCTCTCCGAATTTCCGTCGTGAAAGCGCTGCCCCGCAGCAGCCGGAGCAGTTGGAAATGACTAGAGCAAAACGCGGGTCAGTCGCACCGGCCCAAAGCGCTGTCTTGCCCAGACGCGAGTGTCCGAGCACAGCCACCCGTGAGGCATCGATGTCGGTGTCGGTCTCAAGATAGTCAAGCGCGCGGGAAAGCCCCCAGGCCCAGGCCGAAACCGTGCCCCAGGAGTCAGCCTTACGGGGCTTGCCGGCGTCAATGAGACCGTGGACTCCGTTGCGGAAGCCGTCGTTCCAGTCCGGGTCGGCATCGCCATAGAACATGGTCACGACTGCATATCCCCTCGAAAGCACATATTCATAAGGCCATCTTCTCCCCCAGTCCCCACGTCCCACGGGCTGATACCACGCACCGTAGTCCGCAAGTTGCCCTTCAGTCGGCATCAGAACTTCAGGGTCTGTCGTGGTCGCATAGTTCCCTCTAAAGTTCATTCCCATAAACGCCGGCACAGGTCCATTCGCGCCGTTCGGGACATACATCAGCAAGGTCATAAAACGGCTTTCGTCTTCCGTAAAATAAACAGCCACTTGCCGCCTCGTGGCCTTCCCCCCGAATGCGTCCCTGCTCTCTTCCAAAACTTTGAAATGCAGTCCTGATGGTTTCCCCGGCTCATATCCATACATTTCCTTTCGGAGCATATCCATAATCTCCGGACGACGTTTATTCTCCCAATCCCGCACAGACTTCACTCTGAGTCCGTTTTTCTTTACGAGAGGGTCGGGAAGCACATATTCCGGGACCTTGCTTTCGTCATAATTCACATTGTAGGAGAGCAGGCGCCTGGTCAGCGTCACCGTCTCGCCCTTTTTCATGTAAATCTCAACCACACCGCCTCCGAGCGCCCTCCACTGTGGAATATTTCCGCCCTCGCCAGTGACAATCAGCATCATCTCCGGGATTCCGGTCTGAATGCGGCAGGTTCCGCCCTTCTCGCTGATAACGCTGACACACGAGGTGTTTCCGCCCTTGCGCACCGCAGAGACAAGAAAGGCTCCACGCGCACGCATATTTCTGAAACTCACGTCTTTCCAAGACGAAGGACAGCCATGGAAGACTCTAATCCGGTCGCCCCAGTCCTGCATGTACAGTTCCTCCAGCGAACACATAGCCGAAAATGGAGTCTCGATTACAGGACCGGACTCGTTGTAGAGCGTATTCGGGCGCACCCAGCCGGCAAAAAACCGCTTCAAGCACTCGAGAGCGGCGTTTCCCTCCCCATGCGAGGCGAGCATCGCGGCCTTCCCCGTGAGCGAGTAGCCAGTGTTGCCCTGCCACCTGCGGAGAGAATGAGTCATCCGCTCCGCGTCCAGAGGATTGTCCCAGTCAAGAAAATGGTAGGGATAAATCATGAAAAGATGAGACCAGTGACGGTGGGTCGTGTCAAGGAATTCAAATTTGTCGCTGATCTTGAAGCCGGTGTTTTCATCATAGCGGAAAGACGGCATCTTCGCAAGAAAGTCCTTCCACTGAGGGAGCATAGGGTCGTTCATACCATATTTCCCGTCAATCTCTATGAGCGTCGAAAGGCCCCAGCGTAGATTGGCGAGGTCGTAGTTCGTGTTGGTTCCTATTTCCCCGAGATCCCCCTCTCCGTATTCGGGCGATGCAGTTGAAGGCAGGGAATATGTCCCGTCCGGGTTCTGGATGCGGATGCGGAAGAAGATGTTTACGGCAGATTTCAGCAGAGGGAAAAGCCGAACCTTCATCTGATGGTCGTCTCCGTAGGCTTCGCACATCTGCCAATAATAGAAAAGTGTCCATGTGAGATTGCCCACCTCATACTGATTCCTCTGTGCAAGCGCAGGATTAAGAGGGGCGTGAAAGTCGTAGCCGGAAGCCCTCGGCAACACGCGGCACTCGGTCCAATCTTCCTGTCCGCGGATGTCAGTGACATTCCGCGTGAGATTGTCGCGGTTTTTCCAAAGAGCGTCCCAAAGAGGCTGCTCAAGAAAACCGAAATTTGCCTTTGTGAGCCAGCTGTAGGTAAGTTGGATGTTGAGATTCATCCAAATTGCCGGCCAAGGAGTGTCGCAGGTCGGCCACACTCCCTGCAAATCGACTACAGGCTTGCCCGGACGTGCAGTGGAAGCAAACTTGTAGTACTGAAACCAGTAGAAGCGCTCGATGTCCTTGTCCGGAAAGGTCAGGAATGCAGCCTGCTCATAGAACTTGTGCCACCATCCGAGATGCTCCGAGTCAAGTTTTTCTTTTGGAACGGCGAATGCCTTGCGGATGACAGACTTGGCCTCGCGGACGGCGGTTTCGAGCTTTGCGGATTGGGCCACTGTGGCGATTGTCCTGCTGTCCGGGCCGTCGGAAACAGTCTTCCACGCCACCACATACCATCGAGCAAAGTCCGTGAATGTCGTATCTTTCGCGAGAGGCTGTATGCTCATGCTTATGTCGCCGTCCCTACGGAAATATGGGTCGGGATTGGATTTCCCCTCTGAATTGACATATCCTTTCGGGACATTCGAACAATTGAATACATATCTCGGGCTTATGGCTTTCTGTGGGATGAAATTGAGTTTCCATCCGCTCTCGCCCCCTTCAGCCCTTGTGTCGAGGACTATACATTCGCGTTCCGAATGGACATAGGTCCGGAAATCGAGTTCACCGACATCGGTTTTCAATGTCCCGGATGTTATGGCGTCATATATGGACAGACGCATTTTTTCGTCCTGCACCTGACCGACAGTGGAAAAAGTGAAATAGCCGATTGGCAGACGCCCGGAGTTGTAGAGGCTGAAGGGTTCGCGTGCCTCAGTGACGTCACTGCGTCCGACATTCAGACGATAGACCCCGTCGCTGAGTTTGTAGAGATTGGTCCCGAGCAGCCCGTTGCCCATCAGTGCCCCTGAATAATAACCATCGGTGCGACCCCAATGCCGCTTGCCCTGCACTCCCTCCGGGAACACCGGGTCTGCGGTGATGTCATTGTCCCAGAGCATATCATGCTCCCCGAGAAATCCCCTCCAGTCGAAACAGCTCTCCGCCGCGCCCTTTTCGAGGCATTTTTCGTCCGCAGGCGCACAAGCATCCGTGCCCGCCGCTGAAAACGACGGCACCGGCAGCAGAAGTGCCGCCAGTGTCGCCGCGATTATTGCTATTCGCTTTTTCGTCATAAACTATGTTTAGAAACATAAAAATTAAGCCGCCTTAACAGTCACAATGTAAAAGAACTTGTTTTTGAAGACATCTTAACGTCTACTAACGTGCTGCTCCGGCATCTGTGAAAGCTACTTTCTTTACAAAAGTTCCGGTGGTGAGATCCACGCTCTCAAATGGTTCGTCTATTGACTCTATTTCATTGCCGTTCAATTTGAGTCCGAGGGAAACTCCTTCTTGAGAGCCCCAATAATAAGCCTGATTGATTCCCACCATAAAGGTTGTGTGAGGATACCACGACCAATTACCTCCCGTGCTCACAGATTCGATCGTACGATTCTCGCCCTTTGTGGACAAGAACAGGCATTTGCTTTCCCCGGCAGTGCCCTTGTTGACAGGATCTGACTGGTAGGCGAGATTGTTCTTTATTGTGACTGCACCGCTGATTTTATTTACAGTGACAAGTCCTCTTCTTGAGCTGGCATCAACTCCCGCGACATTGTAGAGTGTGTTGTTTTCCACATCGACGGATGTGAACTCGATACCACTGGCAAAGCGCGCATCAATGAAGTAGAACGGACGAGGCTCACCGTCGCTCCAAACGACATTGTTTTTGGCGGTAAATGATCCGAGTGTGTAGTCTGCTGCTGCTCCATTCCAAGTCTGAATCAGAGCACGTCCACGATTGTCTTTGTCGTTCATTACGCGGATGTCGCAGTCAATAATGGACATATCGTTAAGGCTCTGACCTGCTTTCTGTCTCCAAAGGAGGTCTTCGTTAAGTCCCAAATAGCAGTTTTCGAGAACCACACGCCCGATGTTTGTACTTGCGACACTAAGCATTCGACGTTTGAGGTCGTCGTTCGTAATGGAGACATTCTTGAACGCCACTATATGGTGTTCGGCTGTCTCGCTCCCGAGTTCATAGTCACATCCGCTGATGACGTGAACGGACGACCTTGTACCCGGCTCATTGCCGATGAGCATCACAGAGCCCTGGAATACGGATTGATTCAATGAGACTTCTGCGTCCGAAGCAATGAAATAAACTCCGGGAGTTGTCACTGCAACAGTCCCTTCTGAAATGAATTTCCCGGCACCATATTCCGCCTTATTGTACCTCTTGCCGCCGATTTCAATGTCTTGTCCTGCCATCCACATATCGTAAGGAGTCATTTTGTGCTCCTCCAGTGTGCCGAGGTCCCAGAGCTTGCCGGCAGCCGTTGTGAATACTTTGTCTGATTTGGATGAGAACAGCGCGCTGCCGGTTGCATCATACGCCGTAACCGTAAACCCTTTGGACAATGACAGACCCGGCGCGAGGGTTATGTAGCAGTCAGTATTCGGAGCGGAAACAAATGTTTTTGCCACAGCGAAACAGTTCGTTTCAGTGTTGAATCCTACAAGGTTGGTCTCGCCTGTGCTGTATGTTCCGACAACTTTACCTGTCACATTTTCATTGTTATTGCCCCTGAATTCCACATAAGAAACACCTGTAGTGGAAACCTTGAATTTGAGAAGCGTGAGCATATTCTTGAACGACAACCGCCTGTCCGTTCCGCCGCAACTTGCAAAAGCCGCGTGAGGAGTCCTTCCTGAAGCAATCTCAACGAAATCGTTCGGGTTGCCAGTGTTCTTCACGTTTGTGTAAACGTGATTTTCGTCAAAACTGCCCAATGTATTCTTGTCGCTGACGTAAGCCAGATAGCTTTCCGCAGTGGCAGATACTGTCGGAGCCTTGAAGGTTGCCGAACCGTCAGGATTGATGTTCTCGGCTTCGAGAGTGATGCGGTCAATAGTTTTACCGTCATAGACTGCGACGAAATCTCCCGCAGTGAAAGATACCTTGGCTTTCCCGCTTGTCTCGTCAATGCCTATAGCCACCTTTGTTTCCAAAGATGATGGAACAGGGGCGTCATCCTCAATGTATGCCGTGAAAGTCACGCCCTCGCCGCCAACAGTTTCATTTTCTTCCGCAGGACGAGTCGCTTCCACTACTTCTTTTGCACAAGATGCGACAACAACGGCTGCTGCCGACATAATCATATATTTAAAAATCCTTTTCATAGCTCATCGTTTTTACCAGGTTAGTTTTTCGTAATCATAAGAGTCATTTTCTGCCCCCCCGATATGGCGAAGCCGAATTCTGCACGCAATTCCTCAACGAGAAACTCCGGAGAAACATAATTTTTCTTTTCCATAAGATATAGATTATTAATTATTTATAATATTTTATTTATCAAAAACGGGTTCGTCTGCAATTACGACCGTCACCTCCCGGACGGCAGTCGTATGCCCCTGATAATTGTCGTTTACGCCATAGAATACGGCTTTGTAGGTTCCCGGCTTGTCGTAGCTGTACTCGTAGTCATAAATAGGGTTCATCATATTTTTAATCTGAACTCCCGTATCCTTCAGCACGGTATTGAGCGGCATCGGTTGGGAAATACACCAGACGTCGAGTTCATAGTCGAGAAATGTCGGACTTGTACCCTCGAAATTGATTGCATAACGGGAATCGTCGAAATGAGCCGTTGCGATGGAGGTTGTATCTCCCCTTTTAAGCGGATTCTTTCCGAGATACGGAGGGTCCTGTTCATTCATCACTATGAGGTCGAAAGGCACGTCATTCAGTCTTGTCGTCACGGAATTGTTTCCTCCGAACTTCATCATAATGTCGCCATTGATGTGATAGGTTCCCTGATTTCTCGTGAATTTGTAAGTGTTTGGATGCCAGTGAAAGGCAAGTGAGAATTTATCCATATAATCATCGAGGTCGTACTCGGCATTGACGGTAATCTCGTGTTCGCCCTCGATTTTGGAGTATTCCAAATCGGTCCAGCCCTTGAGACCACCTTCTATCATTTTCCTTATGGCAGCCCTGTCCGCCTCACCATCTGCTCCAAAAAGAATGCGGTCGTTAGTATTCGAGATATAAACGTCCAGACCTTTCTTCTGTGAACCCCAAAGCATCGTATATTCAATGTTCATTTTCACAGAGTTAACCTCCTCCGTCGGGACGGAAGTGCGGTCGCGGTAGCGGAATTCGTGTCCGACTTCCCCGCTGTAGAACACCATATAGTCTGCATCTCCACTGAATTTGAAATGAATCGGATAGCCCGGTCTGTATATATTTCCCGGGTCGAGGCTGACTTCAAAATCCACCGGAACGACTATATTCTGTTGGCTGCACGCCATCGCGAGAATGAGCGATGTAGCCGCAAAAATCTGCTTGATTTTCATAACTTCTACCATAAATGATTCTGTTTCAATTCAGTATTGACAGCCAACTCTAACGAAGGAATAGGCAGACAATTGTTCTTCTCGCTCAATCGGCTACAGAGAATAATGTAGTTTCTGGCGGTTGAGGTGCTCCACGTACCAGTTCCCGCCCTTTTTGTCAAGTCTTGCATAGACTTGACGTAGATTCCCCAGCGGAGAAGGTCGAATTTACGCAACCCCTCAAAGCAAAGTTCACGAGCGCGTTCGTTCCTGACGAACTGTTGGAATCTTTCGTAGGACGCATACTTGGAATACGGCTCCGTAGATATGCCTGCCCTTTCCCTGAGTGGAAGTATGACATTGTAGAGGTCTTCAGAAGGAGCCCCCATATACTCGTTCATTGCCTCGGCATACATAAGCAGAACATCGGAATAACGCAGCAGAGGAACATTTATTCCGCACCAGATGCTCTTGAAGTTCTTGCGGCCTTCGTATTGGACCTCTCTGCGGAATTTTCCGCAGTAGCGGCTGCCGGGATAGTAGGTCTCCTCTTTATTTGTGGAGTTCCTGTCCTTAGGTTCCACTTTTGAAGTATAATATGGTGTCTTGTCTATTCCAGCTATGAGCTTTCTTGTGTCTGAAGGGTCGCCGCCATAAGGATAAACCCAAGTCTCCTCTCCGGTGCCGTTGTAATGGTATGGAGGAAGAGTCCACAGCTGACGTTTGTCTGTAACTACTGAAAGATTCTTCTCGAGTTTGGTACGGTCATCGTCCATATAGAGATTCCACAACTTTATCGTATTGCTGAACAACCCGTAGGCGAAATTGGTATTCATCTCGGAAAAGTTCGTTCCGCAGTTTGCACTGCGCAGTCCGTTAAGCTCACCCCAGCGGCTGTTGCCGTAATAATCCGGTGATGAACGGTCGCCAAGAAAATCCGCCTCCCACATTGACTCATAGTATTCCTTGTCATACTTGTCGCCAATCATATTGATAAAGACCTGTGCATAGTCGGGATTCAACTGATGTTTCCCGCTTTCAATGACCATTCTCGCATAATCCGCTGCCTTTCCGAAGTATTCGTGTTTCTGCTCAGCAGTCGTACCTTCCACTGCTTCGCCTGCCATATAAAGATAAACTCTGGCAAGTATGCCTTCTACTGTGGTTTTTGTGACATCTGAAGGGGCGAAAGTAAGGTCGTCTGTGATGGTTTCGAGGCATTTTTCCATTTCCGATGCGGCAAACTGCATCACTTGGAGTTGAGGTGTTGCCGGGCATTTCACATTGCTATAGGAGTCGATTGCCTTCAGACGCAATGGCACATTAATCCAGTTCTGGGCGAGGATAAAATAGTAGTATGCCCGCAGAAACCTTGCTTGTGCCACCATTTTGCCTTCCGGGTCGAAATCCGTGCCTTCGATGTTCTCAAGGAAGGCGTTGGCGTTGCGGATTCCCTTGTAGAGCCAAGTCCATGTCTGATAGACATCGTCCGAGTTCGCATCGATTTCGAAGCTGGCTCCCTTCATCGTTGCGTTTGTCGGGGCCATATATTGTACGATGTCGCTGTTATAGTTCAAATCCAGAATGAGATTGCAACCATACAGCTGCCAGCTGTTCAGCACTCCATAGACTCCGTTGAGAGCCAATTGAGCCTGCGACGAGGAAGTGTAGAAAGTCTCCTCGGTGATGATATTCGGTTTCACGTCCAAAAGGTTGCAGCCTCCGAGGAGCAGAGCGACCGAAAATCCGGTAAATATTTTTCTTATAGTTTTCATACCCTTTTCCTCCTTAGAATGTTAGTGAAATACCGCCCGTGATTGTCCGTGCCCGCGGATATGCAGACCAGTCAAAGCCCGGGGTGAGCACGGAATTTCTCGTAGAGACTTCCGGATCCGGACCGGAATAGTTGGTGATTGTGAAGAGGTTGTCGCCGGTCAGATAGACGCGTAGCGATGAAATTTTCACTTTTTTCAGCAGCTTGTCCGGAATCGTGTAGCCAAGAGTGAGGGTTTTCAGACGAAGGAAGGAACCGTCTTCCACGACACGCGAGGAATAGTATTCCATACCCCTCGCCCCTGCACGCGGAATGTCGCTTTGCGGGTTGCGCTCGACCGAATAGGCGTTTCGCATCGTGCCGAACTGATTGAGCTGTGAGCCGTCGTAGTATTCGAACATCAGACGGTTGGCATTGAGTATATTGTTGCCGTAGCTCCAGTTGAAGAATATGCTCAAGTCGACGCCGTAGAAATTGAATGTGTTGTTCCAACCTCCTGTGTGTAGCGGCTGTCCCACTCCGATGATGGTTCTGTCAGCGTCATTGATGACTCCGTCTCCGTTGATATCCTCATATTTCGGATCACCCGGTTTCACGGAATTTCTTGTCATACTCTCAAGATATGGAATCCCCTCTTTGAGTAGGACTCCGTTGGTAAATTCATCATATTTGTAGGTTCCGGTGTAGCGGAATCCATACATAAGACCTGTTGGCATACCCACTTTTGTGACATATGGAGTCTGCGAAGAATAACGGTCATTCCAGTTTACCGTAGAAATGAGAGTCGTCTGATTCATCGAAAGCCCTGTCACAGTATTATTGTTCATACCGAAATTAAAGGTCGATGTCCAAGTAAAGTTCTTCATCCGGAGCGGAACGACATTGATTGAAAGTTCTAATCCACGGTTGCGGATGGAACCCACATTTATCATCGCATTCTCATATCCGGAAGAAGAAGGCATTGTCGCCCTCAAGAGCAGGTCACGGGTGTTTTTCTGGTAGATGTCGGCCGTGAGGGAAATTCTGTTGTCGAGGAAGGCGAGGTCGAGACCGAGGTCAAGTTGTTCTGTGGTCTCCCAACGCAAGTCATCGTTAGGCATATTATAGCGGAAATATCCGGCAACAGTCTGTCCGTCACGCACATAATCCTGATTATTGTTATCTCCCGGAAGCGAAATGAAACGGGTGTAGTAGTCATAAGGGGTGGATGTCCTGTTGTTTCCCGTCTCTCCCCAAGAAAAACGGATTTTTCCATTGTTCCACCAGCTCAGTCCCTTCATCCAGTCTTCGTTGGTGAATGTCCACGCAACGCTGGCGGAAGGGAAGAATCCCCAGCGATTATTTTTCGGGAACTTAGAGGAACCGTCTGCGCGGAATGATGCTGTAAGATAGTATTTGTGTTTGTAGTTGTAGTTTACCCTCGCAAGTCCGGAAGCCAGCATCCACTGCCACCGGTAAGGCTCGATTGCCTGATACTCACCGGTGTTCATCCCCTCAAGTCCGAGTTGCTCAGACTTGATTTGATGTGCACCCACGCCGTGATGGGTGGTCGTCTCGCCCTGGAAGGTCAGACCGACAAGGGCCTGGAAATGATGGTCCATTCCGAAAGTTCTGTCGAAATTGAGTGTATTCTCATTCAGCCACGTCTGGGTCTCGTCCCAAAGAATCTGGGCATTCGGACCGTAGCCGAGCGGGAATGCAGGGTGTCCGGTCATTGTTTTTGAACTGTTGAACTGCTCGTTGCGGCTCTTTGAGAGGGTGTAGCCTCCCGAAATGCGAAGCTTGAGACCCTTGATGATTTCGTAGTTAAAAGCCGCGCTGCCGTTGAGATAGTCTCTTACTATCTTGCGGTATTGGTTACGCACGTTTGCCGCAGGATTGAAGCGGAATGCGTCCGGGTTGGAAATCTCCTCATCCACGAGCTCATTGACAAATGCTTCGTTAATCGGGCCGAAACGCAGAGGACGGATAGGACGGAAACCCCATACCGAGTAGAGAAGATAGGACGAAACTGTAGTCGCCTGATTTGATGATGCGGGCTGCGTTCCGTTTGTCGTCGCACGTGAAAAACTTCCGATTATGTCTATGCTGATTTTATCTCCGAAGTTTTGGGTGAAATTCACTTTTCCCGAGTATCGTTGAAAATCTGAGGCTACGAGAATACCATTCTGGTCGAGTGCGCTGAAACTGACATTGTAGAGATTGTCCGCCTTTGCGCTTCCTCCGCTGAGCGAAACATTATAGTTTTGGGAGAATGATGTCCTGTAGACCTGATCCTGCCAATCGACATAAGGCAAGGTTTCGTAGTCTTTCAGAGAGTAGAAATCGTAATCATACGCTCCCGTGCTGTCATATCCTGTGAAATAGCCGGAATGCGTAGCTGTCGTGTTCTGGGCATACTCCTCGTCGAGGCGCACAAAATCGTAGCCGTTGAGTATGTCCATTTTGTTGGCAATTTTTCCTCCGGACCACGACGCCGAGAAATTTACTTTCGGTTTACCCTGTGAGCCTCGTTTTGTGGTTATGACTATGACTCCGTTCGCTCCGCGGGCACCATAAATCGCAGAAGCCGACGCATCCTTGAGCACATCGACACTCTCGATGTCTGCCGGGCTTATGGATGAGGCAAAAGAACTCTCGGTAGGGAATCCGTCGATGACGTAAAGCGGTGCTGAAGACTGCGTGAGGGAGTTGTTGCCTCGAATCACAATGTTTGCTTCAGAACCCACCTGCCCGTCGGAGGTCGTCACCACCACGCCAGCGACACGACCTGCAAGCGCCTGGTCGAAATTCATTGGGGTGGATTTTATAATTTCGTCCATATTGACCTTTCCTACGGAACCGGTGAGGTCTCGTCTTGCGACAGAGCCGTAACCCACGCTCACAACCTCCGAAGCCGCGAGAGTTTCAAAAGAGTCCTTCATTTTCACGTCAATGACCGTTCTACCCCCGACTTTCTCCTCAATGTCAGCATAACCGAGACAGGAGAAGACGATTGTGGCGTCAGGTGACAGACTGATGGAATATTTTCCATCTCCGTCAGAAACTGAGCCGTTGGACATTTTGCCCTTCTCATAGACTGTCGCCCCGGGAAGAGGTCCTGCGCTGTCGCTCACGGTTCCACGCACAGTCAGCTTGCCCGACTGCCCCCAAAGGGAGACAGTCAGACAAAGCAGTGCGCATATTGAATATGACAATTTTGTTATCGCTTTCATTTTCATTTGTTTTTACGCCCTAACGTGATGCTCCGGCATCTGTGAAAGCTACTTTCTTTACAAAAGTTCCGGTGGTGAGGTCCACGCTCTCAAATGGTTCGTCTATCGACTCTATTTCATTGCCGTTCAATTTGAGTCCGAGGGAAACTCCTTCTTGAGAGCCCCAATAATAAGCCTGATTGATTCCCACCATAAAGGTTGTGTGAGGATACCACGACCAATTACCTCCCGTGCTCACAGATTCGATCGTACGATTCTCGCCCTTTGTGGACAAGAACAGGCATTTGCTTTCCCCGGCAGTGCCCTTGTTGACAGGATCTGACTGGTAGGCGAGATTGTTCTTTATTGTGACTGCACCGCTGATTTTATTTACAGTGACAAGTCCTCTTCTTGAGCTGGCATCAACTCCCGCGACATTGTAGAGTGTGTTGTTTTCCACATCGACGGATGTGAACTCGATACCACTGGCAAAGCGCGCATCAATGAAGTAGAACGGACGAGGCTCACCGTCGCTCCAAACGACATTGTTTTTGGCGGTAAATGATCCGAGTGTGTAGTCTGCTGCTGCTCCATTCCAAGTCTGAATCAGAGCACGTCCACGATTGTCTTTGTCGTTCATTACGCGGATGTCGCAGTCAATAATGGACATATCGTTAAGGCTCTGACCTGCTTTCTGTCTCCAAAGGAGGTCTTCGTTAAGTCCCAAATAGCAGTTTTCGAGAACCACACGCCCGATGTTTGTACTTGCGACACTAAGCATTCGACGTTTGAGGTCGTCGTTCGTAATGGAGACATTCTTGAACGCCACTATATGGTGTTCGGCTGTCTCGCTCCCGAGTTCATAGTCACATCCGTTGATGACGTGAACGGACGACCTTGTACCCGGCTCATTACCGATGAGCATCACAGAGCCCTTGAATACGGATTGATTCAATGAGACTTCTGCGCCCGAAGCAATGAAATAAACTCCAGGAGTTGTCACGGCAACAGTCCCTTCTGAAACGAGAGTTCCGCTGCCGTAAGAGGTTTTATTATAGGCTATTCCGCCAACTTTGATATCCATACCGCCTTCCCAAGCTTCGTAGAGATTGCTGAACGCAGTAGTTGAAGCCTCGCAGATTGCGAGAGGCCCGTCGCCGGATGCATTGCTCGGGACGAGGTAAAGAGTGTATGAGGTCTCGGCAATGAGGCCTTCAAATGTAAGATTGTAATTGTCCGTACCTTCCGTTCCCGAAGCAATGACTTCAGCACGTGATGGAGCGGCTTCCGAACTCTTTCGGAAAATGTAATGCCACGTGCTTGAGTTTTCGAGAGTTACGCCGAAGGTGAGTGAAGAAGCCTTTGCTTCGACAATTTTTATTCCTGCGGCAGGGTCATCGACCGTTCCCATACCGTCAATGTAAACCATTACCTTGGCGATGGCTATGTGTCCGGCTTCGGAAATTGCGATGATGGAAACGTCCTTACGCGAGTCCGCCAAAATGGCTTTTGTACCCTCATCCGCTTTCGCCGGAGCCTGTATAGTGAGTATCGCTTCGCTCAGCCAAGCCTTCCATCCGTCAGGACAGAGAACTGTGGTGGAGAAGACGCCTTTCTGCTCGATGCCGAAGGTCTTTTTCTCATTATATTTGAAGGTCACGTCTCCAGCAGGGACGCCGTTGATTTTGAAAAGGAATCCGCCAACAACCGGCGCCGTATAGCTCTGACCATTTTTCAGAGTGAGGATGAGAGCCTCGTCAGTGTATTCCACATTGGCAAAGTAGGAGTCGGACTCACCGCCCTCGGCAACAGCCTTAACAGCCTTGCCGTTCTCGTCGAGAACTTCCGCCCAACTCTTGCCCCCGTCGTAACTGACAGTCCAGTTCCCTGCGGTATTGACACTGAATTTAGGGGTGATACCATTCTGCCCGCGTCCGATAACTTTTTCGTCGGATGCAGAGAGGATATACTGCGGTCCTTTCCCGTCCTGATAGTCAGCCATCCAATAGCCGTCCTTGTCAATGGAAAGAATCGGGGCCTTGCCCATACCTTCTGTTCCTTGATTGAGTTTGAGTTCCGTGCCATCGGAAAGCGTGATGGTATAGACTCCGTCTTTTTCTTCGACCTTGTTGATGGTCTTTCCCTCGGCAATTGCCTGAAGGGCTGCGACATTCTCATTCAAAGCGTCTGCCACCTTTTCGAGGGCCGTCAGACGTGCATCAATGCCGTCAATTCTCTTTTCGATGTCTGCTGTGTTCGTACAAGAGAGAAATGATGCGGCGGCAACGAATGTCGCCATAATAATTCTTATCTTTTTCATAATCATATCGGTCATTAGAGTTTTCTTACGCTTATCCAGTCAATATCAAACTGTCCCGGCAATTGTGAGTCGTTCACGACTTTTCCCGGGAATGAACCTCCAAGAGCTATGTCCAGAAGGAGATTGTATGTCTGTTCCATAAAGGTATAGTTCAAGAGATAGTATTCCTTTTCCCTGTCGTTGAGAAGGGCATATCCGGGATCTTCGACGGAATGCTTGATGTTCCGGTATCTGAAGACTTCCACTCCGTTTACAAAATAAACCACAGCCTCATCGGTGAGTTCTACCGAGAATGTATTGAATACGCCGGCTGTCATCCAGGAGCCCTTGCCTGCATTCGACTGGTCCTGACGTCCGGAAGTGGTGTTGATGGTGTATTGGGTGTGGCAGGTGTGCTCGGTGCGGGTGCCGAAATTGGCTTTTTCCATAATGTCTATTTCGCCCCACATATAACCTGCGTCAGGAGCCGTCCAGATGGCATACCAGACGCCGTCCGCCATCTCGGTGAACCTTGCGCTGCAATCTATTCTGAACGGAGGAGCAAAGCTGAATTTGCCTTTGGTCTTGATGGCTCCGGTACGATAGGTATCTCCGTATTTCTCTGCTATCAGCGTAAGAAGACCGTCCTTTACGAAAGACTGCGCCGGGTCGCCTTCCTGATAGCGGTCCCAGTCTGAACGGACGGAGCCGCCTTGATGACGAAGCCAATAGCGGTAGTCGATATCGTCTCCGACAAAATCGTCGCGGAAAATAAGTTTAGGGTCATAGCTGAACTTGAACGAGAACGGAATGGCTGAACCGTTCTCCGTGTAAGAGAGGAGTTTGAGTTCATATTCTCCCGAGGCGGCATTCTCAGGAGCCGTGACGGTTAGTTTGTCATTCTCCAGCTTTGCACGCCAGCCCTCCGGAACAGAAGTCCAGACCGCCTTGTCAACGCCTGTAATTCGGGCAGGGAAGACAACGTCGGTACCTGCGTAGGCATAAGCCCCGTCATAGTAATAATCCAGTTCGATTGCGGGATTTTTGCGGACAGGAATGGAAAAACTTTCACCTGTCAACGTTTCAATGTCAAGACAGCCATTCTTTTCATCAAATGTCACTCTCTTAAAGAAAGAGTATGAAGACGGAATCATTGACTTTCCGTCTTTTGCGCTAATCGGATCTCCGGCGTCGTTCAAGATACGGTTCCAAGTCTGCCCTCCGTCGGTGGAGACAATCCAGAATCCGTATTTGTCGATTGATGCACGAGGCGTATGGCCGTCTTCGCTTCCAGGGGTTTCGGCACCCGGAACTTTGAGAAAATGCTCCCCTCCGTCAATTGAGAATGCCCAGTCTCCGTCACGGTCCACCCCTATAATCGGGGCGCTTCCCTCGACTTTCGTTCCATAGACTATCCGGGCAACGCTGCCGTCGGAGAAGGTCAAATCATAACCTATCTCATTCCCCCCCCCATCGAGTTTTTGCTTAAACTCACTTATCAGCAAGTTCTTGCGGTACATTGCGTTTACTGCCGTCGCATTGTCATTGACCTTGGAAATAGAAGCCTCAAGAGATGAGAGCCTTCCGTCAATTTCGTCAAGCCGCCCGTCAAGATTTCCTGCCGTGCAGGAAAACAGGACTGTGACAGTCGCCAAAACCAATGCCGACAATATCTTGTCCTTAATCATAATTATAGAAAGTGTTATTTATTTTCATATTTTCCGTCCAGCACGTCACGCACGGCTTGCAGGTAACTGAATCCGTTACGTCTGTCGGGGAGAAGGTAACTGCCCTCAACATATTCGTTCCAGGCGTTGATGGTTATGAATTTCGGCTGCGTGTCGGCGTGAGAGTCAGCCCATTCCTTGGCAGTCTGGAGGAAGGATGCGAAGGCTTCCGGAGTATGGTTCCAACAGGTGATTTTCTCGGCGCCTTCATCGAGGAAACGTGGTGTGCTGTCCCAACCCACGGAAACAGTCGGAAATACAGGCAGTTCAAACTGCTTCTCCCATTCTTCTCTCAAGCTGATGCCGTTCATTCCGTGCCTTATATAGTCTGTGTCAAATCCTCCCATATTATAGAAAGAGAATGAATTAACACCGAAAAGCTCTATCTGTTTCTTCAACTGAGCAACTTCCGATGCGCTACGCTTCCAATTTCCTCCGCATTGCTGAAGGTGTAGGTCCGGGAAGCCGGCTTTCTTCACTTCGTCGCGGAAATATGCCATAGCCTTGCCCGCCTCTTCCATAGAACCGAAACCGTCGGCAAAGAGGTCGAGACTCCAGATTGAGAAAACAGGACATCCGTCAATCTTGACATAGTTCGGACGATGAAAATACTGCCTTATAACCCTGTCTACAATCACTTTCCACTGATCCCAGTCGATGCGTGGGTCAAAGGTGAGGGTCTTTGTGTCCTGATTGGTGTACGGATTCCAGAGATTCGTCACCTCGTGGTTCGCGTACATGATGTAGAAGTTCATCTTCTCGTTTGACGGTGCCTTGAGGAAGCCGTTGTCGAGGGCTTCTTCGAGGAACGGATAGTTGTGGAACCAGTACCAATCATATATAAAGGTGTTCACCCCGTATTTGAGAGCTGTGTTTATCCATTTCTCGACAACCTCGGGGTCATCGTCTTGATCGCCTTTCCACAGGGGTTCACGCGGCTGGTAGTGCCCCGGAAAGCGTGGGGTGCCGGCGTTGATGATTTCCCATTCGCCCTGACCGCCCGGCCAGATGAGTTCGTGGGCGAGGGAGTCATCGTGGCACGACGGCCAGATGTAGGCGCAGACGTAGTAGTCCGGAGTCTTGGGTCCCTTTCCGCAGGCGACGAGCGCGAGTGCGGCTGCAAGAATTGCAGCGATTCTGTTTCTCGTTTGCATGTCTGGTATTAGTTATGTTTGTTATCAATTACGTTTTTTGACACTTTAAGGTCAAAAATCATATTTTTTATCTAACTTTAAGCAAGGCTTTCGGAAGAAAAATCCGTTTTCGCACACGGAACTTCCGATTTGGGAAAAAGTAATATTCAGAAGCATTTGCAGAGAATATGTTTTCCCTCGGCCTTTAACAAATTTACATATTATTTCACTGAATTGGCACAGTCAGAGGGCATTATCAAATTGGTTTTCTGACACAGAAAAGACAAGAAAATGATTCAATATGAAAACCGGCACACAAGCCGCTTCTTTATGCTCTCGCTGGAGACAATCGCGAACGACGCGGACAACCTGATTTCGACCATAGGATATCAGGAAGCCGCGCCGAGACAGGACTACCCGGTGAGAGTAATCCCCAAACGCTATAGTTTTAATATGGACACCGGACGACGGTTGGCGGAGTTCCAACTTGTCTACATTACTGCCGGAACGGGTATATTCAACGACCATTCAGGAAGCCGTGTCATAACTCCCGGAACACTTTTCCTGCTGCGCCCCGGATACTGGCACTCCTACCGTCCGAACAGGGACACGGGATGGACGGAGTATTACATAGGGTTCAACGGGCCGACTTTTCGCGAGGCGGTCGACAAGTTTTTCCCCGACATGAGAGGACCGATTGAGGTGGGGTTTTCGGCAACGCTCGTCGATCTTTTCGAGCAGGCTCTGTTCTATGCTGAACGCCAGTGCGGGCAGACGATGACGATACTGGAATCCATCGTAATGCACATGCTCGCGCTGATAAACTACAACCTCTCGACGCGGAACAAGGCGGACGACAAGATGGCGCAGGCCATCAACTCGGTGAAGCAGTATATGGCCAACCACCTTTCGGAACAGATTGATATACAGACGCTTGCCAAGGAGCTCGGAATGAGCTACACCTGGTTGCGGAGGACTTTCAGAAAGAACACCGGGATGCCACCCGCGCAGTATCTCCAGCAGCTCCGCATCCATTCATCAATGTATTTCCTGCGTAACACCGCCCTCCCAATCAAGAACATCGCTCTCGATTGCGGCTTCAAGACTTCAGAGTATTACTGCACAGTTTTCCAAGAGTCCATCGGGATGAGCCCGGGAGCTTACAGAATGTCTACTCTGGAAAATTATTAACACCTAAAAAAATTTTTCGTGTCCGCGCTTGGTATACCACTGGACATGGCTTGACGCCAAATGACCGAACAAAATCAAGCCAAATAGCCGAACGATTTTCGGCCAAATGACCGAATAAGTTTGTATTCTCTTGGAAAATCAGACATTTAGCCTTATTTTTGCGGAGAATAAAAATTATTCCGGATTAAGGATGAAAACTGATTACAAAAGCAGGATAGCTGACAGGCTTCTGGCAAGGAAACTGGCCGGGAAAGGAGCGGTTCTTCTGGAAGGAGCGAAATGGTGCGGAAAGACCACCACAGCCGAACAAATTGCCAAGAGCGTTCTGTATATGTCCGAGAGCGACAGGAGCGGACAGAACAGGCAGCTGGCAAGAATCAACCCGTCAATACTTCTGAAAGGAGAAAAGCCGAGGCTGATTGATGAATGGCAGATTGCTCCCTCATTGTGGGACAGCATCAGGTTCGAGGCCGACCACAGTTCGGAACTCGGGCTTTTTATTCTGACAGGTTCGTCCGTCCCCGCCGACATGAGCGAAGTCCTGCATTCAGGCACCGGAAGAATAGGGTGGCTCAGGATGAGACCGATGTCATTGTGGGAATCCGGAGACTCTACCGGAGAAGTCTCTTTAGGCGAGTTGTTCAAGACACCAGGAACAATCAGCGGAGAAACATCCGCCGACTTGGAGCGGACAGCCTTTCTCACCTGCCGCGGAGGTTGGCCGCTTGCCGTCAATATGGACGAGGACATTGCCCTCGATCAGGCATTTGACTATATTGATGCCGTAGAAAAGAGGGATATATCAATGGCTGACGGCATCAACAGGGACGCTGTGCGCACCCATAGAATCCTGCGGTCATACGCGCGTCATCAAGGTGCACAGGCATCCTACGGGACGATAAAGGCAGACTTGGCCGCCAACGAATCCGACAGTTTTGACGAAGACACCATATCCTCATACATTTCTGCGCTCAAGAAAATTTTTGTAATCGAGGATTCGGAGGCATGGAATCCGAATCTGAGGTCAAAAACAGCAATACGGACTTCAGATACACGATACTTCACCGACCCGTCCATAGCTACGGCAGCCCTCGGACTCGGTCCGGAAGACCTAATTAACGATCTCAACACATTCGGGCTGATATTCGAGACCCTATGCGTCCGCGACCTTCGTGTGTATGCAGAAGCACTGAACGGGAACATCTATCACTACCGCGACAAAAACGGTCTGGAATGCGATGCCGTGGTACACCTTAGAAACGGAAACTACGGGCTGGTTGAAATCAAGATAGGCGGAGACAATCTGATAAACGACGGCGTCAGAACGCTCAAGGCCCTTGAAGAAAAAATCGACCCCGAACGAATGAAAAAGCCGTCGTTCCTCATGGTGCTCACAGCCGTAGGACCATATGCATACCGACGGGAAGATGGTGTCTATATCGTCCCCGTCGGCTGCCTAAAGGATTGATGCGTCAGTTTTGTTTGGCTTTCACGAACCGGAATGAAAGACTGACGGCCACGAGGCAAACCGGCCCCTCAGAAACCGTAGTCCCATATATAGACTCCGTCCAGATAGTCACGGAATTGGATGCTCTTGACTATGGTGCCTTTCTTGGTGAAGACCTGCGGACGCACAGGGCGGAACCACTCGGCATCCACATAGAGCAACTGACCTGTGTAGCAGTCGATTGTCGGAAGGAATTTCCACATTCCGCCGAGGCGCGGCCCTACGACCCAGATTCGTTCGCCCGGAGAAATGAAATGACAGCCGCCTCCTGCGTATGGGATATTACAGAGACTTCCGGAATAGGAACGCCCGCCGTTCTCGCCCCATGACCTCGCCTGATACCAGCCAAGCTGTTGTGCGTGAGTGCTCTTTTCTGCCACCTCAATCGCCTGTTCGATGGTGAGGACCTCATTCGGAGCAAATGACGATGCAGATGCAGGCTTCACAAGAGCGAGCGCATCCATAAATGCCACAGCCTCTTCCGCCCACGGAGCGATGCTGCCCCGGTCGCTGTAGGAATCAAGCTTGGAGTCATACTCTGTGTAGGAATAGACTTTCTGGCTTTCGATAAAGCGCAGAACTTTGTAAATCATCGTTGCCACTTCCTGGCGTGTTGCGGGAGCCGTGTCCTGAGGAGCATCATTCCCGCTGAAATACCCGTCAAGAAGCCCGATTGTGGCAGCCTTGGCAGAGAAGTCATCAACATAGCGTGCACGCAGTTTCTTGTTCACCTTAACTTCGCCTCTGAGCAGTTCCTCAGCGAGGCGCACTGCCAGAGAGCGCAGCTGGAAGTGATTGATTGGACCGGTGTAGTCATTCCCGAGAACATTGTCGTCCAGCAAGTTATCATTGAGTGCAAAGTTCACGACACTCTGGAACTCCTTGCTCATCTTCGCCTCGGATTTGTATGGAAGGATGAACATTCCCGGAAGGGCTGTCGTCACCAGACGCGCTTCTTCCTCCTGGCCTTCGGCAATGCTCTTCATCGCCTGGCAGTATTGAGTGTAATTAGCCTCGCTTCCGCTGGACTTCCATTCCAATTTCGTGACGTGACGATGGTCATAGCCATCTGAATGTCCGCACCAGACGCAACTGTACCACCACACGTGATGTCCGGACGCATTCACCCCGACGTATGCCTGGTCGTTGGCGATAGGCTGTTCGTAGGAGTGAGCCAGAAGTTCCGGAGCGCCTGTCAGAGGGCCGCTGTCCCCGAAGATATGCTTATCGTTGTGCTCACATTCTCCGCAAATCTTGCAAGAGTAATAATAACGGTTGCCTACCCTACAGTCGGCGTATCTGCAGATTTTGTCCGCCGCCACGACCTTGTCCGTGAAGACGTGCTCGGTGCAGAAAGGCTTTGTGGCAGCCGCACCCGCCTTTTCCGCGGAATAGACATCTCCGGTGTAGGTTCTTATCGTGAAAAGAATTTTACTCATCCAGGTTTGCCTGCTGACACGGGCCTTAATCGCCGGAGCTGCGGCCTCCGGGATAAACAGCGTGGCACGCTTCGAGTGAAAGAGCATACTGAAATTTGCATAATAAATCCCTGTTCTGTCGTCTCTTCCTCCTTGCATCGCCTGACATATTCCCGTCAAGAACTTATTCGCATCCACTTTGTCGCTGATCCAGACCTCTTTTATATTGTATGGACCCATAACGGTGTTGTTGACCTGTGAGGCGACATAGCAGTCTTCGGTGTCGACAAGGATTCGGGTCACGCGCATACAGTCTTGATGAAGAAAGTCGGTGTGTCCCGGCGTACCGGCATAGAATTGAGGTTTGTAGAGGTCTGTGATTACTATCAGACCAATTGGGTTGGTGTCCGGGCACGCAGCATCGGCTTCTGCGGTCGAATAGGCCTGCAGGGAGGCTCTGTAGGAGTTTTTGTTCAGCTCGTAGTCGGATTTCTGCCGCTGTGCGTTTGCTCTTTCCGAACCGGCGCCACCGTCACCTACCTTCACTGTGAACTCGGTGTTGATGAAATACGGGACGCTGTTAAGAACCTTGACGTCCATTCCGTTGACGGTCACTTTGATTCGCGTGCCGTCGATGTAATATTCCTTCCCCGTGAAAACAAAGTCTGTGGTATAATTTCCGTTAGGGTTCACCATAAATTTGAGACGGACCTTGTAGTTGAATCCGTCACGGAAAAACATATCCCCGTCGTCGTTCGTGTTGAAATCGCCAATCCAGTCGAGGTCAAACACGGCTATCTCCCCGCTCGGAGCAAGGTCGCCGTATTCGGTTTTTGCGGAAGTGAACTGAAACTCCCTGGCATCAAAGAGCGACTGCCCCGGCTTCGGAATCGGCAGCGTGAAGTCAACGGATTTAATCACCGGTTTATTCTGTGCCGCAATTTCCTGCGACATCCCAAACATAGTCGCCGCAAAAACAGCAACACCAAACAATTTTCTACAAATATTCATTATTCTGATCTTCAACAACTTCAATCAATTACAATAGTTTGCGGTAGGCCTTAAAATGGATATGGGTCCAAAAGACGCTTAAGGCACAAATACGAAACCAGAAGGGATAATATACTGATTATTCTCCCACTTAACCTGAAGCAACGGACATTCCATAAACTCGGTGTATGTTTCCGTAAGGAAATTATCCTTCAGCGTAGAACTGAGTATCACTTTCTTCAGAGCCTTGCATCCATTGAAACAGAAACCCTCGAACTCCGTGACATTGCGAAGGTCCAATTCCGTCACCCCGCAGTTCGCGAACGCGCTCATGCCTACTTTAGTGACGGTGTGAGGAACATCAATCTTAGTAAGTTTCTTGCATCCGTCGAACATTGACGACGGTATTTCCTTCAGATTCTCGGGCAGCACGACCTCTGTCAAATTAGAGCAGCCCGTGAACATATCGTAACTAATCATGTCAACGCGGCGCGGGCAGACCACGCTACGAAGGCTCGTGCAGTTCTGGAAACTGCCACTGAACTCTTCCATATAGTCTCCCTCGAAAGTGACTTTCGCCAATTTGGTGCAGCCCTGAAAAACGGACCCCTGAAGTTTCTTCACTGAAGCCGGGATGGTGATTTCCGTTATCGGAGTGCCGCGGAACGCAGCGTTGGAAATCTCCGTCAATGTGTTCGGAAGCTTCACGGACTTTATAGTAGTGGCGCTGAAAAGCCCTCCGCGCATGCTCTCCACCGGAAACTTCTTCCCATTATAATATATATAGTCCGGAATCACCATATCCTTACCGGCGACGGCAGTTTTGGAAACCTCGGAGGCAAAGGCCCAGCGATTATTCCTGTCATGAAGGACATACTGCACACCGTCGACGTCAACCGTCGCTCCGGCACTGACCTCGCTGACCACGAACCCAGTCTGTCCCGAAATAGAGGTGGTGACGCCCTTTTTGTCAGGCTGAGGATCCCAGACTGTCAGATTCTTGTTGACCGCATTCTCGTAACCACCGTGAGCGGCGAAATATGCCTTGGTATCCTCATCGATCGCATCTTTCAGAGCAAAGAAAGGCGCAATCGAGGAACGTATGGTTCTCTTGTACAGATCACCGCCAAGCAGGTCAGCCAGTTTGGTTTCAATGTTTTCTATGACCCACTGCGGGTCTTCACTGTCGTACTCATCGAGGAGTTCATTATAGTATCTCACCATAGCATTCAATTCTTCGGCACGGGCAAAGACTTCGCCTTTGATGTTGTAGTAGCGATGGTCGGCCGGTGTGAGCGCCTCTATGTAACCATCCTCTTTGCACTGGTCCAGCAGAAGGAATTCATCTATGGCACTCTGATTGTCAAGCTGAAATATATCCGGCTGCTTATCAACCCAATCGACCTGTTTCGCCGCGGCCGTCGGAGGCATCACCGGCTTTACCGTCTTCACTCCCCATGAAGCATCCGCGGGGTAGCCGAGAGGGGCGAAGAGTGCAGTGTGCTCCTTCGGGAGCTTTACGCCCGGGGTCACAGGAGTCTCTTCCTCCTTACCGGCATCCGGACCGAGCATAGCCTCGTACTGTTGCTCCAACTGCCTGTCGCGGGCGCTCTTACCCGCTGCCTGCCTTGTTGCGGACTTTTTCTCAGACGTTCTGGCGGCCGGTTTTGTCACCACTGTCTGCTCCGTCTGCCTTTCAGTCTTTTTGTCGGACGACCTGTCAGATTTCTTGTCGGAATTTTTTCCCGACACCGCATCGAACACGTTATCAACCTGCTTGTCCACCTGTTTAGTGGCCTCATTGACAACTCTCTGCTCCACTCTCCGTTCGACCTGCTTGCCAATCCGCTTTCCGATCTGCTTCAGACCATCCTTAAAAGACTGCCCCGAGGCGCATGGGGCACACAGCAATAACGCCATCGTCAAGACGGCAAAAACTCTATATGTTTTCATAGTATCTGGATTTTTCAACATCTATACTCGAGTCAAGTAAAAAATATTGTCAAAACTATTCATTTTTTTTCATAACACAAAGGAATGTTGGCCTTCCGCTTGTTTTTGTGTATAAATTTTCTAAATTTGCAACACTTGTCGCCCTTATTGCAACAAGGAAATATAGAACAACACACTAATAACACTTCAAAGATGAAAACTTATTCCACAAAAGACATCCGCAATGTGGTCTTGATCGGTAGCACCCGATCTGGTAAGACCACGTTATCTGAAGCCATGCTCTACGAGGGCAAAGTCATCGACAGACGTGGCTCGGTTGAAGCAAAGAACACTGTTTCCGACAACTCGGAAATCGAGCAGCTCAACCAGAGGTCAATCTACGCGACTCCGCTCTACGCAGAGTTTATGGACACTAAGTTCAACATCATCGACGCTCCGGGCGCTGACGACTTCGTAGGCGGAGCAGTTTCAGCATTCAGAGTGTGCGACACGGCGATTCTCGTCACCAACGCCCAGCAGGGAGTAGAGGTTGGAACAGAGATTTTCGCACGCTACGCGGACAATTACAACATGCCTGTCATCCTCGGCATCAACCAGATTGACGGGGAAAAGGCAAACTGGGAGAACACGCTCGACGGCCTTAAGGAGGCGTTCGGGCAGAAACCTGTCATCGTTCAGTTTCCTGTCAATGTAGGAACAGGATTTGACGGTTTTGTCGATGTTCTCAAGATGAAGTACTATCACTTTAAGGATGATAACGGTACACGTGAAGACCTCGAGATTCCGGCAGAGTTGCAGGAGCAGGCTGAGGAACTCAGGGGACAGCTTATCGAAAGGGCTGCCGAGTTCGATGACGGACTGATGGAAAAATATTTCGAGACAGGCGTTCTGACTGAAGACGAGATTCGCAAGGGTCTTGGAATAGGAATCCGCCAGTTGGCAATTATGCCGATCTTCTGCCTTTCAGCAAAGAAGGATATTGGAGTCAAGAGACTTATGGAGTTCACCATCAAGGTGGCGGCCGCTCCTTCGGAAAGGAAAGAACACACAAAAGACGGGAAAGAAGTAGAGTGCAAGGTAGACGCTCCTACATCACTCTTTATATACAAGACCGCAGTCGAGCAGCATCTCGGTGAGGTCGCATATTTCAAGGTTATGAGCGGAAAACTCACCGAAGGTCAGGACCTCGAAAATCCTGAGAATGGTGAGAAAGAGAGGATTACCGCCATTTACGCCGTTGCCGGAAAGAAGAAGGAGAAGGTCAGCGAGATGGTGGCCGGAGACCTCGGATGTACTGTGAAACTCCGTGCCGCAAAGACAGACGTGACTCTCGCACAGCCTGGTTCGGAACTTGTCTATGAGCACATCCGTTTCCCTAAGTCGCGCTACCGCACAGCCATCAAGCCTGTCGAGCAGAAGGACGACGAAAAGATGAACGAGGCTCTCAACAAGATTTCCGCAGAGGACCCGACAATCATCGTCGAGTATTCAAAGGAGATGAAACAGACCATCCTCAAGGGACAGGGCGAGCAGCACATCAACATCGTCAAGTGGAGACTCCGCAACGAGAACAAGATTGAAATCGAGATGTTCGCGCCGAGGATTTCCTACCGCGAGACCATCACTAAGGTTGCGGCCGCTTCCTACCGCCACAAGAAACAGTCCGGTGGAGCAGGCCAGTTCGGTGAGGTTCATCTGCTCATCTGCCCAATCGTGGAGGGTCAGGAGATGACCAACAAGTTCAAGGTTGACGGACGTGAGATGGTGCTCAACGTCAAGGGCAAGGAGGAGTTTGACCTTCCTTGGGGCGGCAAGCTCGAGTTTGTGAACTGCGTTGTCGGTGGCGCGATTGACGCTCGCTTTATGCCTGCGATTCTCAAGGGTATCAACGACAAGATGAGCGAAGGCCCGCTTACAGGTTCGCTTGCACGTGACATCAGGGTTTATGTCTATGACGGAAAGATGCACCCGGTAGACTCCAATGAAATTTCTTTCGTTCTCGCAGCACGCAATGCCTTCAAAGAGGCGTTCCGCAACGCAGGTCCGAAGATTATGGAGCCGATCTACAATGTTGAAGTGCTCACTCCTGGCGATTATATGGGTGCTTGTATGTCTGACCTCCAGAACAGACGTGCTCTCATCGAGGGTATGGACACGGACAAGGGATTCTCAGTCCTCAAGGCTCGCGTTCCGCTTGCTGAGATGTATAAGTATTCGACCACGCTCAGTTCTTTGACTTCCGGCGCGGCTACTTTCAGTATGGAGTTTGCTGATTACCAGCCTGTTCCTGGGGATGTGCAGGAGAAGTTGCTGAAGGCTTATCAGGAGTCTGAGCAAGAAGAATAGCATCCCCGCCTTCCCAGCGAACTTTCTCGGTTCGTTATTGGGCGGTCTGCTTCGTTGGACGGCTTGATTGAATTTTTAAAATTATAGTTTTTTGAGTCGGGTTCTTATGAATCCGACTCTTTTTGTTGGGATTTATTAAAATGTTTTGTGCATTCTCTTCTAATTTAACGTCGGAGTCGACGACGAGACGATAAAAAGTCACCCTCGTTTCAGTACCATAAGAGCCTGACTCTCAAAGCGCTGATTCTTCTTTTACCCTATTATAATAGGAATTTTGCCTAAAACTCCGTAAATTTGCTTGTTATAGCAAGAATAAGCACATACATAAATAATGGCAATAAAGAAGTCCCAGTTATACTCTACCCTATGGGAGAGTTGTAACACACTACGTGGCGGCATGGACGCAAGTCAGTACAAAGACTATGTCTTGGTCGTTTTATTTGTAAAGTACATTTCCGACCGTGCAAAATCCGGTGACCCCGATTTGGAAGAGATTCCTGCGGGTTGCACCTTCGATGATTTCATCGCCCTGAAGCACAAAGACCAGATAGGCGACGAAATCAACAAGAAACTGGCAAAACTCGCCAGCGCCTTCGGTTTGGACAATGTTTTCGTCAACGCTGATTTTGAGAGCGAAGACAAACTTGGCAAAGGTAAAGACAAGGTGGATACCATCACCTCCCTCATCGAAGTCTTCGAGAATCCCAACCTCGATTTCAGTACCAACCGTGCCGGTGATGACGACCTCATTGGCGACGCTTACGAATATCTGATGCGGAATTTTGCCTCCCAGTCCGGCAAGAGCAAGGGACAGTTCTATACCCCCGCTGAGGTAAGCCGACTAATGGCCAAGATTATTGGCATCCGCGATGACAAGAGCCGCAGCATTACCATATACGACCCGGCCTGCGGCTCGGGTTCCCTTCTCCTCCGCGCCATGAACGAAACCGCTCGTAGCACAGCTGTCAACCTCTACGGACAGGAGAAAGACCTGGCCACTATCAACATGGCGCGGATGAATATGATTCTCCACGGCATGTACACGGCAGACCTCCAGCATGGCGACACGCTGAATGTTCCTCTCCATCACGAAGGTGACAAACTCTCTCAATTTCAGTACGTAGTTGCAAATCCTCCCTTCTCCCTCAAGAAATGGAAGAAGAGCGCCAAGGATAACGATCTTTATGGCCGTTGGAAAGCCGATGCCATCCCGCCGTCCTCCAAAGGCGACTACGCCTTCCTGATGCATATCGTAAAGTCCATCCTTCCCAATGGCAAGGGCGCTTGCATCCTGCCCCACGGTGTTCTGTTCCGTGGTAGCGTCGAGAAAGGTGACGCGGAAGCCAAGCTCCGCAAGGCGCTCATAGAAAGCCACATCATCAAGGGTATCATTGGACTTCCGGCAAACCTCTTCTACGGAACAGGCATTCCGGCCTGCATCATCATCATTGACAAAGCAGCCGCCAAGGATTCCAAGGGCATCTTTATGATTGACGCTAAGGACGGCTTCTATAAGGACGGAGCCAAGAACCGCCTCCGTGAGCAGGACATCCAGCGCATTGCTGATGCCTGGACCAAGGAAGCCGAGCTTTCCCACTTCAGTCGCCTGGTCCCGTATTCCGAAATTGAGAAAAACGAGTACAACCTCAATATCCCTCGTTACATCCAGCCCCGTTCCACGGAGATTCAGCAGGATCTGTACGCCCATCTGCATGGCGGCCTGCCTATGGCAGATGTGGATGCACTGGAGGCTCTCTGGGATGTCTGCCCGTCACTGCGTGACAAGATTTTTGAGCCTCACGCCAACAAGGGTTATCTCCAGCTCACTATGGCTGCATCCCGTAATCTTGCTGATCTTATCGCCGATGATGCCAGTTTCAAGGCACAGAATAAGCGTGTTCTAGACACGTTTGAGGCCTGGAAGAAGTATATGCAGGATGATTTCCCTATGGTTGCCCAGAACTGCATCCCGCGGGAGAAAATCGAGGCTTGGAGCAAGGAACTGCTCCGTTTGTTTGCGCCCTGCCACTCCTTGATTGACTCCTACGCTGTCTATGACGAACTGATGAAATACTGGAACGAGGAGACCATGCAGGATGACTTGTATATGGTTTCCCGTGATGGTTGGAAGGTTACTGTCAAACTGCCACTGTCCCAAAATGGAAAGAACAAGGGTAACGTCAAGAAATCTTTTGCATATAACGAACTCGAATGTGACCTCGTGCCAGTTGATGTTCTCGTGGGGCATTATTTCGCCCAGGAAGCAACCAAAATTGAGAAGGCTGCACAGATGGTCGACGCTGAGCAGGCCGCAATGGAAGCCATTGCAGAGGAATTCAGTGACTCATTCGAGGACGTACCGTTTGAAAATGTAAATGGTAGTTTTATTAAGAGCGTCCGGGGGCTTATCAAAGAAGGCAAACGCCAACCTAAACTCTATGCTGAAATGCTGGAGGTCTGGGAGGACTTTGATAAACATGCCAAGGAGCAGGAAAAGCAGAAGGATTTACAAAAGGAACTTGTCAAGAAATTGACCGCTTCGGTGCAGGCGCAATATGCCAAGCTAACCGAAAAGGATATTAGAGAGTTGGTATTTGAAGACAAATGGATGCCATCTCTTCTTGGAAGGATTACTTCTTTGATGGGAACCGCTCAACAGGAAATAGTATCAATAATCACATCTTTGAACGAACGATATGACATTACGCTTCCTGATATCGAGATAAATATAGATACACACCGGAAGCTCGTTAAAGGATATCTTAAAGTAATGGGTATCAATCTATAAGATTAATGACTATGGCAGCAACCGACACAATGAAAATGACGGAAATCGGCCCTATTCCTAAGGAATGGGATGCATTGCCGTTATCTGACATAGGCAATTTCTCAAAAGGTGCAGGTATTACCCGCGAACAAGCGAATTCCGGGAATCTTCCCTGCGTTCGATACGGCGAAATTTATACTACACATGATAATTACATCCGTGCCTTTTACTCGCATATTTCTCCCGAATTAGCAAAAACAGCCACAAGACTTAAAACAGGAGACATACTCTTTGCCGGTTCTGGAGAAACCAAAGAAGAAATTGGCAAGGCCGTGTCTTTTATAGGAAAAGAGGAGGCCTATGCTGGAGGCGATATTATTATTCTATCGCCTAAGATTCCTGCTTCCTCACTCTATCTTGGATTTGTCCTTAACGATGAGGCATCAGTACGCCAAAAATCATCGATGGGCCAAGGTGATACTGTGGTTCATATTCATGCTAAGGAGCTTGCCAATGTTGTTGTACCGTTCCCTCATCCATCAGAACAACAACATATTGCAGATGTACTACAAAGCATAGACTCACTGATTACTAAACTCGATAAAGTCGTGTCCAAAAAGAGATTGATGAAGCAAGGGGCTATGCAGAAACTTCTCACAGGAAGCGTCCGCGTAAAAGGTTTCTCAAAGCCGTGGATAGAACTCGAACTTGGAGAGCTTGGCAAAATAACAGGAGCCGGCGTCGATAAAACCATCAATATAGATGAAAAACCCGTGCGCCTTCTGAATTTCCTGGATGTTTATAATCGGGACAGGATTTATAATCATGAACTAAAAATGTGGGTTACCGCCTCTGATTATAAGATAGCAAGATGCGATGTTAAACAAGGAGACATTTTCTTAACCCCCTCGTCGGAGCTTCCCAATGATATAGGCCGTTCTGCGGTTGCAATGTCGGACATGGAAGGTGTTTGCTATAGTTATCATGTCCTTCGTTTACGCCCATCTATCGAGTTGGATATGACGTATAGTGCCTATATGCTTAAAACTGCCGAATATGAAGAACAGATTCGCTTTTTGAGCGAAGGTAGCGGAAAACGATACGTAATTTCCTTGCGTAATTTCCGAGAGATACGCATTTCCATTCCAGATGACATTCGAGAACAAAATGCAATAGGCAATGTCATCGCAGCTATGGATAATGAAATACGCGATCTGGAAGCAGAGCGAGACAAATATAAGAACATCAAACAAGGGATGATGCAGCAGCTTCTGACCGGACAAATAAGATTACCTGTATGATGCCAGACCTCAGAATAACCACATCAGAGCGCACCACGCAGAATCACGTCATTGCGCTCATCCGCGAGAGGCTTCCTCTCTACGGATACATCGGCAATCTCTATGAAGAAGAGAACACTAACCTTCGTGAAGGCACAATCACAACCTGGCTCACATCTGAGGCACGGGGTGAGCAAAAACTGACCGAGGACCAGGCCCGTGCTGCCATTCGCAAACTCAAAGAGGAGATTGACGTTTGCAGCACCTTCGACACCCTGATGCAGGCAAGCGAGAACGTGTACAACCGTCTCCGCTACAGCGTCAGCATATCCCAAGGTCCCGGTCAGGTAAACAAGGCCGTCCGCTTCATCGACTGGGAGCATCCGGAACAAAACGTCTTTGAATTGGCAGAAGAGGTCTCCGTCAAGACCAATGGCGTGGGAGACTCCGAGCATCGCCGTCCGGACATCGTGGTTTATGTCAATGGTATCGCCCTGGTTGTCCTTGAACTCAAGCGCTCCGGTGTTCCTGTGTCAGAGGCCATTCGTCAGAACTACCGGAATCAGCAGAATGGTTACATTCCTCGTTTCTTCACCACTTCCCAGCTTGTGATGGCTGGCAATCCCAGTGAAGGCCTTTGGTATGGAACAACCTGCACCCCGGAAAAGTATTATCTTCGTTGGAAAGAACCCACCGGCGAAAGCGGTGATCCGGAGCAGAATAAGCCCACCTTCCCCGATGTCGTGAACGAACTGGACCGTTCCGTCCTCCAGATGTTGGAACCCCAACGCCTCCTGCACTTTATCCACGACTGCGTAGTGTATGACGGCGGCACAAAGAAAGTTGCCCGTCCAAATCAGTTCTTTGCCCTTCAAGCAGCCATCCCCCGCATTCGCACCAAGGACAGCGGTATCATCTGGCACTCCCAGGGCTCCGGCAAGTCCCTCACGATGGTGTGGCTGGCCCAGTGGATTAAGGAAAATATCCAGAATGCCCGTGTGGTCATCATCACCGATCGTGACGAGTTGGATAAACAGATAACCAACGGTTTCCGCAACAGCGGTTTGCTAGACAAGAACAAGCAGGATTCTTTCTATCATGCATCCAGTGGTGGCGACCTTCTCGCAAAGTTGGACAATCCGTCTCCTTGGCTCATTACAACTCTGATTCATAAGTTCGGACACAATACCACCAGCGACGATACTCCGGAATACCAGAAGATTGGCAAGAAGTCCGCTGAGCAGTATATGAAGGAACTGGCAGAGTCTCTTCCCCCTGACTTCAAGGCAAAAGGCGACATCTACGTCTTTGTGGACGAGTGCCACCGTACTCAAGGCGGCATCCTGCACAAGGCTATGCGCCATATTATGGGCGAAAACGTGATGATGATTGGTTTTACCGGTACCCCGCTTCTTAAGAAGGGGGAACGTAAGACCAGTCAGGAGAGTTTCGGTCGTTACATCCATTCCTACCGCTACGACGAAGCCGTTCACGATGGAGTTGTTTTGGATCTCCGCTATGAAGCCCGCGACGTTCCACAGCAGCTTTCAGACCCCAAAGCGATGGATCAGCTCTTCGACCTGCGTACCAGAAACCTGACGCCAAAGGCTAAGGAAGCTTTGAAAGATCGCTGGGCACAGTTGCAGAATATTTACAGCAGCGACGACCGTATGCGCCGCATTGTCGGTGATATTATGCTGGATATGGAACTGCGAAACGCCCTTGTAGACGGCTACGGCAACGCCATGCTGGTTGCGGAGAGTATCTATGAGGCTTACAAGTATTGGGACCTTTTCCGCAATGAAAACTTCCAGAATCATTGCGCCGTGGTCACCAGCTATGTTCCTGACATCTCCCTCGCCAACGGCTTCACGGACGAAAGCAAAAAGACCGAAGAGGAGTACAAATACAAGTGGTCCAAAGAGATGATGGGAGACCGCACCCCAGAACAGTATGAGGCCTGGGCCAAGGACCAGTTCATCAACCGCCCTGGGGAAATGAAGCTCCTCATCGTCGTGGATAAACTGCTCACCGGCTTTGATGCGCCTGCTGCCACCTATCTGTATCTGGACCGCAAAATCGTGGACCATAACCTCTTCCAGGCCATATGCCGTGTAAACCGTGTGAATGGTGCAGAGAAGGAATTTGGCTACATCGTTGATTACCGGAAACTCTTCGAGTTCATAGAAAGCGCTATCGAGGATTACACCAATGGCCAGAGCGAGATAGAGGGCTTCGTTAAGGAGGAAATTAGCGAAATGCTCAAGAGCCGCCTTAAAACGGCCCGAGAGGAGCTGGAAAAGGCACTGCAACGAGTGGAGCAGATCGTTGAACCTGTTGCCCTCCCCAAGAAACTGGACAACTTCTTTGACTATTTCTGCTTCCCTTACGACACGCCCGCAGACGAACAGGAAGCCAAGATTATCGAGAATGCCGGCCGTCGTGAAGACTTCTACAATGCAGTCCGCACCCTGAATAACCGCTATGTAGCTATCGCTATGGAGATGACCGAAGCCGGTTTCACTGTGGAAGAAGCAAACAATATCTACACCAAGGTAAAAGACTACGAGGAACTGCGTCACGCCATCATGCAACGCAGCGGTGACTACGTGGACATGAAGAAATATGACGCCCAGATGCGTACCCTGCTAGACCGCTACATCGTTGCTCCTCGCAGCGAGAAGCTGGAAGCGCTGGATAATTTCTCCTTCTTGGACATCATCAACATCAATCCGGATACCGGAGAGGCAGAGCTTGATCCGGAAGTTGAAAAGGAGCTGGGCGGAGTCCGCGGTGCAGCAGAAACGATGACCGCCAATGTCCGCCGTGCTATCAACCGCAAGCGTGAGCAAAATCCCGGAGAGTACAAGAAATTCTCCGAGCGTATCAATCGCCTTATCGAGGAGCTACATCAGGGCTCTATTGAATACAAAGAATTTCTGAAAGGTATCAAGGAAATGGGCGAAGCGCTACGCCAAGGAAATACCACAGATGAGCGCCTTGACAGTCCGGCAAAGAAAGACCTGTGCGACAACCTGGGGGGCAACGTGGAACTCGCCCTGCGTGTTCACGCTGTAGCCAAGCAATATGCCTTTCCCCGCTTCCGAGAAGTTCCCACTATCTATCGTCAGTTGAGGCGTAAAATTACGCAGGAACTCCTTGGCGAGCCTTATGATCCGGACGTAATCACCAAGATTGTTGCGGCCCATACAGAGGAGTTCTAAGATGGAAATAAACGGCATTTACATAGCTGTAGAGCGCAAAAATATCAAAAACCTGCATCTGGCGGTTTATCCGCCGGATGCCCGCGTTCACGTGTCCGCTCCAGCCTATCTGGATGACAATGATATCCGCTCCTTCATCATTTCCAAGTGGAGTTGGGTAGAGACACAGCGCGAGAGCATTCTGACTCAAGTTCGCCAAACGGAACGTGAATACGTGACCGGCGAATCCTTCTACCATCTGGGTGCCCGGTATCGTCTTCGCGTCCAGGAAGAGCCCCGCGTAGCGCATTCGCTTCGCAAATCCGGTGACTGGCTCATTTTGACGGTCCAGCCCGGCACTACAACGGAGAATCGCGCCCTAGTACTACGTGAATGGCAGCGGGCACAGCTCAAAGAAGTACTTAAGGAAACTCTTCCCATTTGGATGGAAAAGATCGGTGAGGCTGATGTAACGTGGGAAGTCAAGCAAATGCGCTCGCAGTGGGGCAGCTGCATTGCCAAGAAACGCCATCTCCTTTTTAACTTGGAGCTGGCTCGTGTTCCACGCTCCTGCATCGAATATGTCGTTCTGCACGAGTTGACGCACTTGAAGATTGAGAAACATAACAAGCTTTTCGAAGCCTTTATGTCCAAATATATGCCTCAGTGGCGTACCCGCCGCCAGGAATTGAATGCTTTTATCGCTTCCCCTATGGAAGAAGGTGCCGCAGGAGGGATATTTGGTGACTGATGTATCCGAAGGAACCCGTAAGGTGAACAACGATTCCGAAGCTTATCACAATATCTTCAAAGAACTCCAGGAGAAACTTGACGAATACCTAAATAACGCATAAACGCATGGCAGATCCCCGCAAAATAGTCCTCATACTCGGCAATGGCTTCGACCTCGACCTCGGCCTCAAAACGTCCTACAAAGACTTCTGGGAGTCTGTATTTTGCCCCAAAAACTATCCGGCTCCACTCATCCACCATCTGAACCAGCGTTGGCCGGACAACCTGGAAGCCGTAAAGTGGTACGACCTCGAAAACGAACTTCTGAACTACTACAAGAGTATTTCCGATCCAACGAAAGGCCAGGACATCATAACGGAAGAAGAGAGAGCCCTGCTTGAGAATTTCACTGCATACGGCCATGCTTGCGGCTGGTATAACGACCAAATAGATCTGGTCGCATCGCTGGTGAATAAAGGAGTCCTCTCATACAATGGAAACCCTTTGGGACATGTGGGTGAACATCTTAAGGAGGAAGCTCTCAAATCTCCCATGTGGCGCGACCGCAAAGCCCTTACTCTCATAAAAGACGGCTTGTGCAAATACCTCAAGTCAATAGATAAGCCCCTTGCAGAGAGTGCCACCTCAGCATACCATATGTTACTGACTTTGATGAAATCCACTAAAGCCGGAGATTTTGTCAATATCTACACATTTAATTATACGCGAGTTCAGATGCGTGGATGCGATCCAGAGGGTATGCCCATTCATTATATGCACGGAAGTTGCGAAGATGACAAGATAATCGTAGGAACTCGGGACGACCTCAAAATAGGCCAAGGTTATGATTTCCTTTTGAAAGCAATGGACGACTCATTTACCCCACCGGACATCGTCACAGCGCTCAGGGACGCTGACGAAGTGATAATCTTTGGCCATTCGTTGGGTGAAAACGATCGTCAGTATTTTGCGCCTTTCTTCCTGAAACAGGCCGACTACGACAGTCCTATACGAAAAGACATCACCATCTTCACCCGTGATGACAATTCTAAGATTGAGATAAAACGCGCCCTCCAGAAGATGACAGATGGCAAGTTGTCTGCTCTATACAGCATCAACCAGCCCAACATCATCCGTACTGCCAACCTCCAAGAAGACCAGGAACTAATGTACAACTTCTTCTTAAGTCATCATGAGGATGAACATTTTGCGAGATTGGTTATTTGCAGGCTCATACAAGAATCAAACAAAGTTAACGAATAAGTACAGAATAAAAACATGATTTCCTTAGGCAAAATGAAGCGCATCAGTGATTTGCGCACAGTATGGCCCCACGAGGCTAATGATTTCACCAAATGGCTCGCAGAGGACGCTAATCTCGAAGAGTTGGGTAATGCCGTGGGTATTGACATTGATCTGGAGGAGCGCGAGTCCTCCGTCGGCAGTTTCAATGTGGATCTTTACGCCACCGAAAGTGGCTCCGGCCGTAAAATCATCATCGAGAACCAGTTGGAAGATACCAACCACGACCACTTGGGGAAACTCATCACCTACGCCTCTGGCAAGGGCGCTGAAGTAGTCATCTGGATTGTCAAAAGAGCACGTGACGAGCATCGGCAGGCTATTGAATGGCTTAACCAACACACTGACTCCAATATCGGATTCTTCCTCGTAGAAATTGAGTTATGGCAGATCAATGACTCCCTCTTGGCCCCCAAATTCAACGTGGTTGAAAGGCCTAATGACTGGGGCAAATATATGAAGGTAATAGAAGGAATGAGCGAAACAGAACGCCTCAAACTTGAATTCTGGCAGGCCTTCAACGACCAGATGGGAAGCGACCCTGGGTTCCAAAAGGAATTTACTCTTCATAAGCCCCAGGCTCAGCACTGGTATGACCTTACGGTCGGAACGTCTGCTTATCACATCAGCCTTAACATCAATACTCAAAAGAAGAAAATTGATGCCGGCATCTACATCAATGAGGACAAGGAAATCTTTCATAAGTTCCAAGAACACAAAGCAGAATTCGACAGCGCCTTTGGAACTGATATTGAGTTCCGCGATGCAGGCAAGTCGAGTCGTATCCTTCTCTATCATTCGGTCAACGTAAAAGACCGTGCAAAATGGTCAGAAGCCGCATCTTGGTTTCTTGAAAAAGCTGTCATATTCAAAAGACTTGTTAGACAGATTGACAAATAATCATTGACATTATTATCACACGGCATTGTTTGTCTGATAGATGCCGTTCAAGAAAGCGAGATTAAAAATATTAAACTCAGATTATTTCACCGGCCCAGAGGGCTTTGAAGAAGTCGGTCACATAGTAGAGGTCAATGTTGCCGGAGCGCCTTGTCAGAGTGTCACGTGAAACTATGATTTGTTTGGCGTCTGGATGCTCTTCCACAAAGCGTTGCAGACCTTTCTTGTGTTCACCCTCTATGTGGTCGGTGGATTTAATTTCGATGGCAACACGGGCATCACCGATAACGGCATCAACCTCATCTTTGTTGTAGGTGTGCCAGTAGGTCAGTTCTTCTTCACTATCTGAATATCCGAGGTATGCGCGGATTTCCTGCATTACGAGGCTCTCAAAGGCGTGCCCGTATTCAGGTGTACCCGGCATTAGGTGGAAACGATGGAGAAGGTAGTTGGGGATACCCACATCGAAGAAGTAAAATTTGGAGGTCTGATATAGTTTACGCTTGATAACCTTCCGGTATGGTTTGACTTCAAATCCCAAGAGGGTATCGTAAAGAATCTTGAAATAAGCCTTTGCAGTATTGACGGAAACGCCACAATCAGAGGCTATATTATCGAAATTGAGTATCTCTGTATTGGTGACGGCTGCCACTTCAAGAAAACGCTCGAAAGTGTCGATATTCTGAACCAAAGCCTCTTCTTCGATTTCTTCTCTGAGGTAGAGGTTTACATAGTTTTTGAGACGGACCCTTGCGTCCTTCACGTCATAATGACGCGGAATCATACCATTCTGGATAGCCCGGCCAAAGTCATAATCGGGAATCTCGGCATAGACAAGCGGGTACAGATGCTCCTCGTTTGCCCTTCCTCCCAGTTGGTTGACACCGGCCTTCTTGATTTTTCTGGCACTAGAGCCGCTGAGAATGAAGTGCAGACCGTTCTCCACCATCAGTTTGTGGACAACATCTAGGAGTTCCGGGAGTTTCTGAATTTCATCTACGATTACTAATGTCTTGGGAGGATACTTTACCAGCATCTCATAAAAATCCATAGCACGACGCCTAAAGCGCTTTCTTGTATCTGGGTCAAGAAGATCAACGTAAATCGCATTAGGGAAACGCTCCCTCAGTAGTGTGGATTTTCCAACCTGACGGCCGCCGAATAGGAACATTCCTTCATCAAGGCGGTTCTCTATGTCGAATATTCTCTTGTACATATTACTTATGAAATTTTGCAATGTAGCTGATGATATTTATAAAAAATCGTCAACGATACTGCAAAATTAATAAAACTTATTTAATTAAATACAAAAATCTTTGAAAGTTTTATCAGCATATTACGGAACTCCAATTTCGCAAGTAATTTTGGACAAATGATTATATTTGCAGATTCGTGACTAAATTTTGAAAATATGAGAAAAGTTAGATTTATTGCTGTGGTGGCTATGGCGGCTGCCCTTGCGGTTTCCTGCAAGTCGCAGGAGGAAAAAGAAACTGCTTTTAAAGCTGAGGTTAAGGCCATTATTGACGGTTATAATACTGCTGCTGGAGAGATTTATGCGGACTCAACCCTCACCGACGAGCAAAAGAACGAGAAGATTGAGCCGCTTTATGAGGAGACTCACAAGAAGTACGTCGACCTCAACAAGGTGGCTTTCGATAAGAACAAGAGCAACAGGATTGCCGTTATGGCTCTCCAGAACATATTTCCGGAGATCACCAATCAGGAGGTGATTGACTATGCGGCTCAGCTTGCCGACTCCCTTCAGATGAACGAGAACGTTGTGAAGATGGTCGAGGCTGCGCAGAAGGGACTGCTCACCGAAGAGGGCAAGATGTTCACTGACTTCACGATTGAAGATTCTGACGGAAAGACTGTTTCTTTCTCTGATTTTGTGGGTAAAGGACAATATGTTCTTGTAGATTTCTGGGCAAGCTGGTGCGGCCCTTGTAAAATGGAGATTCCTAACATTCGCAAGGCTTACGAGACTTACGGCCCTAAAGGATTGGTGGTTTTGTCTGTAGCAGTTTGGGACAGACCTGAAGACACTAAGGCGGCAGCTGCGGAGCACGGTGTGGTTTGGAATCAAATCATCAATGCGCAACATATCCCGACCGAGCTTTACGGAATCAGCGGTATTCCTCAGATTATGCTTTTCGGTCCTGACGGCACCATTCTTAAGAGAGATTTGAGGGGTGAGGGCATTGAAGATGAGCTTTCAAAATATTTTCAAGAATAATTTCAGAGACCAACGGCTTTATGCCGTGAGGCAGGAGCACTCCGCTCATGAAAAAATCGCGTCGTGTCTCTTGCCTCACGTCTTTATAAAGCCTATCGCAGCCATAACGGTGTTTCTTATGAAGAACTGAGTCAGATTACTGACAACTCATTGATAATGAAGAGGATTTTTGAACACAGAAGTGATTTGGTCCGGCCAAAGAAGGCACTTGGCCAGCACTTTCTCACAGACTTGAGCGTCGCGCAGAAGATTGCGGACGCTCTTGTTGTGGATAGCGTAGGCGGGGCGGTTCCTGAGGCGGGCGCGGATCCTGCAGACAGTGCCGCCGCAGCTATGCCGGTGCTGGAAATCGGACCTGGAATGGGAGTGCTGAGCCAGTATCTGCTTGAACGCGAGGATATTGACCTTAGGATGATTGAAATCGACCGAGAAAGCGTGGACTACTTGCTGGTGCACTTTCCGAAAGCCTCCGGAAGGGTCATCGAGGGCGATTTTCTGAAGATGGACCTCAAATACTTCTTTCCCGGCACATTTGCGGTCATAGGAAACTTCCCCTACAACATCTCCTCACAAATTTTCTTCCGCATCATCGACCATAAGGACAGCATCCCACAGGTGGTTTGTATGATTCAGAAGGAGGTGGCGGAGCGCATAGCCGAGCAACCGGGCAGCAAAACCTACGGCATCCTTTCGGTGCTTCTCCAGGCCTGGTACGACATCGAGTACCTTTTCACGGTGGGCGAAGGGGCGTTCAATCCTCCACCGAAGGTCAAATCTGCCGTAATCCGCCTGAGACGCAATTCCCGCACAGAACTCGGTTGCGACGAGAAACTCTTCAAGACCATAGTCAAAACCGGTTTCAACCAGCGTCGCAAGACCTTGCGCAACAGTCTCAAACCGCTCATAGCCGACAAGGCAGCCCGCGAAGCTTGGACTCCGGAGCAAAGCGCCGAATTCCTCTCCAACCCTGTTTTCGAACTCCGTCCCGAACGCCTTAGCGTCGAGGATTTCATCGCCCTGACGAAGCTGTTCTCATAGCCATCAGGTAATAGATTTTCGGTCATTTTGTGGATTTTCTCACATTTTTCATATACTTGCGATTGAGAAAATTCCTGTATTATTCTCAACGCCACTGAGGAAAATACATCATTTTCCTCAACACTACTGAGAATATTCAATCTTTAATTATCCCACAAAAGCAATTATTTGTTAATTTTGTGGGATTTTTGTTTTGTGGTATCCAATGCTTTCGAGACTTCGAGGAATTGTAACAAAACAAAATGGGAATATGGACGCATTTTGAGAATATATAAACTCACAAAATATGTATAGAACAAAGACTTGCGGTGAGCTGAGGCTTGCCGATGCTGGAAAGACGGTGACGTTGGCCGGATGGGTGCAGAAATGCCGTAAGCTCGGAGGTATGACTTTCATTGACCTTCGTGACAGATATGGTATTACACAGCTTGTTGTGGATGCTTCTGCGGCAGAAGAACTGACGCAGACCGCCGGCTCGCTCGGACGCGAATATGTGATTCAGGCTACCGGAAAGGTTGTCGAGAGGGCGAGCAAAAACTCTAAGATGCCGACGGGCGACATCGAGATTGAACTCTCTGAAATCAAAGTGCTCAACAAGGCACAGACCCCTCCTTTCACAATTGAGGACGTCAGCGACGGTGGCGAGGAACTTCGCGCTAAATACCGCTACCTCGACCTCAGGCGTAACCCTCTTCGCAAGGCACTTGAACTCCGCCACAGGATTGCACACGAGGTCCGTAACTATCTGGACGCGCAGAATTTCCTCGAAATCGAGACTCCATATCTCATAAAATCCACTCCGGAGGGCGCACGCGACTTCGTGGTGCCTTCACGAATGAATCCTGGACAGTTCTACGCGCTTCCGCAGTCTCCACAGACCTTCAAGCAGCTTCTGATGGTTGCCGGCTACGACCGCTACTTCCAGATTGTGCGCTGTTTCCGCGACGAGGACCTCAGGGCCGACCGTCAGCCGGAGTTTACGCAGATTGACTGCGAGATGTCGTTTGTGGAACAGGAAGACGTGCTCAACACCTTCGAAGGAATGATGAGGACGCTTTTCAAGAACGTTCTTGACGTGACCATCCCGAATCCGATTCCACGGATGAGCTGGTACGACGCGATGGACAACTATGGCTCCGACAAGCCGGACATCCGCTACGACATGAAACTCCACGAAATCACTGACCTCGCGAAGGGACACGACTTCTCTGTGTTCGACAGCGTGGAGTATGTAGGAGCGATTGCGGTGAAGGGATGCGCGGAATACACCCGCAAGCAGCTCGACGAACTCACCGAGTGGGTCAAAAGGCCTCAGGTGAGTGCGAAGGGACTTGTCTACATCAAACTCAACGCCGACGGAACGCTCAAGTCTTCTATCGACAAGTTCTTCACTGCCGATGACTTGAAAGGCATCGCAGAAAGGCTCAAAGCCGAGACCGGAGACCTCATTCTCGTGCTCTGCGGCCCGAAGAGAAAGACACAGACACAACTCGGAGTACTGCGTATAGAGATGGGCAACAGGCTCGGTCTTCGCGACCCGCACAATTTCGCACCGCTTTGGGTGGTGGATTTCCCGCTCCTCGAATGGGACGACGAGACCAACCGCTTCTACGCGATGCACCATCCGTTCACCGCACCGAAGCCGGAACATCTCGACTGGTTCTACAGCAACAAGAAAGAAGACCTTGAAAAGGTCTGCGCAAACGCATACGACTTTGTCCTCAACGGTACAGAACTCGGTGGAGGTTCAATCCGTATCCACGAGGCTGATGTTCAGGAGAGGATGTTCGAGGTTCTCGGCATAAGCAAAGAGGACGCGGACTACAAGTTCGGCTTCATCATCAACGCCTTCAAGTTCGGAGCACCGCCTCACGGAGGCCTCGCATTCGGTTTCGACCGTGTGTGTGCACTTTTCGGCGGCCAGGAGACAATCCGCGACTACATCGCATTCCCGAAGAACAATCAGGGACGTGATGTGATGATTGATTCGCCGTCGTTGATTGATCAGACTCAGTTGGATGAATTACATCTTATGATGTATCGGGGCGAATGACGGGGCGCCTAAAAGGCGGTCTGCGGCGTTACTCGTCTTGCCAAAATCCTCACAACCATTAGGTTGCTGCGGTATTTGGCTACACCGAGTGCCTTGCATACCATCCTTTTAGGCATCCCCTCCGACTCAGCAATTTTAACAGATTACTTCGCACGTGGTTTTTGCTGTTTAAGATTTGAGATACAATGGGAAAGAAGCATAACTGCTTGCCAGTGAGGGCGGACGAGGATTTAGTGGAGGCCGGTTGTGACGAGGCGGGAAGAGGACCGCTCGCCGGACCGGTCTTTGCTGCGTCTGTGATTCTTCCACCGGATTTCAGCCATCCTTTGCTCAACGACTCGAAGCAGATGAGCGAGAGGGAGCGAGACGAGTTGCGTCCCCTTATCGAGAAGGAGGCTGTCGCTTGGGCGGTTGAATGTGTCAGTGCTGAGGAGATTGACAGAATCAACATTCTGAATGCGTCGATTGTCGGGATGTGGCGTGCAACGGTCCGGCTGGATCGGCGTCCTGAGTCACTGATTATTGACGGCAACAAGTTCCGTCCTATTGACAGGCTTCCGGAAGCCGCGCTTGAAACCCCATTTGAGGGCGGGACTCTGAAGGAATATGTTCCTTTGTGGAGAGACATGAAATGGCGGACTTTCGTGAAGGGAGACGGACGTTTCGCGTCGATTGCGGCAGCGTCGGTTCTGGCGAAGACATGGAGGGACGAATATATGCGCAGGATTGCGAATGAATATCCCCAATATGGGTGGGAACGGAATATGGGTTATCCGACGCACGAGCATATTGAGGCGATACGAAAATATGGATATACGCCATATCATCGTAAGAGTTTTCACGTCAGGGAACTGGAAAACACATTATTTTGACGGAACTGTTACCTCTTGGTTTTGAATAATTAAAAATGGATAATATGAAAAAGTATTTTATTTCGGCCTTTGCGGCGTTGGCCGTTATGATGGGGTCCGCACTTACGGCGACGGCGGACGAGGGCATGTGGCTACTGCCGCTGCTCGAAAAGATGAATGCAAAGGACATGAAGAAACACGGCTGCAAATTGTCTCCAAAGCAGATTTATAACGCAGACGGAGTTTCTCTTAAAGACGCAATCGTACAGTTCGGGGGCGGTTGCACCGGAGAAATCATCTCCGATGAAGGACTTCTCATAACTAACCACCACTGCGGATACTCTAACATTCAGGCACTCAGCAGCGTGGAACACAACTACCTTCAGGACGGGTTCTGGGCAATGAACCGCAGCGAGGAGCTTCCATGCGAGGGGCTGACTGTCAAGTTTCTTGAGTCTGTGACAGACGTTACGGACATCATCTCGACGACAGAGGCTCAGGCACGCGAGACCTACAGAGACAGCGCGAATGTTGACGCTCTCGTTGCCAAGGCCGTGGCCGACAAGAAGGAGGAACTAGTGAAATCTTCCGACAAGGAGCACGCGCACTGCACCTCAACGGTTGTCCCATATTACAACGAAAACCTCTTCTACCTCATCGCCTACAAGGTTTACCGCGACGTCCGTTTTGTCGGAGCACCGCCTTCCTCAATCGGTAAGTTTGGGGCCGACACCGACAACTGGATGTGGCCGCGTCACACCTGCGACTTTTCGATGTTCCGTGTCTATGCCGGAGCGGACAATGAGCCGGCGGACTACAGTGTCGAGAACGTTCCGCTCAAACCGAAGAACCACCTGAAAATCTCGCTCAAGGGCGTGAAAGAAGGCGACTTCACGATGATTATGGGCTACCCGGGACGCACGAACCGCTTTGCCACCTCAGATGAGTTGAAAGAGATGCTTGCAGAGAACGACATCCGCATCGAGGCAAGAACTCTGCGTCAGGACCTCATGATGGAGGATATGCTCGCGGATCCGAAGGTGAAGATTCAGTATGCGAGCAAGTACAGCAGCTCATCGAACGGCTGGAAGAAATGGAAAGGAATGAAGCTCGCTTTCGACAAACTGAACGTCATAGGAAGGACTATGACAGAAGAAGATGCGTTCCGCGAGTGGGTTGCTGCAGATGGCGGGCGCACGGAAAAATATGGAAAGTCACTTGATGAGATTGCATCTGCGGTTGGCGCAGCAAGGGATGCGAACCTGCTCTCCACTTGGCTTATGGAGACTGTCTACCGCAGTGAAATCAGCAACATTGCCGCATCGGCTTTCGCCGCATACTTCTCGACAATGAAGGAGACTTCAGACAGCACTCTCGCGCTCGGAGAGGCAATGGACCAGATGGACGAGTTCTACAAGGACTACTCACTCCCGACAGACATGAAAATAACTGAGGCCCTTCTGCGTCTCTACCACCAGAGAGTGGACAAGGAAAACTGGATTATCGCCGACTTCAGCGAAGAACGTCTCAAGGGATATGTCGATACGCTTTTCACGCAGAGCGCATTCACATCCGAGGAAAAGGCAGTGGAGGCCATCAGGAAGGCCGCAGCATCAGAAAACGGCATCCTTTCCCTTCGTGAGGACCCTGCATTCAAGCTCTATCAGGAGTTTGTGCTGAAATATTTCCAAAACAACAGCGAACTGAGCAAGTCGCGCGCACAGGTTGCCGAAGGCAAAAAAGCCTACACCGCAGGCCGTCTGGAATGGAAAAAAGGACAGCCGTCCTACCCTGACGCGAACTTCACGATGAGGCTTACCTACGGCAATGTGATGGGATACTCACCTGCAGATGCTGTTGAGTATAACTACTATACAACACTCGCAGGGGTGATGGAGAAGGAAGATCCGAACAATTGGGAGTTCGTGGTGCCGGCGGACCTGAAGTATCTCTATTATGCTCAGGATTTCGGACAGTACGCGATGAAGGACGGACGCATGGCCACCTGCTTCTTGAGCAACAACGACATCACTGGAGGAAACTCCGGCTCTCCGATTATGAACGCGAAGGGAGAACTCATAGGACTCGCGTTTGACGGAAACTGGGAGTCTATGAGTTCCGACATCATGTTCGAACCGAATCTCCAGCGTTGCATAAATGTGGACATACGCTATGTGCTGTTCATCGTTGATAAGTTCGGCGGGGCTGGATATCTCATAGACGAAATGGACATTATAAAGTAAAATCGCCTAAAGGGTACGCTTGCTGCGTTACGCAGGAGTGCTAAAATCCTCACAACCATCAGGTTGCTGCGGTTTTATCCCTCCTGCAAGCCTTGCAATCGCAAACTTTATGCAATTTTACCAATCTAAGTTGTTACAATATGATTAGAGAACAGGAAATACTTGAATATCTGAAGGATGTGCAGCATCCGGCGAAAGGCGACAAGAGCATCATTGAACTGGGAATGGTGGAAAAAATTGCCGTGGAGCCGCTTGAGGGTGAAGCAGTGCGCGTAACCGTAACGCTCGGCTTCAGCAAACACCGAGACCCGCTCGCTGAATATCTCATCGGCAGCACCAAGGCGGCAATCATACGCCACTGCCCGGCGGGCTCAGAAGCAGAAGTGATCACTGTCATCAAGGAGGAACCGAAACCGAAGAAGAAACCGGGACTCGACCTCGGCCTTGAGGAACTCGCGAATGTGAAACACATCATCGGTGTAGCTTCAGGCAAGGGCGGCGTCGGAAAATCCACCGTCGCGGTGAACCTTGCGGTAGCCCTCGCACGTCTCGGCTACAAGGTGGGGCTGGCGGACGCGGACGTCTATGGACCGTCCGTTCCGAAGATGACCGACACCGAGAACGAGGTCCCGGGCTCATTCCAAATTCCGGGAGAAGAGCCTGGCGAGCAGCCGAAGGACGTGATTATGCCGATTGAGAAATACGGCGTGAAATGGATGTCCATCGGCTATTTCGCAAGTCCCGAACAGGCGCTCATCTGGCGAGGCCCGATGGCATGCAACGCGCTCAAGCAGATGATTCTGCAGGTCCGCTGGGGAGAGCTTGACTTTCTTCTCATCGACATGCCCCCGGGAACGGGCGACATCCACATCAGCCTCGTCCACGACATCCCACTGAGCGGAGCCGTAATAGTCAGTACGCCTCAGGCGGTGGCACTCGCCGACGTTGAGAAGGGAGTCAATATGTTCCGCAACGACAGCATAAACAAACCGATTTTCGGTCTTATCGAGAATATGGCCTGGTTTACTCCGGCGGAACTCCCGCAGAACAAGTACTACATTTTCGGCAAGGACGGAGGCAAGACAATGGCAGAAAAATACGGCATCGACCTCCTCGGCCAGATTCCGCTAGTCCAGAGCATCCGCGAAGACGGCGACAACGGCACCCCGGCAGCTCTTGGCACCGGCCCGGAATCCGTAGCGTTCCTCAGTCTCGCAGAAAAACTCGCCGCCAAACTCAAGGATGTCATTTCACCGACGAGGCGATGAGTTTTTCAAGGTCGGCACGTCCGATGCGTCCTTCGAGGCAGACGAATACGGATTCGTCCTTTTCGACTGAAGTCATCACGAAACTGGTTACAGTCTGTTCGTCGCCGCTGGTGTAAATCCGGACAAGTTCGCCGTCCTCTTTGGCCTCAAGCAGAAGTTCAAACTTTCCGGACTTGAGGAGTTTGTCAACCTCGACCTTGAGTGCGGCATTAACCTTTTTGCTCTCGCTGTCAATGATGTACATGCCGCTGAGTTCCTTGACAACCGGTGCGATGTCTATGTCATCTTCCGGCATATCGATTTCAGGAAGCCTATCCATGAGGCGGAACATCGATGGGGAGATATAGACCGCGCTGACCTTCGGCTTGTCCGAAAACTTGTTGTAGATATCCTTGCCGCTCTGGGCGAATGATGCGGCGCACACGAGCATTGCCGCGATTATTGTTGCTATTCTTTTCATGTTTCTCAATTTTAAAAAAGTTATCGTTATTTATATATTAGTCCACCAAGTTGCCCGGTTATTCTGAGTATAAGTTTACTTCGGAAGATGATGGTGGTGTTGAAGGTTTATGCCCGATGAGCTTTGACGTCTTCTGCATATGGGGAAGAGCCGCATCGGCGATGCTCTTTCCTTTTCCCACCTTGCTGCCGATCATTGCAAATGTCCTTTCCACCTGGGCGTAGGCCTCTTCCGGAGAGTCGAACGTGTCGACCGGAGTTACGGATGAGCGATGAAGACCAAGACCGATGGCGACGACGGCTATGACCGCTGCGGCAGCAAAGACAGGTACAATCCTTTTCCAAAGCCGCATAGATGGGCGAGGAGAGTCGTGACGTAGAATTTCCGAGGCAAGAATCCGGTTTTCAATGCCCTTGCCAAGGCTTTCCGGCACAGCGACGCTCTCGTCGTCAGATAGACGCTCCAAATCCTCCAATGTCAGTTTCTCAATGTCTTCAGTCCTTTTCATATTCATCAGCAATTTTCTTCAGTTTTTTCCTTGCCCCGCTGAGCAGAACCCTCAGACTCAGGTAGGGAATGCCTGTCTGTTTTTGTATCTGTTCGTATGACAGGTCGTCAATGATTCTCATTTTCAAGACTGTCCGTTCACGCTCCGGAAGGCTCTCGACTGCCTCAAGCACAGCCTGCATCTTCTGCCGTGCGGCAATCTGTCCGTCCTCCGGTGGCTGTTCTGGCTCCACCCCGTCCATGGAAGATCGCCCACTCATCCGCTTGCTCTTTAGCCTATCCAGACAACTGTTCCGGAGCAACGTCAGGCAATATGCCTTTGGATTCCGCACCCCGTCGAGCGAGCCGGAGGTCTGCCAGAGCTTCAGATAGAGGTCCTGCACGGCGTCCTCGGCCTCAGCGGCAGAGCCGAGCAGCCTACAGGCAACCCTGTAAAGCCCGTTCCGCAGTGGGAGCCAATCGTTTATGAAGGTCTCTCGACTCATTCCTTTATCGAATCAGCAAGTCCGGCCAGTGATTCAGTGGATATGCTGCCCCAGAGACATATAAGGTCGCAGTCGGACGGCATATAGATAATCAGGTCTTCGACAGTCTTGCCGTCAGGAGAACTCGTGCCGTAGAAAAGCACATCTTCGCCGTCGTCCTTGACGCTCATCAGAAGCCTTTCCTCGCCCATAAGTGCCGTGAATTTCCGGTGAAATTCGTCTCTGACAGCCCTGCTGCTGTCTTCCATATCGACAAAAGTAAGTCCCTTAAGTTCGTCCATAGCCCTGACTGCCGTCATAGCCTCATCGTCATCCGAAACTTCCGCCTTCGCCGCCTTTCTGATAACCGCCACAGCGAAAGAACCCAAATTGACGGATTCAACGCCTTTTTTCTTATCAAATTCCTTGATAAGTTTCTTGACTTCGGACTTCGGGGCTTCTCCGGCATTCGCACAAGAAGTCGCCGCACCAGTCATAAGCAGCCCAAATCCGATAAATAAGATAGTTACGATTCGTTTCATATTCAAAAATAATAAAAAAATCAGTGTCTTTTTTGACGCGCCACATAAAAGACGAGCATATCCCCGATTTGTTAATGAAATTTTTCTGATTTACCGGATTATGATTTTTCTGACTTTTTAGTTACGAAAGTCGACAAAAAGTGACTTACCGCGCGGTTTGTCTTTCATAATGCTGCGGAAGGTCTAAAAAATATCGACTTTCCGCAGTGTTTATCTTGCTAAACCGCGCGGAAAGTCAGTATTTTTCATTACATTTGCAGGCGAAGAATACAGACAAACTATTTATAGCCATGAAGATAATCGGACGATACAGCGAGATGGAACAGATTCGGAGACTGTATGAGGCTCATTCCCCCGAGTTTGTTGTCGTATATGGAAGGAGGCGCGTCGGCAAGACATTCCTCATAAACCAATTCTTTAAGGACAATTTTACATTCAAGGTAACAGGATTGGCAAAAAAGGACAAGAATACGCAACTGCGCAACTTCGGCGAGGCGCTCAAGCGACAAGGGTCCCCACTATGTCCGATTCCAAAAAACTGGAATGAGGCTTTCGACAGCCTAAGGACTCTGATTGAGAACTCCGGCAAAATAGGAAAAAAAGTAGTATTCATTGACGAACTGCCATGGATGTACACGCCTCGAAGCGAACTCGTCACTGCAATAGAGCATTTCTGGAACGATTGGGGCTGTACCCGTGAAGACTTGATGCTTATCGTATGTGGCTCTGCTACATCATGGATAACAAAGAATATCCTAAGAAACAAGGGAGGTCTGCACAATCGCGTGACATCGAAGATATACCTCCGCCAATTCAATCTCGCCGAATGCCGGGATTATCTTATTGAGGCAGGTTTCCGCTATGAAGAGAAGGACATCGCTGAATGTTATATGATTATGGGAGGAATCCCATATTACTTGAGCCTTCTTGACAAGGGGCTTAGCCTCGCGCAGAATGTCGATAGGATGTTTTTCCAGAGAAACGGGAAACTTGACGGAGAATTTCAGAATCTCTATGCTTCTCTGTTTGACAACAGCGAGCCGTATCTCAAAATCATTGAGACTCTGAGCAAACGAAATTATGGTATGACCAGAAACGAGATTATTGAACAGACAGGACTCCCTGATGGAGGCGGGCTGAGCACGATTCTGTCAGATCTTGACAGCTGCGACATCATCCGAAAATATCGTGCGTTCGGCAAAAAGGAAAATGATACGATATATCAACTGACGGATTTCTACACCTTATTTTATTACAAATTCATTAAGAAATACGGAACTTCCGACAAAGACTTCTGGGCATATCAGACCGCAACTCCGACGCACAGCACCTGGGCAGGAATCGCATTCGAACAGCTGTGCATCCAGCATCATCTTCAAATTGAGAAGAAACTCGGAATATTCGGTATGCTCACAGAAACTTTCTCTTGGCGCTCAAAGGATGCCCAGATTGATATGATCATCAAGCGGGCGGACAAGGTGATAAACATCTGCGAAATAAAGTGGTGGGATGGTCCTTTCACGATTTCCAGAAAATATCGTGAAACGCTGGAAAACAAAATCGAGTCTTTTCGCTCCCAGTTAAAATTGAGGCGCACGCTTCACCTCGTAATGATCACCACCTTCGGTCTCCGTCACAACGAATACAGCAGTATCGTCCAGAACGAAGTCACGACGCACGACCTTTTTGAGAAATAGGCATTTCTTCAGGATGTCAGATATCATTTGAGAAAAGAATCGTTTTTTACAGAAAAGTCTATTCTTTGTCATATATTTGCAATTCATTACATTCACAGAAATCCATAAGGGACAGCGAGTGGATGTTTACATAAAAGAGCGTTTACTTTACGCTTGTCTTTGACCTTCGAAACTTAGCAACTCTCGAAAAATCGTCAAAAGACAAGACAATAGTAGATACTCGCGGACGGTATATATAACCTTGGTATGTTTTCATGCCGGGTTCTTCATACCATCGCGTGGGTTTTCTGCGTTGTCTGTCCTGACGATTCGGCAATGCTAAGGCCTCGAAGGTGGGATGGGCAAAGGTATGAATCCCACGCTTTCTTTGTTTATAGTTATTTTTCTCCGAACTGGGGTTCTTTCGGAATGATGAAGAAAATATACTATTAAAAATCATTGCTGTCCGGTAAAAGTTCCGGACGATTATTATAAAGTTTAACAATTAAACA
>UQYV01000019.1 GCA_900545245.1 uncultured Bacteroidales bacterium
CTGTCAAGGCAGTGAAATCCGGCACGACGACAATCAAGGTGACGACAGCCGACGGCGGCAAGACAGCGGAATGTCAGGTGACGGTGAAAGCTAAGGTCATCGGCGTAACGTCAGTGAAGCTGAACAAGAGCACGCTGACTCTGACAGAGGGAGATAGTGAGACACTTACAGCCACGGTCTCTCCATCCAACGCCACAAACAAGAAGGTGACATGGACGAGTTCCGACGCCTCGGTCGCTACGGTGAGCAACGGCACTGTCAAGGCAGTGAAATCCGGCACGACGACAATCAAGGTGACGACAGCCGACGGGGGCAAGAGCGCGGAATGCCGGGTGACGGTAGGAACAGTCATCGGTGGACACGAAGGTTTTGATGAAAAAGATTGGTAGTATTATGAAGATTCAGAGAATAACTTATTTCTATTTGCTCAGTATCCTCTTATTTGTAGGTTGTGTTTCACAAGAAAACGAGTTAACGAAGCCTGTTGAGAATAGAGAAATTCATATATATGCAAGTAGTGAAGACCTCCAACTGACGAAGGCTGAGTTGCAGGAAGGTAATTCTATCCGGTGGATTGAAGGGGATGCGATTAGATTTTTTTATGATCACGGGAGTGATGTTGGCGGGCGAATATGGTCTAGCGAATTAGTCTTTGAAAGACGAAATACTGGAGATAAGACGACAGCTTTTGGGGGTAAAATTGATGGTACTTGTTCTGGTGAACGATGGGCTGTATCTCCGTATAATAGTCAAGCATCTTGCAATCTATCCAGTATTACTACAATTATGCCGTCCGTACAGATTGCAAAAGCAGGCTCGTTTGATAAAAACGCGTTGATTAGTATTGCTAAATCAACTGATAATGAAATGTTTTTTCAAAATGTTTGCGGTGGAATTAAATTTTCTGTCACCCAAGATGGGATAGGTGAGGTCATTTTTAAAAATAATGACGGTGGCTTTATGGCCGGCACAATAACAGTTGGGTTTGATGGTGATGGAACGCCAATGATCAATTCAATTACAGATGGCAGTACAATGGTAAGAGTTGTTGCTCCGAATGGCGGAGTATTTGAGGTGGGGAAGTTTTATTATGCTATTGTACTTCCGACTGTATTCAAAAAGGGAATATCAATTAAATTTGTGACGACAGATGGTAAGGAAGCATATAAAACCATAGAGCGCTCATCTACAGTTGAACGTAGAAAATTCAGCCGCCTGCTCCAAATTGATTCCGGTCTTGAATTTATTGAACATCCGGCATATCTAACTTTCGAATCAGAAGGAAAAAGTGTATTATCTACAGCAAGTTATGGATTTGAGTATTCTTTTGATGGTATAGAATGGGAAAAGTATTGGATGAGTCCTATAGAATTTACTAGTGAGCAGCCTTTATTCTTGAGGGGAAAAAATACTAATCCGAAACAGATAAAAATCAGTGGAAGTAAGGTAGCATGTTATGGAGATATCATGAACTTGGTGGATTATGATAAAACGTCAAACGATATTTCAGATTTCTTTTTAACTGGACTTTTTAAGGATTGTAAATTATTGACGCGCGCACCAGAACTTTCAGCAGCGACTTTACCTAATGGTAGAATTGTTTCTATATCCCTTACCGGATGTTATGAAGAAATGTTTAGGGGGTGTAGTTCTTTAGTAATAGCTCCAGAACTGCCAGCCACGGCTTTGACAGATCACTGTTATAAAGATATGTTTAGGGGATGCAGTTCTTTAGTCGCTGCTCCGAAATTGCCAGCGAATACATTGGCAAAAAGTTGTTATTGTGGTATGTTTATGGGATGCAGTTCTTTAGTGAATGCACCTGAATTGCCTGTAACCACTTTGTCCAAACAGTGTTATTGTTTTATGTTTTCTGATTGTGCCGCATTAAAAACGGCTCCGGAGCTGCCTGCCACAACACTGACTGAAGGCTGTTATTGGGGGATGTTCTCTGGTTGTGACGCATTAAAAACAGCCCCAAAGCTACCAGCCACTACATTGGCTGAAAGTTGTTATTGTGTTATGTTTTCTGATTGTGCCGCATTAAAAACAGCCCCAGAGCTACCAGCCACTACGCTGGCTGAAAGTTGTTATTGGAGGATGTTCTCCGATTGTGACGCATTAAAAACAGCGCCTGAGCTACCTGCCACTACATTGGCAGAAAGCTGTTATGAGCGTATGTTTAGTGGATGCTCTTCGTTGGTTAATGCACCTAAATTGCCAGCGACCACTTTGACTGCTCACTGTTATGCTGGCATGTTTGAAGATTGTGGCGCATTAGAGACAGCACCAGCGCTCCCGGCGACCACATTGGCAGATTATTGTTATTATGAGATGTTTTACAAGACATCGTTGGTTACAGTCCCGGTTCTACCAGCGAACACATTGGCTGACCACTGTTATGAAGAAATGTTTCGTGGGTGCTTCAAGGTGGATTATATCAAGGCATTGTTCACCTCTGTTGGTGAGGACTCGCTTAAAGATTGGCTTAATGGTGTGTCAGAAACAGGAACATTTGTTTCAAACCCTAATTCAACTCTTGCAAGGTACGAATTGAACTTGCCGGTAGGATGGCAAATTAAATAATTTATAGTATGAAAAAGAAACTGAATGATTACATCTCCCGTCTCGAAGAATTGCTTCAGACGGAGCCGGCGGCAATTGATGGTAATGCTCTTCTTGATGAATTGAATGAAATCAATGAAGCCGCACAGTCAGTGATTGAAGATTGTGAGAACGGAGAATATGGTTATGACGCTTCTTCTCTTGAGAAATATGCCCGTAAAGTGCTGAATTTGGTTCAGGAAGTGGCTGACCGGAATAATGTCGTTACGGATGAAGTGTATCTCAACGATGATGACACGGAATACTACAGGGATATTATGTGTCCGGATCAAGACGATGACGATGAATGATCGAATTCGGGCGACAGCCTTATAGAGGAGTGGCATCTCTCATTGTCAGGCTGTAATCCATAGTGTGAGACAACCATAAAACTTCCGTCTGCGCGTCCTTGGTAATCCTCACCGAGTTCGCGCAGGTTTTGTTGAGGACGATGCGTTTGAGGTTCGGGCAGGAGCTGCAGTCGAGGACTTTTAGGTTGGGACTGGCGGACAGGTCGAGCTCGATGAGCCGGCTGTTGTAGAAATAGGCTCCCTCAAGTTCGGCACAGCCGGAGAGGTCTATGCTTTGGAGCGGCGTTGACTGGCAGTAGAGCATACGCAGTTTCGCGCATTTTCGTAAATTAATGTCGGACAATGGATTGCTGTCGCAGTTGAGCTCGATGAGAAGCGCGTTGTCTGACAGATCGAGGCTTTGAATACTCTGGCCAGGGATGGAGAGTTTCTTTAGGTTGCGGAACATTCCGAGCCCGTGAAGCGAGGATATTCCAGAATACATAGTTTTGTCGATTTTCACTTCCTCGACATCCTCTACCTCTGTGATGGAGACGAAAGAATCGTAGTTCCGGTCAAATGTCTCTGTGAGGAAGCGGGAAAATTCCGGGTCTTCGATTCTTGCCGAATACACGATTGACGCAGTCGCCGGTTTATTGCAACCTTGTGTGAGATTTGTGTTTATGCCGTCGATGCGTTGTGTCTCCACCATAAATATGGTCTTGAGATTGTCGCATCCCGTACAGTTTAGGCGTGTGAGCTTTTCGTTTAGACAAACATCAAGTTCGGACAGAGATGTACAGTCCCTTATGTCAAGACTTTTTAGATTCCTGTTGAAGCGTAGGTTGATTCCCGAAATTCCGCTGCCGGAGCAGTCGAGCTCTTCCAATTGTGTGAGAATGTAGATTTTGTCGGAGTTTTGGAGTATTCCTCTGGCTTTCAGAAATTTGAGGGCGCGGACTTTTTTGAATATGCCGTTTAGGTCGGGAAACTCGGTTTGGCTGATGTCGAGTTCCTCAATGGTAGAGTCTGGCGGGAGAGAAATGGCTGTAAGTGGATTGTTTGCGACATTCACACGGGCAAGGGATGTGAATGTGCTGATGTCGAGTCCTTCCATCCTATTGTCTGAGATGTCCATATCTATGAGCTTGGCCTGATTCGACAACTTCATTGTCTGAAGCAGATTCCCTTTCAAAACAATGCTCTTGAGGTTCAGGTTCTCCGAAAGGTCAATGCTAGAGAGGCGGTTGCCACAGAATCGGAGATGTTCGAGGTTTACGAATGGTTTCAGATTGACTGTGGATAACATTCCAGTTTGTCCGCCACTTCCGAAACAGTCTATCTTTGTCAGCCCTGTGCAGAACTCAAGTCCCGAAAGGCTGTTTATACTATCGCTGCATAGGCTTATTTCCCTAATTGAACGTGCCTCCTCAATGCTCAAGTAACCGTCTCCATCGGTGTCCCCGATGCCAAGCATATATTCATGAAACTCCTGGTCCTCGAAGGATACGGGAACATAGAAGATTTGTTCATTGCTGTAGGCCGTGCCCTTTGCATTGATGGCGTATGCCCTCAGATGGTATGTCTGTCCGACAGAGAGACCTCTGATTTCTGTCGTGTGCTTGCCGTATTTTGCGCTGTCAACGGTCTTGGATGTCGTCTCTATCGTCGGTTCCGGCTCTGTTCCCCAACACAGGCCACACACAATCATTTCGCCGCTGAAATTCTCGCTGACGACATATTCTCCGACAATTCTTTCTGAAGTTCTGTCAGTCACGGGCAGGAGTTCGATTTCGGGAAGCCGCTGCTGAATCTTGAGATGTTTCATCGCGGAGGAGAACTCGTCACGTCCGTTGCCGATAAATGAACTGAAATAGTAGTCGACATTGAACGTGAGATTGTCAAGCCGCATCGTGAACTTGCCGTCTCCGCTCCAGCTGCAGGCGTTTCTGTCAAGGTTCTCCTCGTCTGTCCCGAACATAAACCCGCAATCCTTCACTCTCACACTTCCCGAGACCTCACAAGTGAGAACGACAGAGTTCTTTTCTATAGTCGAACTTGTGCCGGTAATCCTTGGCGGAACGAACTGCTCTGGCTTCGGGTCGGAAATGCAGGAGAGGACGGCAAGTGCTGCAGCCAGCAATATGACGGTTCTTTTCATAAAAATGCATTTATTCAGTCGGGGGAGGACAGCAGTTCTTCGGTAAGGTCGCGGACGAGGACGTCGATTCTGTGGCGTTCGTAGAGGTTGGAGATGTGCGGGGCGCAGAGCCAAAGGATTATGGCGATGGCAAGAGCTGCTGCCGAGAGGACGAGTGGAATCTGCCTGCGGTGGCGCTCTTTCCTAAGAATCAGTTGCTTGAGTGTTGCGGCGTTACTGACCCTGCTTCCGATTTCGGGCGCGGTGCACTTTTGGGCGACGCCTTTCCAGAAACGTTTGCTGCGCCGTGCTGCGAGGCTTCCGTGCCGATTGTGCCGTCGGGCAGTGCCGCTTGCCGTTTTAGCAGCCTCTGAACTCCGGTGACGCCCGTGTAGCACCTCAGCTATGTCTTCGATGACCTTGCCGAGGGCGTAGATGTCGCTGCGTCCGTCGAGGAGAGTGCCGGAAACCTGCTCCGGAGCCGCATAGGACTCTGTTCCGGCTGCCATCTTCAGCCCCGCATGGGTATCAGTGTCGGCAAGTCCGAAGTCTATCAGTTTGACATTCTGTCCGTTGCGTGTCAGCATGATGTTTCCAGGCTTGATGTCCCGGTGGACAATCTGGCGGTGGTGGAGGGCATCGAGCGCGTCGCAAAGTTCGAGTATGACCTTCCGTGCAAGAGATGGTCTCATCTCTCCATCCTGTAGCAGTTTTTCAAGCGTCTCTCCCTCAATCCACTCCATGACGATGCAGTTGCCGAGTTGTTCGATACTCCGGAAATCCAATGTGCGGCAGATGTTCGGATGGTCAAGGGAGGCCCCGATTTCATATTCCTTCTCAAGCAGTCCCTCATAGATCGGGTTTCCTATATACTCCTCCTTTAACGCCTTGATGCACACTATCTTATCGTCGATGATGGTCTTTCCGAGTCTCGAATGTCCTCCGGCTGACTCATACAAAAACTCAACTTCCGGTGACTCGATGTCCCCGAATCCATCCTCAACTGAACCGAATATGACCGAACTCATCTCCATTGCGATTGCAAAGTAACGGCTTTTTCGTGAAAAGTCACCGAAATTTCGTAAATTTACAACTTTGTTAAGAATATGTTTTTGTGAGATTATGCGGATCCTGAAATATGTGACGGCGTGGTGTGTGATTCCGACGGTGCTTTGGGGCTGCCGGGCGGGTGGTTCATTTGTGAACGCATGCAGTGTGCCGGGGAATAATGAAGATGCGGTGAGGGTGGAATGCGCTGAATATATTGACACAACTGATTGCTTGAACGGGTATTATATTGTGAGTGACGAGTGGCGGTCCGGAGTTGTTGATGCGGGTGGACGTATTGTTATGCCTATGCAGTATGGCAATCTCTTTTTTCTTGAGGATGACGTGATTGCCGGTTTTACAGGCGATGCCCGGCGTTTTGCAGACGTGGACGGCGAGGAGATGCTTGGGAGATGGCATTTTATGGACACGGATGGGAATGTTTTGGGCGAGACATCCGGTGCTTTAAATGATGATCCAGAGTCGCTTCTGACGAAGTTTTGTGAAATTCAGATGGCGCAGGAGCGTGTCTGGGAGGGGATTGTTTCCGGATATGAGCGATTTTGTGAGAGATGCGCTACAAATGGCGCTGATTTCGGGGATATGAAGACGGTCGCCGACAGCCTTCGGGAGGAAATGCGATTCGCCGATGGACGGCCTGGTGAAGGACAGAGGCGCAGGATTGAACAGGCTTATGGGAAATATCTTGGTGGACGGAAGGGTTTATGATTGGAGTCAAGAATATGTCATGGCGACGGAATGTCAATGTCAGGCGCTGTGCTGCCTTATGCGTTTGTAGAGACTGGGTGAGGGCATCTGAGTCAGGTCGCCGTTTGGTGGCGGTCATGATGGCAGTCGTGCTTGTCTGCGTCTTTTCTGAATCTCTTTCCGCGCAGAGAATTTCTGACATAAAGCGTAATGCCTCAATGGTTTGGGGTGAGGGTAGCGCCGGCGACACGAGAACTGCGGATAGTCTTGCCACGGAGATGCTCGTCGGAAAGATTGCCGAAGTGGTGGAACTTCCATACAGCGTGGCGGTGAAGGCAGCACTGATGGAAACATATAGGGATGACGCGGTAAAGGCCTCTGAGATGGTCGTCACTGGCGGGCGAAAGAGGACGACAGTGCTGCGCTACATGCGCCTGGACGCTGTCGGGAGCGTGTTTGAGACGCGCCGTCGTCGTGTCGCGGAGATGAAGGACATAGCCGGGACTGCTGAGAAAAAATTGCAGATGGACGTTGCGCTGCGCTACCTTTCGTGGGCGGCGGTGCTGCTGCAGTCGGTGCCTGGTTTCAGTGCGGAAGAGGTCGCGGAACTGCGGTCGAGGCGGGTCCGTATTTTGGAGGGCATGAACGTGCGCTTCGACCGCCAGAGCGTCGCGGACAAGGAAATCGTAGAACTCAGCTTCACCTATAAAGGCCAGCCGGTCAGGAACATAGACTATCGGTTCTTCGATGGGAAGCAATGGAGCGGCATACTCTCGGCTAAGGACGGAAGGGGCTTCATTGAGGTGGCTCCCGGTTCAAGGCTTGACGACTACCGCATTCTTTACGAATCCGCCCCGTCTCACTTGAGGCATATCTACCGGGAGGTGCAGGCTGTGGAGCGGGCGTTTGTGGCCGGCTCATCGCCAGGCGGCACGGGCAAAGGTGTGTCGGGCGGCGGTTCGGAGCGCAGCGGAAAATCTGCTGAAGGCATTTCCCGGGACGGTCGGAGTGAAAAATTTGTGGCTGGCGGTGCTTATGACTGGAAAAACCTTGACTCCGATGCGGATGCCGTGGCGGTCAGCAGAATAGATTTCTCGGCGGTTAGAAGCAAGGTGATGGATGTCATATCCCGGGAAAAACTTCGGGAAAATCCAGATGAATCTTCTGATTCGACAAGGGCGGTGGGCTTGACACCTGTTCTCTTCACTTCGGAATATGAGGCTGCGGTTTCAAAGATATGCGATGCCCTGACATCCAGAGACTATGAGTCCGCCCGTCCGCTATTCACTGAGACAGGCTATGAAATATTCCTTCGTCTCGTGGCCTACGGCAATGCACGTGTTCTCTCCCGCGACGACCTGAATTTTTATGCCCTCGGTGATGAGGTCTTCTGCCGCAGCATCCCTATGGCCTTCTCGTTCAGCGGCAACCCGCGCAGATTTGTTGAGGATATAGTATTGACATTCAACAAGGATGCTCTCATATCCAACCTCACTTTCTCTCTCGGAAAGGCTGCCACATCCGACATTTGCTCCCACGATGGTTGGTCCGAAGAGGCGCGGCTCATACTTGTAGCATTTCTCGAAAACTACAAGACTGCATATTCACTCCGTAGGCTCGATTACATAAGTTCGATTTTCGACGACGACGCGCTGATAATAACGGGACGTGTCCTCAAAAACGCGGGAATGCGCAACGACGGGTACGGCACGAACCGCTATGTCCGTTTCACCCGTCAGAACAAGGCTGCATACATCCGCAACCTTTCTCGGGTCTTCGCGAGCCAGGAATACATCAACATCCAGTTCTCTGACAGCGAGGTCGTGAAGCTCGGAAAGTCTGGGCAGCTCTTCGGAATAAAAATCCGGCAGGAATATTTCTCCACGACCTATTCCGATGTTGGCTATCTTTTTATCCTCGTTGATTTGACCGTTCCTCAGATTCCTGTGATTCATGTGCGGACATGGCAGGAGTCTCCTGACAAGGATTTCGGGGTCATCGGACCGTATCATTTTTAATTTTTTACAAATGAGACGATCGGTACTTGTGGCAGTTGCAATGCTGTTCTTCGTTTTTTACGCTGCGGCGCAGTCTTCCGGTGATGGCGAGTTCTCCGTTCAGTCGTTCCGGTCTCTGGAATGGGATCTTGACGCGCGGAGCGGCAGGCCGGAAAAGGACCAGAACGGCAGAAAGGCAGCTCTGATTAAGGTGATTACGTCGGCGAAGGGTCTTGATTTCGATGTCGGGATTATGGGTGTCGTTGCTGTGAGACAGGAAATCGGAGAAGTCTGGGTGTATGTCCCGGAGAAAGTACGGAAAATTACTGTGAGGCACAAGGATTTCGGAGTCATCAGGGATTATGTCTTTCCTGAGCCCATTGAATCTGCGGTGACCTACGAGATGGTGCTGAGAACTCCGGCTCCATCTGTCGAAAAGGAGGTAATCGTCAGGGATTCAATAGTCTACCTCCCATTTCCAGTGGATTCTTCTTCAGTTGGGACCGTTCGTAGACGCGAGCCTATAGGTCTTTCTGTGTCAGGGATTTTCGCCGTCCCAGATTATTCTGGAGGACTGATGCTCTGCTGGGAGAAGTTCCGCTGGGGCTGTTATGTCAAAGCCGTGTCGAATTTCCGCAGTTCCGCATCGGAGTATGACTGCCTTTCTGACGGAACCACCTCCGATGGCTACATCTGGACTTCTGGCCGTTCCAGAGTCTCGCGTCTTTGTATTACAACCGGCCTTGTTTTTCGCACCTGCGATTGGCTTAGCCTATCCACCGGAGCCGGCTACGGCAGTCGTACCCTCCTTTGGGAAGACTCTTCGCTCAATTGGGCAAGAGTTTCTGATCGCAGTCCACGAGGCATAGCCGCTGACATCGCCCTTCACTTCCGCATCCGCAGTTTTCGCCTCTACGCAGGCGTTTCCACGGCGGCTTTCCGCACTTGCGACTATGAGTTCGGTTTGGGATTTTGTTTTTGAGATTTGTGGATAATAGGCTTTGTTTGTCCGAAAATAAGTCTTAAATTTGTGCCCCATAGGAGATTGGACTTTCGTTCAATCTCTTTTTAACAAAACAGAACAATAACACAAAATTAGAATGAATCATTTGGGTCTATGGGGAAGAGCCGCAGCCGTTACAATGGTACTGTACGGACTTCTGGGTTTGGCTTCCTGCGACAAAATCAGCAACAACAGCGAACATCTTGACGATGAATATGTTGGAATTTCTTCTTGGGTCGACGATTGGAGCGGCGACTACATCATTGCACACAAGGACGGCAGCAGCCTGATTCCGCTCAGCGGGGTTGGAGACAAAGGTGAGGGAACTGCGGGAGAGAAGCTCTCGACTCTTGACGGAGTTGTCTTCGGGTCAGATGCCGACAACACAAAAGCTGTCCTTATCAAAAGCGGAGAATACTATAGAGTCCACATCGAATCAGTCGGCTACATCGGATTCGACGGAGAAAACGGTTTCATCAAATCCGCAAAAGAACTGAACGCCGACTGCTATCTCTGGGAAGTGCTCTACAGCGATAACGGAGAAGGAGACTTCAGCTTGAACCCGAAAGCAGGAGACGGAGCAATCGCCTGGAATCCGGAAGAAAAATGTTTCTACATCAGTTCTTCCGCAAAATCGGCACTCCTCTACAAGAGGGTTGTAGGCACCGGAATCCAGAATAAGGCCGACACCGACAATCCTGGCACAGAACCGGACCCCGACAAACCAAATCCGGAACCGGGCCCAACACCGGAGCCAGGTCCAACACCGGAGCCGGTCCCGACCAACGGACAATATGGATGGTTTGAACTTCCTGCCGTCAATTATGAGGTTTCCGGAACAGACCTAATTGACAAGGACGACAAAACTTTGTATTTTGCACACCACTTCTGCGCCGGCGGCGAAAAAGGTCCTGGCGGGAAAACCGCAAGAAACTTCTCAGTCTGCTACAGCAGCAAACATCTCTGCCCGGTTTGGGTAGCAGGCCCACGCCACCAGATGTATACCGGTAAGGGAAGACACGATAATTACAAGAGAGACCCGAAAATATCCTGCCCTCAAAACGGAAAATGGCCCGGTTACACCAGAGGTCATATGATTGGTTCCTCCGACAGAAACCATTCTGTGGCAACAAACCATCAAGTTTTCTATTATTCCAACATCGCTCCTCAAGTACAGAGCGGCTTCAACACCGGAGGAGGCGCATGGAACAACCTTGAAGACCACATAGACGGTCTCGTATGTTCTGACACGCTCTATGCTGTCGTCGGTTGCTATTTCGAAACATTTACAGACAAATACAATCAGACAATTACTCCAAAGAAAGCAAGTGGCGGGGATGTCCCTACAATGTTCTACTATGCCTTGCTTCGCACAAAGAATGGCAACACGGGAAAAGCCGTAACAAGTTGCTCTGCCTCTGAGCTCCAATGCGTTGCTTTTGTCCTTAGCCACACCGGAAATCACCAGCACAAGCCACAGGTAAAGGATATGATGTCCGTCTCAGACCTTGAGAAACTCACCGGATTCTCATATTTCCCGAATGTGCCGAATGCACCAAAATCGACCTTCACTCCATCTGATTGGCTATAACCACACGCTCAATTCGCCGCGGAACTGAGGTCAGAATCTCATAAGGAATAGTGCCGAGAATGTCCGCAAGTTCGGAGATTGTCGGTTCTTTGCCGAATATGGTGACGGTGTCGCCCACTTGTGCCGGAACGCCGGTTATGTCAAGCATACACATGTCCATACAGATGTTGCCTATCGTCGGCACGCGACGGCCATTCAGCAGGAACGAGCAGTTGCCGCGCCCGAGATGGCGGTCGATGCCGTCCGCATAGCCAACCGGGATTGTGGCGATTGTCGTGCCCTCAGGAGCTATTTGCCCGTTACGCCCGTAGCCTATCGTCCCGTCTTCCGGCTTCAGGTTCTTGATCTGAAGTATCTTGCACTTGAACGAAGCGACTGGAGCAAGATGCACCCCGGGAAGAGCGCTCACTCCATAGATTCCGATGCCGAGCCTCACCATGTCGTACTGATACTGAGGGAATCTCTCGATGCCTGCAGAATTGAGTATGTGCCACATCGGCCTGTATCCCAAGGTCTTCGTAAGTGACGTCGCGTTTCGATTGAACATATCAATCTGACCGAGCGTAAAATCATCGCTCGCCTGATCCTCCGCAGCTGCAAGATGTGAAAAAATGGATTTCACCTTCACCCTGTCGGTTTTCGACAGATATTCCTCCAGTTCCTCCAGTTCCGAACTCATAAAACCGAGACGGTGCATTCCGGTGTCGAGTTTTATGTGGACAGGATAGTTGTGAACGTCGCGCTGCTCAAGGATCTCGCAAAGAATCTTCAGTGAACAGAGATTCGGTATGCTCGGCTCAAGATTGTTGTCTATTATCTCGTTGAAAAAATCGGTTCCCGCAGTGAGCACGAGAATCGGCTTGTGGATGCCTGCGGCACGAAGTTCCATTCCCTCAATAGGATAGGCCACAGCAAGATAGTCCGCACCATTCTGTTCCATCAGACGGGAAAACTCCACAGCTCCGTGTCCGTAGGCATTAGCCTTGACGAGCACGAGAAGTTTCGTTGTCGGCTTCAGCAGATTTCTGAAATATCGGTAGTTTGACTCACAGTCCGGAAGACTCAGTTCCAGACGCGAGAAATCGTTCTCTCCAAACATAATTCTTATAAATTATAGCTCCAATGTCACCCCACAATAGATTCCGCTGGAGCAAACAGGCTGCAAAAGTACCATTTTTTAATGAAATTTCATCTATAAACGACACATTTGCACGGCTTTTGCCATAATATTGACGTTTGGGCAATGCAAAACAGGCCTTGCCCGCCGTTACAATAAAAAATAGACATGAAGACAAATTATCTCTTTCTCGCTGAAGGATACGAAATTGCCGAGGCCATGTGCCCGGTGGACATGATGACACGCGGAGGACTTCAAGTGAAGACAGTTTCTATCACAGAAGAGCACCTTGTACACAGTTCCCACGGAATCGGGATTATGGCGGATCTTAACTGGAGCGAGTTTCTGAAGGAAACCGAAAATCAGGACATTGACGGAGAAGGCGTCCTTGCATTTCCTGGAGGAATGCCGGGATCAATAAACCTTTCGGAAAAGAAGGAACTCATTGAGATTGCCAGGAAGCATTTCGACAAAGGAGGCATCACTGCTGCCATCTGCGCAGCGCCGAGCGTAGTTCTCGGCAAGATGGGCGGGCTCAAAGGACGGAGGATGTGCTGCTATGCAGGCTTTGAGAGCGTGCTTGAGGATGCCGGAGCGACAGTCGACACAAACGATGGCGTGGTTGTTGATAGGAACCTCATTACTTCACGCGGAGCCGGACACGCGATTGCGTTCGGCCTTGCGATTGTTTCTGTGGCATCCGGAGAGGAAACCGCACGAAAGGTCGCCAAATCCATTATGCTTCAATAGTTTGATAAACAGGCAAATGCTGACACGAATGAGTATAGAAAACAAATAAAAGACAGATATGAGTATTTGGATTATAATGATTGCTGTGATGCTGATCAGTTTCACCATCCAGCAAGTTTTGGAAAGCAAGTTCAGCAAGTATTCCAAGGTGCCGAACCCGAGCGGCCTCACAGGCGCACAGGTGGCGGAAAAGATGCTTGACTGGTATGGGATACACAATGTGCAGGTACGCCGTACCAACGGCGTGCTCACGGATCATTTCGACCCGAGGAGCAAGACTGTGAACCTGAGCGACGCGGTCTATTCCAGTTCTTCAATAGCGGCTGCGGCCGTCGCCGCACATGAATGCGGACACGTCGTCCAGCATGCACAGGGATATGCTCCGGTAAAGCTTCGCAGCGCTCTGGTTCCTGCAGTGAATTTCTGCAACATGACAGTCCAGTGGGTCCTGCTTTTGGGAGTGATGTTGGTGAACAGTTTCCCATCAATTCTCTGGCTCGGAATCGCGCTCTTCGCAATGACAACTCTTTTCAGCCTCGTCACGCTTCCGTGTGAAATCAACGCAAGTTCAAGGGCAGTCAGCTGGCTGACAAGTTCAGGAATCGTCGATGACCGCACACGTCCGATGGCAATTGACGCCCTGAAATGGGCCGCATACACCTACGTCATCGCAGCAATCGGTTCCATCGCAACCCTTCTCTACTACATCGGCATTGCAACGCGGCGCAATTAAAAGATAAGAGGCGCAATTAAGGGCGAAGACATCTCAAAAAAGGAGCGAAACTCACTCGAGTTTCGCTCCTTTTTCATCATAGAATTCATTTTGCAGGACAGTGAAGTCAGAAGATGTCTCCATCTTAAGCCTGCACTTGTACTTCTTTTTCCAGCGGTCGAGGATGCTACCTTTGAACAGGCCATCGGACTTGGTAAGGTAGGCACCGAGAATGGGCCCTACTTTCAGCGTCAATGACTGTATCTTCTTGTCAACGACATAGTTGGCAAGTTTCCTTTCAATGTCCTCGTCTATCACAATGCTCGAAGAAATCTTTCCGGTGCCGTGGCAAACCGGACAAACCTCCAGAGTGTTCAGCTCAATCGCCGGACGCACTCTCTGGCGGGTAATCTGCATCAGGCCGAACTTGGTGAGCGGAAGCACATTATGCTTTGCCCTATCCCCTTCCATGAGCTGCTGCATATACTTGTAGAGTTGGTTGCGGTGCTCGCCCGACTCCATGTCGATGAAGTCCACAATGACGATTCCGCCCATATCCCGAAGCCTCAGCTGACGGGCAATCTCCTCCGCAGCGTAGCAATTCACGTCGTAGGTGTTCTGTTCCTGTTCCTTGTTCTTGGCTCTCGTTCCGCTGTTGACGTCAACCACATGCAGTGCCTCCGTGTGTTCGATTACGAGATAGGCGCCCTGCCTCAGAGGCACGACCTTTCCGAAGGAACTCTTAATTTGTCGCGTGACCTCAAAATGGTCGAAGATAGGTTCCTTGCCCTCGTAGAACTTCACGATTTTCTCCTGATCCGGAGAAATGAGTGAAATGTACTTAAGGGTCTCCTCGTAGATCTTCTCGTTGTCGATGTAGATGTTGCTGAACGAGTCATTCAGGAGATCCCTGAGGATTGTGGTCGTCTTGCTATACTCAGTGAAGAGGAGCTGCACCTTCTTGGACGAGGCAATCTTTTTCCATGAACTCTCCCATTTCTCAATGAGAGACATCACCTCGGCATCAAGCACAGCAGCGTTCCTACCTTCCGCAGCCGTGCGGATAATTGCGCCGTAGTTGCGCGGAAGAATGCTCTTCACCAGCGTTTCAAGCCGTTTCTTTTCTTCTTTCGAAGCTATTTTTTGTGATACACTGACCTTCTCCGCGAAAGGAAGAAGCACAATGTTGCGTCCTGCCAATGAAATTTCAGCTGTAAGTCTCGAGCCTTTGGTGGATATCGGTTCTTTGACAATCTGACAGACAATCATCTGTCCCGGCGTGAGAACTTTCTCTATCCGTCCTTCCTTCTCAAGCGGCTGACCTATCTTTATGTGGGAATATATTCCCTTGAGGTCAGAGTTGGGATTTGCCCTCTTCACGAATTCATCGAATGCATTGAAGTAGAGCCCCAAGTCAAGATAATGGACGAAAGCCTCCTTCTCATCACCAATGTCCACAAACGCTGCATTAAGCGCCGGCAAGATTTTTTTCACCTTGCCCAGGTAGACATCCCCCACCGAAAAGCTATGACCCGAGACAGACTCTCTGTTGAACTCAATCAGACGATGGTTCTCCATCAGAGCGATGGAGACCTCAGACGAGCTGACTTCAACCACAAGATCTTTTACGGATTCTTTTCCGGCTTCCATTAAAATTTTATTGACAATAAAAGTTAAAAATAGAAGTCCATAAAAAGACGATATACAATGCGGCTGTCACAATCCAAAAGACGCATCAGCGTCGTGCGAAGAACAACGAAGCGAGAGCCTTGTGCGATAGTGTGCACGAAGCACCACTTCCCCTTCGAGGGGACGGGAGGGGTCAGTTAGATGGTGAGGATTTTATCAAGAAACGCAACGCAGCAGACCGCTTTTTATGGGTTTCGTAAAAAAGGCTGACCGCCCGGGCCAGCCTTCAACTTGTAAGACTGCTTAAACGGCAGACACTCAGACTACTTCTTCTTATGTCTGTTCTTGCGTAATCTCTTCTTACGCTTGTGTGTCGCCATCTTATGCCTCTTATGCTTTTTTCCGTTTGGCATAGTAGTAATGAATTTAAAATATTATTTCTTGATCTGCTTTGCAAATGACTTTGACGGCTTGAATGCCGGAATGTCATGTGCCGGGATCGTTATCGTAATCTCCTTGGTGATGTTACGCGCTGTCTTCTCAGCCCTGTGCTTGATGATGAAGCTGCCGAATCCGCGGAGATAAACCGGGTTACCCTTTGTAAGAGAATCCTTTACAACCTCCATGAAGCCGTCCACTACTGCTGCTACTTGCTCTTTCTGAACTCCGGTTGACTGTGCAACCTCGTTTACGATTTCTGCCTTTGTCATAATACTTGTGTATAAAATGTTTATTAGAAATTCTAACCTCGGTAAAAACCTCGCAAAATTAGAGTTATTTTTCTAATATTCAAAAAAAAACATCATTTTTGTAGGATTATGAACACACAATGCCGGAGCCTGACTTTCGAAAGCGCTGCGGCATGGCATAATGCTTGACCATATTATACGACACATCGCAAGGCATGTCGATTCTGACATTTTGTCAGAGGGCATTTTTGTGCACATATATACAAAAGATATTTTATGAAGGATTTATTCAATGACATCTTTTCACCCGCAGGAGCGGAAGTGAGCGTTATTCCGGTGGCGTCACCGGACGGGCCGATGCAGGGGGTAAGGGAAGACGAACTGCCTGATTCCCTGCCTATTCTGGCGCTCAGGAACGCTGTGCTGTTCCCGGGAACGATATACCCCGTGACAATAGGACGGGAGAAGTCCCTGAAACTCATTCAGGTGGCGGAGAAGGACAATCTGTTTATAGGAACGGTTCCGCAGAAGGATTTCAGCGTAGAGGAGCCGAAGGTCGAGGACCTTGCGGAATATGGTACCGTCGCAAGGATCATCCGGACTCTTGAACTTCCGGACGGGACGATGACGGCCATACTCCAGGGATTCAAGCGTTTCAGGCTTGAGGAGATATATGAATATGAGCCGTATATGCTCGGGCGCGTGCAATATCTCGAAGACGACGCGACCGTCCCGGACAACAACATTCTGAAGATAACCGGCGACCTGATAAAGGAGAAGGCCATCTATATATCGAAGAACGCCTCCTTTGTGCCGAAAGAGGCCGTCAACGCCCTGAAGTCAATCGACAACTTCGAGTTTCTCGTGAATTTTGTGGCGACGACGGTGGATTTCGATGACTACGCCGCGAAGATCGGGCTTCTTGGCATATCCTCGGTTCTGGAAAGAGGCGAGAAGCTTCTTGAGATGCTCGGCAACCAGTCGGAAATCGTCAAACTGAAGAACGAAATCAATCAGAAGGTAAAAGGAGATATGGACCAGCAGCAGAGGGAGTATTACCTCAACAGCCAGCTGCGGACCATTCAAGAGGAGCTCGGCATGGACGACATGGAAGAGCTCGACAAACTTCAGGAAAAGGCAGAGAAAAAGAAATGGCCTGAGGCGACGAAGGAAATCTTCGACAGGGAGATGATCAAGCTCGAGCGCCAGAACCCGAACTCTCCGGAGTATAGCACCCAGCTTAACTATCTTCAGTTCATGGTGGATCTCCCGTGGGAGGAGTATTCGAAGGACAACCTTGACCTGAAGCACGCGAAAAAGGTGCTTGACAAGGCCCACTATGGCCTCGACACGGTGAAGGAACGCATCATCGAATATCTTGCCGTGCTGAAACTCAAGGGAAATATGAAGTCGCCTATACTTTGCCTCTACGGGCCTCCGGGAGTCGGTAAAACGAGCCTCGGAAAGTCCGTCGCCGATGCATTGGGAAGAAAATACATAAGGATTGCGCTCGGCGGAATGCACGATGAGTCGGAGATTCGCGGACATAGGAAAACCTACATCGGTGCACTTCCAGGACGTATTCTGAACGGAATAATGAGAGCCGGCACATCAAATCCGGTGATTGTTTTGGACGAGGTGGACAAGATAGGCAACGACTTTCACGGCGACCCGTCGTCAGCGTTGCTTGAGGTGCTCGATCCCGAGCAGAACACTACTTTCCACGACAACTACCTCGACATCGACTACGATCTCTCGCACGTGCTCTTCATCACGACCGCGAACACGACGTCGACTATCCAGCCGGCGCTGCGCGACCGTATGGAGATGATTCCGGTGAGCGGATATCTTGCCGAAGAGAAGATGGAAATCGCAAAGAACTACCTCATTCCGAAGCAGATTGAGGAGCACGGACTAAACAAAGATCAGTTGAAGATCAGCAAACCGGCCTTGGCGGCAATCATAGAGGAATACACACGGGAATCCGGAGTGCGAAGCCTTGAGAAACAGATTGCGAAGATTGCCCGAGTGAGTGCGAAGAAGATTGCCCTCGATGAGGAGCGCCCGGAGACAATCAAGCCGGGAGACTTGAAGGAGTATCTCGGTCTGCCGACTGCCTTCCATGACAAACAGCGCGGGAACGAGGCCTCCGGCGTGGTCACCGGACTTGCATGGACTGAGATGGGTGGAGAGATTCTGTTCATCGAGAGTTCCATCAGCGAAGGAAAAGGCGTGCTCACCATGACAGGAAACCTCGGTGACGTGATGAAGGAGTCCGCCACGATTGCCTATCAGTACCTCAAGGCTCACCCTGAGCTTACAGGTCTGACCTACAAGCAGTTCTCGGAGAAAGACGTTCACGTCCACGTGCCGGAGGGAGCAGTTCCGAAGGACGGGCCGTCGGCCGGCATCACGATGGTGACATCGATTGTTTCGGCGTTTCGCGGGAAGCAGATTCGAAGCGGGTTCGCGATGACAGGCGAGATGACGCTACGCGGACGTGTACTTCCTGTAGGTGGAATCAAGGAGAAGATTCTTGCAGCCAAACGTTCTGGAATACACACAATTGTGCTTTCCGAGGACAACCGCAAGGATGTGGAGGACATCAAGCCTGTTTATATTGAGGGGTTGAAGTTTATATATGTAAGGACCATCACTGACGTCTTGAATGCAGTGTTTGACGCCTAAAAAGCGGTCTGCTGCGTTGGATGTCTTGATGAAATCCTCACAACCATTAGGTTGCTGCGGTATTCATCTGCAACATCCGCCTTGCATCCCATCTTTTTATGCGCCAAACACCTACAATTTATATCATGGACGTAAAAATTGAAGAATCGTGGAAGAGAGCGCTGGCGGCGGAGTTTGAGAAAGACTACTTCGCCAAGCTGGTGGAATATCTCCACGCCGAAAAAGCTGCCGGAGTGACAGTTTTCCCTCCCGGCAAGGACATATTCAGGGCTTTTGAACTCACTCCTCTTGACAAAGTTAAAGTAGTGATACTCGGACAGGACCCATACCACGGCTACGGCCAGGCTATGGGCCTGTCCTTTTCCGTTCCCGACAATGTTCCTGCTCCACCATCCTTGAAAAACATATTCAAGGAAATCGAAAACGACCTCGGAGTGACTATGTCCGGGCGGCCTAATCTGGAAAACTGGGCCAGACAGGGAGTGCTGCTTTTGAACGCGATTCTCACAGTCCGCTCCGGTGCGCCGGCATCGCATAGCAAAATAGGCTGGGAAAACTTCACGGACGCTGTAATCCGCTGCATCTCGGACAACTGCGACGGCGTGGTGTTTATGCTGTGGGGAAATTTTGCCCGAAGTAAGCGCGAACTGATTGATGCACAGAAGCATCTCGTGCTCGAAGCCGCCCATCCCTCCCCTCTCGCACGTGGAGCGTTCTTCGGATGCAGACATTTCTCAAAAGCCAACAGCTATCTTGCAGAGCACGGGAAGGACACAATAGACTGGAAACTATAACATTACAGAGATTTCCGAAATATGGAAAACGAAAAAAAAATAACAAGAAAGGCTCTTTTTCCCGGTTCGTTCGACCCGTTCACTGCCGGGCACCTCAACATACTCAAACGTGCACTGACAATGTTTGACGAAGTGGTTGTGGCAGTGGGAATCAATGCGGACAAACGTGGATTCTACGACAACGAAAAGAAACTTGAAATCATCCGTGAGGCAACGGCCGGACTGAATGGAGTCACCGCACTCTCATACGACAACCTCACCGTGGACCTCTGCCACCAGCTTGGCATACACCATATTGTGCGCGGAGTGCGGAATATGATTGACTTTGAGACCGAGCGCTCCATCGCGGACGCGAACCGCAGGATAGCCCCGGACATCGAGACCGTCATCATCCCGACCGCACAGGAATACGCCCACATTTCCTCATCCGCCGTCCGCGACATCATCAAGCACGGAGGCGACTATTCCGCCTTCATCCCCGAAGGGATTAAGTTGTAGGAACGCGGGCTGAAGAGTTTTTGGAGATATATTACTTGCGAAATTTGAGTATGAAATCGCATTTGCTGAACATACGGAAATCGAGAGGAATCGTAGCCATTTTGATTTCTCTAATCTTCTGTTGCTCAATACCTCCCGTTGCGAGCGCGCAATCCAAAGACAAAGTTCTTGAGGAGTATCTTCTGACTTTGGAAGCCTACGACATCCCGACCAAAATCGAGGAAACAGATTTCATAATCGGGAATTGCGATTCGGCTTCGAGGGAAGAGGTCGCAGTGAAAGTTTTCGAACATTTCAGAAATTCTCATCTTATGGGAGATGAGAATGTTGCGGTGCACGTGGCTGACAAATGGATTCACGGAAATGCCGCAATCCGCAGCTACGCCGACTTCAACCGCGCCTCCCTTCTCGGAATGAAAGCCCCATTGTTACCGGAAGCCGGGCTCGAATCATTCAGCAAAAATAAACCCACCATCCTGTGGTTTTACGACACCGATTGTGCAAAATGCAAACTCGAATCGGTGAAACTTGAAGACTTTTTCCTTCGTCGGAGCGACTGCGAACTCGTCACATTCTACACAGGCGACAATCCCCAGAAATGGAAGGAATTCATCTCATCTCATTTCACTTCTGTCAGTTCAGCCCGCCATTTCTGCGACTTTTCAGAAAGCAGTGACTTCAGAAAGTTGTATTCTGTGACTGCGACTCCGAGAATGTTCCTAATCGACAAAGAAGGAATCATCGTCGGACGTATGCTGGACACGGAATCATTGGAAAAACTGCTCGACGAAAGAAAGACGAGGGAAAAACAGGCCGTGACGGACCTTTTCTACCGCCTGGTGCCCCTGAGGGGTGAGGATGCGAAAAACTCCCTTGAATATATCATTGACAACTACATACTCTGTCCCGATTCACCATTCGACAGCGCAGAAGACTCACTGATGGTCGTAAACTTCGCACAAATCCAGAAGGATCTGCTTTCTAAGGCAAGACCGGGGAGCAAAATTGCGGGAATCAAGGTCAAAGGCTCGCTGAACGGAGGAAAAGTCAAGAACCGTCGTCTGGACAGGCTCGGAAAGAATTGCTCCAGAAACGGAGGAAGGACTATAATTATTTTCCACACAAGCGGCTGCCACCAGTGCGAAGCCGAACTGAAAGAAGCGAAAGCTCTGAAACTCAACACATTTGCAGTCAATATCGATGACATTCAAGATCAGTCTCCAAAGACATTCGACAAACTTTTCGACGCTTTCGACCTGAGCACTCTCCCGCTTCTTGTGGAAACAGACAGCAAAGGGATAATCCTCCGGCGCTATTTTTCGCTCTGCTATGAGAGCGACGAAAATCATACAATACCGCATAATTGACAGAATATGAAGTTCTACACTAACAACGGAAACTATGATAACTGAATTCTTGCTCACCACATTCGTCATTTTTCTGTCCGCCCTATACGTCCCGGAGAATCAAGACCTCTCCCAGTTTCTTAAACAACTGGACGCAATCCTGTCACAACAGGAGACATATTCCATACAGCGCGAAAAACGTGTTGATGAAATAAAAGAGCGCCTTGAAACAGAGGAATTGTCCGCTGACGAAGGATGGTTGGAATGCGGAAGGATTGTTGATGAGTGCCTTGCCTTTCAGACCGACACGGCGCTGACATACGCCTTGAGGAAAAAGGAATATGCTGTCCGGACAGGAGACAGCCTAAAAGTTCGTGAGACAGACTTGAACCTGGCTCAAATCTATTCCATAATGGGACTTAACGAAGAAGCTTTCTCCATCATTGACGGAAATCCGAAAAGATGGTCCACACCCTTTCTAAGAAGTTATGCCCAAAGCATCAGGAGTTCACTCTACGAAAGCATCTGCCAGTCCGTGGACAACAGCGGACTCAAGCAGAAGTACCAACGACTGCTGTATGATGCTTATTCCTCCCAGCTCGCGACACAAACTCCGGAGACGGATGGAAGCAGCTACTATTACACAAAGGCAAATCTCCTGAATCTGGAGGGACGATATCATGAAGCACGGGAATGGCTAGAAAGCAATGTCAGTCATATAATCACTGACGACAGGGAGGAAGCAATCTATTGGTATCTTCTCGCGCAGACATGTCTCGGAGGAGCCGGTTCAAGGACAGAAGCAGAGGTTTTCTTCGCCCGTTCGGCTCTGAATGACATCAGGCTCGGCATAAAGGAACACACTTCGCTTCTCCAGCTTGCACAGATGCTATATGCGGACGGAGACATTTCCCATGCCTACCGCTACCTCAAAGTATCTCTTGAAGACGCGCAGTACTGCAACTCCCAAAAACGTATGCTTAAGGCATCTTCACTCTTCACAATCATTGACAATGACTATCAGATCAGGAAAAGCCGGCAGATGCGAGTCCTATACATATCCCTCGCCATATCCACCCTTCTCATAATCCTGCTTGCCATCGCGTTTTCATACATCGGGAAGATGTACCGCTCAAAACAAATCGCGAACAGGCGTCTTGCCGAGATGAACTCAAGGTTGAAGGATCTGAATGGGCAGTTGAGCGAAGCCAACATAATAAAAGAAGCCTACATAGCACATTACATCGACTATTGTCTCAATAACATAGACTTCATCGACTCGCATCTGAAACTCATTGCAAGACTGATCAGAAATAATGACACAGCCGCCCTCAAAAAAGCCACGGACTTCGAGGTCTTCACAAGAAAGGCTCTCGTACGGTTTTATGACGATTTCGACAGCGCTTTCCTCCATCTTTTCCCCACATTCGTCGAAGAGTACAACAACCTGCTGAAACCGGAGGAAAGAATTGTCCTAAAATCCGATGACTGCCTGAACACAGAACTGAGAGTCTATGCCTTTATCCGGCTGAAAATCACCGATAGCGCGACTATAGCGCGACTCCTGCACTGCTCGCTATCAACCATCTATAACAATAGGACGGCCGCCCGTAATAAGGCAGCCGGAAATAGGGACGAATTTGAGAAAAAGGTAGCCGAAATTGGCATCAACAATCGGATAAATCCTTAAGGACACTCCTAAAACAACTACCGATTTAAGCAGCCTTATTTTAATTAAAACTTTGACTATAAAACAATTACCCAGTAAAACTCACAACTTTTTTAGAATAAGCCTTTGCGTTAAGATTAAAGTATACATAATTTTGCGTCATCAAACGGGAGCAATCCCAACGGTTAGTAACACAAACACAGAATTATGCGGTTTAATCTACACTATTACATTGCCATACTTTCATTGCTGTGCTACCTCTCTCTCGCAGCCGCCGCAGCGCAACTTCCGGTGAACGGTGTGGTGGTTGACAAGGACAAGATTCCTATGCCGGGAGTCGGCGTTCTTGTAAAGGGGACAAGTTCAGGTACGATGACTGATGATGCGGGACGTTTCTTCATTGATGTGCCAGGAAAGGAAAGCGTCCTCCGTTTTGAAATGATAGGGTTCAAAACACGTGAAGTCATTGTCGGAAATGAACTCAGTTTCTACATTGTCCTGGAAGAGGAGGCTTCGGAACTGGACGAAGTCGTGGTCGTGGGCTACGGTACACAGAAGAAGGTCAGTGTTGTGGGAGCCATCGAGACGACAGACGCGAAGAATCTGCAAAGAGGTGCGACCCGTTCCATGAGTAATAATCTGGCCGGACAGCTTGCGGGAGTGATTGCCGTCCAGAGAACAGGAGAACCGGGCAAAGACAACTCGGATTTCTGGATTAGGGGAATAAGCACGTTCACCGGCAACTCGCAACCGTTGGTGCTTGTCGATGGAGTGGAAAGGTCACTGAATGACATGGACCCTTCTGAGATAGCCTCGTTCTCAATTCTTAAGGACGCGGCCGCAAGTGCGGTGTATGGAGTCCGAGGAGCCAATGGAGTGATTATAATAAACACGAAACGCGGACAGGTGGGCACGCCTAAAGTCTCAGCGAGATATGAGGCTGCAGTGAGCGGTCCGACTAAACTCCCGGAATTTGTAGATGCCGTCACCTATATGGAAGTTATGAACGGTATTGCCTCTGACAGCGGGAGGTCTTCTCTGCCGTTTTCGCAGGAAAGGATAAGGCTGACGGCATCCGAATATGATCCGGAACTCTACCCTGACGTGAACTGGATAGATGCTGTCACTCGGAAAAACGCATGGAACCAGAGAGTTAACGTCAATGTGAACGGAGGTTCTCCAGTGCTGCGCTACAATGTCACGGCATCGGTATATAACGAGCACGGAATTATGGAAAGCGACAAGTCTCAGGAATGGGACGGCTCCACACGACTCACTCGCTACAACCTTCGCTCGAACGTGGACGTTGACATAACGAAGACTACGCTTCTCAAAATCAACATCGGTGGTTACCTCCAGCAGCAGAACAAATGCAATCACGACATAGAGGACATCTTCAACGTGGCTTTCAACACGCCTCCTTATGTCCACCCGCCGTACTACAGCAACGGAAACATCGCGATCAAGGACGGAAACCAGAATCCATGGGCACTGGCCACTCAATTGGGCTATCAGCGAATTTCCTCTTCAAAGATTGAAAGTCAGGCAAGTCTGGAACAGAATTTCAGTTTCATTACGCCAGGACTTAAAGCTCGACTGGTCTTCGCTTTCGACAGCGCTAATAGAAGCACAGTAACGAGAGGAAAAAATCCGGATTACTACAATCCTGCCACCGGCCGTGATGATGACGGACGCCTGATTATGACTATTGCAAGTTATGGACAAGAGTTCCTCAATCACTCATCATCCGGAGAATATGGAGTGCAGTCAACCTACCTTGAAGGTGCTGTGACCTACAATAGGGACTTCGGAAAGCATTATGTCGATGCAATGATGCTCTACAACCAGCGGACAAGCGACACTGGAGAAAAGCTTCCTTATAGGAATCAGGGACTGGCAGGACGTTTCTCTTATTCCTACGACAATCGCTATGTGGCAGAGTTCAACTTCGGATACAACGGTTCCGAGAACTTTGCCAAGGGCTATCGCTTCGGGTTCTTCCCTTCCGTCGCATTGGGTTGGATAGTATCCGAAGAAAAATTTATGGCTCCTGTCAAGGATGTCATCAGCAAACTCAAACTCAGAGGATCATACGGACTTGTCGGAAATGACAGAATCAACGGGCTACGCTTTGCCTACATCACAACCCTAGGTACAAACAAAGGCTATTCCTGGGGCACAGACGGCAGCGGCGGCCACACCACTCAAGCCGGTAACTATCACCTGGGCCGATGGGAAGGACATTTCGGTGTGCCAAACTTGACATGGGAAGAATCAGCGAAGTTCAATGCCGGAATAGAACTCGGGATGTGGAATTCGCTGGAGATACAGGCAGACTACTTCTTTGAGCGCCGCAGCAACATCTTTATGCAGCGAACCAATATCCCCGGTTCGGCAGGATTCATAGAGACTCCGTGGGCCAACTACGGCATTGTAAACAACAGCGGCGTTGACCTCGCGCTACAGTTCAACAGACAATTCGGACGAGACTGGTCAGTTTCCCTAAAGGGAACATTCACTTTTGCCAGAAACAAGATTGTCGAAAAAGATGAAGCTCCGTCAATTATCGATACATACAGGTCATACACAGGGCAGTCAGTCTCAACGCTCTATGGTCTCACCGCTGTCGGTCTGTTTACTGAGAATGATTTTCTCGATGTTACAAATGGAGTGCTCAAGCCTGAGATCCCGAGCCATTCCTATGGCTCTGTCAGACCTGGTGACATACGCTATAAGGATATGAACGGAGACAATGTGATAAACGACGAGGATATGGGACCTATCGGAGGAACCGAGACGCCGGAAATCGTCTATGGATTCGGTGCCAGCGTGTATTGGAAAATGCTGGATTTCAGCATCTTTCTTCAGGGAACAGGAAAGACTTGGCGCGTCATTGGAAGCGACCTCTTTATCCCTGGCAGCGGTTCGGGAGTGCTCGGCAACATATTGTCGAACTACGAGGACAGTTGGAGTCCCGACAATCAGAGACAGGATGTCTTCTATCCACGTTTTCATTATGGCTCAAGCCTTAACAACAAACAACCTTCAACCTGGTGGAAAAAAGATATGAGTTTCCTTCGGGTCAAGACAATTGAAATCGGATGCACGATAGCAGACCGATGGAGAATCTTTCTGTCGGCAAACAATCCTTTCTGTTTCTCGAAGTTCAAGCTTTGGGATCCGGAAGTTGGAGCAAACGATGGTCTCATATATCCGACGATGCGCAGCGTTTCGCTCGGAGCAACAGTTTCATTCTGAAATCCTTATTTATAGCGAATATGAAAAGATTTATATACTTATCAGTGATTCTTGCAGGACTAGCTGCGTCGTCCTCCTGTTCTTTTCTGGATCAGGTACCAGAAGACGAGCTGACACTTGAGATGGTATTCAACGACAAGACACGAACCGAGGACTGGCTTGCCGGGATATACGCCGGTCTTCCGGATCCATACTGGGACTATATGAACAAGGCCGGTTATGACGTGCTCGGAGACGATTTGACCCTTCCTGTCGAATGGACTACCTTCGGGTGGGTTCCGCTACATATGACTGCTGGCAACTGGTCTCCTGCAACGGACTGGCAAATGAGATACTGGACGGAACTTCCAAAACACATTAGGTCGGCCTACATATTTCTTGAGAATGTAAAGCCGCTTCCAGCTGACGGGGTGAGCGCTTCTGAGGTAAAACTTATGAAGCTTGAGGCGAGATTTATGATTGCCTATTACTATTGGCTTCTGGCAGAGACTTATGGGCCGGTGCCGTTCTCGCCCGCAAAGGCAGACGCTTCTGCAAGTTATGCCGAGCTTATGCTGGGTCAGTCACCATTCGACGAAATCGTGCAATGGATTGATACCGAACTTCTTGACATAGCAAAAGAACTGCCGGCTTTCTATACGAACAACAACAAGTTCGGACGCGCTACTTCGATGATGTGTTATGCTGTCAGGGCAAGAATGCTGCTTTTCGCGGCGAGTCCGCTCGTGAATGGTAACCCAGACTATGCCGACCACGTGAACAAACAGGGAGAGCATCTCTTCAGCACATCGTATGACCCGAAAAAATGGGAATATGCTGCAAGGGCCTGCAAAGAACTCATAGACCTCGCCGAAAATAACGGATATTGTCTCTACACCGAGATGACGGCCGACGGAAAGATTGACCCGTTTATGTCATATCAGAATATGATGTTCACGCGTTGGAGCGACGGAAACAAGGAAATACTTTTCGCACGCCCGGGAGGATGCAACATTTGGGATTACGAGAAGCATGCCACACCGCGCGGAAGCGGAGGCAACGGAGGTCTTGGCGTGAGCCAATCACTTGTGGATGCCTTCTTTATGAAAAATGGCCTGCCTACGGACGCTCCGGGCGCAGGTTACAGCGAAACGGGATATTCCACAACTTCCGACATTCGGAATACTGCATGGATTGAGGGCAGCCCTACAGCGACGGCAGGAGAGATTACGGTTCCCGGGACATACAACATGTACTGTGACAGAGAGGCGAGATTTTATGTCTCAGTGCTCTACAACGGGGCGTGGTATAGGGAGTCTGAAAGATTCACTGAATTTCATAATCCGTCAATGGACGGCGGTGGATACGATTCGCCTCAAGCAGGATATGAACTGAGGAAAAAAGTGCATCCGGACCATAATGTTATGAATGACAGCTACCAATACCGTCCCGGTATACTCTATCGCCTCGGAGAAGCATATCTGAATTATGCTGAAGCTCTTAACGAGTCCGATCCCGGCAATCCGGACATTCTCCTCTATCTCAACAGAATTCGCGAACGCGCCGGGATACCGGGCTATGGCTCCGGACCTGGTCAGATAGCCGTCAGCAACACTCAGGATGAAGTCCGCAAGCTAATAAAAATGGAACGCCGCGTAGAACTCTGTGTGGAAGGACTCAGATACAACGACCTGCGCAGATGGAAAGAGGCAGAGGATGTGCTCAATGAGCCTGTCTATGGAATGAATGTCAAGTCCGCTGACAAAAATGGCTACTTCAAGAGGACAAAGCTTGACTCAAAGCACATCTACAAGAAAGCATTCTATTTTATGCCTGTGCCGACAGAGGAAATGGACAAAAACCCGAACCTTGTACAGAACCCGTTCTGGAACGAATAAACGATGACTGAAATGAGAAAATCAATATTTTATTACATCACCGCCGTCCTTATGCTGCTTTCGTCGGTGACATCATGCAGGAAAGGAAGCGGCCCGTATGACCCCGTAGGGGGAGAACCCCTAAGGATTGAGGCTTCCACAGACGAGGTTTCGTTGGAAGGTCGCGACAATGACGAGACGGCTGTAACTTTCAGATGGACTGAAGGATATGAATATTCTGACGTCGTCAAGGTGACCTACTGCTTCAAAATTGACATAGCCGATAACGACTTTGCCAGCGCAACTGAACTTGAAGTCCTCGGATCGGATGTGTTTGAAAAAAGTTTCAGTGTAGGCGAACTCAACGATCTGTGCCTCGAACATTGGAACATAACCCCAGGAGAATCAGTAATGCTTGAAGCCAAGGTGATAGGACGACTTACGGCAGATAAATTCATAATGCCGGAGGTAGCCACGACCACATTGCTCGTGAAGACATACAAATTGCAATCTACTCCTCTCTACATTCTCGGAAGTGCCCTGAGTGCAAACGGCGGAAGTTGGGAGCCGAGAAAGGCCATACTTATGACCGAAGAAGTGCTATCCCGTCAATACAGCTACAAGGGAAAATTTGCAGCCGGAGAATACATATTCCCGGAAAGCCGAGAGACGCGTCTTCCGGCGTGGTTCAAAGGAGAAGATTCATCAACGATGGAGTATCATAAGACGGATGAAGGCACCTGCTTTTCAGTGAGCCGTGCAGCAACATACAAAGTCGTGGTGAACACCAGAACCAAAACCCACAGGATGATATACTACCCGGAATACGAGCACATTTATATGGTCGGCGCAGCTTCCCCTGGAGGATGGGAAATCACGGATGCATTCGAGCTCTCTTGGATTGAGGGAACCTCACAATTCGTATATGAAGGATACCTCAAGGCTGGGGAATTCAAATTCGCTGCTGGCGAAAGGAGTTGGAGCGCTCCATTCTTTATGGCACCATCAGAGAACCTCAACGACCTTACAATAGGCACTATGCAACTCGTACAACCCGGAGGTGTTGACTATAAATGGGTCATAACTGAAGCAAACGCAGGCAATTGGAGAATTAGACTTGACACGGATGCGTTGACAATAAAATTTGAGAAACTATGAAAACATTTATCAAAACATTCTTGGCTGTATCCGCAGCCGCATTAATAGTCCTTTCGGGATGCAATAAGGAAAATGATTATAACAACGGGGAACCGGCCGGAAAGCCGGATACCGAGAAGCCTGACAAGCCATCGGTGCCGGAAACTCCAGAGTTAAAGCCGATTGACCTCACGGCTGACCCTTTGATGATAATACTTGAACAAGACGCCGATGACGAGGTGGCTGTGACGTTGAGCTGGACTGATGGGAACAAATATGACGGAGATGTTGTCTATACGCTCACTCTATCTCTCTACGGGAATCCTTCCGAAAATACGAAGCCGTTCACAGTCTCCGAAATCAAAGAGACGACACGGACATTCACGGTGAAGGAACTCAATGATCTGGCAGTCAAGACCTGGCAATTGGACGGCGGGGAGAAAGTGACAATTGAGGCTCGGATCAAGGCCATTGTCGGAACTGAGGTCAAGGCTGAATCGGAAGCCGTTTTCTTTGATGTTACTCCATACGGAGAGGCCGCCGCTTATCGTGCCATATCCATGGTCGGCCCTGCGACTCCTAACGGATGGGCAGCAGCCTCTGCCACGCCATTGGACCGAAACGGAAAAATTTTTGAATGGGAAGGAGAACTTCAGCAGGGCACGCTGCGTTTTCTCTGTAACCCGCTTTCCGGAGTGAGCGATGCAGATGCCTGGAGCGTGGACCAATTCATTGCGGAAGAGAAGGACTTGGAAGTAGTTACAGACAAAGAGATGAAAATCGTGCTCGCAGCAGTTTCCGAACAGGACAGGGGTGACAATATGTGGAAAATTATAGTGCCGGGCAAATGGAGAATCTCGCTTGACACAGAAAAACTCACAATAGTCTTCACTCTGCTGTCGAACAAACTTAATGATTGTCCCGATGTAGCGATGATTGGACCGGCTTCACCGGGCGGATGGGACATGAACAGAATAGTAAATCTGACAAAGAATGGTTGGAACTGGATCTGGACGGGTCATCTCAATGTCGGCGAGATTCAATTCCTTTGCGACAGGGGCACAAATCAATGGGGCAAGTTCAGATTGGTGCCGGACCGTGCCGGAGAAACAGTATTCCCAGGAGATGAGGCCAAAAGATTTGAATATATGCCTTCGGCAGAAGATTGGAAGTGGTATATTGGCATCGCTGGAGAATATAACCTAACGATAGATTCTCAAGCTCAGACTGTCAATTTCCATCTCACTGAAAGCGATGCGAGCAAAGCCGGCCATCCGTCCCTCGGACTGATAGGAGGCGCTGCTCCTCAAGGTTGGAGTCAGGAAGACTACTCAGCGTCCACGCTCGTCAAAAAAGGTGACAGTCATATTTATGAGTGGGAAGGTCATCTGAATAAAGGAGATCTGAACATATTCTGCGACACATCAAAAACAGACTGGAGCAGTCCGCGGCTTACCGCCTGGAATGACGGAACGGAAGTAGAATCAGGAAACGCATACCACGCGAGGTATAAAGAAAACGAAAACAAATGGTTGATAAAGGTTGCCGGGATATACAAGGTTACCGTTGACCTCAGCACTATGACTGTCGTATATAATCTTGTCAAAGCTGATTAAAGATGAATACTGCTATAAAAATATCATTGGTCGTAATCACGACCTGTCTCTCCATTGCCTGCGTCAAGGCGGAAGACACGCTTAACGCAAACCCGTTTCCAGGATTCTCGCTTTCGGCATCCAGTAACGGAGAAGTAGCCCTCTCTCAAGAGAAAGCCTCCGAAAAGGTACTGGAACTGAAATGGGGAGGAGTGGCGGACTCCCCTTCCACAAAGTACAGGCTTGAAATTGTTCCGTCGGACGGGAAAGAGGCCGGCTGGTCAGAAACGCTCCCAGGAGACGTCACGTCACGGACATTCACCTGCAGAGAACTGAATAACATCATCATAGACAAATGTGGGAAACGGAAGGCAGAACCGGCCGAACTGAAAATAAGGCTCACCGTGACATCCGCTGTACACTGGAAACTCCGCACAGCAAAGGATAGCGTCCTTGTGAAATGCAGGTCATACATCCCGGTCTATCCGGAACATAGTCACAAGGCTCCGCTATATTGGAGTCCTTATGAGTACAACTTTGTGAAGAATACTTCCATTCCGGAAGACGAGTGGAAAAAGAACATCGACTGGGTACACGATAACCTCCTTAGCTACGGCTACACAATGGTTTCCACCGACGGTTGGATGGACGAGACCAACGCTTACAACAAGGATGGCTATCTTGACAGGCATTCTCTCAGTTGGGAGCACAACTACGGATGGTGGGCGGACTATCTCGCCGAACGTGGAATGACTCTCGGTGTATATTGCAATCCTCTTTGGGTGCCCGCCGGTGCAGCCGCGGCTGGAATAAAAATAAAAGGCACTGACATCCCTATTGAAAACCTCATAGACAGAAACGAGGAAAACGGCGGTTATCACCACTACCTCTGGGCTCAGTTGGATCGCCCGGGAGCCGAAGAATGGGTGCGCGGATATGTGGATCACTTTGGAGAAATGGGAGTGAAGTTCCTCAGAGTGGATTTCCTTTCGTGGTACGAAGACGGATATGACATCGGCTTCGGAACTGTGGGTCCAAAGCGTCCCGAATGGATGTACCCGACGGCTCTGAGGTGGATGAGGGAAGAGTGCGACCGCTACGGGATGATTCTCTCCCTTGTGATGCCGCATCTCTACAACGACGCGGCCACCGAAAAGAAATACGGGCATATGATACGCATCGACAACGACACTGCCGAAGGCGGATGGTACCATTTCTCCGAAGTTGAACGTGGCAAACACCGGAAAGGATGGTCACAGTATTCAAACGCATTTGACGGATTTATCTATTTCTCAAGAGTCGCGGGACGTGGCAAGGTGATGCTCGACGGAGATTTCATCAGACTCAACACCATGGCCTCGGAAGACGAGTGTAAGTCCATTATATCGCTCAATGTTATTGCCGGAGGTCCGGTCACCGTTTCTGACCGATATGACTCCATTGGCAAACGTCTCAAGTTCTATCAGAACCGTGACATTCTCGCACTTGTTAAGGATGGTTTCGTAGGAAAGCCGCTCTCGAACACTCCTCCACAAAATAGTGTAGAATATGCCGAAGACAATGACAGAAGCCAGATTTGGACCGGAGATATGAGCAATGGGGACAAGATTATCGCTATTTTCCACCGCCCTTGGGAAGGGAATGCGCCAAAGACTTTCCGCATTGTCCCTGCAGATTACGGGATTAGCGGAGACTATATGGTAAGAGATTTGTGGGAAAACCGTAATCTTCCGCACAAGGATGTCTATGAGGTGACTATTCCGGCACGCGGATGCGTCGTATACAGAATATCAAAGAAATAAACGGCTCTTTATGACAAAACTCATATTTACGGTGATGCTCATACTCCTGTCGGTCTTCGCTAGTGCAGCGGAGAATGGCCGGGAAGACGGATGGAAGATTGTGGCAGACACATACGATGATAACTATACGGGAATACCGGTAGCGAATGGGGGGCTTGGAATACTTCCGTGGAAAGAACCGTTCTCAGTCAAGCACATAATGCTGAATCATGTGTTCGAGCGAGTAAATGACGTCAACTGCGCCGTGAGAGGAATAAATCCGTTCTGTCTGTCAATGAGTGTTGATGGTGCAGGAGTCTCCGAGACGAAAGTCAGTGGTTGGAGACAGACCATCGATATGCGCAATGCGGAGCACATCACCGAATTTATTGCCTGCGGCAAAGTTTCTGTCAGATACGGGGTAACGGCATTACGTAATCTTCCCTATGCCATGATGATGGAAGTAGAAATCAAGGCATTAGAAGATGTTAATGTAGTTTTTTGCAATTCGTTCAGTTTGCCGGAGGAGTATAAAACCGCCAGAATCCAGCGGCGTAATTTCCTTGCCGACGGGCATTATATTGACCTTTTGCGTGCGGATGCTCAGACCTGCAAGGGACGGTACAATGTTTCTGCCTCAGTAATGTTCATACAAGATGGAGGTTTTTCCAAAACGACGGATGAGAATACCGATATGCTCTCCGCCTCTATGAAGGCTGGAGACATACGGAAATTCACGCTTGTGGCGTCGGAGTGTTCGACAAAAGATTTCAGCGACCCATATAGTGAGACAGAGCGACAGCTTGTGTATATCGAGAGAGAAACCGTCGGGCGCGTGAAAAACGCCCACCGTAAACTTTGGGATGAACTTTGGCAGGGAGACATAGAAATTGAAGGGGATATGGAAGCCCAGCACGCCGTAAGGCTTGCTCTTTTCAACCTTTACGGCTTCTGCCGCGAAAACTCACGATTGAGCATTTCGCCGATGGGGCTTTCTTCTCAAGGGTATAATGGTCATATATTTTGGGATACGGAAATATGGATGTATCCGCCTATGCTGCTTATGAATCCAGGGATTGCCCGTTCTATGGTAGACTACCGCACGGACAGGATTGAAGCGGCTCGCAGACATGCTATGTCTTATGGATACCGCGGCGTCATGTTCCCGTGGGAATCAGACAGTTTCGGTGAAGAATCGACTCCTACTTGGGCAATTACCGGTCCTATGGAGCATCACATAACGGCAGATGTAGGTCTCGCAATTTGGAAATATTGGTGCGTTAGCCGTGACAAAGAATGGTTGGAAAAAGAAGGCTGGCCTCTTCTTAAGGAAGTTGCGGAGTTTTGGACGAGCCGCGTCCGGAAGAATGACGATGGGAGTTACTCTGTGGCAGGAGTTGTGGGAGCTGACGAATATGCGCAGAATGTGACGGACAATGCCTTTACCAATGGCGCCACATCCGCCGTTCTTGAATGCGCCGTGAAAGCTGCCAGGATATGTGGACACAAAGCCCCAGCAGAATGGTCTAAAATTGCCGCTGGACTTCGCATTCTCAGAGGAGAGGACGGCGTGACACAGGAATACGAAGGCTACGACGGACGCGTCATAAAGCAGGCCGACGTCAATCTTCTCGGCTACCCTCTTGGAGTAATCTCGGAGCCTGGACAACTGAAACGGGACTTGGAATATTACGAATCAAAAATAGACCCAGAGAATGGGCCGGCAATGTCGTTCAGCGTCTTTTGCATACAATATGCCCGGATGGGGAACGCCGTCAAGGCCGAAGAAATGTTCCGTAAAAGCTACCGACCGAACCAGCGTCCACCTTTCGGAGCGCTTGCGGAGACCCCGACCTCAAACAATCCCTATTTTGCCACGGCAGGAGGAGGATTGCTTCAGGCCGTGCTCAACGGGTTCGGTGGGCTCGATGTGACAGACCGAGGAATCGTCCGCAGGAAATCCTGCCTTCCAGCGTCCTGGAAAAGGCTTACCATTCGTGGAGTTGGGCCTGATATAAAGACATATATTATTGATAACAAATAGGGTTGTGAAAACTAAGCATTTTTTATTAGCAGCATTGCCGCTTCTTTCGGTTATGCTCGGGTCTTGCAGTGACGTCATTTATGAAAATGAAGACTTCAGCTGGTCTTCAGAGAAGGTTACCCAGGGGGATTATTCCGCCTATGCGAAAAGCGAAAGCGAGATAGTCTCAAATTATCCGCTTCCTGATGGAAAAGAGCGCAGGTGGACAAAGAAAAACGACATCTCCAGATTCGGGAAATATACCGGAGCTGACACTCTGGAAACGGCGCTTTATAATATGGCAGCCGACGAGTTGCTGAACAATGTGGAGGCCGACTCAACATTCCGCACCGGAGCCTTGTGGGCTGGGGTCTGGACGCGGGACATCAGCTACAGCATCATTTTGTCTCTCTCCGACTTACTCCCTGATATTTCGCGGATAAGTCTTATGCGCAAGGTTGACAGACTCGGAAGAATTGTGCAGGACACCGGCACCGGCGGTTCTTGGCCGTGCTCCAGCGACCGGGTTATCTGGGCTGTGGCAGCGTGGAAAATCTACCTCGCGACCGGAGACAAGGACTGGCTGAATCAGGCATACGCGACTATAAAGCGCTCGCTCGAAGATGATTTGGCTGTAACATTCGATGCAGAGACGTGCCTATTCAGAGGTGAGAGTTCTTTCATTGACTGGAGACAGCAGAGTTATCCTCGCTGGATGCAGCCGGCCGACATCTTCAAGTCTGAATGTCTCGGAACAAATGTCGTCTATTATATGGTTTTGCAAGCGATGACAAAAATGGCAGCCACTCAGGGATTTGAAGATGACAGAGAATATTATTCTTCTCTTGCTGAAAATCTCCGCGATGCGATAAACAGAGAGCTGTGGATGGAAGATTGCGGATATTACGCACAATATCTGTACGGGCGCGACCATCTTTCAATTTCTCCGCGCAGCGAGACTCTCGGGGAATCTCTTGCGATTCTTTCGGGCATCGCATCAGAAAAACAGGCGGAAAAGATTGTGTCACAAATGCCGGTGTCGGCTTTCGGTCCGACAATCTTCTGGCCGCAAATCGGCGGAGAAAAAGCCTACCACAATAATGCCATTTGGCCATTCGTCACATCTTTCTACGCCCTTGCATCTGCCCGGGCAGGAAACGGGCAGGCGGTTCTTCACGCCCTCGCGAGCAATGTGAGGGCGGCGGCACTATTCGCAACAAACCACGAGAATATGGTAGCGTCCGACGGCAGCCTTAAGACCGCCCTTAACTCGCCAAATATGCTCTGGAGTTTGGCCGGATTTCTCGGCACATTCCGGAAACTGCTGATGGGAATTGACATCCGGGAGGACGGAATAAGCTTTTCTCCTTTCGTTCCACGGGAACTTGGAGGCTGCAGGAAACTGGAGGGACTGAAATATAAGAATATGACTATAGACCTTACGGTCAAAGGACACGGCAGAGGAATAAAGTCATTCAGGCTTGACGGCAAGAAAACCTCTGCTTTCCTTCCGGAAAGTCTTGAGGGCCATCACTGCGTAGAGATTGTTCTCGACGGACGACAGGGGAAACGAGGACGAATAAACCAATGTTCATATACAGCGGCGCCCGACACACCGAATGCTGTGATTGAAAACGGAGTGCTCGTATGGGAGCCTGTGGACGGAGCCGGGGCGTACATTGTGTTGCGTGATGCCAAGGCCATCGCCAAGACGACACAGCTGAGCTACAGTCTCGACACCGAGGGTGAATATCAGGTGATTGCCGAGGGAAGCGACGGCATCCGCTCATTCGCGAGCGAGCCGCTGCGATTCTGCCGGGAGGGCAATGTTATGGAAATTGCCGTGGAAAAGTGGCTTTCAAGAGGTGAAGGCATCGAGGGCATAACTGTAAACATTCCAGCAGACGGAAGATATTTTATAGATTGGAAATATGCCAACGGGAACGGGGGCGTAACTGACAAGAATATGTGCGCGACGCGTTCTATGTTTATCGACGGTGTCCTGGCAGGGATGTCAGTATTCCCTCAACGTGCCTACGGAGACTGGGAAAACTTCGGTTGGAGCAGCTCTTGCGCTTTGGACCTGACTGCAGGAGAACATAAGATTTCGCTCAAGTTTCTGCCTTGTAACGAAAATATGAATATTGACGGGAACAAGGCCCGAATCGCCGCACTGCGCATCGCAAGATATTAGTTTAGCAGAAGAGGGGGACCAAAAAGTCTTTTGTTCCCCCTCCTTTGGACTTCCTAACCCCCGCAGACTGACGTCTGCGACCCCTATTAGGGGTATCTCGCGCCCCCGGCGCGGTCCCTTCGGGACTCTTGGGGCAGCCCCTTGATGTTTTACCAAGTCATTGCCTACTAAAATCTATAGCGGACACCCAAACTGATGGCTCCGGCGTAGAGGCCACCGGTGTAGAAATCAGCATCGGAACCATGTTCCTTTGTCGTCGTGCCGCCTCCTTTCAAGCTTTCATTATACCATGAAATGCACGGTCCGAAAAGCGGTCTCCAGTCAAACGAAAGCTGAAGCGGGAACCAGAAGTTGTACTCGACTCCGATTCGTCCGGCGACACCGATGTTGAACCAATTCGAGCTTACCCTGTAAGTCACTCCGCCTTCAGTTCGCTTTTTCACGTTCGGCCAACCGAACCCGAGTCCGGCACCGACTCCTGCATACCAATTCCAGGCGCCCTTATGATTCCATGATCTAATCGGGAAAATCCAGTCATAAGTGGCTGCTGCCCCAACTCCTTCGACAAAACCAGGGAATGAAAGCTCTGCCTGAACCATGTTGGAGTGACTGACAGAATGCTGATAGGAAAACTCCACGCCATAGCCGAGACGGCCTCCGATGGCGCGTGGCTGTGCGTTTACAGCGACTGCTGCAAGAACGATTGCAGAAAAAGTTAAAAGAAATTTCTTCATACTACTTGTAATGTTATGTACAAATCCGTTTATAGGAGCGCAAATATAAACCAAATTTTCTGAAATGCGGTAAAAATTAACTATATTTGGCCCTTCGTACGCTAAAACGCAGAAAAACATGGCAAAAAAGGCTAAGAAAAGCGGCAGCACAGGCACGGGAAAGCCACATGGAAATATGGAATCATCACACCGTCCAGAAGCGCCGGTAAGGAGACATCGGCAGGTCATCTACCTGAACGACTCCGAACTCGCAGCCATACGTCTCTACAGCGAGAAGTTCAAGGTTCGCTCTCGCTCGGCGCTCATCCGTGAATCCGTCATGCTACGCGTCCTCAGCGTCCTCGACGAAAACCAGCCAACCCTTTTTTAAAATCCCCCTCCCGTCCCCCTTTTGTGGGGGAAGTGGTGCTACACGGAACGCCATCCCACAATTCCACGCTTCGTTGCGCTACGCACGGCGCTGATGCGCCCTGTTGTACCCATGATTAACTATACCTTTGACAAAAGCGGCAGCAAGAAGCAATAGAAATGTGAAGGTGCAGAGGCGGCCGGTGATGTCACCGTGGCTGACGAAGAAAGTCAGTTCGTCATTGAGGGGAAGCTGGAAATGAAGGGTAGCAGGCTGCCACCATGGACTTTGTTCAACAATACGTCCCTTGTTGTCAATCAGAGCGGAGATGCCGGTGTTACCGCAGCGGGCGATGGCGCGGCGGGTCTCTATAGCCCTTAGGGATGCATAGCTAAGATGCTGACGGTAACCAGGGGTGTCGCCCCACCACGCATCGTTGGTTATGATAGTCAGGGCACGAGCCCCCTTGAGCACATATCCCCGGCAATAATCCCCATAGACAGACTCATAGCAGACCGCACATCCCAAAGGCACGTCATGGACGGCTCCCTGCCTGTCTGCTGCACGGAAATGAAGAAGAGAAATCTCGTCCTGCCCTACGCAGCGCCCCATCACACCGCCGAGTGCACGGTCAATCGGGTCAAACACGACAGGATAGGGCAGCTTTTCCACAGCAACGACCAATTTTGTCTTGTGAAAGAGCTCGTCACGTCCGCTGCCGTCAATCATAATGGCTGAATTATGCGATTCATACCAGAGACCGTCCATAATCTGCCTGGAAGTCAGTGAAGGACGCTCCCGCGACTCAATTCGCGTGTATGTGGATGCACCAAGCAGCATATTCACTTCCGGATAGTTCCCCAACAGAGTTTTGAAGCGGTTGAGCGTCGGGCTTGCTCCGAGAAAGTTTGTCGTCACGTCAGAAGTGAAGGTCTCCGGAACAAGCACGAGAAGTCCTGGAACGGAAGCATTTCCGCACCATGTAGAGTCACGCTCAAATGCCCGTCTGTAATCAATCAGCTCGGGCTTGATCAACTGCTCCAAAAGGGCATTCTGTTGCGCCTGCGACATTGCCTCGAACTTGTGGTAGGGGTCTATGTTCGGTTGGGCAACCAACACATCCATAGTTTCGGACGGCTCACGCTCAGGCGTGAACCACTTGCAGAGCGACCACGTCACCGGTCCGAAGAAGACAAGAAAAAGACACAGCAAGTAGACGGCACGAGCCTTTGGCGAGAATCCTGCCCAACTTCCGTCAGGGAGTCTCCGTCCGAGCCATTTGCCATCGGAGAGCCACACGAGCAGTCCGAAAACTCCAAGATTGCAGGCCCAGACCCAAAGAGAACCGCCCAGAGTGCCGGTGACGTCGTACCACTGGACCAAGGCCGGAGTGCGTGCGAACGCATTCCCGAGGACAAGCCACGGCCAGGAAATGTCCCAGCCGAAATAGGCCTTTTCCCAGGCTATCCATGTGACTGCGAGAAATATATACGGCAATGTGCCGCCGAAAGCCCTGCGCGAGCCTCTGAACAGAAGAAAAACGACCAGCATCTGAAGTGAATTCAGAAGAACGGCGGCAATTCCACCTCCGACTGTAGCGTTGCACACCCAGAATGTCGTGAATGCGTTCCACAGGACAAATGCGCAATAGAGATAGAGCCAGACATGCCGCCGCCCTGTCAATGTCAGCATCCTCTCCGCACAAAGCAGGGGCACAAAGCCGAGAAGAGCCATCCAACTGCAATAAGGCAGCAGGAACGGCACCGACATCATTACGGAAAAAAGGACAATCAGCCCCCATATCAGCAACGTTTCACGCGAAATCTTCATATTCATAAACCGGCAGTATTTAAGTAAGCGCCCGAGCTTCGGACTGAATGTCCGCCGCGTATGGCGCGACGCCGCAAAGTTATAAATAAAATTGCTATCTTTGTACGATTATGCGATAACTCCGGAGGATGAAAAAAGACTTCTTGGTCACCCTCTTTAGGAGAGGGGTAACGTGGATAGAAAAAGTGCGTGGGGTTTGAGAGGTTGATGAATGAGATAAGTTTAATATTCGCAAGAAGTTAGAATACTTGCGAAACTTAAAATAAGATAATATGGCAAAATCTCCGAAACTCGAAATAACCCCGTTGAACGAATGGGGAATGTTCCATCTTCCGCCGCGTCCGTGCGTCATTGCGGGCCCTTGCAGCGCGGAGACGGAAGAACAGGTGATGACGACGGCAGCTCAGCTGAAGGATATAGGAATTAATGTCTATCGTGCGGGAATATGGAAACCTCGTACGCATCCCGGCAGCTTTGAGGGAGTCGGAACGCAGGGACTGAAGTGGATGCAGAGGGCAAAACGAGAACTTGGGCTGAAGATAGCCACGGAGGTGGCAAACGAGAAGCATGTGTTTGACTGTCTGAAATATGGCATTGACCTCGTGTGGATTGGGGCGCGTACGACAGCCAATCCGTTCCTTGTCCAGGAAATTGCAGAGGCACTCGCCGACACGGACATCCCAGTGCTCGTGAAGAATCCTGTGAGCCCCGATATAGACCTGTGGATTGGTGCCCTTGAGCGGCTGAACCGTGCCGGAATACGCAAGATTGGCGTGATACACAGGGGATTCTCCACATCGGAGAAGATCAAATACCGCAACGACCCTCTCTGGCAGTATGTCGTGGAACTCCGGAGCCTCTGTCCTGAACTTCCTTTCTTTTGTGATCCGAGCCATCTCGCCGGCAACCGCGGGTACATCACGGAAATATCGCAGCGTGCGATGGATCTCGGACTTGAGGGCCTTATGGTGGAGAGCCACTGCAACCCGTCGGTGGCCCTGAGCGACGCGAGTCAGCAGCTTACTCCGGCGGCGCTTGCTGATATGCTTGAAAATCAGTTGATTGTACGCGATGCCGACACCGCGGATTCCGCCTATAAGGAGACCATCAGCCAGCTTCGCGCGAAGATTGACGTCATCGATGAAAACCTCATCCACGCCCTTGCGCAGCGTATGGAAATCAGCCGCCGGATAGGGGAGAGCAAAAGAGAAAACAAGATTGCCATTCTCCAGACCGGCCGTTGGGAGGCTGTGCTTGCCGATGTTGTGGCAAAAGGAAAGGAACGCGGCCTCGACCCTGAGTTTGTCAAAACTCTCTTCAATGCCATCCACGACGCGAGCATCAAGGCGCAGGAATAAAAATCCCCAAATGTTTCCGGGATTTGTGTGCAATATCCCCGAATGTTCTGAGAGTGGGCATTACAGCCCGTTGATCAGGCCGGCGAAAACCCTTTGCTCGTCTTCGGAAAGGAACTGGGCGCGGATTGGCATATAAAACATCCTTTGTCTGAGCGAGTCCGGAACTTTCTTGCAGTCGCGGATTCTTTGATAGTCCTTTTCGGTGGTGATAATCAGTGAGGTAGGGAATGCGTCGGCAAGCGAGCGGATGGACGAGATGTCCGATTTTCTGAACTTGTGGTGGTCGCCGAATTTCAGATGTCCCACCAATTTGTAGCTCAGGCGCAACTGCTCCGAGAAAGGAGTATCGTCCGCAATCCCGCTGAACATCACGGCCGTTTTTGAATAGAGGTAGCGGCTGTTGCCCTCGGGGAACACCGGCAGAGCCTCGTCGTAGCCGATTTTTGTGAAGAAAAGATATTGTTTCCGACCATTGTCGCAGCGCCATCCGAAACATTCCTTTTGGTTATATCTCTCAATTCCGAGTGACAGCGCCCATTTGTCCATCTCCCAAGGATTCATCTCCCACGGGCATTTCGACACCACCAGAGCGTCCGCCGCCGCAATCCTTTCAGGCAAATCGCGCAACCTCCCCATAGGCAGCAGCCGGTCCTTGAAAGTCGGCCTGTTGTAGTCAACGAGTACCACTGAAAGGTCCGGTCGCAAAGCTCTGAATTGGAAGCAATCATCCAACACCAGCACATCCGCCTTCTCAAATTCCTTTGTCCTGCATTTGCGGGATTTTTTGCTCTGGAGAAAACTCTGCGGGTCGCTCAAAATCCTGCTTCCCTCCACACGGTTCTTGTCTACGGCCACCGTAATCCCGGGGAACTTCTTCTTTACTTGGAGTGGTTCGTCTCCGAAATCCCTTGCGGAACCGTCGGCCTCCACAATCTGAAATCCCTTAAGCCTGCGTTTGTAACCTCTCGAGAGCACCGCCACATTCTTTCCTCCCCATTTTTCGCTACGGAGCAACATTCTGACAATCATCTCGGTATGCGGAGTTTTCCCCGTGCCGCCGACAGTTATATTGCCGATTCCGATAGATGGAATCTCACTTCTGCGGACCTTCCGGATTCCGTGGTCGTAGAGAAAATGTCTCGTTTTGAGAGTGAGATAATATGGAAACAGAAGAATTTTGTCAATCATAAGAATATATTTTATCGGCTATATATTTCCTTCAACAGTTGAATCCGGGGCTTCGTGAGCGTCGGTTTTGTCGTAGACTGAAACAGCCTCCGGAGCATCGTCTCCCCATCGCCGTGCGACTTCGTCGAGTGTGGAATAAAGTTCATCTATATCGTAGAGTGTCACAAGGCGGAGCCTAGTCTCCTTAAAATCGGGAAGCCCCTTGAAATAGCAGGACAGATGGCGGCGCATCTCAATCACCCCGACGTGTTCGCCCTTGATTTCGATTGATTTCGCAAGATGCCTTTTCGCAAGTTCCACTCTCTCCGCAACACTCATCGGCGGAAGAAGTTCGCCCGTGCGGAGATAATGTTTGATTTCCTTAAATATCCACGGATGACCGAAGGTGGCGCGTCCTATCATAATCCCGTCCACTCCATATCTGTCGAAGGCATTTTTCGCATCCTGCGGCGTCCGTATATCCCCGTTTCCGATGATTGGGATATGCATTCTCGGATTATTTTTTACCTGTTCGATAAGACTCCAGTCCGCCTCGCCCTTATACATCTGACAGCGCGTGCGCCCGTGAATCGTGAGAGCCTGTATTCCCACATCTTGCAGTCTTTCAGCGAGTTCGACGATTATTTTCGAGTCTTCGTTCCATCCCAGACGGGTTTTCACTGTCACCGGCTTTTTCACGGCCTCCACGACCATACGGGTGATTTCCACCATCTTGTCAGGCTCTCGCATCATCCCGCTCCCTGCTCCCCGTCGTGCGATTTTGTTCACCGGACATCCGAAATTGATGTCAATCACATCGGCCCCATGCGTTTCCACAAGTTCAGTGGCCCTGTCCGCCATCACTGCCGCATCCACCATCGCCTCGGGAATGCTCCCGTAAATCTGAATCCCAATCGGAGCTTCAAAATCGTAGGTCTTGAGTTTCTCAAGCGACTTCCGCGCATCCCTGACAAGCCCGTCCGAAGAGATGAATTCAGTGTACATCATATCCGCCCCAAACTCCTTGCAAACCCAACGGAACGACGGATCAGTCACATCCTCCATCGGCGCAAGCAGCAGCGGCTGCACTCCCAAATCTATGTTCTCTCCTATTTTCATCTTCTGATGATTTTTCAAACTCGCAAAGTTAGTAATTTTTCATCGTCATTTCGTGAGCGTTTCGTGAAAGAATGCAAAAAGTACAATCCCCCACAGACATCGCTCATCTGCGGGGGATTGAATACTATGTATATGTCCAGACTATGTTTTTGACGCGAATCTGCGTTACTGCACCTGGAAGTATTTGTTTGTTCTGTATATGTTGCCGTCCGAATTATATGATATTATCTTGAAATTACGGTACTGTCCCGTAGTGTTTGCAGTCAAATTGACGTTAACGTGCATTTCGGAGCCATCGTCAACAACAGGGGTGAATGATACGAATGTCTTCATTTCTTCCGCAGTGTATTGAGGTCCGACCTGCTCGCGAATATCTTCCTTCTCCAAGTCAGCAAGTTTCAATGCGTGTTCAATCAGTGCATTCTGCAGGTCTTCAGGAATGTTCTTCATTGTTCCTGCCGGGTATGCAGTGCCATCGATTTTGATGTTTGAGAAATGATACAATGGCCATGATTTTGCGGCCTTTTCAAATCCCGGTTTGTCAGCTTCCGAATAATCTGCTCTGACCACATATTCAAAAGTGTGCGTCTCTGTTTCTCCCGCAGGGTTTGCTGCCTGAGTGAAAGAAGACTCTGCTGAGCCATCCTCTGTTTTTACAATAAGCTTGAACGATTTGGTTCTGGACGAACTGTTCTCCGGAACAGTAATGCTGACAATGCCTTCCTTGCATACGACCGCCGCCCCTCCGCAAGAAATGGATATACCATATTTGCTGTCAGCAACGTAAGAATCGACATCTGCTCCGGATACCACTGCCCCGTCAACCTTCAGTTCGAGGGTGGCGGCTTCAACCGTTTCTCCTTTATAGGATATTTCTCCTTCAAAACTTGGCGTGAGCGTCGGCGTAATCACAGGGAGTCCTTTGCCAGGATCCTGGTGGACACTGATGAAATTTCTTGAACGGATACCCTTATACTCCATATAAACTTTGCAAGAACGGTCCGAAGTGGATTTGTTTTTGGCAATCGTTATCCGAAGGTTGTAATTATTGGTGTTTTCCCAATCGGCTACAGCCCAATCGGAAGCATCGCTGCCGTCAGGATTGACGCTCACAAGGACGCAGTCTTCCGGAGTCATTGTGACAGGCTCTCCTCCATAAGTGGCGGTGGTAGGACCGAGAAGTTGAATATGCTGATTCATGTCCACATTCTGAGGCGCATACGAGTCGCTGCCATTGTGATAGAAAACGACATCCTCTGCTGTTGATTGGAATACTCCCTTGTCGAGGTTGAGCGCGATATTGTGTATTGTGCCGGCCTTGAATTCCTTCTCTTTTGAAGACTCGAAACTATATGTTCCCTTGTCGGTGGTCACCACATAAGTGCAACCCGTGGTTTTCGCAGGGCAAACTCCCATATATATGCCGGAAGCATCATCTTTGCCAGTTACGCCCTCCAAATTGTAGGCAGTGCCCAGATTTACCGTGACTGATGATTTCGGATCACCCGCAATGAATGCGCGGGATTCTCCGTTCCAAGGCTGTACGACAACCCACAATCCACTGATCTTGGCATTCTCAGAGGTGGTGAGAGATACTGATTTTACAGCATCGGTAGAGCCCTTGGAAGAGTAGATGATAAATCTTACCATTGAAGATTGCATAGTCATTGCGGCAGAATAACTTGTTTTAGCCCCAAGCTCAATTGGGTGTACTCCTGTAAGGGCAATCTTGTCGGCCGAAACGTCCACTTTCCCGGCTTCTGTCTGAGTTTGTATGGCAGCAATCGGGAAATTTATTGTAAGGTCACCCTCATTTCCACCGGCTGCTCCGACTTTGGGATAGTAAGGCAGGAATTTGCTTGCAGTCTCGGCTACGCTGCCTGTAAAACTGGCCGTTCCGTCTGTTCCGAGGGTGAACGATTCTGCATTATTGTTGCTGCCTTTGTTGTCGGCGAGTCCGAAAACAGCAGCTTCCCCAGTGGCCCAGTGCAGTCCTTTGCCATCTTGCCAGGTGGCCTTGGAGACTGCTCCATTTGTATTTTCGTCGTTGATTTCGGTTTCTACCCGAACTTCAATAGTCCTTGTCTTACCAGGGACAATAGTGTCCTCAATCCTTTCTGTGCAGGCAACAAAAACAGTTGTTGACAGAAGTGCGGACAAAATAATTGATGTGTTCTTTTTCATAAGTCAATCCTCCTATTCAAATTCACCATCATAAACATTGGACAAGCCGGAAAAGTCAGCACTTGAATTGGAACTGTCGTTCCATTTTCCGGTCATAGATTCAGCAAAGCCGAGTTCGACATCCAGGCTCTGAACCAGGATGTCCGGGGAAATGTAGGTTTTCCCACCCAATAAGTGATTCTTTCTCATTTTCGAGTTATATTATATGGTTATTGTTTTTTCTGATATACGCGCACCCAATCGACAAACATTGTAGCGCTGTCACCGTTGTTCGGAAGGGCAGTTATGCCTTCGGGCTGAAGGATGCCGGTGAAATAGCCGCCGACAGCAAGGTTCAGGATTATGAAGAAATCGTGGTGGAAATAGTATCCCACACCCCAGTCATCGTCTTTGTTTACGATGTCCATTTCATAATAAGGGGAAGCATTCGGATGAAGGTCCCTGTCGAGATACATTTTCACGGACTGTGGAGTCCAAATCAGTGTGTATGTGTGGTAATTTCCGTCCTGAATGCTATAGGAATTCGTAGTGGAGCGCGCATAATTTGGATAAGCGCTTCCTTTGTAGTATCCCCAATGGCAAGCTCCGTTGAAGAAACGGTCCTGTGTACCGTTCTTGATGCCTTCCGCATTGCCCATTTCCATAATGTCGATTTCACCGCAACGTGGCCACGAGTTGGTCTGAAAGTCCGCTCCAAGAAGCCAGAATGCCGGCCAAAGACCATTGGCTGTACGTGGAAGACGTATCCTTCCCTCCACTTTGCCATAGCAGAATTGGAAATGTCCGGATGTGTTCAGGCGTCCGGACACGAAGGCTTTGCCGTTTCGTTGTTCACGCTTTGCAGTAATTTTGAGGGCTGAATTGCCGTATTCGGAATCTTTTCCCAATGAAATTCCGCTCTCGTCATAATATTGCAGTTCAGCGTTACCTCCTCCGTTTCCATTGACTTCAATGCGCCATTTCCCGGTGTCAAGAGAGTTTGAGTCGAACTCGTCAGACCACATCAAAACATAGCCTTCCGAATCGGGAGTCTGTTCGTTTTCGCCCGGTTTGTTATCGTCAGGTTTGTTATCGTCAGGTTTGTTATCGTCAGGCGTCTCGGTTTCAGAGCCGTTGCCTTCCGAGTCAGGCAAGACCGGTTGTCCAATCTTGGTCGAGCATCCACAGCTGACCATAAGGAAAAATGCCATCAAAAAAGCCGCGAGTATGCGGGGAGTTGTAGGGAATGTCCCTTTTTGTTTAGAGTGCATAATGATTATCAGTTTTATGTTCTGTTTGACAGATACAAAAGTATTTGTAAAATTCTTAAGATTGAATATATTTGTACTCACAAAAACTCAACAGCTCATTTTCATAAACTCACATCTTGGTTGATGAATGAACTTGAGTACAGAATGTTGACACTATAACACATAACCATAGACGGAAAGATGAACCACAACAGAACAATGCTGGTGATTATACTCACCGTCGCCCTATTTGTTGAGGGAACAATCGCGGCACATAACCCTTCAGTCAGATATTTCAGGAAAGATGTTTATCACGCGGCTACCCAGAATTGGGACGTGGCCTGCACTCCGGACAGGTTTACATTCTTTGCAAATAATGACGGCGTACTTATGTTCGACTCGGGGGAGTGGACACTTTTTCGCAACCGCAACAGAACAAATGTCCGTTCGCTCTACTACGATCGTGACAATGCCGTTCTTTATGTCGGTTCTACGAATGAACTCGGCAAGATTGAATTTGGATTGGATTGTCGTGAGGCTCCGGTCTATCGTTCGATGCTTGATACGCTCGATGTGACAGCCACTGAAATTTGGAGTATTGGCAAAATCGGGGGAAAAGTTTGGTTTCAGGACGACAGGCACATATATCTGCTTGATGGCAATGCTGTCAGAGTCTATGGTTTTGACAAAAGAATCTATTGCGCGTCTGTAATTGATGACAAACTCTACATCTATGTCAGTGGTGAGGGGTGTTTGTATTTCAATTCAGGAAGGTTTGAAGCCATCGGAGGAACGGAGTCTTTGAGAAAGAAGAGGGTGTGCGCGATTATGAAAATTGGCGACAATCTTGGTTTCGTGACGAGGCTTGACGGTGTTTTTATTCTTGATAGCGGTAAGCTGGTAAAGAAAGAGTATCCCTTTTCTTCCGAGCTTGGGAACGACAAAATCTATACGGCCGCCACTGACGGGGAGAACATTGCTTTCGGAACAGTCACTAACGGCGTCTTTATCTACAACAACAGGAGTGGTGAGTGGTATAATTTGAATACAGATTCCGGTTTGGGGAACAATACTGTACTTAGTTTGCGCTTTGATGAACAGAAGAATATATGGGCCGGGCTTGACAACGGTGTTGCACATATAAACCTGTCTGCGGCGGAACGCGAATTGTTCGCGGGCAACGATGTCTTAGGGACGGGATATGCTTCGTGCGTGTGGAAGGAGAAGCTCTATCTGGGGACAAATCAGGGACTTTTTGTGACTGGTAAATCTTTGACTGCGAAAAATATATATTCACGTTGCAACAATGGTATTAGTCAGGTTTGGGATTTGTCTGTCCGTAACGGAGAATTATTCTGTTGTCACGATTCCGGTATATATATAATGTATCCCGACGGTAGTGAATCTACAATTCCTCTAAACGGCACGTGGAAACTCGATGCTCCGACGGGCGAGGATGATTTGCTTGTCGGGAGTACATACGACCATTTCTTCAGACTTACAAAAACGCCTGGAGGGAAATGGAAATTCGCAGGTTTCATAAAAGGGGCCGATGATGCGAGCAAGTCGTTTTGTTTCGACGATGGAAAGATGTGGCTGGCGCATTGGGTTAAGGGCCTTTTTCGTCTGACTTTCAACAAAGAATTTACCGAAGCTGTTTCCTGCGAGTATTTTGGCGAACGGAACGGATTTCCTACATCATTCAACAATTATCCGAATGTTGTGGACGGGAAAGTGCTGTTTTCCACCGAGGGAGGCTTTTACGAATTCGACAACAGCCGCAATCTTGCCGTTCCTGTTGACAGTCTTAACAGGCGGTTCAATTTCACCCCGGTCGCGATGAGGCTTTTCCCTTTACCGGACGGGGATGATTTCTATTCTTCCGGCACGGTGCAGGCTTTGGGATATAGGGACAATGCGGGAGATTATTGTCTCGATTCCCTTTCGATTCGTTATATGGCTTCGCGTCGTCCATTGGGATTCGAGAATCTGCTTTATCTGGAAGAGGGGAAAGTCCTCATCAATACAGAAGACGGTTTCTCGGTTATAAACACCGCTATGCTCAAGAATCGCAAGCCTGAGGTTACTCCGCTGATAATCAGGAGGGTGAGAGTGATAAAGGGAGGCAAGGAGACGACGGTGCTGGAGAATACATTCTCCAAAGAAACAGAATTAAGGACGCTCAATCCGGACGAAAATACTCTACGGTTCACATTCAGAATGGTAGAGTATAGACAAGAGCAGGCGATAATCTACAGCTGTTTGATGGAGGGTTACGACTCCGACTGGTCTCTTCCGGGAGTTTCCTGCTCAAAAGACTATACGAAACTGCCCTATGGACATCACATTTTCCGTGTCCGTGCCTATAATGCCGTCACAGGACAGAGTGATGAGACGGCATTGGATGTTATTATCAAACACCCTTGGTACCTGACAAATTGGGCGTACTTTTTATATGCCTTCCTGGCTATATGCCTGTTGGTTGCCTTGTATTATATCGCTCGGGCAGCATACCGGAGGCGGATTGCGGAAGTGTCGCGCCGTAAAGAGAAAGAAATGGAAGAGGAGCAGATGAAAAACGATCTGCTGCATAAAGCCAATGACCTTGCAACCTCAACAATGAATCTCCTGAGGAAAAACGAGGAACTTATGGACATTCAGGAGGGCTTGAACAAAACCGAAAGGATGTTGAGGAACGGCGAAAAACCGGAGTATGTAATCGGGCACATCGTCACTATGAGGGAAAATATTGACAGCAATATCCGCCACGATGACGATTGGAAAAAGTTTGAAAAGAATTTTGATATCGTTTACGATGAGTACCTCACCCGTTTGGGCAATACTTTTCCGGAACTGACAGTAAGCGACAAAAAACTTTGCGCATATTTGAAGATGGATTTGTCGTCAAAGGAAATAGCTCCTTTGATGAATTTGACATACCGCAGTGTTGAGATGACGCGCTATCGTCTCCGCAAGAAACTCAATCTTTCTCGGGAACAGAATCTTATCGAGTTTCTTCAGCGCTTTTAGCGCCTGAGCATAGCATCTCTCCCTCCTGCGAAACATCGCAGGAGGGTTTTTTGTACCCTCGGATTTGTTGGTTTCTTTTTCGTAATTACTTAATACTCAATGGTGTGAGTTTTTGTGAGTTTGCTTTTTCATGAAAATAGGATGTTTGTGATTATGAAAACATTACTTTTGCATATCGTCGTTTCGCAATCGATGAAGCATCGGTAGAAAGTACGACGTATCACATTGTATAGAACGCTAAAACGCAAGAAATGAAAAAGTCTTTACTTGCATTCAGCATAATTCTGCTGATTTTCACTTGGGGGGGGCAGTTTAATGATGCTTTAGCCCAGAACATTACAATAAAAGGCAAGGTCACTGACGCCACTACAAAGTTGCCGATTGATTATGCGGCAGTTGTGGCGAGGGGGGCTAACCTCGCTGAGATGACAGATGCTGAAGGGGCTTACGAGATAAACGTTGCTCCGGGAACGACTCTCGAATACTCTTGTCTCGGCTACATCTCAAAGACAATCCGGGTCACAGAAGGCGGTGTTCAAAATGTTTCGCTTGAGACAGATGCAATCTCTCTTGATGCTGTCGTTGCAATCGGTTACGGAACGACCAAACGAAGCGATGTGACTGGAGCTGTTTCTTCTGTCACTGCTGATGAACTTAAAGTCGCTCCGGTTGCAACTGTCGACCAAGCGATGCAAGGCCGTGTCGCCGGTGTGACGGTCAATGCCCAGTCCGGACAGCCGGGACAGGCGGCTCAGGTACGAATCCGTGGAGTCGGTACAGTGAACAACTCGTCTCCAATCTATGTGGTGGATGGAGTCATTACTGAGGATATCTCATTCCTCAATTCGGCCGATGTCGCCTCAATGGAAATACTTAAGGATGCGTCTTCTGCGGCTATCTACGGGTCCCGTGGAGCGAACGGAGTCATAATCATCACCACCAAGAGCGGCGCGGAAGGCAAGGTCAAAGTTTCCTTTGACTGTTACGGCGGTGTCCAAAATATATGGCGCACTCTCGATTTGATGAAGAGGGACGAATATGTTGAAACTATGGTGAAAATCGGTAATTCCGATACGGAGCGCAAGGAACTCAAAAGAGGATTCACCAATTGGCTCAGCACCTACCGTTTGGGACGTGATTATTACGCCACTCCGGAAACCTTCAGTTATGAGACGCAGGAAACTGATTGGCAGGCTGAGGTTCAACACAAGAATGCTGCTATACAGAACTATCACATATCCGTTGACGGAGGAACAGACAAAATCAAATACTCCCTCTCGGCAGGCTATTTCGCTCAAGACGGAACAATAAAGGAATCGTTCTACAACCGTCTCACTCTCAGAACCAACGCTTCCTACGAAATTACAAAATGGCTAAAGCTCGGAACCAATCTTTCCTACATTACTTCGAAATCCCGTTCACTTGGCAATAACGCCCAATACAACGGTGTGCTTTTCCAAGCGATTTCAATGGCTCCGTGGGACCCTACTCACTATCCTGCGGGAACGCTTTCCAAATCGGGAGAGGATATCAGCGGAAAGATTGCAGCATCAACAAACTACACCAACGTGTACAATCCGTTCACTCAGCTTGAGACTTCGCACCCGAACAATACTGACGAACGCCTTCTTGCCAATGGCTATCTCGAAATCAAACCTTGGGAGTGGCTGACTTTCAAGTCAAGCATAAGTATGAATCGCTATAGTTGGCAAAACCGCAGCTATCGTGAGAAGTACCATTTCTCCGACTATGACACCAATGTCAAGAATTCAGTTTCTGCGGCAATGGGACGTAGCACCGAGATGTTTTATGAAAACACTCTCACTTTTGCCAAGAAGTTCGCCGGCAAGCACGACGTCTCGTTTATGGTCGGTCAGACTACAGAGGAGTACAACTACTATTCACTCTCAGGCAACGGCTCCACTCTTCTTGTGACCGACCCGAACAGATGGTATGTCTCCAATACAACGGAGGACAAAAACTCCAGCGATGCAGTTGCGAGGACAAGGAGACTGTCTTTCTTGGGCCGTTTCTTCTACAGCTACGACAATCGTTATCTCGTCACTGCAAATTTCCGTGCGGACGGTTCTTCAAAGTTCCCGAACAATACTTGGGGATATTTCCCATCTGTCGCTTTAGCGTGGAGAGTTTCTCAGGAGCATTTTATGGAGAATAGTAAGAATGTTCTGGACAATCTCAAACTGCGTCTCAGCTGGGGACAGATTGGAAACGACAAAATCAGTGACGGGGCATTCACGCAGTCCATTATGCAGGGATTGACCTTTGTCAGCTATCCTTTTGGCAACACCACCGCGAATTGGTCCACGGCATATGTTCCCGGAGCGGCAGTGACAACCTATGTAAATACAGGAGGTAAATGGGAATATACCGAACAGATTAACCTTGGAGTCGATTTTGGTTTTTGGAACAGCAAACTCTACGGAAATATCGACGCATACATCCGAAACACCTACGATATGCTCCTTAACGTAAAGGCGCCTGCTACGGTCGGAAACCTTTACTCCAGCACTATGAATGTCGGCACTGTAAGCAACAAAGGTATAGAACTTACTCTTGGTCACGCCAATGCCGTCGGAGATTTCCGCTACGACATAAATGGCAACCTCTCTCTCGTTAAGAACCGTCTCACCCATCTGAATGGTGGCGAGAGGATCCAGGGAGGCTTTACAATGTGCGATGAGGGACTTCCGCTCTTCTGCCTCTGGGGATGGGAATATGAAGGAATATATCAGTCCGATGAGGAAGTCAAGGAGCATCAGTTCGGTACTTCCAACATCACAGAACACGCGGGAGACGCCCGCTATAAGGATCAGAACGGCGACGGGATCATCGACACCAACGACATGGTGAACATCGGAAATCCTTTCCCGTGGCTCTCCTATGGTCTCAACCTTACTATGAACTGGAAGGGATTTGATTTCTCTATGTTTCTTCAGGGAGTTTATGGCAATAAGATTTACAACGCACTTCGTCGTCAGACTGAGGGAGATGGAAGGCAATCTACGCTGAGTACAGCTATGCGTAATGTCTGGACGCCGACATCCACCGAAGGCATAATTCCGAATCCTTCAGGCTCTTCCAGAAACTATGACGCGAATTCACGTTTCGTCGAGAGCGGATCCTATCTGCGTTTGAAGAATATCCAGTTGGGTTACACCATTCCGACACGCCTCACGCAGAAGTTCCACGTGTCTTCATGGCGTTTTTATGTCTCCGCGAATAACCTGCTGACTTTCACTAAGTACAGTGGCTACGATCCGGAGGTCAGCGGCGGAGTTGATTGGGGAAACTACCCACAGTCACGTACAATTCTTTTCGGAACATCACTGAACTTCTAAACCACAACAATAATGAAACTCAGATATTTGATATATGCTTTGACTCTCGGTCTCTGCCTGACTTCCTGCAACAAATGGCTACGGGAAGAACAGCCTAACGAATCCAAGCTCGGCGACTTCTTCGTCACCAGAAGTGCTGCGGAGCAGGCCGTGAACGGATGTTACGTTCCAATGACATGGAATCGCGGAGGAACCTACTGCAACGAATGGCTCATCGGGGACATCGCTTCGGACGACGCAATCAAGGGAGGAGAGTATCTCAAGGATATGCCTGCTGCATTCGACATCTGCAAATTCCAGGTGGTTCCGAGCAATGGACTTCTTGAGGCTTTTTACAATGCGCAGTTCATCGGCATCGGCCGCTGCAATCAGGTGATAGCCTCCATTCGTGAAATGACGCTTCCGGAAGATATGACGGAAACTGACCGTAGCCGTTTCATTGCCGAGGCCAGATTTATGCGTGCATTTTATTATTTCCGCCTTGTTCGTCTTTTCGGCGGAGTCCCTTACACTACTGAGCCGATTTTGGATTCTCGTGACTGGAAAAAACAGCGCGAGAGTGCAGAGAAAATTTATGAACTCATAATTTCAGACCTTGAGAGCGCCGAGGCTGTGCTTCCAAAATGTGACGAATATACCGTGGCAGAGCTTGGACGTGCGACAAAGGGTGCAGCCGATGCTCTTCTGATGAAAGTGAATCTCTACAGAAAGAACTACGACGAGGTGCTCAAATGGGGAAAATCAATCATCGGTTCCGGGAAATATGATCTTGCACCAGATTATTTCTCCCAATTTCTTCCGGAAAATGAATGGAACATAGAGTCGGTTTTTGAAATCAACTATGTTGAGGATATGTACTCCGATTACGGGGGATTCGGTTTTACCAGAGGGACATTCTCTACCATAATGATGCGCCCGCGTTCCGCTAAGGTCGGAGGTGTTTCCGGCTGGGGATATGATCGCCCGACTTGGGATTTGTATGCAGAATATGAAAACGGTGACCCGCGCCGTGACTGGACCATTCTCCAGCAGCTTCCTTCCGAGGTTGAGAACGAAACGGCAGAGATTCAATATGCAAACTATTTTTACAACAGAAAATATCAGCAGGAGCAGTATCCTGCATCGGCAGAGGCTGTTGCGAAGGGGTTGCGTTTCGACTTTCCGGAGCTCGGACATCCATCTCGTGCCGGCTTGAATTGGAAAGAAATCCGCTATGCTGATGTACTTCTTATGTATGCCGAAGCTGCGATAGAGAGTGGGAAAGAACTTGATTTGGCAAAAACATATATCAATAAAGTGCGTCATCGCGCAAGTGCTTCACTCCCTGAAGTAGAGGCGACACGTGAGTCTCTAAGGCACGAGCGCAGGGTGGAGTTGGCAATGGAGGGCCACCGCTGGTTTGACCTCTGCCGCTGGGGGATTGCCAAAGAGACAATGAATGCCTATCGCGAGAAGTTTAAAATTGCGAATTGGAGCTCACTCAAAGCGGAATATCCTTTCATCAGCGGAATTGACGCAAGCAGGTTCGAACTCCTTGACGGAGATGATATGAACGAATTCAAGGATTGCCACTATCTTATGCCTATTCCTCAAGAGGAAGTCCGCCTCTCTGGGCTGACTCAGAACGAGGGTTACAATTAATCCCGGCATTTCGCCCTGCAATGCCGGTGCAGACATCTGAAATATTTGAAACATACTATAAACCACTTTAAAACACAGTTTTATGAAAAAGATTACATCAATGCTGCTTTGTGCGGCAACAGTTCTTTCTTTTGCATCATGCAAAAAGTCAGAAGTCAAGGGTGATGCTTTCGACTGCATCGTAAAGACTTCCGAGGTTACGGAAAATTCAGTAAAGGTCAGCGTTGAGGTTAATGACGCGGCTGCTGAATACAGCCTTTGGGTCGTTGAGGAGTCAGCCTACAAGGAGGCCGTTCCTGAGACTGCAAAGAAACTCAAGGGCAATGCTGCTGAGGTTTTCGAGGGGCTCAATGCCGACACCGAATATCTGGCTGTAGTATATGAGCCTTCTTTCGGATTCTCGAAAAAAGGTTTTGTAACTTCAAAACCGAGCATGGTTTATCCTTGTCTCCAAGGTTCGGACTACATCATCATTTCTATGGATGAGACTACCATAAAGAAAATCGAGAAGAAGATCAAGTACTTTATGCCTGCTGACGGTGTGTATGGAGATCCGGATACCGGAACTCTCTTCTTTGACTGGTGGAATGGCGGAGCGGCAGGTACTGCTTCTGGTCCTAACTTCTTCGGCGTTGTTGCGGGATGGTTCTCAGTTAAGACTGCCGGTGACTGGTTCGGTTATGCCTTCCGTCTTGCAGAAGGTCTTACCGATGAGGAGAAGGCTGAGTCCGCAAAGCGCCGTGAAGTTCTTAAGGGAATTACAGCCGACTACACTCTCCATATTGCAATGAAAGGAACTGCAGCAGGCGAGTACAGCCTCGGAATGCTTGACGGAGCTACTGTTACCATTGGTGACGAAAACGCTGCTTACGGTTTCAAAAGAGATGGCGAATGGCACGAAATCGAGATTCCTGTTTCAGTATTTATGGCAGGAGAAAAATATAATGCATCAACTGCTGTAAACGTGCTCCAATGGACTCAGGGAACCAATGGTTACCCGACCACTCTGGATGTCGACGCCATTTTCTGGTACAAAAAATAGTTGAAAAAGAATGAACAGAATAATCATTCTGTTGCTATCCCTTATCACTGCCGCGCCTGTTGTGGTATCCTGTCAGAGTGAGCCTTCAATGGCGCACGAGGAAGACTTTAATGTCTTCCGAGTCAGGACAAAGCAGGCGCGCAGTGCCAAGAGGGGAGTCTGCGGCAATTTTCAGATTTCTTCAGATGCCCGCTTGCTCGCTCCGGGAGTCAGTTGGGACTATAATTGGTCACACAATTATCCCGCGGATGCTTCAGCCATTTACGGGGCGGGGATGGAGTTTTATCCGATGGTTTGGAATGCCGGACTGAACAAGGAAAATATCAGTCGCCTCAAGAATGATTATCCTTCCACGGGATATATTCTGGGCTACAACGAGCCGAACCTTGTTGACCAGGCCAATATGGTGCCGTCTGTGGCTGCCAAGACTTGGCCGGAGTTGAGGGCGTTTTCCAAGGAAATCGGAATGAAATTAATGTCTCCGGCATTGAATTACGGCACACTCTCGGGCTATCACGACCCCGAGGTCTGGCTTGACGAGTTTGTCGCCTGCGACGGAATAGGGAACGATGCCTTCGATGCGATTGCTCTTCACTGCTATATGCCGAACGTGAGCGGAATGCGAACGATGATACGCAAGTTCGACAAGTACGGCAAACCGGTGTTTATGACCGAGTTTTGTCATGCGAACGGTAGCATCACAAACAGTGTCACCGAGCAGATTTCGTTCATGTCCGATGTTCTCAACATGCTTGAGTCGGACAGCAATGTGGACGGATATTCATGGTTCATGCATCGTGCAACGGGTAAGTGGGGAGCCATATCATTGTTGAATAGTGATGTTTCCTCTCCCGAACTTACTGAGTTGGGAAGGGTGTATGTGAACTTTTCTTCATTCGATAAAAACTGTTGGTATGGGAGGCACGAAGTCATTCCGGCAGAGCATTATGTCGCCCACAATATGTGTGGAGTGCAGACCGGATGGAAGGATGTGTTCAAAGTGCGTCCGTGTACCGATTCTGCCGGTGAACTTATGATTCTTTGCTATCAGCAGGATGCGTGGGTTGAGTATCAGATTGAGGTTGAAAAAACCGGGACCTACTCGCTCGGAGCTCGCTACATATCAACTCTCCTTGGGGGAGTGATGGCTGTTTCTGTAGATGGAGGAAAAGAACAATTTGTCACTTTCGACAAGACTTCCGAGTGGAAATGCAAGTGGATAGATGGCTTGTACCTCGAGAAGGGTAAACACACGATTCGTCTCACACATAAGGACGGGCGAGTCGATTTTAATTGGTTTTATCTTGACTGACGTTCCTGTGATGCTCTTTTCTTTACCTGTCCCAGAAGTTGAGTTTTGCACGAATTTTGTTGCTTGCGTGGGCTCACTTTAATTGGTTATGGCAAAGATTTCTACTGTGGGAGTGCTCACCTCCGGCGGAGACGCTCCCGGAATGAATGCGGCTATCAGGGCCGTCACAAGGGCTTCCATCTTCAACGGATGGAAGGTTATGGGAATATACCGTGGTTACGAGGGCTTGATTAACAACGAGATAACGGAATTTACATCGCAGTCCGTCAGCAACACCATCCAGAGAGGCGGAACAATACTCAAGACGGCCCGTTCCGAAGCTTTCATGACCCCGGAGGGGCGCAAGATTGCCTACGACAACATGAAGGCTGCCGGCATTGACGCACTTATTATAATAGGCGGAAACGGTTCTCTTGCAGGGGCGCAGATTTTTGCGAAAGAATATGATGTTCCCTGCATCGGGCTTCCCGGCACAATAGATAATGACCTCTACGGGACAGACTATACCATAGGATATGACACGGCGCTGAACACGATTGTGGAGTGTGTCGACAAAATCCGTGACACAGCCACCTCGCACGACCGCATATTCTTCATTGAGGTTATGGGACGTGATGCGGGATTCCTTGCGCAGAACAGTGCAATCGCTTCCGGAGCGGAGGCGGCCATCATTCCCGAGGACAAGACCGACGTCGACCAGTTGGAGCAGTTCATCAGCAGAGGATTCCGCAAGAGCAAGAACAGCTCAATCGTTCTTGTGTCCGAGAGCAAGAAGGACGGTGGAGCGATGCACTATGCAGAAAGAATCAGGACTGAATATCCGCAGTATGACGTCCGTGTGACCATTCTCGGTCATCTCCAGAGGGGAGGCACCCCGAGCGCATTCGACCGCATTCTCGCCAGCCGCCTGGGTGTTGCTGCCATTGACGCCCTCAATGACGGGCAGCGCAACGTTATGGTCGGCATCTCGAACGACAAAATTGTCTACGTTCCTTTCAACAAGGCCATCAAAATCGACAAGCCGATTGACAAGGAACTAATCAACGTCCTTCACGTTTTGTCAATCTGACGCTCACTACGGCCCTTCGGCCAGTCCGGGCATCACGGAATGTTGCTTTTGGGTACAAAAATGAAATGCGTTGCAATTTTATCTCAAGAAAAGGGAAAAATTGCAATGCATTTCATTTTTTAATTAAAATCCCATATCTTTGCAATGTATTTCAAATCTGATTGTTTCTAATAATTTATACTCCGGATTATGGTAGAACGCAAAGAATATATGGAAATTCTCGGAAAGTGGAGGGAGAAGAAAGTGATAAAAGTTGTCACAGGCATACGTCGTTGTGGGAAGTCTTCTCTTCTGAGGATGTTTAGGGACAGACTTCTTGATGAAGGTTTGTCGGAAACTCAAATTCAGGAAATAAATTTTGAAAACCTCGACAACGAGCCGCTACTTGACTATAAGACGTTGTATGCCTATGTAAGAGAGCATCTGTGTCCTGACAGGATGAACTATCTTTTCTTTGATGAGATACAGATGGTGGAGAATTTTCAGAAAGTGATAGACAGTCTGTTTCTGTTGGATAATGTTGATATATATGTTACCGGTTCGAACGCTTATATGTTGTCAGGAGAACTTGCGACCTTGCTGACCGGCAGATATGTCGAAATTAAAATGTTTCCGCTCTCTTTTAAAGAGTTTATGCGGTCACAGCCGTCCGGCACGAACCGTGAATCGGTATATCGCAAATATGTCGAATTGAGTTCATTTCCTTATGTCCTTCAGATAGAACACGATCGTGAGATGGTGCACGAGTACCTGCTTGGTCTATACAACACCATTGTCCTTAAAGATGTTGTCAGCCGTAGGAAAATAGCGGATGTCATGATGCTGCAAAGCGTGGTGAGATTCCTTGCCGACAACATCGGAAACATTTCTGTCATAAAACGTATCAGTGACACGATGACTTCACTTGGCAGAAAGATAACTTCCCATACCGTGGAGAGTTATGTGACAGCTCTTGTGGACAGTTTCATTTTTTATCCTGTTCAACGATATGATGCCAAAGGACGGCAGCTACTCAAGGCCGGACAAAAACTATATCTTGCGGATATCGGTCTCCGTCAAGTCATCAATGGCACAAAGGGAGGAGATATGGGGCACGTACTTGAAAATATCGTGTTTCTGGAATTGGCGCGGAGGGGAGGAGAAGTCTATGTGGGGAGGGTCGGTGACTGTGAAATAGATTTCGTGGTGATTGATGGCAACTTCAGGTCATACTATCAAGTGTCGTTGAGTGTGCGGGATGAGGCGACGATGCAACGAGAATTGTCTCCGCTCTTGTCCATTTCCGACAGTTACCCAAAATATCTGCTCACAATGGACAATGACCCGGTAATCTATCACGATGGTATCAAGCAGGAATATGTTCTTGACTGGCTCTTGGGAGACAGTTAGAAATTTTGTCTGTTGTCTGAGTTTGGTGTCAGTTTTTGAGCGGCTGAAACTGAAGATTCAAGATAGAAGTGCAACACCGGCGGGCTAGCCCGCCGGTGTTGGCC
>UQYV01000020.1 GCA_900545245.1 uncultured Bacteroidales bacterium
AACTCGCGACCCCGACCTTGGCAAGGTCGTGCTCTACCAACTGAGCTATTTCCGCTTGTTTTGAATGAACTTTCCCGAAATGGGATTGCAAAGGTAGGGATATTTTTTGAAAGCGCAAATTTTTTGTGAAGAAATATTGTTTTTTTTATCCGCGCAGGTAGTGAAATTGAGGGTAATTTGATTGTTTTTTTTGAGAATTTATTATATTTGTTTCCGGTTTTGACGATTATTGACGTGTAGTATATGTTTAACTGTTCGTGATTGTCGCCGTTTTGTCGGAAATCGGATGGCATAGTACAACGATTTCGGATGAACAAGGATGGTTGCGGACGTAATTTTTTCAGACAATGAAAAAGTCAATGTTTTTTGCCTTGGCGACGCTGGGATTGGTCGCTTTCGCAAGTTGCAAAAAGGAAGAGGAGAAAACCCCGGAAGCGGCTCCCGAATTAACCAATGAAACTCAAATCACCGGGATACCTTTCACAGGAGGTGAGTTTACCTATGAGTTTGACTCTAACAAGAAATGGACTGTCGCCGGCGATGCTGAAGTCACCATAGAGGGCCATACTTATGAGTTCGGGCTGACCCCTACCGCCGGAGACGCCGGACACGGAGTTGTCACCGTCACTGTACCTGCAAACAAGGGTGCCAAAGAAATCAGCTACAGTTTCACCTTGACTCTCCTTGGCGAGGATAAGGACACCAAGCCTCTCACAAAAACCGTGAGCCTCACCATCCCTGCACCGTCAGTGACCGACGCAGCCGGAAATACCTACGAAGTAGTCTATCTCAAGGACGGCAACTACTGGATGGCTGAAAACCTCCGCTATGTTCCGGAAGGGGCGAAAGTTTCAGACGGAACAGAAGAAGGATGCGAAATCTGGTACCCATACTCAACTGACGGCAAGACGACGACAGCATTGAAAGACGAGGCTTCCGTCAAGAAACTCGGTCTCCTTTACACTGCTGCCGTGGCACTCGGCGTCAAGGCCATTGACGAGAATAATTATAACAAGCTTGAGGGCGTACAGGGAATCTGCCCGAAAGGATGGCACATCCCTACCAGATCCGAACTCGTGGGACTTTGCGCGGAAACAACCAAGGGAGATGGAGAAGATGCGAAACCGGCAATAAAGACAGACGCTGTCTTTTATGATGCGACGCTCCAGAAAGCCACCATTACGAAGGCAAATGAAGCCGGCTTCAACTTCACCTTCAGCGGATATGTCATCAATGGGAAATACAATGCCCTGGCTATTGACAACACGGTCTGTGATAAAGAAGCATATTTCGGAAATCCGAGAGTGAACTACTACCTCGCATCCACAGGATTCAAGGCCAAAAGTGCGTTCCAAACATTCTCAATGTTCAGCACGTTCACCAAAGAAAACATGTTCGGAAAACTCAGCGCTGGCTACAATAATCTCCCAAATGGTGTTGCTGTCCGCTGCGTAATGGACAAAACGGCAAAATAGTAACAAGAACGACAAATTATAAGTCATAAGCCAAAGCGAGAAATCCAAGTGCCTGAAGCACAAAGATTTCTCGCTTTCAATTTTCTCGAAGCAGCACTTCCCCTTCGAGGGGACAGGAGGGGTCAAAATAAGAATCGCAGACCGCCACCACACCCAAACCAGGCGCAGAAGGCGGGGATGCAGAAAAGGATGGGATGCAAGGCGGATGGCGAAGCCAAATACCGCAGCAACCTTTTGGTTGTGAGGATTTTGGCAAGACATCCAACGCAGCAGACCGCCTTTTCTGCGCCCCGCCTACCGATATTTCTCGTAGTCCGGCATCGCAAGAGACGACAACACCTCCTTCACCTCGCTGTCACTCTTCGGGCAGATGAGCAGGACATCGTCAGTGTCGATCACAATGTAGTCGTCAAGACCCTTGACGGCGAGAAGCTTGGACTTGTTAGAGCTTAGAGCGAGCACCCCGCTGCAATTTTGAAGAAGCCGCGGATTTTCATAGACCACATTTCCGTCAGCGTCCTTGCCGTCGGCATAGTCATAGACCGAAGCCCAGTTGCCGACGTCAATCCAATTGAAATCGCACGGCATAATCCAGGCGTTGTCGGTGCGCTCAAGCAGCCCGTAATCGAACGAAGTCCAAGGACAATCCGTGTAAACCCTTTCGATGAACGACTTCTCCTGCACCGTCCCGAGAAACTTTTCCCAACCCTTGAAGAGCGCAGTCACTTCCGGATTATAGGTTTCCATCTCATCCTTGAGGTTGGCTGCGTGCGCGACGAACATCCCGGAGTTCCACAAGAACTCACCGCTGTCGACAAAGACCTTGGCAAGCGCCCGGTCCGGTTTCTCGGTGAAAGTCTTGACCTTTACCGGAGAACCTATCGTGATGTTACCCTTTCCTCCCGCAACCTGAATGTAGCCGTAGTTGCTGTCAGGACGGCTCGGAACAATGCCGAGAGTAATCAGGACGTCCGCACCCTCCACGAATTCGAGAGCTCGCCCCACAAGTTTATTGAATACATCAGGGTCGGAGATGTAGTTGTCCGACGGGGAAAAGATAATGTTCGCGTTGCTGTTGCGACGGAGAATCGTGTAGGTCGCGTATGCTATACATGGCGCGGTGTTGCGGGTGTATGGCTCCAGAAGAAGGTTTTCCTCCGGGAGCTCCGGAATCTGCTCGCGGACCATGTCGGCAAACTTCGCCGACGTTACAACGATGATGTTCTGTGACGGGATGAAGCCCTGAAACCTTTCGTATGTGTGTCGAATGAGGCTTTTCCCGAGATAGGCGAGGTCCAGGAACTGTTTCGGGCGATTGCTGCGGCTGATTGGCCAAAGACGCTGACCAGAGCCGCCCGCCATAATGACACAATAGGAATTATTTTTGTTCATATCTCTGTTTTAGTGTTTTTGAATATCTTTTGAGTCTATATTATTTTCTCAAAAATCTGATTCAAAATATTTATGTTTATAATATCTTTTGGGTCTATCTATACATAGGTATAAACGCCTGCGGGATATATTCCAAATCCGTGCCGTCATTGGAGAGAGTCACTCCGACAACATCAAAAAATGCCTCAAAATCCGAAAATCTGCGATATTCATCCCCACGGAGGAAGCGTTTCGCGGCCTCGACGACCTTACGCTGCTTCGCGGAGTTCACGGTTTCCTGCGGAAGGATTTCCGGGTTTATGCGCGTGCGGACCTCGACAAAATGAATACCGTCGTCGCCAACTGCCACGATATCAAGTTCATAGTGACCGCTGCGCCAGTTCCTTGCAAGTATCGTAAATCCCTTGCCTTCGAGGTAATCGGCCGCCATATCCTCACCGAACTTTCCTGTATGTTGTCTACTGTCCATTGCAATTTCTGTCTATGCCGCCCCAATCTAATCAAAGGTCACGATGGTGACTCCAGTGCCGCCGAACTGTATGTGTTCATCCTTAACCGAGGCGACTCCCGGGGTAGCGCGGAGAAGTTTCTGCACCTCCTCCCTAAGGGCCCCGGTGCCCTTTCCGGTGATGATACGCACGGATGGGACCGAAAGCATCAGAGCGTCATCGACATAGTGCATGACTTTCTCAAGGGCCTCGCCCACACGTTCACCTCTTATGTCAAGTTCCGGAGAGAAGTTCAACTTACGCTCGGCTATCGAGCTGTCGAACTTCACCTTGGAAACATTGCGGTTTTCACTGCGGGTAGCGTCTTTGAACTCGTTGGAAGTTATGCGTTCCACTTTGTCGAGCGGAAGCTTTGAAGAGATGTTGCCGATATTCACAAAGACCGCCTTCGCTGAAACACGGGTCACTTCTCCGACCAGCCCATTATCCTTGACGCGAATCTTCTCACCGACTTTGAGCGGAGCATTCCTGAATGCCTCCTGACGGGCCTTTTCCTCAGCCTCCGCGATGAGACGCTTCTTCTCTGCCTCGTCCGCCCTCTGGACCGAGCGTGCCGCACGCCTTTCCCTCCGCTCGTCCAACTGGCGTATTTTCTTTTCTATGTAGTCGTCCTTTTCCTTCTGTTCCTGCTCCTTCTTGGCAGCGAGCAACGACATGAAGCTCTGAAGGTCCTTGCGGGCCTCCTGTGTGCTATCTTTCTGTGCCTGCTTCTCCTTGATGGTGCGTATGGTGTTCTCCACCTGGCGGTTGGCACCCTTCACGATCTCCTCGGCCTCCCTGTGTGCCTGGTCAAGCACCTCTTTCTTGAGCTGCCGGATGTTCTGAAGCTCCTTTTGGTAGCGGTCGGTGATGTTTTCCAGTGTGCGGTCCGTGTTCTTGATCCTCTCCAATTTTTCGTCGAGCACCTTTCGGTTGCGGGCGATGCGACGAAGGTTGCGCTCGATGTCGACATATTCCTCTCCGGCCCTAGTCTCCGCGTCCTTCACAATCTGTTCCGGCAGCCCCATCTTTCTGGCCAATTCAAAGGCAAACGAGTTGCCCGGAAGCCCGATTTCCAGCTTGAAAAGCGGCAAAATGTTCTTTGCATCGAACATCATCGCCCCGTTTATGACCCCGGTTTGTCCTGAAGCATAGAACTTGAGGTTTGTGTAGTGAGTCGTAATCACGCCGTAGACTCCACGGCGGTCAAGTTCAGCAAGTATGGCCTCGGCAATCGCTCCTCCGGCCGCAGGCTCCGTACCGCTTCCAAACTCATCAATGAGCACGAGCGTTCGAGAGTCGGCTTTCGCCAGCATCATCTTCATGTCGGAGAGGAAAGAGCTGTAGGTGCTGAGGTCGTTGTCTATGGATTGGTCGTCGCCGATGTTCACCATAATCCGGTCGAAGACCATCAGTTCCGATGTCTCGGAGGTCGGGATGAGCATTCCCCATTGAAACATATACTGCAGAAGCCCGAAGGTCTTGAGGCACACGGACTTTCCGCCTGCATTGGGGCCGGAAATCAAGAGTATGTGCTTCTGAGGCGTAAGCGTTGCGCTAAGCGGGACAATCTGCCGTCCTTCCTTGCGCAGGTTTCTTTCCAACAATGGATGACGCGCCTTACGCAGGTTCAATTCGCCGTTTTCGGAGACTATCGGCATCCCGCAGATAAAGTCCAGAGCGACCTGTGCCTTCGCCATGAGAAAGTCTATTTCCCCAATGAAGACCGCAGCGTCGAGAAGTTCGGGGATATAGGGGCGCAGAAACTCCGTAAACTCGTAGAGTATGCGCACAATCTCCCTCTGTTCGGCAAACTTGAGTTCGCGGATTTCGTTGTCGAGTTCAACGACTTCGGCAGGCTCGATGTAGGTCGTCTTCCCGGAGGCGGACTCGTCGTAGATAAAACCCGAAAGCTTCTTCTTGTTGGCAGCCTGGACCGGGATTAGCATCTTCCCATCGCGCATTGTTACGGAGGCGTCGCTGTCCACAAGTCCCTCCTCCTTTGCCCGACGGAGTATGACATTGATTCGCTTGGAGATGGCTCCCTCCTTGTCTCTCAACGATTTACGTATCGAATAGAGTTCGTCGGATGCCGTATCCTTAACTTCGGAATATTTGTCGAGTATGCCGTCGATGCGTCTCTGGACTTCAGCAAAACTCATGATTCCGGAAGCCATGCGCTTGAGGTTAGGATAGACCCCATCCTTCACGTCCGCAAAGAATGCCATTAGCCTGCGGAGAGTTTCGAGCGTTGTCTTTAGTTTCCTCAGCGACAGGAGATCTATCGAGACGGAGGACTTTTCGAGCGGACGTAGGAATCCTATGGCATCGATATAGCCGTTTGTCGGAAAACTCTCCTCGAACATCATTATCAGCCTCATCTCGTCCGCAAGGCGCAGGCGGCGGGTGATTTCGGACGCCGATGTGGAGAATTTTTCGTCAGCAACGCGGCCTGCGGCATATTCGGTCGAGCACCTCGCGGCGATGGCCTCCCTTATTCTGTCAAAACCAAGTTTTTGTTCGAGTTTTGCATACCCGACCTCGTTTTTCGTCAAGTCCTTTTCTTCCGTCATCTTTTCGCCTCCACTTGTCATTTCATCGCTTCGCCCAGCAGGAGCTTCAGCTCATTGAGGTTGTTTATTTCAGTGTAACTCCCGTCCTTAAAGAATGTTATGTGTCCGGTTTCCTCGGAGACCACCACCACGGAGGCATCGGTCAACTCGGATATGCCGGCTGCAGCCTTGTGCCTCATTCCAAACTGCGGAGGGAGGTCGCGCTCGCTCATTGGAAGCGTACAACGCGCCGCCTCGATGCGGTTGCCGCTGACAATCACAGCTCCGTCATGCAACGGGGAGTTCTTGAAAAACAGGTTCATCAGCAGACGGCGGTTCACAATCGCGTCTATCCTGTCGCCGGTTTCTATCACCGAATCCATCGACGACATTCCCGGAATCACGATCAACGCTCCGGTCCTGGACTCGGACATGGAGTTGCAAGCCTCGGCGATTTCCTTCACGGTGTCGCCCGACGCGGTGGAGTTGCCGCTGCCTCCGAACAGGCGTCTGAAAAAGCGGCTCCCTTTCTTGCCTATCATGTATTTCTGCCCCAAGTGCATGAGAAAGCGACGGATTTCAGGCTGGAAAATGACGATGAGCGCAAGCGAGCCGACGTCGAGTATGACCGACAGAAGTTCCGTCATCATCTTCATCCCGAACGCCGAGACAATCACCTTGGCAAAGAAAATCGTGATGATGGCGATGAGTATGTTCATCGCCGAGGTCCCCCTTATTGACTTGAATGCATAGAAAATCACCAGAGCAATCAGGATGATGTCCAGAAGGTCTGTGAACGAAAAATTCAGAAAATCAAATGCACCCAAAATCATAATATTTCATCAAGACATCCAACGAAGCAGACCGCTTTTTCTTTGACTTTTACTACAATGAGGTCTCAAATTCTTTGAGGAACCGCAGATCGTTCTCAAAATAGTTGCGCAAGTCTTTAACCTGCCACTTGAGCATCGCTATGCGCTCCACGCCCATTCCAAATGCGAAACCGCTGTATTTCTTGCTGTCTATTCCCGATGCTTCGAGCACATTGGGATCGACCATTCCGCAACCGAGGATTTCGAGCCAGCCTGTTCCCTTGCAGATGTTGCAGCCCTTGCCGTGGCAGATGTTACAGCTCACGTCAACTTCGGCCGAAGGCTCTGTGAACGGGAAATAGGACGGACGCATACGGATTTTCGTCTCCGGTCCGAACATTTCGCGTGCAAAGAGGAGTATAGCCTGCTTCATATCCGCGAAGGTGACGCCTTCGTCGATGTAGAGACCCTCGACCTGATGGAATATGCAGTGTGCACGGGCTGAGATGGCCTCATTGCGGAATACACGTCCCGGGCAAATGATGCGAATCGGAAGAGGAAGCTTTTCCATTGCACGGACCTGAACCGAAGACGTGTGGGTGCGAAGGAGAACCGGATTATTGCCGGAGGTTACAAAGAATGTGTCCTGCATATCGCGGGCAGGGTGCTCCGGCGGGAAGTTCAGTGCCTCGAAAACGTGGTAGTCGTCTTCGATTTCCGGACCTTCTGCGACCTCGTAGCCGAATTTGCGGAAGATTTCCACAATTTCTTCGCGGGCGATGGACACCGGATGGCGGGACCCGAGAGCTACAGGGTCTCCGGGAAGAGTACAGTCGAACGATGGTGCGGATGCGGACTGCTGTGACGCTGCCGCTTCCTTAAGTTCCTCAATCTTCGCTGTAGCCGCCTGCTTGAGCTGGTTGAGTTTCTGACCGAACTCGCGCTTCATTTCCGGAGCCACGCTGCGGAATTCGTCGAAGAGCTGGGTGATTTCGCCCTTCTTGCCCAAAAGACGGACTCTCGCCGCCTCCACTTCCTGTTCTTTCAGGTCTTTCAGACCATCAATCTCTGCCAGAATTGCATCAATCTTCGCTTTCATATCATTGTCTTTTCTTGTTCACGATAACTTTGGCCGTAACATTCACAACTCCATAGTTTCAGTGGATTACGGTCCGTTTCAACCTGCAAATATAGTGAATAAATCCTTGTGTAGGAGTATTCCGCTGCAAGGATTTGATTTTTGTCTCGAAGCAGGTCAGTTCACGGAGCGTTTGGCGGCACGCTTTGCGCGGGCCTTCTGCGCCTTTGCCGCACCCTGTTTGAGATAGGCGGCCCACTGCTCGTCAGTGAAGAACTTGCGGAAGGCATGGTCTATCTGCTCCATCCATTTGTCTTGAATGCCTTGATAAATGGACGAATTTGAGACTTTGTTGGCCTGGAGGCGCTGGAGGTCCTCGTTCATGGCCATGTAGTCGTGGACGAGAACGGAATCAACGTAGAAGAGCTGCCAGTCCTCCAACTTCACAGTGCGCTGGAGACGCTCGGTCTCTTTTTCTGCAAGTTCATAAAAATCAGGCTCTTCCTGCTGCTGGGCAAAAGATGCAAAAGAAAGGAGCGCTGCCGCCGCAAATGTAACTGTCCTCTTTAAATTCATTATGTTTTATATTTTTATCGTTTACGCAATATGGCAAATGTCTGCAGACAAATGCTTCGTCTTCAAAAAGCGCTGTCTCAAAAGATATAACCAATCGAGAAAGTCGCATCTGCGCGGTGACGGCCGGGGAGGTTGCTGAGGTGGAAACCTCGGGTGAGCGTGGCGTTTGCTCCGATGAAGAGGCCGAAACGGAAGTTGTAGCGGAGGTTGCCTTCGAGTCGGAGACGGTTTGCCGTGGCGTATTCCATTGCTGCTGCGAACCATTTGCCCTGGACATCGAGCTCATCGAGACGCTTGGGTGCCTGCGAAACGGGGACTGAGCCGTTTTGGTTGGTGAGGCTGTCGTTCCATTTGCCTCCAAGGTAGCTGATGCCCGCGCCTATGTCAAATCCGCGGATGCTGTAGGTGGCGGAGGCGTAGAGTCCGGCGGTGAAGACTCCGGTTTTTGCCGAATATGGATAGACCATACGGGAGACTTCGTCGGACCAGTCAAATTTTGCTCCGGCACGGGCATAGAGATTTGTGCCGAGATAGACATATTCGGGATTGAGCGTCCAAAGGGCAGAGCCGTAGATATTTCTTGTTCCGTAGTTTATGGTGGTTGTGACTCCGTTTTCCGTCACTTTCTCAATTATGTCCTCACTGCCGGATTTCATTTTGGCGGTGGTTTTGAGAGTGACTCTGTGGACATCGTGTGTCCAGCCCAAAAGAAGTCCCAAACCGCTTTCGCGGAACTGAAACCAGCGCACGTCCTTTTCACCCGCCTTGCCGCCTCCGAGGCTGCCGGAGAGTTCGGCTATGAATTCGCCTGCCGAGAGCTGGAGGGCAAGACCGTGGAAGTTTTCCCTCACCGGAAATCCGCTGACTCCCGCTTCTTTAAGATGGGAGGCACCCCCAGTCCAGACGTCGTAGCTTCCATACATAAGGCCCTTGTCGAGAAATGCGTAGTAGGACTGGTCTGAGATTCCGAGCTCTTCCGCAGAGAGAGACTCCGCAACCCTCCGGTAGGAGTAGCTCAGGCCCAGGCGGACACGCTCCCCGAAACTGAAAAGCAGAGACGGAGTGACTTTCATATCAAGAAGATAGTCGGTGTAGCGCAGGTCTTTGCGCTTGGAGTAGTTGGAGCTCAGAAATTCCACTTTGCCTCCTATGGTGAGCAGTGGGGAAAGCCTGGCGGCTATGCCTCCGTCAACAGTGTAGCTCTGGCGGGTTTTTCGTCCCGGGGTGAACTCAAAGAGGTCTACAGGATAGGCACCCGGACGGGAGAACATTGAGCCGCAGGCTTCGTAGGCTTCTTCGTTGTCGAAGGCGAATTTGCCGGTCATCGAGACTTTTCCGAAATGGGAGATGGTTTGGGCAAATGCTCCGACGTTCCACAGGCGCTCCGGGTCGGAGAGGTCGCGGAAACCTCCGTCGGTGTAGCGGCCGTAAAGCTGTGCCTGAGATATACTTATGGAGTCGGCACGGATTCCACAGACATTGGATGTCATGTTCCACGCATTGCGTTCCACGGTTTTTTCGAAGCGCTGGGCGGCCGCCGGCAGGCTCCGGGTCGCGAAGAGCGCGAACGACAGAAGGAGTGAAGCGGCTGCGAGGTGCACGGGACGACGGAAGCTTGAATGTATATTTCCTAAAAAAGTCATATTCTGAAAAGATTTTTTCGAGTTTTAGAAATCCGGGACAAGTTATTTTTGAAGATTTCTTACTTTTTCCGCAGTGACTGGCCGTTCCGCTGGCTTTCGTAGAAGTCGGCGGAGGAGTTGTTGGTGTCCTGGAGCACCTCGTAGCCACGTTTTTCGCTCATTGCGGAGTTCTCGCGGCGGTAGAGCGCGCGTCCTTGGAATGATTCGGACAGACGGACATAACCGGCGTCAAGAAGCGGATTGAGGCGTTTTGTGCTGCCGTTGATGTTGTTTGTAAAAACCTCAACCGCATCGACAACCCAGTCTAACGGGAGTTTTACGATTTTTTCGTCCGTGGTGCCGGGTTTGATTGTTATGTTTTTGTCGGTATTTTTCAGAAAGTCCTGAATATCCTCTCCATCAGGAGCCTTGAAAAGCACCACTGCCGGGGAATTGATGGAGAAGGTGTAGGCGTTTGCCTTGCCGAGTTTTATCAGGAGTTCCATAATGTGGTCCTGCTGAATCTTGTCGCCGGGAGCCGGATGATAAGCCGTATTCCCAAAAGAAACGGTGTTGTGGCAGACGAAATAGGAAGGGTCGTTGAGATTGACGGAGTAGGGATATTTCACCGTGTGGTCGATTGCCCCGAAGATAGCGAGAACAGCATCTTCGCCCGGCTGGAGAATGTGTGAGGAACCGCTGCCGGGGAATTGCCAGATGGCCTGGATGATAGGCACAAAATCCGGATAGACCACTCCTCCGGTTTCCTTGTCCGCTGAAATCCAGACATTTGCAGAGATCGAATTGTAGGGGTCCGCCACGGCGAAACAAAGTCCGTCGAGGCTGCGTGGAACGGTAGAATTGTTGTGCAGAACGACATAAGAGTCAATCTGATATGTTCCCTCTTCCGGATATTTCTGGCAGCCGCCGCAATAGATTTCTTTGACGATGATGCTGCCGGGAACACTTTTGGAGAGTTTCAACTGAACGAGTTTGTCCTCTCCCACTAAAGCCGTCCTTTCGCCGCTTCCGTTGAAGATGAATTCATCCCCCGTGGCCTCGTCCACTGCAAAGTCGCTGATGCGGATGCGGTAGTTGCCGTTGACAAGACTGATTTGAGCCTCTCCCTTGGCGTCGGTCGTGGCGATGTAGCCGGTCCCGGTGAGTATGTCTTCAATTTCGACATCGACACCTTGACGGCACCATTTTTCAAAGCCCTCGGGATAGACGGCCCGGATGGTGAGGGAGTGAAGTTCGCCGCTGTAGTCGGTCTGAGGCGAGCAGCTGAGCAGGGGAAGCAGAGCCCCAAAGACAAAAACCGCCTTCAAGAGCGCCTGCCCCCGATTTGCAGAAAATATGTTTGCAAAATTTTTCATATCTGTCAGAATTTGAGCCGGCAAGTGAGTCCGTAGTAGAACGCCGGGGTGAATATTGCGCTGACGCCCGTAGCCTTGGATTTGACGGACATACGGGAGTTGGTGAAGTTGTTTGCGAAGAAGGAGAGGCTCACGTGGTCGCCGATTTCCTTGGTGACGCTGAGGTTTGCCGAAAGGTAGGTGCCGTAGCCGTCCCAGGCGAAGGTGTAGGCGTTGCCGGAACGGAGTATGAGGTTCGAAAACTCGGATTTGGCAGCCTCCGCAGCAGTGAAATCGTGTTCCACGCCGTTGAGGTCCATATACTTGAGAGGATATACCTCTGTGAAACCGTTGCGGTCGTAGATGCTTCCGGAGCCTTCGACAAAATGGGCGTATTCGCCGCCGTCATATTCGGAAAGATTGCGGCTGCGGGAGAAAAGGGACATCTCAAGTTTGCAGGTTATGATTATTCGTGCCTGCGGAATGTGCGTTGTGGACGTGAGGTTGAGGTCGGCGGCGTGGCTGAGTTTGCCGTTGGATGTGCCGTTGGATGTGCCGGAGTAGATGCCGACATATTGGTAGGAACGGTTTGGTATGGATGTGTGCGACCAGCCGGTGCGATAGACGTAATAGAGATTACGGTCTATGTAGTGGGTGTAGGAGTAGTTGGCGTCGAGACGGAAACGGGTGCGGATTGGTCTGATTTCAGGAAAATCGACAATGAGTTCGGCCCCCGCGCGTGTGACTGCCGCTCCGTTGCCGGGGGTTTTATTCTCGGCAAAGGTCCTGTCGGTGACTTTGGTTTCTGTCTTGATTGTGCCGTCGGATGTCTCGATTTCGATGTCCCCGCTTGTCTGGTCCACCTTGAATCCGTTCACCGTCTTTCCCGAAAGGGATGCTCCGGAAGGGAGCTGACGGACGTTGTAACTGAACGGAGAGTAGCTGTTGTTGTAGCGGTAGGGGTTGGTGGTCTTGTTGTAGAATCCGACTATCGAAAGTTTGACTCCGAGAAATTCTGCGTCTATCCCGATTTCCGAATTGGAGCTGCGCTGCCATTTGAGATCCGGATTGAATTCCATCTTGTACGGCTCTGTGTAATAGACGTATGCCGCCGTGTCTCCGTAAGAGACGCCGAATGTCCGTATGTCGCGGTATTGCTGCTCGGGAAAAAGGATGTAGAAGGACGGAAGTTTTTCCGAGACTCCCCATCCTCCCCGGAGTGAGAGGCCGTCTAGAAGCTTCCATTTGATGTTGAATCTCGGGGAGAGGCTGCTGACATCCTTATACTCCGTACCTTTCACGAATATATTTTCCATTCTCAGTCCTGCGGAGAGGCTGAGGGAGGTTTTCCCTATCGGAACCGTAAGATTGTCTTCGAGGTAGGTGGCGAGGTTGTGGAGATATGGATAGTCGCTGTATGGCCGCGGGCGGTAGCCATTGGCGGCAAGGGCAGGATCTTCGTAGTATTCACCCTGGCCCGCATTGCCGTTCGCCTTCCACTGCAAGCCCGCCTTGACGTGATTTTTCACTCCTCCCCAGCGCCGGAACCACTCGTATTTGAACGACGCCGCAAAGTCCAGCTCGCGAGAGTCGACAATGCGGTCTGAGAAATAGGAACTCGGAAGCATAGTCGCAAGGAAGTAGCCCTTCTTTTCGGAGTGCACCGCCGGCTGTCCTGTTGCCGCAGTGGTGGTGTAGGCGTGGTCGTGGAGACGGTTGTCATTGTAGTTGACGCTGCCCTCAATCTTGAGATTGGTGACCCAGGAACGGTTGAGCAGCCAGGTGAGCGATGTATTTGCCCTCACGACATTGTCCCTGCCCTTGCTCCAAGAGCCGGAGTAGGCATCGGGGTCGTCTTTGGAGTTCATCCCGCCGAGGTTTCCGGTGACTCCCATTTCGAAACGCAGGACTTTGGCGAATGTGTTGGAGTAGCTGAGCGAGAGCCCTCTGCGGGTGTAGCTTTCATAAGGGGAAGTGAGCTTTTTCGTTGCCCGGGTCCACTCTCCGCTGGCATTGAGCACTCCCCTGTCCTTCCCAAGGTCGAAACCCTTGGAGGCGGAGAGCTGATAGGTCCGGGGGTTCACCGCCATAGTGACATTCCACGGTGTGCGGCCCTTACGGGTGTGGATTTTCACCATTCCGGAGTTGAGGTCGCCGTATTCTGCTGACGGGACGCCTGTTATGACTTCTATGGATTCGATGTTCTCGACCGATATGCTCCTCGTGCCGCTTCCCGTAGGCTGCGCAAAGGATGCATTGTTGCCAACTCTCACGCCGTCCACTTCGAGCGCCGTTCCGAATGCCGCATTTCCCACAGCCGAGCCTCCGTCCCTGAGAGAGAGTGTGTTGTTGGTTGTGAGGTCCGGATTGACGGTTTTTCCTCCCGGCAGAAGGGTGCTGACGTCAGTGATATTGGACATCTGGAGATGTTCGAGTGCGTGGGAGCCGAAAGACATAGTGGTGTTCATATCGTCCTTTTTCCTTTCCGCGGCAACCACCACTCCGTCAAGAGCGAGGGTGTTGAGAGAAAGTTTGAAGTCCAAATCTTCAACATTATGCGTCAATTTCAGATTCATTCCCGCCTCGGCATATCCCAAACAGGAAACTTTAATCAGATACTCTCCCGGCTGGACCCTGTCGAAGACATAGCTTCCGTCCACGTCGGAAATGGTCCACAATCCCGTGCCGTCGACGTTGAAAATGACTCCGGCAATGGGTTCTCCGGTTTGGGAATCAGTGACTCTACCTTTTATGGAATAGTATTTCGGGGCCGCCTGTGCAAAAATCTGCGAGAGCAGGACAAAAAATATAAGAATGAATCTCTTCATATCAAGAGTGTTTTCCGGTTCAAAAAATCCTCCGTTCCGATAGATAACAATAAAGTTCCGTTTCATACGGGGAAACATAGGGTACAAATATAATATTTTTCATAAATTTGTAGGCTTTGATAATGTATATTAATATGAATATAAGGAAAACATTATTCTTCGGAGTCTTGTCGATGATGACGATGATTTCGGTCGATTCGATTGCTTGCAGCAACATTCTTGTGACGAAGGGAGCGAGTGCGGACGGCTCTTGTATGGTTTCGTATGCCGCAGATTCACACCAACTTTATGGAGAACTCTACTATCTGAAGGGAGGATTCTGGGACAAGGGAGCGATGCGCGATGTTGTGGAATGGGACACGGGAAAATTTCTCGGACGGATTCCGCAGGCCCCGGTGACCTACAAAAGAGTCGGAAATATGAACGAGCACCAGCTGATTGTTGCGGAGACGACCTACGGCGGAAGACACGAGCTCTGGGATTCGACGGGCGTAATGGACTATGGCTCATTGATATACATCGCACTCGAAAGAGCAACGACGGCTCGGGAAGCGATTGATGTAATCGTTTCTCTTGCAAATGAATACGGCTATTATTCCGAAGGCGAATCATTCTCCATTGCCGACCAGAAAGAAGTGTGGGTGATGGACCTCATCGGAAAGGGAACGAAGATGGTGAATGGAAAGAATGTGCGAAAAGGCATTGTCTGGGTGGCACGCAGGGTGCCTGACGGATATATCTGTGCACACGCAAATCAGGCACGCATCAGCACTTTTCCTCTCGACGACCCGGAGAATTGTCTCTATGCTCCGGATGTGATTACATTCGCCCGACAGATGGGTTGGTTTGACGGACAGGACAAGGATTTCAGTTTCTGCGACACATACGCACCGCTCGATTTCAGCGGGATGAGGGCTTGCGAGTCCCGGGCCTGGTCGGCGCTGAACATCCTCTGCAAGGGCAAGTTCACTTTCGTGGATGAAAATGGCGGGGAAGTGACAAGGGACGCCTACGACTACATCGACTATGCGATGGGCTACGACAAGACGAAGAGATTCCCGTTGTTTGTGAAACCTGCGGAAAAAATCTCAGTGAAGAATGTGGCTGACTCGATGCGAGACCATTTTGAGGGAACTCCTATGGATATGACACAGGATATCGGAGCCGGCGGAAACGCACTTCCTTACAGATGGCGCCCGATGAATTTCGAAGTGGACGGAAAGACTTATGTAAACGAGAGGGCTATTGCAACCCAACAGACAGGTTTCTGGTTTGTGGGACAGAGCCGCGGATGGCTTCCGGATGTTGTGGGCGGAGTGATTTGGTTTGGTTGCGACGACGCAGCAACTTCTTGGTTGACACCGATTTATACCAACACGCAGGAGGTTCCTGAGTGTTTCCGTGAGGGCAATGGAGACATACTTCACTACTCCCCTACTTCTGCATTCTGGATGTGCAACCGCGTGGCGAACGCCTGCTACAAGGCCTACAACATTATGGCCCCGACAGTCCGCAGCGCTATTGACGAATGGGAAAATGCACAGATTGCAAATCTTGCCCGCACCGACGAAGAAGCGCTTAAGATTTTCTATAGCGAGATAAAGGTCAAGAAAATGTATGTCCGCAAGAATGAAAGGACAAGAAAAGTGGCCGACCCTACCCCAAAGACCAAGGCGTTCATCACAGAGTTTTCCGTAAACACGGCGCAGGAGATGTTCGACAAATGGGTCGGAATGGAGGAATTCCTTTTGGTGAAGTTCCTCGACGGCAATGTGAAGGCTCAAAATCCTGACGGAAGCTGGGTTACAAACGGTCACTCGGACAAAATTCCGGCAAATATCGGCTGGCCGGGATATACGGATGTCTGGAAGAGGGCTGCCGCCAGCGAGAAACTTGAGGTAAGATAGTCCCGGGAAATGTCCGTTTTTACTGACGGATTTCACTGACGGATTCTACTGATGGATTTTACTGACAACGAAACTGATAATTCAACATAAAATGGCTACAAAATCAAGATTTTTGCGGAACTGGCCCAAGCATCTGCTCCAGTGGGGCGTGCTGATTTCGTTGGTGCTCGTTCTTACAGGCGTTGTGAAATTCTCTGCGGAGAAACCGGACCCGGAGGCTTGGTGCCCGATGGGCGGTCTGCAGGCGCTCACCACCTATCTTGCAAACAGCACCCTCCCCTGCTCGATGTCTTCGGTGCAGGTGATGATGGGAATCGTGCTCGCTGTTGCGGCGATTCTTTTTGCAAAACTTTTCTGCGGCTATCTTTGCCCTCTCGGCACCGTGGAGGACTTCCTCAGCGGAATGCGCAAGGGATTGGGCTGGAAAAAGGGAATCGCCATCCGCAACGGAAGCTGGCTCGACAAGCTGTTGAGGATTTTCAAATATGCCCTGCTCTTTGTCATCTTCTATTCAACGGCTACGGCAAGCGAACTTTTCTGCAAGAATCTCGACCCGTACTACGCAGTTGCAACCGGATTCAAGGGAGAAATAACCCTTTGGATGTCAATCACTTCCATAACTCTCGTAATTCTCGGCGGTTTTCTCATCGACCGTTTCTGGTGCCGCTACATCTGCCCGCTGGGAGCGCTCTCGAACACGCTGAAATATTGGGTTTGGGTGATTGTGCTTTTCGGAACAGTGCTGGTGCTCGGACTCTGCAAGGTGCAGGTGAACTGGGTGGCCGTGCTCGCTGTTTTCTGCGCGGTGGGCTATCTGCTTGAGATTCTTGTTCCGGGGGCAACCTACCAAAGCCTTGCGATCATCAAAGACGAAAGCCTCTGCAACCGCTGCAAAGCCTGCACAAGACACTGCCCATACCATATAGCCATCGACAAATGCCGCAATCGCGTAAGCCATGTGGACTGCACCCTCTGCGGAGAGTGTACGGCAGCCTGCAGGACAGGAGCGCTCAAAGTCGGCGTCACCCAAAGGGCTAAGGGCGGATTCTGGAAATATGTGCCTGCGCTTCTCACTGTTGTCCTCACTGCCGTCGGAATTTGGGCAGGAACGAAGTTCGAGTTGCCTACGGTCAACTTCAGATGGGGCATCGAGCAGGTGGATTCTACAGGAGCCGTTGTCGCACAGCTCGTTCCGCAGGAAAATCTTGAGACCATCCACCTCGACGGCCTGCGTTCAGTGAAGTGCTACGGAAGTTCAATGGCATTTAAAGCCAAGCTTCAGAGGATTCAGGGCGTTCACGGAGTGAAGACTTATGTCCATCACCACACGGCTGATGTGCTCGTCGACAAGACAAAACTCGATGAGGAGAAGCTCAAGGAAGCAATCTTCACCCCTTCAATGTTCCGCATCTGGACTCCGGACCCTGCGAAAATCGACTCCATCAAAGTTGTCACCATCCGCACGGAAAAGATGTACGACAAGGTGGATCTCAACTACCTCGGACTGCAAATCCGCAACACCGGAAAGAGTATCTTCGGACTTGAATCCGAGTTTGCCTGCCCGTTAATCATCAAGGTGTATATGAGCCCTGACGAGACTGTGGACGAGAAATGGTTCAAGGAGACGGTGGAACTCAAAATGCTCAAGATGCCTGTTCACGGCGGCGGCACAAAGGACACTCCAGTGGACTATAAGTTCGTGAGGATGGAGCCTGGCTTCGAAATGATGGGAGTGAGCGACTATCTCCACAGGATGTTCAACAACACAGCGGCTTTCACAGCCGAATTCCCGACCCGCGTCGCTCAGTTCGAAGGCAAGCCTCAGTTCATCTACGAGCTTCCGGACTACAACTACGAAAAGCCGATTATCAAGAGGACTGTTCCATACCTGAGCAACCACCTCTCTCACAACGAGGGCATCATCGGAGTTTACATCCGTCTGAACAAAGATCTCGTTCCGTCAATCCAGATTCGCTATGCGGCGCCGCTCAATGCCGACCGCATCTGGGAACTCATCAATCAGGATACTTGGACCATCACCTACGCCAAGGATGATGTCCGCCAGATGGACGCGAAAATGAAGTTCCGCGAAAAGGGTATGGTGCATAGATTTCTATCAGATAATCAATAAGATACACTGCCTTAAGTAATTTTATTAGGTAAACTGAATAAAATTATTATGTTTACCTAATAAAATTATTAACTTTGTCGTGGATATAGCGCAAATCGCTATAAAACAGCTATTATGATTCAGAGAGAATATATCAGAACCATTGCCGGGAGAATGGAAGAGCCTCGAAATTTCATTCAGGTTCTATATGGTCCTCGGCAGGTGGGAAAGACGACAATGGTTGAGCAGTACCTTTCCACCACACCCCATAACCATCTGTTTGTCACGGCAGATGACACTGTTCAGGCAGAGGGGAGCTGGATTCGTGAGCAATGGGACAAGGCACGTATGCTGCAGAAACAGAACGAAAGTGCTGATTTCATACTCGTGATAGATGAGGTTCAGAAAATTTCCAACTGGAGCGAGACCATAAAGAAGGAATGGGACGCTGACACACGGGAGAATATCCCAATTAAAGTCATACTCCTTGGTTCATCGTCTCTGCTCATTCAGCAAGGTCTCACAGAATCTCTCGCCGGCAGGTTTGAAAGCATATTCATTCCACATTGGACATATCCGGAGATGAAAAATGCCTTCGGGTGGAGTTTGGACAAATACTTATGGTTCGGTGGTTATCCTGGAAGCGAAAAACTGACGGACAACGAGACAAGATGGAAGAGATACATTAAAAGTTCACTGATTGAGACCAGCATCTCGAAAGATATCCTAATGCTCACACGGGTGAACAAACCAGCGTTGCTGCACAAGCTCTTCGATATCGGATGTTCGTATTCCGCTCAGATTTTGTCTCTAACAAAAATCCAAGGCGACCTGATGGAAAAGGGCAATCTGACAACTCTCAGCGACTATCTCGCGCTTCTTGACGCGGCAGGTCTGCTGTGCGGCCTTGAGAAATACGCCGGCGACATAATCCGGAAACGGGCGTCCAAACCAAAGTTTCAAGTCTACAACAACGCCCTTCTGAGTGCGCAGAGCGAATTTACATTCGATGAAATCATAAATAAGGGGAAAGAATGGGGGCGCATTGTCGAATCCGCCGTCGGTAGCCATCTTCTGAACAAGGCAAGAGAAGGGTATTTCGACCTCTATTATTGGAATGAAAATAGCCGTGAGGTCGATTATGTCCTTCAGAAAGGCAGCAAGGTCATTGCCATTGAAGTCAAAAGCGGCAAAGACTCCATCAATGAGGGAATGGCACTATTCTACTCCAAGTTCCACCCGCACCGGCTTTACACCGTAGGCACCAACGGCATCCCACTCGAAACTTTCCTCACCGCCAATCCTGAGGATTTGTTCTGAGGGAAGAATTAACCAATAAACACTTATAAAGAATGCAGAAGCGAGAGACTATCGTGAAAGTCTTCGTATTTCGTATAAGGGAAACATTAAATAAGTTAAACGGATAGCTATGAAACGGATATTTTTAACCTTGGCGCTTATGGTTTCCTCGGCTCTGATGGCGTCGGCGGACGAGGGGATGTGGATGATTAACGCGATTGACAGGGCTTTGGAGAAGAATATGAAGGCTCGGGGGTTGAAACTCGGAGCCAGGGAGATTTACGATGCGGATGTAAAGGGGACGACTCTGAGCGATGCGGTGGTGGCCCTGGATTTCGGATGTACGGGAAGCATAATCTCGGACGAGGGTCTTCTCATCACCAACCACCACTGCGCCTATGCCGACATCCACAGCATAAGCACTCCGCAGCGGAACTATCTCGAAGACGGGTTTTGGGCGTTCAAGAGCGAGGAAGAGAGATATATTCCCGGAAAGAATGTGTTTTTCCTGAAAAAGGTCATCGACGTCACGGATGAGGTGAATGCTCTCGAGAAGAAGATGCTTGCCGAAGGTAAACATTTCGGAATCAGGAAGTTGAGTTTCATTCTCGAAAAGGAGTATAAAAAGGAATATCCGGAATATGAGCCTTACCTGAGTTCGATGTGGTCGGGTGAGAAGTATTATATGGCTCTCTATCTTGTCTATAGCGACATCCGTCTCGTTGCAGCACCTCCCGTGTCCATTGCGGCATTCGGTGGGGACATCGACAACTGGGAATGGCCTCAACATAAATGCGATTTCGCAATGTATCGTGTCTATGCCGATGCGGACGGAAAGCCTGCGGCATATTCCGAAAACAACCTCCCTCTGAAGCCTGTACGCAAGTTGAATATTTCGACAAAGGGATATAAACCCGGTGATTTCAATATGGTAATCGGATTCCCGGGACGCACGGACCGCTGGTCAAGCTCGTTCAAACTCGTGCAGAAAAAAGATGTGACACTGCCGATTTCGAATGAGATTCGCGGGAAACAGATGGAGATTACTGAAAAATGGATGAATGCCGAGCCGCAGATACGCCTTATGTATTCGAACTGGTATTTCGGACTCAGCAATGTGCAGGAGTTGAACGAAGGGGAGGTCCTGTGCTATAACAGGTTCAATGTTGCCGCGGACAAAAGATCTCAGGAGGCCGAACTTGCCCGGTGGATTGCAGCTTCGCCCCAAAGGAGCGCACAGTGGAGCTCGATGCTTTCAGATTTGGAGACAAAATATAAGGCTGTGGAGGATGTGGAGCGCAACAGGACCTGGTTTCGTGAGACTTTGGTGCGTGGAAGCCGGATGTCGCTGATTACTGCGCGCTTGAAGAATTCGAAGAGTTCGCTCAAAGCGGTGGCTCCTGTCTATAAGGAGATTGACCTCAGGGTTGAAAAAGAACTGTTTGCCTATTCGGCCGAGATGTTCCTGCGTAATGTCGAGAAGGAGTATTGGTCTGATTTCCAAAAGGATATCGTCTCTGAGTTTACTGATGCCGAGACAGGAAAGACTGATTACAAGGCTCTTTGCGACAGCATTTGGGCGGGAAGTTACATCGCCGGAGGATTCGAATCTTTGAAGAATTCCGGGGCGTTTGACACGCCGCACGGACGCGGACAGGGAGGCCCGAAGCACGAAGGGCCGGGCAAAGGCGGAGTCGGCAAAGGCCAGGGACGCGGTGGAGAAAACTGCCGTTTTGGGGATGACCCGTTATTCCGCTTCCTTCAGGATGTGAAGATTACAGTTTTCAACGAAAAATTGAGGGCAATCGAAGGCAATCCGGACATACTCGCTCTCAGTCGCGAATACACCCACGCACTCTACGAAATGCGTCTTGACAAAGGAGAACCGGTCTATCCTAACGCCAACTCGACAATGCGCATCACCTACGGCACAGTTGGAGGGCTCAACCCCTATGACGCCGTCCATTGCAGCCATCAGAGTTCCCTCGCAGGCGTGCTCGAAAAGCAGAACCCGGCCTCCTACGATTTCTGTCTCAAAGACGATTGGAAGAGGCTTCTTGAAAGCGGAGAATTCGGAGTCTGGAGCAGCTGCATCAAGGCTTCCGGCAATGTTTGCGGTTTAAAAAGCAAAAAGACCGGAGACAAAGGAGCGAAAACCGGAGTTGAAAGAGCGGGAGTCAGTCCCAAAGATTTCCCGGTGGATTTTCTCAACAACTGCGACATCACGGGAGGCAACTCCGGCTCCCCAGTGCTCAATGCCCGCGGCGAACTCATAGGCCTTGCCTTCGACGGCAATAAGGAATCTCTCGCGAGCGACGCCAGCTACACACCGAACTACAACAAATGTGTCTGCGTCGACATCCGCTACGTCCTCTTCACCCTCGACCGCTACGCCCATCTCGACCGCATCCTCGACGAGCTGGGATTTTAGCACGAAAACACCGATTGAATTGCCACGAAAACACCGATTGAATTGCCACGAAAACACCGATTAGAACTTGCATATAAATTCGCAAATCATTATCTTTACGGTCGTTAAAGATATAATTGACTATGGCATATTTAAACAGAATAGCAGACACAGTTTTACAGGATAATCTTGACGCTTCGGGGGCAGTCCTTATAGAAGGGCCCAAATGGTGCGGCAAAACGACGACGGCAGAACAGAAGGCGAACAGCAAGATAAGCCTTCAGGATGTGGATATGAGGGAAGAATATATGGCTACGGCCGCCTCAAAGCCGTCCCTGTTGTTGATTGGCGACACGCCACGGCTTATTGACGAATGGCAGGATGCTCCTGTGATATGGGACGCCGTGCGGACAATGTGCGACAAGAGAGGAGGTGAACCGGGGCAGTTCATTCTCACAGGCTCAAACACCGTTGACAAGAGTAGGACACGGCATTCAGGAACCGGCAGGATTGCAAAGATGAGCATGCTCCCGATGAGTCTGTGGGAGTCACAGGAATCGACTGGAGAAGTTTCTCTCATGGAACTGTTCAATAATCCCGACTATGACATTGACGGGAAAATGTCAAACATGAGCATAGAAGACCTGGTTTTTGCCGCCAGCCGAGGTGGATGGCCGGCTTCATTGACGGCCAAGACCACAAAGGCTCAACTGCTTGTGGCCAGAAACTATCTGAGAAGCGTATGTTCTGAAGACATATCAAGGATTGACGGCATCGCACGGGACGAAAAAACGACAAGACTGATTCTGCGTTCATACGCGAGAAACATATCCACACTTGCCAAGAAGACATCCATGCTGGCCGATGTTGTCGGGTCGCAGGAAGTCAGCTGCTCCATGGACACTTTCGATAATTATGTTTCGGCTCTGGAGAAACTGTTCGTCATACAGAACATTGAAGCATGGTGCCCGGCGATTCGCAGCAAGTCAAACATACGCAGTTCCGTCAAACGGGGTTTCTGCGACCCGTCCGTGGCCGTTGCAGCTCTGGGAGCGACCCCAGAATCGCTTATGACCCAGCTCAAGACTTTCGGTTTCATTTTCGAACAAATGTGCATCAGAGATCTCAAAGCTTATACGATGGATCAGGACAGCCACGTTGCATACTATCACGACAGATATGACCTCGAAGTTGATGTCACGCTACACCTTTCCGACGGAAGGTATGCCCTGATTGAATGCAAGCTTGGCAGCGGAGAAATCGAAGAAGGCGCGAAACATCTCCTTGAGGTCAGGAGTCTGATTCAGAAATACAACGAAGAAGAAAGGCAGGTCAAGATGCGCGAACCCGACCTGCTGATAATCATAACCGGCGGCAAAATGGCCTACACCCGCCCGGATGGTGTGAAAATAATCCCGCTCGCCTGTCTCAGAGACTGAGCAATAAATGGTGACTTATTGGAATCCTTGAACGAAACGCCCGTAAACTATGCTGAATGGACAGAGCAAGAAATTCAAAGAACTACATTTTTAAGGACGACTTTTGCAAAATAGGATATTACAAAAATCGTAATTACAAAAAATGTAAATACAATTTTTGTAATTACGATTACAAGCAAGACTCATCGAGTACAATCGATAAAATTGGGATTAATGATATATTGCCACGAAAACACCGATTAGAATTTGTGGGTTGAGGCGGCGATGTCTACTCTGTCGTTGTGCTTTCCGGGACGAGGAGTGTGAATTCGCGGGTGTAGGTATTGAGAACTCTACCGTCGTTTGTTATATCCTTGTTTTTGACTGTCAGTTTAGCTGTGCCGCTTCCGGTCCCCAAAGGCAGTTGAACCCATAAAGATTTGTCGAAATCGTGAAGTTTGTTAATTCCAGCAACGTTAACAATACCCTTATCTTCTACTGTAATCTCAAACATCTCATCAAGCTTAACGTGAGCAAAACCTTTGGCTTTGATAAGAATTGTAGGCTTCCCCTTATACTCCTTAACTTTAGACATATCAATCGTGGCTCCGTCCTCAATTCCATCTCCGTTAAAATCCGCGCCATCAGCATTAGGAATAACAGCAAATCTTCTCTTATAAACTTTAAAATCGCGAGTTCTTGCAATTCCTGCGTAGCCGTCCTTCGGAGTCACCTTAAGCCGACACTTTCCATCAGCCAACGGCCGGACAGAAACCGCCCTATGATCCTCCCAAAGCGTAATCGTAACAATGTCCTTATTATCAAAGACGTCCCAAATAAAGTCCGCAGCGACTGCAGTAGACGGTGTTGAAGTAAATTTGATTATATTATCATAGTCTGCGCCTCCCCAGATACAATCACCAGGATAATATAAAGCCAAGGCAGTCACTTTAGTTATGACGCGGACCTTACAGGTTCCCCAAAGGGAGCCATCGCTTGTTCTCGCTGTAACAACTGTCTTGCCGCTGCCCATCGCAGTCACAAGACCCTCTTGGCTCACTGTAACAATTTTATCATTATCGCTTTCCCAAACAAGTTCCGGATGTTTACTGGCATTCTCCGGATAAAACGAAACATCCAATTGTTTGGTTTCTCCTACTTTCAATTCGAGACTCTCCTCGCTCAAACTGATGTCAGAAACGTTCACGACAGATGGGGATTTCTTACATCCTACCCCCCCCCAGAATCATAGCCGCAGCAAGCGCTCCGACCATAATTGTTTTGAAAAAATGATGGTTCATAGTTTTTGGTTTTTAAGGATTATCAAATAATAACTTCTGCAAAGAAAACGATTTACGGCAACAATTCCTATACGTAATTTTACTTAGATTCCGGGGTTTTTCATCATTAATTGAATTTTCGCCAACTGAGGAAATGAAAAATAGCCAACTGAGGAAACAAAAAACAGCCAACTGGGGAAATATAAAAATAAAATCGTTATATTTGCCTGAAAAACAGGGATATGGAATTTGTTTACAAAGCAAGGATAGCGGATAGGATTCTTGAGCGCAAGTTGGAAGGAAAAGGGGCTGTGCTCATCGAAGGGCCCAAATGGTGTGGCAAGACAACCACTGCGGAGCAACGTGCAAAAAGCATTTTGTATATGGACTCTCCCGAAGATTTGGAAAGCAACCTTAGAATGGCTGACCTCAACCCGAAACTGCTTCTTGAAGGAGAATCGCCGCGTCTTATTGACGAATGGCAACTCGCTCCCAAACTGTGGGATGCCATCCGCTTTGAAGCCGACCATAGGCACGACACGGGACTTTTCATACTCACAGGTTCCGCGGTTCCGATTGACGAGGATGAGATGAAACATTCTGGGACAGGACGCTTCGGTTGGGTGACGATGCGTCCGATGAGTCTGTATGAATCCGGTGAATCCAATGGAGCAGTCAGCCTTGGAAGTTTATTCAATTCCGCAGGTGACATCGCTGTCTCAAACAGTCTCGAATTGGAGGATATAGCATTTCTTATATGCCGTGGCGGATGGCCTTTCGCTTGTAGCCTCGCAGGAAATACGGCACTCGATCAAGCATTTGATTATGTTGAAGCCGTAATAAAAAAAGACATCTCGCGAGTGGATAAGGTACGAAGAAGTCCGACTACAGCAAGACTGCTTATGCGTTCTTATGCAAGAAACATCGGTACGCAGGCAACGCTTGGAACCCTGGTCGCGGATATGGCCCCAAACGAAGAAAGTTCAATAGATGAAAAGACCGCATCGTCATACATCGAAGCCTTGAAGAAAATCTTCGTCATAGAAGACTCCGAAGCTTGGAATCCCAATCTTCGCTCAAAGGCTGCCATCCGGACATCAAACACGAGATATTTTGTGGACCCGTCCATAGGTACAGCCATACTCGGGCTTGGACCGAATGATTTAATTAACGACCTGAATACAATGGGACTTATGTTCGAGTCGCTATGTATCCGTGACCTCCGGGTATATGCGGACGCCCTTAATGGACAAGTCTTCCACTTCAGAGACAAATACGGGCTCGAATGTGATGCCGTTATGCACCTGCGAGACGGACGATACGGGCTTATTGAAATAAAACTTGGGGGCGACCGCCTGATTGAAGAGGGTGCGAAGAATCTTAAAGATCTTGCCGCAAAGATTGACACGGATAAGATGAAACATCCATCATTCCTTATGGTACTCACTGCCGTGGGCAAGTATGCCTATCGCCGCAAAGACGGAGTTTATGTCGTTCCTATCGGCTGCCTTAGGGATTAAAGGAGAGCAGGATTGGCTGACCAATTATCCGCTCTATTCGGTGGAGGCGGTGCTGAATGGTGAGGGTGAATAAGATTCACGCCGTCAAACAATGTTTTCCTTCATCACCACAAAACTATTAAACTTGGGGGTTCTCCAACTGGGAAACAAAATGGGGGGGGGAGCAATTTTGTAGTATAAGAAGGTGAAAACCCGCCTAAAGTCGGTAGTAGTCGTGCCGCAACCAGTACTCAAAAATAGGATCTTGGAAAGAGATTTCTCCGGACGTGCTGTCAAGGATATCCTTTTTAATCAAAGTCTTCAGGGAGCGTGAAGCCGCTGTAGCGCTGCTGATGTGGTACCGGTACATTGTCTCAGCGCTGGTAATGGACTTTTCTCCGGCAATCAGGGCGTGAAGATAACATGTCTGCTGAAATGTGAGAGTTTCCATCAGATTGGAAAACAGCAGGCTGAGCTGTTCCACCAGCGACAAATGAGCCTTGACAACAGTCTCCACATCACATTGACCGGATGTCCTTAGCCACGAAAGTTGGGAAAGTTGCTGCACATAATACGGATGATTATCGGCAAGGGAGACTATATTTCGGCTGGCGTCTTCCGTAATGCTTTTACCCGTAGAAGAAAATCGTTCTGTTATGAATGGGATAAAATGCTCTGTGTCTATCTTGTTCAGAAAGAATATGTCTCCAAACTTATAGAATGGCATAGAAGAATCGGTGAAGACCTCCATCATCATATGGCGTTTGCTTCCATAAAGGCAATAACTTACCTTTTTGTGTCTTTGCCAGTGCGCCCTGAGTCTTCTCTGAAAGAACAGTGGATCCTCAAACTCCGCAATGTTCTGAAATTCATCAATGCAGACAACTATCTTCACACCCTTCGCTTCGGCAATGCGTTCCGAGAGGTCAAGAATCTCATCAGGATTGCTCTTCATCTCCTCCCAATCAAAGTCAATGGAAATTTCATTTCCAGGACCTGCTCCCACTGAAATCTTCGGTACGAGACGAGAGAAAAACTTTTTTGCATTTTCAACAGCCTCCTCCCATCTGCTTGACGTCCCTTGTATGAGCTTTTGAGCCAATACGGTATAGAATTGCTCTTCGGTCTTTACATTGAAAAGGTCTATTGTACAGATTCTTATGTTTTTATCCGCACGCATCGCAATGTCCGCAGCCCTATGAACGAGCGAACTTTTCCCCCAACGCCGTGGAGAAATTATCACGGTATTGATGAGGGATTCGAAATTATTCACAAGATGTTCGGTTTCCTTCTCCCTGTCAGTAAAGTTCTCGTCTGTGGCAATCCTGCCGAAAATAAACGGTGCTTCCATAATGTCGCATTTTTATTAAACGCAAATATATAAAACAAAAATCGTAATTACAAAAAATGTAAATACAGTTTTTGTAATTATAGTTGCGAGCAAGACTCATTGAGTACAATTGATAATTTTTTATCGCCGATACTCCAGTTCCAGCAACTTAACCTTCTTGTCAAGTCCTCCGGCATATCCCGTAAGCTTTCCTTCTGAGCCTACAACCCTATGACATGGAATAATCAAGGAGATAGAATTATGCCCCACAGCACTTCCAACAGCCCGTGCTGACATCTGTCGAAGGCCTTTTTGCTTGGCAATACGCACCGCGATTGCTCCGTAGGTCATAGTTTCCCCAAAAGGAATAGTAAGCATAATTTCCCATACCATTTTTCGGAAGGGGGTAGTTTTCATTCTGAGAGGCGGTGTGAAATCCGGTTGGCGTCCGCTGAAATAGATGTCCAGCCATCGGCGGGTCTCCACAAATACCGGAAGGTCTTTCTCCTCGTGCTCCTTTTCAAGTGCATCGGCAAAATATTCCTGTCCATCAAACCACAGGCCGATAAGGGACGTGCCGTCGCTGGCAAGGGTGATTCCACCCAGTGGAGAATTATAATGCTGCGTATATTCCATCGAATCATTAATAACCCGACGTATTTCGCGACAATTCGGAAGGTATTGCCACGAAAACGCCGATTGAATTGCCACGAAAACGCCGATTAGAATTTGCCACGAAAACGCCGATTAGAATTTGCCGGCCGAGACAGCGATGTTTACTCTGTCGTTGTGCTTTCCGGGACGAGGAGTGTGAATTCGCGGATGTAGGTGTTGAGAACGCTGCCGTCTTCTGCATTCATTGTGTTCTTGAGAGTCAACTTAGCAGTGCCTTTCTTTGTTCCCAATGGAAACGTAATCCTATAGAAATATTTTTGGGAATCAGCGTACTTCCCTCGATTTATCTTAAGTTTCTCAATATCAACAACACCCGTATCTTCTACAACTATCTCAAAATTTTTGCTAGTAACCAATTCAAAATCACCGAAAGTTATGACATAAAGGCAGGGGTGACCATTATCCATATCATAGGTATTAGTGAGATCAATGGTTTCGCCATCTGCGATTCCATAATTGACGGGTGAAAGTTCATTATAGTCAGGGCGGTGGTTATGAAGATTAAATCTGTACTTATAAGCCATGATATACGTTGATTTCGAAAGGCTTGCATCACCGTCCTTCGGAGTGACAGTCATTTTGCACTTGCCGCCCGCCAATGCCCGGGCATAAGCCTCTTTGTCCAACTGGAGATCCAGAAGTTCCGGTTTATCGAGTTTCCAAATGAAATCCTCGGCAACAGCCGTTGAAGGTGTCGAAGTAAATGTAATCTGAGTCGGGTATTCTGCGCCGCCCCAAACACGATATATTTCCTCCGAAAATTCCAAGTCCTTATATTTCCAGACTTTAACCGCACAAGTTTCCGAAAGAGAGCCGTCGTTTGTTCTTGCCGTCACAACTGCCTCGCCAACTCCCACTGCAGTAACAAGACCTTCCTGACTCACTGTAACAACTTTATCATTATCACTTTCCCAAATCAGTTTCGGATAATCAGCAGCATTCTCCGGAAAGAATAAAACATCCAGTTGATTGGTTTCATCGATTTTCAATTCGAGACTGGTCGCGCTCAAACTGAAGGCAGTGACAGGAATATCAACGACAGATGGGGATTTCTTACATCCTGCCCCCCCCAGAATCATAGCCGCAGCAAATGCTCCGGCCATAATAGTTTTGAAAAAATGATGGTTCATAGTTTTGTGTTTTTAAGGATTATCAAACAATAATTTCCGCAAAGAAAACTATTCCCCGCAACAATTCCTATACGTAATTTTACTTAGATTCAAGGTTTTATCATTTCAAAGCCCTATGCAATCCCCAATAACCTCCAAACGAAGCAAAAATCAACGGGTCTCAATCAAGATAAAGGAATTTGGAGCCATCACTATGCTTGCCTTACCATCTTTAATATCCACAGGGGTTTCCGTATGGAGTTTGTATTTATCCGTAACAAAACTACGTATTTCGTGAATGTCGCAATTTTTGAATTCGACATCCACGGAACGCGGGGCTATGCAGTTGCGGTCGTTGGAAAAATTGGTAACAAGCACCGCCATGCGACCATCCTCACCTTTTGCCGCAGTGACATAAATATTCCCTGCTTCGGCTGTAGAAGAAAAGACCCTAATTCCGAGTTCGCGGAGTTTGCGCCATGAATAAAATGCGTAATATGGTGGAAGTGTGGAAAATGAGGTAAAGTCGAACAGGCCGTTGAACGATGTGTTCGGGCGGGCATCGTAGTACATGAGCATATCGACAGGGCCATCCTGACAAACCTGCATGACGGCGGCAGTGAATGCGGCGCCATCGCTGGATTTTATGATTTCGGTGGTATAGACAAACTCGTCAGTCCAGTTGGAGAGATAGTTCCATTCATCCAGAATCATTTCAACATCCGAATAGCCATAACGGTCGAGGAGCGACTTCATCAGAGCGTTCTTCTGAACGAAGGCCTCAGGAGTGCCGGCATAGAGATGGTAGGAGAAAAAATCCAACTTCACCCCGTGCTTTGCGGAATAGGCAAGGAAACGCTCCGCCCACTCGTTGTCCTCGCACAAAGCCGGACCGCCAATTTTGAGATCGGGAAAACGTGATTTCAAGTGTTTGGACACAGTAGCGAAAAAGCGGAAATACTCCCTATCAGAACCGTTCCAAGTGGGAGAGTCATTCTTGAGATAGCGCCCCGAACGGAAGCCCAAATCCGGCTCGTTCCATATTTCCCAATAGTCTATCCCATAGCGGAATCCGTCTGCCCAACCTTCGTTGTAGTGCATTATGATGTGCTCGCATACCCGTGCCCATTTCTTGTAGTCTGCCGGGGGAAAAACCTCGTATTTTTTCGCAGCGTTCTCAATGGACTGTCCCAGCCGGTAGAAGACCTTGGTACCGGATTCGAGAATATCCTCTATGAGTTTGTCTGTGAGAGTGAAATCGTAGGATTCCGCCTTGGTCTCATCGGCACTGAAATCAGGAAAAACACAATCTATGTCCACGCAACGTGCCCAGGAAGCATAAAGAGGGGTGTCGTGAAGCCTGGCGTAGGGAAAACCCGCTGCCTTGTAGGCCTCGAAATTGCCTTTTTTCTGACTTGCCGGAGCCACCTTCGGACCATTGTTCACCGCATTCATCGGCTTTATCGGGCCGAGTTCTATGGAGGAATCGACAACGATTTGAGAATACGCATTGACCGCGGCCGCAAGGGAGGCGGCCAATGCAAGTAAAAATTTTCGGTTCATAAATACCGCCAAATAACGCTTATTTTTTTATTTATTACTCTTTTACGCAACGCACGGATATGCCTGTAGCTTTCGCTAAAGCAGCATAAGCCGCAGTGAAGCCGTCAGGCTCTACGGAGGACTTGTTTCTTCGCAGACTGAAGCAGGTCGCATTTTTCGCCCTCGTTCCGGACTGAATGTCAGAAGTCCATATTCTCGCATACGCATCAGCACCGGAGCCTCTGTAATACCCTTGACCCTTGCTTGTTCTGCCGCCGACCGCAGCGAAGAAAAGGCCCGAGTCATCTTTAAGAGTAAAGCCCGTACTAACAACTGCCGCCTCCATTTGGGCATCGGTTCCGCTGACAGGGAATAACCACTGGGTCGATTGTGTGAATCCTATTTCCAATAGACCTTCAAACTCGGTCAGTGTAGGAATACGCCAACCGTTTGGACAAGGATTGCCAATCTTTCCAGCTACATATCCGGCATCGGACTCGGACATAGGCCAATTGGTCAGAGATGTGCCGCCATACCAGTCTCCGTTCTCAAGTTTGTAGAAATATGCATCGTCTGGGGAGGAAATCGGCCCAGACTTGCAGACTGAGCCAGTCGGTGAGGCCGGGTAATATGGCTGACCGGCTTTTCTTCCGAACTGATAGAGCAGTCCGTTAGGGTGCTCTTTGCTATATCCGCAATAGACCGGTGCCCATATGACATCTTTCTCAATGCCGCCAACCGTCTGATGAACCTTAACCGGCTTTTGGCGAGTGCCAGGATAGAATTCGAAGGTAATCGGCATAGGATAGATTGTTCCAGGATGAGCCGTAAAGGCAGTATTAAGGACATGCACAGTCTTGTCTCCATTCACATCCGTGGTTGTAATCTCGATGCCGGAAGCATATTTCTGTGCAGGGATTGCAACAATGACATCCGTTCCCAGAGCGACACCGTCTTCTCCGCAATCCACTGTCACTGAACCGACCGGTGCTTCTGGCATAGGAGAGAGCGCAGGAGAGGGCGCAGTGAAATCAAAACTGAAATCTCCGCTCATAGGCTCCACTCCTTTCGACTTAACGACTATCGTCTTGATGTTATCTGGGTCGGCTTCCGTATTGAAGGACAATTTGAGATAACTCATAAGCTGATGGAAAACAAGTCTGCTTCCGGCAGTTGAGTAGGCATACAAAACTGCGCTGCCCTCGTCGAATGTTCCGGCTTTATAAGTCTGATTTCCCGGAATAGAAACAACTGTTTCCGAACCATACGCACTCGCTGGGTATATAGCCCGATAAGGTGCTGTCATTTCATCCGTAAAAGAGAAATTCGCTGTAGCAGAGCCGCTATTAAGAACAATTCCCACTGACTCACAGCCGTTTACATTAATTCTGTCAAGTGCAGACCAGGTGACAGGGTATTCGCCGCTCTCGTTCTTATCCCCGAGGACAGTCTTGGTTTCCGAACCAATCACGGCCGTAAGGACGGTTTTCACTGCCCGAGTTTCTTCGACAGTCGGAGTTTCCACATTCAAGTCGCTGCAGGAAGCGAGAGCCACGCAGCAAAAAGGAAGTATGTATTTCAAAGTTTTCATATCTGTCTATTTCTTAATTCCACGTGTATGACGCGTATTCATTATCTTCATTGAGATTGTCTATCCTTCCGTCCATTGGAGAAGTGGCGAAGCCGAGTTCTATTTCAAGTTGATGCAATTCAAGACCCGGAGCTTCATATTCTTTCGTCTTAGTTTTCATAATGTTTCTGTTTTTAAATGTTTACCAACATATATTTGTTTTTCCAGAAAGCCCAAATTTTAATTACCTGCCATTCAAATCAATAACCTTTCACACAACGCACGGATATGCCTGTAGCTTTCGATAAAGCAACATAAGCCGCAGTGAAGCCGTCAGGCTCTACGGAGGACTTGTTTCTTCGCAGACTGAAGCAGGTCGCATTTTTCGCCCTCGTTCCGGACTGAATGTCAGAAGTCCATATTCTCGCATACGCATCAGCACCGGAGCCTCTGTAATACCCTTGACCCTTGCTTGTTCTGCCGCCGACCGCAGCGAAGAAAAGGCCCGAGTCATCTTTAAGAGTAAAGCCCGTACTAACAACTGCCGCCTCCATTTGGGCATCGGTTCCGCTGACAGGGAATAACCACTGGGTCGATTGTGTGAATCCTATTTCCAATAGACCTTCAAACTCGGTCAGTGTAGGAATACGCCAACCGTTTGGACAAGGATTGCCAATCTTTCCAGCTACATATCCGGCATCGGACTCGGACATAGGCCAATTGGTCAGAGATGTGCCGCCATACCAGTCTCCGTTCTCAAGTTTGTAGAAATATGCATCGTCTGGGGAGGAAATCGGCCCAGACTTGCAGACTGAGCCAGTCGGTGAGGCCGGGTAATATGGCTGACCGGCTTTTCTTCCGAACTGATAGAGCAGTCCGTTAGGGTGCTCTATGCTGTAGCCACAATAGACCGGAGCCCAAAGAACATCCTTCTCTTCGCCTCCAACCATCTGATGCACAGCCACAGGCTCCAATTCGGTGCCAGGGTAGTAGGTAACGATCTTCTTCGGCTCGTAACTTATCTGAGGAAGTTCAGTGACGACACCATCCGCAAAGGCGAGAGCACCGAGTTCGGTCTCCATATAGCCGCCGTCGATGTCGTAGAGGATGCACTTGACGGCACTCTCTGGAAGAACAGCCGCACGGAACCAGTACTCGCTCGCCTTATCTTCTGCCAGAAGAACATTCGGAGAGAAACCGAGTTTGAGAGTGTCAACATCCTCGCCTCCTATGCCGGTGGCAACAACTGCCGCTTTGAAAAGCGTCCTCGGTTTTGAAGATGCGGCTGTCACGCTGATTTTCCCGTAAGGAGTCGTGTGAGCGAGAACAATCTTTCCGTCAGAGCCGGCCTCGCCCTTCAGACAGGCAGGGAACAACCCCGGCTCAACGGTCTGGGACGAGAGATCGGAGCCTCCTGAAATAAATTCGGCAAACTTCACTGCTGTCAGTTTCTTTCCGCAGACCATCTTCTGGAAAGTGAAGCGTCCCTCGGCAATGTCAGCCTCGTCCTTCAAGAGATAAGTAGCCTTCTCATTATAGTTCTCATCCAAAGGATTTCCATAAACAGTGAGGAGGTCACCTTTCTGCCAGACTACCTTGCTTCCGTCAAGGGATGCCTTGGTGTCGGCAATGGAGGCGTAGACATACGGATATTCACTTCCGCCCTGAGGAAAGCCGGACTCTGAATAGTTCGGGTCCTTCTTGCAGGAGAGCGCCGCCAAGGCGACGAGAATGAAACAAAAACATTTCTTTTCCATAATTATCAGTTTTTTGTCATTAACTTTCAATGTAATCCCAATGTTTGTCGCCGCTCGGAGCACACGTATCAAATTGGGGATATGCCGTCTATTACTTCCGCTTCAGCCTCATGGCCACACCACCGCCCGGAGCCATTTCCCCTCCGAATGACGAGCCGGCTTCAACCGTCCTAATCTCCCGGATGTAGTCCGTCCCGTTGCGAGATGCGTTCACGCCATCCCGGAAAATCTCAGCAGTCCAAAGTCCATCGCCGAGGAATCCGAGATCAATCTTAAGATTTATCGCTTTCCACGAACAGATGCCCCCGACATACCATTCATCCCCTTTTCTGCGGGCTGTGACTATGCATTCGCCGACTCTGCCATCAAGAACCCTCGTCTCGTCCCAGACTGTCGGAACGGAGGCGATGAAACGGGTGCACTCGGGTTCGCGACGATAGTTTATAGGGGTGTCACAGAGCATACACAGAGGAGAGTCGAACACCATATACTCGGCAAGCTGATGGCAGCGTGTACCCATGCTCATAGGCTCGGAATAGTTCGCACGGAAATGCCCGCGTGCCGCATTGTTCATTGCTCCCTGCGTGTAATCTACCGGGCCGGCGCATTGGCGGATGAACGGCATCAGCACATCGTAGAGAGGCTGGTTAACGTCGCTCTTGCACCATTTCATCTGTTCACAACCGAACACGCCCTCATAGTTCAAGACGTTCGGCCAAGTGCGGCTGAGGCCCGATGGCTTGTAGGTGCCGTGGAAATCGACCAAGAGGCGATATTTTGCCGCAGTTGCAGCTGCCCGGCTGTGGAACGCGACCATCATCTGGTCGTCCCGGTCCATAAAATCAATCTTGAAACCCTTGACACCCAAAGAGGAATAGTGTCGGCAAATATTCTCCATATCCCTATCGAACGCCCAGTAGCCCGCCCATAGGATTATGCCAACGTTCCTGGCGGCGGCATAGTCAACCAGCTCCTTAATGTCGATTTCAGGCACAACCTTCATCAGATCAGCTGCGCCCTTTACGGACCAGCCTTCGTCAAGAATCACATACTCAATTCCGTACTCGGCAGCGAAGTCAATGTAGAACTTGTATGTGTCGTTATTGATGCCGGCCTTGAAATCGACACCCTTCACGTTCCAACCGTTCCACCATTCCCACGCAACCTTGCCCGGCTTCACCCAGTCCCAATCGCTACCCTCCGCAGGGTCTTCACCAAGCAGCCACACAAGATCACAGTCCGCCATAGCTCTGTCATCTCCTATGGCGATGATTCTCCACGGGAATTTTTCTTCGGCAGAGCAGTGCGCGATGTAGTCACGACGGCTTCCAACTATTCCCTGAAGCGAGTTGTGCCCGCCCTGCGCCACCTTCTCCGGATAGGCTGCGAACGTCCCCCGCAGTTCCAGAAGGTCATCCCCGCGACGAAGGTACATTCCCGGATAGTCATACAGCGATGACTCCATTATGTTCATGCGGATGCCGTCGGAGGCCTTGACCATCATCGGAAGTATGGACATAGAGCGGGAATCAAATTCGGAGAGTTCCGTCAACGTGTATTGCTTTTCAAAGGAAGAGTTGAAGACAGATGTGTATGGAACATACGCCGGCCAGTCCTGCGCAAAGCGAAATTCCGCCTTCTCGGAGAGTACCTTGAAATCATGCCTACTGCGGGATATAAACCTATAGGCCACACCGCTGTCGTATGCGCGGAATACTACCCGACAGTCGGAGAAGGTGAACGTAAGCTCATTGTACTTGTCCTCAACGAGAGATTTCTTGTAGAGGGCAGTGCTGATTTCGCGCGAAACGGAGCGGGTCTCGGCTCGCTTGAGTTTCCCCTCGCCATAGACGGAGCCGTCATCGATGGTGACACTGACAGCAGATGGGGCAAGCAGTTGCTTCCCGTCCATCGACACCGACCAAGACAATCCGTTTCCAGAGGTCACGACAACGCTGATTCTACCGTCGGGAGAAGTCAACTTGTGATTTTTCACCGCTGCGAGAGCCGATGTTCCGAGCAGAGCCGTCAAGGCTATGGCAATTATTCTTTTCACAGAGAGCATAAAACACTGTCTTTAGGGTTGTCGTCAAATGAGGCGCTGACTGACACATTGCCGGAAGATGTGTTCAGCGAGGCAAGAGGTATCTCAATCTCGGCGAGCCATCCGGTATCGATGTCGCTGTCGTCGGTGAGCGTGCCGCCGTATGCGCTGACTGCTGTGACCGATTTGTCAGACGAGGAAAATATGGCCGGTCCTACTTTTACTTTCACAGAAGCGGACGATGATGAGGAGGAGCCGACGACGACAGTCATATAGTCGGAAGACGAAAGACGTATATTGCTTACTTCCAAAAGAATATAAAGATTCTCATCATCCACGGCACAGCGCAGGGTTGCGTCAGTCGAAGCGTCCTTGCAAAAATAGAGAGCATCATCGGTGTTTTGCCATTCAGAATTATCGCCATCGGCTTTCACGACTCTCCGCGTTGCCTTAATGTCGTGGTTGAGGGCGTAGCGGCAGAGGTGTATGGCTTTGGAATATGCGGAAGCGACGAGAAGGCAATGGGTTCCGTCAATTGTGGTGGCCGACCAATTGCCACCAGTCGAAAGGGCAATCTTCTCGGAGCCGAAGTTCCTTGCGGATGCGTCTCCCATCTTATAGCAATATGGCCATGTGCCGTTTTCGCGCGAGTAGGAAAGTATGGTTTCGCCGGAAGGGAACTGGACAAGATAAGGAGCACAGGCATCACGCCCGATCTTGTCGGTACGGGTTGATGGACCCGTTTCATCACCATCAAGATATTTCCAGCCCGGTGTACCCGGAGAATAGAGCATCGCAACAGAATGGGATGTCGAGGTGGAGGTTTCGCTGTCAACATCCTCCATTGCAAATGCGAGTTTGCCGGTGCCGCAGATGTCGATGCCCACAGGCATCTGGTCAGTGAACTTATTCATCTTGGAGCTGGCGTGCCACCATGTCTTCCTCATCACTCTGTATGGATCCGAGCCCGGCTCCGGAGTCCAGGTCTTGCCACCATCCTTGCTCAGGACGAGCGATGTCCCCGAATGCGAACTGCTTATCCATGGCCTCGCCTCGGTGAAGTAGCAGTGAATCTCGCCGTCAGGCATTTCAAGCAGGAACGGCTCCCAGCATTGCCCGTAGTAGATTATGCTTTCTTCCGACCAACTCTGCCCGTTGTCGGAAGAACGTTTGATTGCAAGCCCGTGATCGCCACGGTTCGCCTGGACGCTATAGGTAGACGGTGCCCAGAAAGAATTCACGGCAATGAGTTCTCCGCTGCGGAGGACAAGGAGTTCAGGGCAGCTGTAGTAGCGGGACACCGTTCCGCCCTTGCAGCCGGGAGCATTGTCGTCGTGTTCGAACAGGCAGCCTTTGTAGGTCCAACCAAAAATGTCGCTTCCGATAGCATAGTGAGTGTCCATTCCGTTATTGTCCGAACGTGAAGGTGCGCCGCGCTGCCATAGAAGCATATATGTACCGTTCGGCAAGCGTTTGATGCGGGTGTATGTCTGAGGTTTGGCGGCGGAGATGTCATTGTTGTATTCGGTCAAGGATGACTTCATCTGGACAAGATATGACCGAGACTCCTTTGAGCTATGGTCTCCGACGGCACTCTCGCCGGCGTTCAGCCTCGTGAATGGGGTGAGATGCAGTTCGGCGCTGCCGGCCTCTTTCTCAAAGTCGAGCGCGACCTCGCTCATCGAACCCGCCGTGAGGGTGAGAGCCTGCTCATATTTGAACGAGCGCTTCACTCCGTTGACGTCGGTGATGTCAAAGTTCAGTTTTATGGAACGCCTCGGAGGAATCGCGACAAGAACCGGTGTTCCCATAGGGATTCCATCTCCCGCGTCCCGAACGATTATAGATGTGGCCTTGGAGGTAGAAGCGAGGGTGCAGCTCTTGTAGTCCGGCTTGAAGTCTCCGGAAAGTTGTTCTCCATTCGCTCCGCTTATAGTGACTTCATAGATATTGTCCGAACCGAGAGAACCAGGATTGATTACAAGGCGAAGATAGGCCATCGCGTGTGAGAGGGATACGATTCCGCCGGAGGCTGAATAGCCGAGCATTATGGCGGAAGCCGCGTCAATGCCTCCGGAGATGTATTTCTGCCTTGCGGGAACCGTCAGATTGTCCACAGAGGAATACACGCTCTGCGGATAGACGGCAGAATACGGAGCCTTCACCTTGTCAGTAAAAGTGAATCTGGCATAATTTCCGTCGGCTTCCGTTTTTTTAGAGCGCTCGCCGTTCACTACCATCCGCGACGACTCCGTGAACGCAAACTCCACTCCATCCACAGCCGATGGCATGGCGGTTTCTATCTGTATCTCCTTCATCTCCGTAGGCTGAGGCTCCTTGTTGTTGTCCTCGACCGGCTTCGTGCAGGCGAAAACCGAGACAAAAGCTATAAACACATAAATCTCTTTCTTCATAAAACGTGTCACTTTACCAATGTGAATCTTGCAATATGGAGTTTACCTCCCCTGTACGGCGCGACCAGCACGACCGTATTCTCAGAATCGATGCAGGCACTGGACCAACCTCCTCTATCGAAGGCCTTTCTTTCCGGTCCGAATGCCGATGCTGAAGAGTTGCCTATGCGGTACATCAGAGGCCATTCCAACCCCTTGTTCCTTGTGAAAGTGACGAGCACCTCTCCTGTCGGGAACTTGACCATATATGGACCTGTGGCATTGACAGAAAGACTGTCGATTCTTTCGGAAGGTCCGACATCCGCACCCTGAAGCTTTTTCCAATTTCCGCCGTCAGGAGAATAGACTATCCCGAGGGAGTAATTACCCATGTCAACATCCTCCATCGCAAAAGCCATCTTGCCATTGTCGTCAAGAACGACTCCGACAGGCATTTGGTCGGTGTATTGGAATCTTTCCCATGTCGGGTTCCAGTACTTTTTTCTCATCACCCGATATGGGCGCGAACTCAGGTCGGGAATCCATGTATTTCCTCCATCGAGACTTTCAACCATCGATGTTCCGGAGTTCGCGCTGCTTATCCACGAGCGTGCCTCACTGAAATAGCACTGAATCCTGCCGTCAGACTGTTCCAACATAAACGGCTCCCAGCACTGGCCATGGAAGATCTCTGTCTCCTCCGACCAACTGCGGCCGTTGTCGAAGGAACGCCTGAGCACGAGTCCGTTGTCGGCTCGTCCTTCTATCCTGCTGTAGGTTGAGAGGTTCCAGTAGCAGCAGACACAGAGCAGACTACCGTCCGACAAGTTCAGAAATTCCGGACAGCTGTACATGCGCTCGGACTGCTGCCCGAATACATTCTCGACCATCTTGTTGCTAAACAGGCGCCCCATTGGAGTCCATGTCTTCAAGTCCGGAGACAGGGCATAACAGATGTACCTGCCGTTGTCATCGGAACGTCCCGGAATCGTTTCCTGCCATGCGAGGATGTAGGTACCGTCATTCATTAGACATAGCCTTGGATAGGCCGGTTTCGTGGCAAATTTCAGTTCATCCTTTCCGAGCACGATCTCGGAAGAACGATCCATTTCAAGGCGCGCACTCTCCAAATCCTCGCCGTAGGCCGCAGAGGAGACGAGGATAATCGTGAGCAATGATGTTATAAGCCTTTTCATCTGTTCCGGAAGTATTTCCTATTAATTCCAGCCGTCATTCTGAGACAGATTCCCGTTGCGCTCCCTCTCGGCTTGAGGGACAGCCCATTTGTTGCAATAGTCACCGGCATATATGTAAGGAGCCATATTCTCTCCCCAGACCTGCTTCAGGCCAGCCTCACTCTGAACTCCAGGTTCAGAGCCAAGGAAACGCCTCTGATGCCATACGCCCCAGCGAAGCTCATCTTCATAGAGGGTTCCGGACTCGCCGGCGAACTCCCAATGCTTCTCGTCGATAATCCTACGGCGCAGATCCTCCTGCCCTTCGACGACAGTCCATACGTTTGAGTCCAACTCAGCCACTCCGGCACGATCGCGAACCTTGTTGACATACGCTATCGCCTCACCGGTCCTACCCTGTTCGTTCAGAGCCTCGGCAAGACAGAGGAGCACGTCGGCATAACGGAATACAGGCATGTCTATTCCTGTGTATTCGCTTGCCTGATATTCCGTTCCCCTTGCCACGAACTTTCTCATCCAGTAGTACATCCGTGTGGTGTAGCGGGTTTGGAGGTCAAGCTCGGGAGCAGTGTCTTTGCGATAAGGATAGCGGCTGGTATAGGTTAGGGCGGCACCGGTAGAGCCACCGACGTAGGTCGAATATGGAAGTATCACCGTGGCGGCAAGCCGAGGATCCCTCTGGGCATAGGCAGTCTTCAGCCTGGCTTCGTTCCCCGACGGAAGGTAGAGGGACATATCTGCCCCATATTCCTTGAGGGAAGTAATCTCCGCATCGTTCAAACCATCCCTAAGGAAATAGGCGCTTCTTGCCTGCGGCGAAAGGTTGTTGTAGCCAGGGAATATATCGTCCCAGCTGAACGGCTTGCCGTTCCTATTCTGATAGGAGTCAGCGAAGTCCGTATTCACGACAAACTGGTCGTTACCCTTGGAGACTGTCTCAACGTTTCCATAGATGTAGCTCAGGGCATTCCCGAAGCCTTTCTGCGGAATATATTGGATAGAGAAAATCATCTCGCGGCATTTTTCGTTGGCCTCAAGAAAGAGGTCGGCGTAGTTGCCGTCATAGAGTCCATAGCCCATTTCTCCTATCTTGAGAAAATCAGCCTCCGCAAGTTCATACTTCTTCTGCCAGAGATAGACTTTCCCACGGAGCATATATGCGGCACCCTTCGTGACACGTCCATAGTTTGAATCCGAGGCACCATACCTGTCCGGCAGGTTATCGTTGTCTATGCAATAATTGCAGTCCTCGATTATCTTCTCCCAGACCGTGTTCTCGTCGGAACGTCCTTTCGTGTACTCATCCGGCGCAAGATTCTCAAAATAGACAGGAACGCCACGCCAACGACAATTAAGCCGATAGTAATACAGGGCACGGATGAACCTGCACTCGGCTGTCCTCTGCTGTTTCACAGCTTCCGACATTCCAGGAACGTTGCCGATGTTGTTTATGACGTCGTTCGCCCTGTTGATGCCTTCGTAGTAGCGCTTCCAGAAAGTCGTGAACACTCCGTTGGTAGAAAGGACGTTTCCGGAAAGGAAAACGATGGAACCCCGGAAATAATCGACGGGGTCGAGAACTCCGGCGTATGCGTCCCAGTTATAGACCACATTGTCCGTGGTATTGAAGTCCCAGAGCAGGTTGTTATAAACTCCCCTCACCGCATTCTCAGCCAGGACAGGATCGGTGTAGACTATGTCGGAAGAAAGTTTATCAGTCGGTATCTTGTCCAGAAAGCCCTTGCAGGAAACCGTCGAAAGGCAGCAGAACATAAGAACTATATAGATTGTCTTTTTCATGTCAATATGCTTTAGAATTTCAGGTTAACGCCAAAGACTATCTGTCTGATAGGCGAATAATACATGTTCGTATCCGTAAATTCCGGATCCACGCCCGGAAAGAGACGATCCTTGAATGTGTAGAGATTCTCTCCCGTGACGTAAATCTGAGCTGATGTGAGTCTGATGTGGCTCAGGAGCTTCTTCGGGAAGGAGTAGCTGAGGGTGACGTTCTGAAGCTTCAGATAGTTGGTCTTGTAGAGATAGAAGTTGCTGTCGTTAAGAGCCTGCCCGTAGGTAATCGTGAGACGCGGATTTCGCGAGGTCGTGTTTGTCCTCGGATCCCACGGATTATCCGGGTCATAGAAATAGTGGTCATAGGCAATGTCCTTACCTATGGTCTGTTGAGTCTGGAGCACGCTGTAGTTGACTCCGCCCTTGCGGCTACGGATTGCGCCGCCGCCCGCTCCTACGAACCTTGCGGAAAGGTTGATTCCCTTCCAGCCAACTTCGAGATTGAACCCGTAGTAGAACTTCGGAGTCCGGCTCACGCCCTGCCACTTGTAGTCGTTGGAATCCCCGTAGATGCCGTCGCCGTTCACATCCGAAAGGATGTAGTCACCATACCAGATTCCGTTCTTCGACACCGTCTCCTTCGGCATGAATTTATAACCCTCGGCAATCATTGCGTTGAGCCATTCCATGTCCTTCGGCGTGCGAATCATTCCGTCCGTAGGACCGCCGTTCGGGAGAACCTTGCCGTCGCTGTCGAAATACTGTCCCGAGCCGGAATAGTTTTCCTGAAGATAGTACTCGTTAATCTCATGTCCCTCGCAAATTCTGTTGACGCTTCCGGTAGTGACATCGCCGAGGTTGTTCTTCCACACGCGGTTGCCTTCCTCATCGGTCGTCCATCCCTCCTCGAATTTGCCCTTGTACTTGGTGACCATGTTCCAGTTTCTGTTGAAGTTGGCGGAAATCCCGTAGTTGAAGTCCTTTATTTGGTCTCGCCAGCCCAAAGTGAATTCAAATCCCTTGTTATCGACCTCGCAGAGGTTCATGTAAGGGGAAGTCTTGGTGCCGATGGTTGAGGAAATCGTCGGTTTGTAGAGGATGCCGGAGGTATATTTGTCGTAAAAGTCAGCCTCGAACGTGAGTCTGTTGCCGAATGTTCTGAAATCAAGACCGATGTTGGCCGTCGCGGTGGTCTCCCATTCAAGAAGAGTGTTGGCGAGGGTGGAAATCATACCGCCGCCGAGTTTGTCACCGAATGCGTAGGAATATCCGGACGAATAGGTCGACTGGTAGCTATAGTTTCCGATAGAATTGTTTCCGAGCACACCGTAAGATGCCCTGAGTTTCAGTTCGTCTATGCCGCTACCCTGCATAAACTTCTCCTTTGAGATGCGCCATGCAGCCGAAACGGAAGGGAAGAATCCCCAGCGGCTTCTTCTTGCGAACCTGGAGGAACCGTCTCCGCGAAGGTTCACTTCGACGAGATAGCGGCTGTCGTAGGCGTAGGTAAGTCGCGAGAAGAAGGATAGGGACGAGTACTCGGAAGATGTTCCTGAAATCGCTGAAGGAGTGAGCATATTGTTGAATTCGTGGAGAACCGAATTCTCGGCACCTTTCTTCGTGGCAGAGAAGTCCCTGGCAATGTTGTTGATGGCCTCGACGCCCACCATCGCGGACACGTCGTGTTTTTCAGCGAATGTCTCGGCCCATGAGAGATCGGTCTCGAAGTAGATATTGCGCGTAATCTGGGTTGTGAGCCTACGAATCTGAGCCGAAAGGTCTTGATCGGACTTGATGATTTCCCCGGTCCGGAACGACCACGCATCTCGGGTGATAGAGTGCTCGTCACGCTCCATGTGTGTTGAACCGTAGCGGAACGTCGTCTTGGACTTGATTCCGAAAGGAAGGTCAATATTGAAAAATGGAGTGACCGACACGTACTCCACAACCTGCCGGCCTTGGATTCGGTTCAGAAAGTAGAGATTATTCCTTACCTCAGAGTTCTGTTCCGGATTCTCGTACCATCCGTATTTCCCGTCATAATAAGGATAGATACACGGCGCCCAACGGATTCCATAGTCGAACACGTTTGTCAGGTCGCCGGCTTCCTTTGTGCTGTAGTAGCCGTTGGTTCTGGCTCCCACCTCAAGCCATTTCAACGGCTTGGCAGAAAACTCGGCGCGGTAGGTAAATTTCTTGAACCCACTGTTCATCACCATTCCAGGATTGTCCATATAGCCGAGCGCCACACGATAGCTTATGTCGTCTTTGCTTCCGGACACGGAGAGATTGTGCTTCTGATAGACAGGGGTATCTGTCTTGTAGAAGGCCGTCATTCCATCAACGTTCGGGTATGCGACGTAATTCGGATAGCCCGACTCCGAAATGCCGTACGGATCCTTTTCCTTGTCCCGCCATAGAGAAATCATGCTCTGAGAGAACGGAAGCGGACGGTCGTTCTGGAATGAAGCCTCATTCATGAGTTCCATGTAGTCGGCATAGTTCGACACCACCTTGTAGGTATTCTCCGGCTGCTGTATGCCGGCCATTCCCGCATAATCGATGTGAAACGAGCCTTTCTTTTCCCTTTTCGTGGTTATGAGGATAACTCCGTTCGCGCCTCTGTTTCCATATATCGCGCATGACGCAGCATCCTTGAGCACGGAAATATTCTGGATCTCTGATGCATCAACGGAGTCCATCGAACCAGGGACACCGTCAACAATAACGAGAGGGTCGGAATTGTTGAGCGTGCCCGTACCGCGGATGCGCAGACTGACATCCTCCTTGCCCGGAACACCGGAGCCCTGACGCACATAAAGGCCGGCGCTCGCTCCCTGAAGAAGGGATGCTGAATTGGTCACCGGACGAGAGGCCGCAAGTTCGGCATAGTCAACAGAAGTCACGGAGCCTGTCACATTCACCTTTTTCTGCACTCCGTAACCGACAAACACTACTTGATCCAGAAGCTCGGCCTGAGCGGAAAGTGTGACGTCATAGACAGAGGCTTCCCCGACAGCGACCTTCGCGGTCTCATAACCCATGCAGCTGAATTCGATAGTCTGCCCCTTGACGCAGACAATGGAGTAACGGCCGTCGGCATCTGTCATCGTGCCGGTCGTGGTGCCGGAAATCATGACACCGACTCCGGGAACCGGCCCCGTCTCGTCACTGACCACACCTCCGACAGTTTTTTTCTCCTGTGAGAAAAGCATTGTTCCGTTCAAGAGGAACAGAACAGCGGCTAATAGTTTCAAGAAAGTCTTATCCATAGTTATGTGATTATTTCTATCCGCAAATTTATCCCTGAAGAGCCTTTCCTCAGAGCAACAATTTTATAAAAAGATGAAAATAAACGAAGGAAAAGGGTTGAATTCTATCACACAACCCCAGGCGCTACAGTTCCTTAAACTCACCGGGAAGCATTCCGAACGCATTTTTGAAACACTTCGCAAAATAGGAAGGAGTGTTGAATCCGAGATTGAAGCAGACGACATTAACACGGGAGTCGTCCTCGGACAGCATCGGGACGGATGCGAACAGGCGATAGAGCAGGATGTAGTTGCTCACTGTCACGCCAAGTATGCTCTTCACCTTGAGATTCAGGGACTGTTTCCCCATGCAGAGATGCTCGGCCACTATGCCGTAGGTGAGCGTTGGTTCGGAAATGTGGCTTTCTATGACAGAGTCAAGCTTGGATATGAATCTTCGCTCGCTCTCTGAAAGTTCTGGACGCAGAAATGCTGACGGGGACTGGCCCATCTGCGCGGCCCGGAGCATCTTTCTCTCTGGAGTGAGGGCGAGCTTTTCCTCAATAAACGTCCGGTAGCGCTCCTCTTCTTCTTTTTTAAGCCGCCTCCAAAGCCATACACAGCCGCCGGCAAGACAGCCTACAATCATGATGATATAGAGAGAAATGGCCGCGGTGCTGCGCCAAATCGGAGGACGGATAACGATTTCCAGCGGTCTGTGTTCCCGTTCGAGTTCTCCGGAATTGCTACAACTCCTGGCCCGCAGGACATATTTCCCGGGAGACATCTCGCGGCATGTAAAGACATTGTCGGAGCCAAGGCGCACCCATTCCCTGTCCAGTCCTTCCATCCGGCACTCTATGTAGCCGTCAGAGGAAGACGGAAGGGATGGTCGCGAAAACGCAAAAGAAAATGTGTTCCGGTCGTGTCTGAACGAGAGGTAGTCAGTCCTTTCTATACTTTCCGTAAGTTCCTGTCCGTTTCCGGGGATTAGCTGCACGTTGTTCACATATATCCCGTCGATATATAGGTTTGGAATTTGCCGTTCAGCCTTTTCTGCCCTGTCGGGACGAAAGGAGACGAATCCGTCACGGCTACCGAAATACAAGGTGCCGTCACGGGATATGAATCCGCTTCTTGAGATGAAGCGGTTGTTTAGAAGTCCATCCGTTTCCGAGAAATGCTCATAGCGCTCAAGGTCGGAAGATATTGAGGTCATGCCGTTTTCCGTGGTCACCCACACCGTCCCGGAGTAGTCGCACTGCATGCTCTTGACTATGTCAGACCTCAACGCTCCGAAAGTGTTTTTCGAGTCAAGCACACGCACGCTGCCGTCCGGAGAGACAACAACGACACCGCTTTCGTTTGTCGCCACCCATATCCGTCCCATGCTGTCCTTCAACACGCCGTTGAGCCGACGCCCTGTGACTTCAAGCAGCCGCCTGTCATCGGGGCCGTGAACCACAGACCTTTCCTTCAGGTCGTATCTAACCAGCCCGTGGGCATAGGTAGACATAAGAAGCGTATCCCCCTCGCAAAACAGTCCGTTCACATTGCACTCTTCCAACCCAGGCAGACATCCAACGTCTCCTGTCTTCCGGTCGATAGTGCCGACACCGAGAGCCGTACCGAAGAGTACCGTGTCGTCAATACTGACAATAGGATAGGCCGGTCTGTCAATCAGAGAAGCAGCTCCGAGGAAATCGGCAGAATATCTGACCGAGCTGCCCGTCTTCGTGTCGACGTCATAAAGACACGAACCAGAACTCAGCCACAGCCTGTCGCCGACAAAAAGCAATTCGTCACAATGTTCCGGAACGCCTCTGAAAGAAATGCGCTCCAAAAGTCCGTTTTCAGCATTCAGTCGTATGATTCCGCATCCGGACGCTGTAAGTCCCCAGACATTTCCCTGCCCATCTTCCTGAAATCGCTTCACCCTGGAGTTGTGAAGAGTCTCCCCGTCGGACAGCTTGCCCCACTTGCGGATGAAATCATTCCGTAGAGAACTGTAGAAAACATTTCCCATGCTCAATCCTGCCACGAGCCCGTCATTTCCGCAGGACGCGACACAGGAAAAACTCTCCGATGGAAGTCCGAATGTGTTTGAAAGGTCAAGCCGCTCCTTTTCTCCCGTAGCCAAGCTGTAGGTATAGAGTCCGCGTGAGGTTGCCATGTAAATAAGGCGGCGTGAATGATCCATGCAAAGTCCATTGGGCTGAGCCCCATTGTCCGGACGAATCAGGACATTGGCCTTCGATGTGTAGGGAAAAATCTCGCAAAGCCCATAGCCCCGGCTACATCCGTAGACACAGTTTCTCCCGTCTGTCAGCAACTGCGGGAAATTGTCTGAGCTGAAGTCGAATAGCGGAATCTCAAGAGGTTCTACGCTTCGGAAGTTGTCCCTACAGAAAAGCAGCCCTCCACAATAGACGGAGATTATGAAAGAACCGTTCCCATCGATAACAAAAGAATTGATTTTCGGAGCAGTGACTCCATTTTTACCATCACAGAGGTACTGCCGGAAAGCGCAGGAGCGAGGGTCGTATGACCACAGTCCTTTGGATTTCACAGAAAACCAGATAATCCCCGAGCTATCCTCACGGATGCAGCCGACCTTCGTATCTATTCTTGCCTCATCCTGAGCGGCGGTATCAATGGGAACAAATGTGTCGGTCTCCATCGAATACATGCAAAGCCCACCCTCAGTGCCGACCCAGACGTTTCCCCGACTGTCCTCGAAAATGGAACTTATGGCACTGGAACCAGTGTGAAGATCGTCTCTTGTGAAGCATTTGAAGTCTGACCCGTTGTAGAGGAGCAGTCCATCCAGCGTCCCTATCCATAAATAGCCCCTCCTGTCACGCAACAAATCGACAACTATGCGGTCCGAGAAATACTCGTTCCTCGGGAAAACAGGAGAGAACGAAATGTTGCCCGCCATACACATATCTCCCAGTCCCCAAAAGAGATACGAGAGCAACAACAAAACAGTGGATAGTAGTTTTCGTATCATAATCATTTGCTGTATCACAAAGATATGAAAAAAGCCACGACTATATCCGGCATCTGCGAATCATTACATTGTTTTATAAAATTCTTGCATCCCCCCCCACACACAATAAAAGTCCCCGACGGATGGTTTTCCGTCAGGGACTTTACCTATTATTCTCAAGAGTTCAGTTCAGCCTTCAGAATCCTGAAACAACTCCGAGATTAGGAGATGAAGAAGTGGGTAGATGCAAGGCGCCCGGTGAAGTCAAAACCGCAGCAACCTCTCGGTTGTGAGGATTTTGACAAGACGGGCAACGAAGCAGATGCCCGCTTATGCATCTCCGTTAATTAAATTGTGCAAATTCGATATCGTTAGCAGCACGCTTAGCGAAGCACTCGCACTTCTTTGCAGCCTCAAGGTTGGTCTTCACGCCTTCCTTGTCACCCTTGCGGGCAGCGATGATAGCCTTAAGATAAGCGATGCTTGGGCAGTCGCACTTGCAAAGGGAAGCCTCAGCTTTTGCGAGGTCACCAGTAAGGATGTTTGCGAGAGCGGCAGTAAAGCCCTTCTTGCCTGCGAGCTTAGAAGCGGCAGCCTTGTAGTTACCCTTGAGGATTTCTACAGTTGCAGCGTTCTCGACAGCAGTCTCAGTTGCAGATGCAGCGAAATACTTGGCAGCCTCGTCAAGCTTGTTCTCGCGGAGAGCGAGCACGCCGAGAACGTTCTTCACGTCAGCATCGTTTGCGTCGCACTTTGCGATGGCAGCCTTGCAGTCAGCGTCCTTGCCGGCGTTTGCGTAAACAACAGCGAGGTTGTACTGAGCGGTTGCGCTTGAATACTTCTCGATGGCCTTCTTGTAGAGGGCAACCTTGTCAGCCTCTTTCTCTACGAGAGTTGCTGAGCGAAGGAGTGCCGGCTCGTCAAGAACGTCGATGTTCTCCTCAACAAGCTGGAGAAGTTCCTCGCTTGAGTAGTTTGTGAACTCAACGTTAGCGATGAAACGTGCACGACGAAGTTCAGGAAGAACCTCTTTTGCAAGAGTTGTGTAAACAGCAGACATGTTCTTGATTTCCTGCTCACGAACTGCAGGGTCGCTGTACATTGAAAGAACGCGGAGGATAAGATCCTTGTCCTCGATGTTGGAGTTGTTTACGAGTTCCTGGAAACCTGCCCAGTCCTCACCTACTGACTTCACGTTGACCGGAGCATCAACAGGAGCCTTCTTGGTCACCTTGTTGAATGCCTTCTCAGCAGAAGATGAACGGTTGTCGGAAAGCTTGTTGTTGAGCTTCTCAGGACCATCCGGTGAAGCGTAAGCCACGATGTCGGTGCTTACGATAGTCTTGCGCTCATTGGCCTTAGCAGCCTCTACAGCAGCAAGGAAATCCTTTACTGACTGGCTCTTAAGCTCAGAATTCTTAACGTTTGCACTGTTGATTGAGTAGAGAATCTGACCTTCCTCAGGCATTGCGATGACAGCCTGGTAGCCGTCAGCCTTGAGGTCAACCTTACCCTTGCTGCGAGCAAGCATGTAAGTGGTGTTGGCTCCGTCAGCAGCCTTCTTCGTAGGGAGGTCAATCTTCTTGTCCTTGTAGCTAACTACGCCACGAAGTTCAAGATAGCACTTCTCCATACCCTTCTCATAAGTGAAGTGAACCTTCTTTGTCACCGTTGCGCCTGCAGTAGGAACAACCTCGTAGTTGTCTTTCACTTTCTCGCCCTGGAACATAAAAGGCTCCATAGCCTGCTCACCGCCGTCGAAAACGATTACAGGAGTGACAGCGAGAATTGCCTTCGGATGGAAGTAATCCTTCGGATAAGTTACAGAGACTGTGGCGTCGATGTTGCCGGCCACAACTTCAAGAACGGCAGGATCGCACTTTACGATCACATTCTCTGCCTGTTCCGCCATCTTCTCAGGGGAGCTGCAGGCTACTGCTGCAAGTCCGAGAGCGATAGCCAAGAATTTGATGCTCTTTTTCATTGTTTATGAATTTAAAATAAGGTTTATAAAAAATATCTTTCCTATGCCCCGCCACGTCACGGAGCCAATTCGGCGCAAATATAACCAATTTTCGTTACAAATCAGCAGTCGGTGACGGACAGAACGACATTATATACAAAAATAATGCTCAAAGCGTTTTTTTTCTTAACTTTGCCCGATACTTTGTCCGAAATATGAACGCGAACGAACTTCAGTCACTAAAGAACAAATACGACATCGTCGGCAATGATCCGGCGCTCAACAGGGCGCTCGAAATCGCTGTGGCGGTGGCTCCGACAGACATCACCGTGCTCATAACGGGAGAGAGCGGAGTCGGAAAGGAAAACATACCGAGAATCATACATCAGAACAGCAGGAGAAGAACCGGAAAATATTTCGCCGTGAACTGCGGGGCGATACCGGAGGGAACCGTGGATTCTGAACTCTTCGGACACGAGAAGGGATCGTTCACCGGCGCCATCGACACCCGTAAGGGCTACTTCGAAGAGGCCGATGGCGGCACACTCTTCCTCGACGAGATCGGAGAACTCCCGCTGGCATCGCAGGCAAAACTTTTGAGGGTACTCCAGTCCGGCGAGTTCATCCGAGTGGGATCATCGAAGGTGCTGAAGACCGACGTGAGGGTGGTGGCCGCGACGAACGTCAACCTCATCCACGCCGTCTCGAAGGGCAAGTTCCGCGAGGATTTGTTTTACAGACTCAACGCAGTGACCATAATGATGCCGTCCCTGCGCGAGCGTCCGGGAGACATCCATCTGCTGTTCAGGAAGTTCGCCACAGACTTTGCTGACAAATACGGGGTCGCGAGGGTCGTCCTCACGGAAGATGCCGTCATCGCCCTGAAAAAATACCGCTGGCCCGGCAACATCCGTCAGCTCAAGAACGTGGCGGAAACCGTCTCCGCAATCGAGTCCGCAAAATGTCCATCCCGCGCAGACAAGTGCGAGGTGAATGCCGAGACCCTGCGCCAGTACCTTCCGAATCAGGACGAGAACCTGCTTCCGGCCACTGTTGAGAAGGGACAGGACACGTTTAGGAATCCGGAGGAAAGGGAGGCCATCATACGAGCCATCTACCAGCTACGACAGGACGTTGACTACCTCAAGGGCGTGATTCTCAAGGGAGGAGCCGTGCAGCAGACCGCACCGGCGCTCGCCTCGCCGCAAGACCCTCTTGACATCACCGAGAACGGGAACGACGCACCGATGCGCCATGACTTCAGCCAGCCGGAGTTAGGAAACCATGGGTTCGGGACCCACGACGGAATGTCTCATAGGTGGAACTCTCCTGTCGGAGGACCAATGCAGGACGATATGGAACCTGAGGAGCAGGGACTCGTGGAGGACGCAAACCAAGACATATCCCTAAAGAAACTCAGCATGGAACTGATTGAAAAGGCTCTCAAGAAGCACGACGGCAACCGGAAGGCGGCCGCAGCGGAGCTCGGAATTTCGGAACGCACGCTCTACAGAAAAATAAAGCAGCAGAACTCATAGGGCGGCTGCGGGTATAATCCCGGAACGCATAAGAACACCATATTTTATGAAGAAGCATACATATAATATAATAGTTCTCGCGATGCTCGTCATCTTCATGACGTCCTGCGGCATATATTCCTTCACCGGGACGTCGATACAGCCGGACGTGAAGACAGTGAACATCGAATATTTCGAATACAAGGCCCTCAAGGTCAACCCTACGCTCGCGAACGATCTCACAGAGGCGATGAAGGACAAGTTCCGCAAACTGACGAAACTCGAACAGGTGGACGGTGACGCGGATCTCACGATTGCCGGCGAGATTACGGGCTACGACGTGAAGGCGACGTCGGTGTCGGCCAACGAGCAGGCGGCAATGAACCGTCTGACGGTGAACGTGAAGATATATTTCACGAACAAGAAATATCCGGAAGATGATTTTGAGAAATCGTTCTCGGCATACGCAGACTTCTCTGCAGACCAGATGCTCGACGCCGTAGAAGGCGACCTCATTTCCGGCTCGGACGGAATTCTCGACAAGCTCTGCGAGGACATTTTCAACGCAACTGTTGCTAACTGGTAGGATTATGGCAGAGGGAACGATTGATTTAAAGAAGCTTACGGTCGAGGAACTATCGGGGGTGGTGAGCATCTACCCGTGGTTCGGGGCTGCAAGAAAGGAACTGTGCGAAAGAATGACTGCGGTCGCGGGGACGGAAGCGCGCGGAGGGAAATTGTTTGCTGATGCCGCGCTCTACATTCCGTGCAGGAAGAAGCTTTCAGACCTTCTTGCCGGAGGGACTGCCCGGAAATATACGGATGAGGACGTCGACAGGCTGATCCGGAAACATCTCGAAGAGGAAAGTGCCGCCGCACAGTCGCATGAGCCGAGCGGAAACAGGGAGACAGGCTACCATAGGGACGTACACATCGCGGGAGGCGACTATTTCTCACAGGCGGACTATGAGGGCGTGCGCCGTAAGGACGACAACCTTTTCAGAAATATAGGCTCGGCTTCAGACGGTCACGCGAAAGGAGACCAACAGATGGTGCCGCATCTGGGATTCTACACCCAGACCTTGGCCGAAATCTATGCCGAACAGGGCTATTTTGACCAGGCGAAACAAATTTATTCCCAACTAATTTTGGCATATCCGGAAAAAAGTGCTTACTTTGCATCCCTTATTGAAAAATTGGGCTGAGCAATCAACCGGACACACAAATAAGAATATTAAAAAGTATTAAATAATGAAAGCATTATTCATAATCCTGACAGTGCTTGTCATCCTTGCAAGCATCCTGCTCACAATCGTTGTCCTTCTCCAGAACAGCAAGGGAGGCGGACTCGCAAGCAACTTCACGACCGGAAACCAGACCTTCGGAGTACGTCAGACAGCTGACATGCTCGAAAAAATCACTTGGGGTCTCGTTGCATTCATCTTTGTTGTGTCCGTGATCACCACATTCATCCCGCACATCAACCAGAGCGGCAACATCACCGATCAGATCAACACTGAGGTTGCTGCACCTGCTCCGGACTTCAACGGAGAGGCTGCCGACACAACTCAGGCAAACTAATCGTCCCGACTGGCCGCACTGACGGTCAAAAAGGCAGATAATAAAATAGTCTTCCAGATGCTCTCAAAGGCGTCTGGAAGATTTTTGTGTATACAACTCTGCCAAAATGTCAGCCATTCTTTCCAACGGAATATCTTTTGACGACGAGTATAACGCAGCAGATGGCTGCATTAGTAACGAGATACAAAATTGTCTAATGTAGTCAGATGCAAGGCTTGCGAGAAGTCAAAACCGCAGCAACCTGATGGTTGTGAGGATTTTGACGACGAGTATAACGCAGCAGATGGCTGCATTAAACAATTTTGATATGGAGAATAAATACGAAAACTTACAAAAATTCGCCATCAACCTCAATGAGAGGGCAGCTCAAGGCAAGCTTGACCCTGTCATCGGGCGAGACGAGGAAATACGAAGGGTCCTTCAGATATTGAGCCGAAGAACAAAGAATAACCCTATTCTTGTGGGTGAGCCGGGTGTCGGTAAGACCGCCATTTCGGAAGGCATCGCACAGAAAATTGTGGACGGTAATGTCCCGGAAAACCTGAAGAACAGAATCATCTACTCCCTTGACCTGGGCGCCGTAATCGCCGGTGCGAAATATCAGGGAGAGTTTGAGGAAAGGCTTAAAGCCATCGTGAAGGAAGTTATCGACAGCGACGGGGAGGTTATCCTCTTCATCGATGAGATTCACACTCTGGTGGGTGCAGGCAGAAGTTCAGGTGCGATGGATGCTTCCAACATCCTGAAACCGGCTCTTGCACGAGGCGAACTGAGAACCATCGGTTCAACCACACTCGACGAGTATCAGAAATACTTCGAGACCGACAAGGCACTGGAAAGACGATTCCAGATGGTTATGGTGGACGAGCCTACGCCTGCCGAGTCAATATCCATCCTTCGTGGCTTGAAGGAGAAATATGAGAACCACCATAAGGTGAGGATTGAGGATGACGCGCTGATTTCAGCCGTAGAGCTGTCCCACAGGTACATCACCTCAAGGTTTCTTCCGGACAAGGCCATTGACCTCGTGGATGAGGCTGCCGCAAAGCTTCGTCTTGAGATGAACTCCGTGCCGGAGCCGATTGCCGAGCTGGACAGCAAAATCAAACAGCTGGAAATCGAGAAGGAAGCCGTAAAACACGAGGGCGTGTCCCTTAAACTCGACAAGATTGAGTCCGACCTCGCTGAGGCCCGCAAGCAGCACGCTGAGCTTCAGAAGAGGTGGGATGCCGAAAAGGGCATACTCAACGAAATCCAGTCCGACAGGGCTCAGATTGAAGATCTTAAGGTTCAGGCCGCCGCTGCGGAAAGGGCCGGTGACTACGGAAAGGTTGCTGAAATCCGCTACGGAAAGATGGCTAACCTCAAGCAGAGGGTCAGCGAATTGGAAGCCAAGAAGAATGCCATCAAGGATCCTATCCTTAATGAGGCAGTGACGCCTTCTGACATCGCCGAGATTGTGGCAAGGTGGACGGGCATCCCTGTAAACCGTATGCTCGAAAGCGAGAGGGAGAAACTCCTCAGGATGGAGGACGAACTCCACAAGAGGGTCATCGGACAGAATCAGGCAATCAAAGCCGTTTCCGACGCCGTGCGCCGTTCAAGGGCGGGACTGCAGAACGAGAAGAGACCGATTGGTTCGTTTATGTTCCTCGGAACCACAGGTGTGGGCAAAACCGAACTTGCAAAGAGCCTGGCGGAGTTCTTGTTCAATGACGAGAATATGATTACGAGGATTGATATGTCTGAGTATCAGGAGCGTCACTCTGTGAGCCGTCTTGTCGGTGCGCCTCCGGGATATGTGGGCTACGATGAGGGCGGTCAGCTGACCGAAGCCGTCAGAAGGAAACCATATTCGGTTATTCTTTTGGACGAAATCGAGAAAGCGCACCCGGATGTATTCAACATCCTCCTTCAGGTGCTGGACGACGGTCGTCTGACCGACAACAAGGGCCGTACAGTGGATTTCAAGAATACCATCCTTATTATGACCTCCAACGCGACTGAGGAGCAGCTCAAGGCGACGATGAGGCCGGAGTTCCTCAACAGGATTGACGAAATCATCACTTTCCAGCAGCTCACCAAGGACGATATCCGCGAGATTCTGCATCTCCAGATGGACGCTCTCCGCAGAAAGCTGGACGAAAACGGGGTCGGCATCAAGTTCACCGAAGCATTCGAGGACTATATGACAACCGAGGGTTATGATCCTGCCTACGGTGCAAGACCTATCAAACGTCTGATGCAGAGGGAGCTCGTAAACCTCATAGCCAAGGCCATCTTGGAAGGCAAGGTGACACGTGGCTCGACTGTGAGTGTGGATGTGAAGGACGGACAGGTCATCATTGGCGAAATCGCCTAAAAAGCGGATTGCCGCGTGATTTAAAAAGCGCGGGCGGCACTAACTCGGAAATCGCCGGGAATCAGCAATGGTTCCCGGCGATTTTTTGTATCATCTTTTGATTCATCAATTGCTCACCCATAGACCTTCCGTTTGCGGAAATGCCCTCATCAAAGAGCACAGCCGGCATTTCCTTGATACAATTGTCAATACTTGTCATAATCGCATAATTTATCGCAAAAGTTTCTTCATCTCCTCTTCGTCCGGAAGGACTTCTTTCAGTTGTGCCTGACTTGACTTGTAAGTTGCGACACCCATAGGTTTAGCGTAGTCCTGAAGGACATATTCTACATAAGCACGGTCGGCATCCTTGCACAGTACAATTCCGACGGATGGGTTTTCCCCTTCAATACGTTCCTCATCGTCGAGGACTCGTAGGTAGGCGGCAAGCTGTCCGAGGTACGCCGGCTTAAAAGAGCCTTTCTTGAGCTCAATAACAACCAAAGACCTCAGGACTCGATTAAAGAACAGCAGATCGACCCAATGGTCATGTCCAAGTTTGTCATAGTGAACTTGATTGCCAAGATATGAGAATCCACGCCCGAAGGTCATGATGAAGTTCTTGATATTATGAACTATATCATTCTCTAACACACGCTCGTCAATATCCTCATCCCTTTCGCCCAACTGTTCGACATTGATGTAGTCCAACAGATACTCGTCCTTGAACATCTGTATTGCCTGAAATGCCCGCTTATAGTCCGGGATAGTCACCTCAAAGTTATTTGGCATCTTGCCTTGATTATGGTAGGCATCCGCTGCTATTTGTCGTTCGAGCGCATCATGACTCAATTTTTGATCTGCGCAAAGTTGGATGTAGAACTTGCGTTCGTCAACTGGTTTTACTTTTGACAAAATCAGAATATGGTGTGAAAAGCCAATGCTGAAGAAGGCTACAATGGGAATATCGTCCAACAGTAACGGGCTCATAGAAAAACCTTTTTCTTTTTTGGCAGACACGTCTGCCAAATCGTCGTCAGAAGTTAATTTGGCAGATGCGTCTGCCAAATTTGTATCTAAACAAATCCATTCTTCGTAGAAAGTTCTCATATTCCGAAGGTTGCGAGGAGAGAAGCCCCTAAGCCCAGGAATCTCAATGCTGAGTTGACGGCTTATTGTTGATATTGCGTCCTTTCCCCAGCAACCCTCACGACTGTTATTAGATATATATCGTCCAATCCCATAGTACAAAGCCAATTGTTCCTGATTTATACTCTTCAAAGCTTTAGCCTGACTCTGTAAAATAGCTGTCTTAATCTGTTTAACAGCCTCATTATACTGTGTGGAGAGTTTCTCTTTCATACGCATCATTATTCTATTCGTCAACTACGGATAACAAATTTACACATTTTCTACATTCCGGAAACATTGCCTATGATTTTATATCAACTTATTGCATACAACGCAGTTCGATACTCAATACCATAAAGTGTCTTGTCCTTTTTCGAAAATATTTTCTAACTTTGTGACGCTGAGCAATCAGCACATAAATATTGAAAGTGTTTTCGGACATCCTTCCAAGAAAATGTGGCAATTTTCAAAAGAGAAAGGACGCCGGCAGGCATACGCAACTGCCAACCAAGTAGCCGTACTTACATACTGGAACATCGGGAAGCGTATAGTCGAAGAGGAACAGAATGGCGAAGTACGTGCACAGTATGGCACACGGCTGATTAAGAATCTGGCAGAACAGCTGGTGCCTCTATATGGAAGTACATTCAGCAAGAGGAATCTGGATTATTTCAGACAGTTCTATCTGAATTTCAATGATTTGAAGATTGTGAACGCGTGCGTTCACAATCTGACATGGACACCTTTCCGTACAATTCTGCAAGTGGCAGACCCTAAAGCCAGAGAATGGTACGCGAAAGAGGCTTCAGAACAAATGTGGAGTTATAGGACACTTAGTCGTAATATCGGGACACAATACTATGGCCGTCGTATGGCCTGTGCCCGTGAAGGATTGGCGCTGCCGGCTCCGGAGATAGAGGCCGATGACCCATTGGAATATATAAAGAGCCCTGTTGTCGCTGAATTTCTGGGATTCAGAAAAGACAGCAAATATGACGAAAGTCAGCTAGAACAGGCTCTAATAGACCATCTGCAACAGTTCATAATGGAATTGGGACGCGGTTTTGCTTTTGTTGACAGGCAGAAACACATGACGACGGATACACATCGACCTCGTGTTCTACAACATCAAATTGAAACGCTATGTACTGTTCGAACTAAAAACACATCCGCTGACACACGCTGATGTCGGACAACTGGATATGTATGTAAGGATGTATGATGCCCTTGTAAAAGACGACAGTGACAACCCGACAATAGGCATATTACTTTGCACCGAGACTGATAAAGTTCTTGCAAGATATTCTGTCCTTAACGGAAGTGAACAACTTTTTGCCGCCAAATATATGGCATATATGCCCACCGAGGAAGAACTGCGCAATGAGATTGAGCAGCAAAAACGATTCTTTCTGGAACAGCACGGTGCAACAATAAATGACTGCTTATGACAACGAAAATGTACGGATTCAGGGATACTCTCTGCCATATAAAATTAGGGGATTTTGCATAGAAACGCCGTTAAAAAATTGGGGATTTCGACGATTGGGGGATTATGATTTTTCTGACTTTGCAAAATGAGAGTATATCGCGGAACAACAATGATTGTCGAGCATCCGTTGGTTAATGTGGAATTGCGAATGGCCTATCTTGTTGATGACATCGTGATGGAAGCCAAGAAATGATGGGGCCGACTAAAAAGTCCCGAAGGGACCGCGCCGGGGCGCGAGATACCCCTAAT
>UQYV01000021.1 GCA_900545245.1 uncultured Bacteroidales bacterium
GCTGATTTTCAGAAGGTTACAAGGATGGCGAAAAATGGCTGTCAAAGTCAGGAAAAGTATAGCAGAGGGAACCGGCAATCCATACTGCCCCGAAGGCTACCGCACCCCGAATCAGACAGAGGCCGCCATAATGCGTTACTATATGACCACCGACGGGACTGCTGATTTCTACAAAACAATGACAAGGACATATTGGTCTTTTGGTCCATTTGGAAACAATGTAAAGAACCAAGGGAAATATGGTTTTGTCGTAAGCAGTGTCGTCACCGTGAATAATGAAAATGCCAATAAGGTCCGCTGTGTCCGCGATCTCAGGGTGAACTGACGGGAAGATTTATTATTCCACCCGCATGGTGCGGGCAGGGTCGATGCGGGAGATGAACATTGACGGGAGGAGAAGAAGGAGCATTATGACGGCAAAGGAAAGCGCGTCCGCCACGAAAATCTGGAGCCAGTCTATGTGGATCGGGACAAACGAGACAAAGTAGTTCTCGGGACTGAGTTTCAGAAGGTGGGTGTATTTCTGAATCAGGCACAGTCCGAGCGCAGCCACATTTCCAACAGCCATCCCCTTGCCGACAAGCACCGCAGAACTCCGGAGGAATATAGACGCAATCCCGCGATCCTTCATTCCGAGAGCCTTCAGCAGCCCGATTGTCGGCACATTCTCGAACAGGAGTATCAGCAGCCCCGAAATCATGTTGAATCCGGCAACTATTGTCATCAGAACCAGCACCACAAGCACATTGAAGTCGATGAGATTCAGCCAGTCGAACAGCTGAGGGAAACTCTGCACCACCGAACTCACGATTACAGTCGGCTCATCCTCGGAAGAATGTGAGAACACCTCAGCGCCTATATCAATCGCCGCCTGACGTATATTTTCCTCACTGCGACAGCCCTCCTTCAGCGACACCTCAAGAGCAGAGACGTCACTTCCCTTCCAGCCGTTAATCCGGCGCATGGTCTGCAAATCCGTATAGACAATCAGTTTGTCCTCCGAAGACAGGATTCCGTCATAGACCGACTCCACCCTGAACTTTCTGGCTATGACCTTCTCCCCGACAAAATACGCCGCAATGTCCTCACCCACACCGATTTTCAGCATGGATGCAAGCTGTGACGGCACCGAAACGGACAGGGCCGACGAGTCGCTCTTCCTATAGTCCTCAACGCCCTTGAAGAGCACCCCATGAATCAGATCGCCCTCCTTGACTATTCCGGCGCGGACAATTGTTCCTCTGACAGATTTCACGCAGTCAAGTTCCATAACAGCTGGCAGAAACGCCGGTTCGGAAGGAATCGGCTCGGACTCTCCCATATAGTTCTGGTTCAGAGGCGTGAGAGTCACATCCCCGCAAAGTTCGCTCAGCCCGTCGCGAATTTCGCTCCGGAAACCGGAAGACACCGCCACCGCCACAATCATCACGAGGAAGCTGACGGCTACGCAAACCGAAGCCATCCTCCCTCTGAACTGAATCCTGCGAGATATGAATCCACTGACCATAGACGGCAAAGTTAAGAAAAAAGAATTAACCGCCCCGACGCCGACCCTACTGGGCAACAAAGCGGTAGGTTATTTCGCCCACTTGCGAGGCTGGAGCGGAAGCCGATGCGCTGAAACGCGAGGTGCGTGCCGCTCTAATTGCAGACTTGCGCAGGCACTCGTCAGGGCTTGAAACAGCCTCCACGACCTTTGCAGCGACAACGGTGCCGCTGTTGTTGACCTTTATGAGCACAGTCACGTCCCCGCCATTGTAACACTTGTAGGCAGGAATAGGGAGCGTGCTGGCCTTGCGCCCGTCAAGCGTCCAACTGAGCACAGACGGTCCGGAATACTGCCGGTTGTCCCTCTTTTTCTCTTCCCGTGGATTTGTCCTGCTCATGTCCACGGTCTCGTCCCTGGCATCTTCCTGACGGGAGTCCTGTCCCTTGAGGTCACGCTGCAGCCTTTCGTTCTCACGGTAGAGTTCCTCGGCATCCGTGTTGCGGTCGTCCTTCAGAGGGGCGCTGCGGTCGACGGTGACATTACGCACCGGTGTACCGGCAGAACTGCCGCTGATAAGCTCGTCCAGACGGCGGCTGATGCTTTCCTTGAAGTCCGCCTCCTTTTCCAGTCTCTCGGTCTCTTCCTGTTTGGAGAAATCCATCAGAAAACTCGTGTCCCCCTTCAGCTGCGAGCCAATCTGCACAGCAAGCAAAACAATAATCACCGTGAGATGGAATATCACGGTGATGTATAACCCTGCCTTGTCTTCCGAATTCATCCGTCGCATGGCAGGCCTCCTGTTAATGGCTGGAATTGAGCGATTTCTCGATTGTCGCAGCGATAACGTCGATTGCCACCTTGTTGTGACCTCCCTGTGGGATAATCACGTCTGCATACCTCTTGCTCGGCTCTATAAACTGGAGGAACATCGGCTTTACCGTGCGCGAATAGCGCTGAATCACGGTCTCCACGGTTTTTCCGCGTTCGATGATGTCCCGTGCCATCACGCGCATCAGTCTGTCATCATCGTCAGCATCGACGAAAATCTTGATGTCCATCTGATCCCTGAGTTCGGCACAGCAGAAAATCAGAATGCCCTCCACAATTATGACCTCAGCCGGGTTTACGGTGATGGTCTCGGTCTTGCTCCGCGAGCAGGTGATGTAGGAATAGACCGGCTGTTCGATAGACCTGCCGGCCTTGAGCTCCTTAAGATGACGGACAAGAAGGTCAAAGTCAATTGAGTCCGGATGGTCGAAGTTCACCTTCTGGCGCTCCTCCATCGGAAGATGGCTGGAATCCTTGTAGTAGGAGTCCTGAGGGATTACCACGACCCTCTCTTTCAACTGATCCGTGAGTGCCTTCACCACCGTTGTCTTTCCCGAACCGGATCCCCCGGCAATTCCGATTATCAACATATCTATGCGTTTTGTGTTGTATTATTCTAATACTCAGCGTTCTTCGGAGTTCTTGGGAACGGAATCACATCTCGGATGTTGGCCATGCCAGTCACGAAAAGGAGCAGTCTCTCGAAGCCGAGTCCGAATCCGCTGTGAGGAGCCGACCCGAAACGACGCGTGTCAAGATACCACTCAAGCGACTCGCGGCTCATTCCGAGCTCGTCGATGCGGGCATTAAGTTTCTCAAGCGACGCCTCCCTCTCCGAGCCACCGATGATTTCGCCGATCTTCGGGAAGAGAACGTCCATTCCGCGAACGGTCTTCCCGTCCTCGTTCTGCTTCATGTAGAATGCCTTGATGTCCTTAGGATAGTCCGTAAGGATAACCGGCCTGCCGAAATGTTTCTCCACAAGATATCTCTCATGCTCTGACTGCAAGTCCACACCCCAATAGACAGGGAACTCGAATTTCTCTCCAGACTCTTCGAGAATCTTTATTCCCTCGGTGTAGGTAAGGCGCACGAAATCTGTCTTGACAACGTTCTGGAGCCTTTCGATGAGTTCCTTGTCATACATGTCATTCAAGAACTTGAGGTCATCCATACAGTGGTCGAGGGCATACTGAATCAGAGACTTGATGAAGTCCTCCGCCAAATCCATGTTGTCGTTCACGTCATAGAACGCCATCTCCGGCTCAATCATCCAGAACTCGGCAAGGTGACGCGGAGTGTTGGAGTTCTCGGCACGGAACGTCGGTCCGAAAGTGTAGACCTCTCCAAGAGCCATCGCTCCGAGCTCGCCTTCAAGCTGTCCGCTGACGGTGAGGCTGGTGTGGCGTCCGAAAAAGTCCTGACTATAGTCAACCTTCCCGTCCGGAGTGCGCGGAGGGTTCTCCATGTCAAGGGTCGTCACCTGAAACATCTGGCCGGCTCCCTCGCAGTCAGAGGCCGTGATGAGCGGAGTGTGGAGATAGACAAAACCCTTGCTGTTGAAGTAGTTGTGGATGGCGTAGGCCATCGCGTGACGTATTCTCAGAACCGCGCCGAAAGTGTTGGTCCTTGGACGGAGATGAGCGATTTCGCGGAGGAACTCAAGGGAATGTCCCTTCTTCTGAAGCGGATAGGTATCCGGATCAGCCTCGCCGTAAAGCTCAATTTCCTTTGCCTGAATCTCAACGGCCTGACCGCTGCCAAGCGAAGCGACAAGTTCGCCTGTCACTCCGATGCACGCGCCCGTCGTAATCCTCTTGAGAAGATTCTCGTCAAAAGCCGCGAGATCTACGACAATCTGAATATTATTTATCGTGGACCCGTCGTTAAGAGCGATGAAGTTGATTTTCTTGTTTCCTCTCTTTGTCCTGACCCATCCTTTTGCCAGAACAGTTTTGCCGGGCTCGCTTGCAAGCAAATCCTTGACCTTGGTTCTGATGATTTTTTCCATTTCCGTAAATATTATGTCCGGCCATCCTCCGGTCAGACTAAAAATCTTACAAAGATACTAAGAATCTGTTTAAATTTTTCTCACATTTATTTTATGTTCGTTCTTTTGGTGTCTTTTTGGCCATATTTTCTCATTTTGCTCGTCATTTAGCACAGCTAAACTCCTCTCAAAACGAAAAAATCTGACTCAAAAATACATCTCAAAATAACAGAACAAAAAATCTAAACAGCTTCTATCCCGCACTACTTTTTCAAAAAAAAGAGAGGCTGTTTTGATTTTTTTCAAAGACAGCCTCCCTTTTCAGGATTATTTCCTGGTGCAGAGTATCCTCTCCTTAATCTGCGAGTTCTCGTAGAATCCGGTGAACTTCTCCGCATTCTTTCCAATCGCATAGATAGGAACCGGACATCCGGTGTGACCATGAGTACCCCAGTTGACATGTCCCTGTATGTTAAGTTCACGGTTAGCCTCGTCTGTCAGAGTCGAGTCATCATGAGAGCATCCCTCCCAATACTTGTCAAGGACAGCCCAGTTGGTTCTGTAGCTTTTTGTTCCGAATGTGAATCCTCCGGTCTCGTGGTCGGCCGTGACGAGTATAAGAGTCTCGTCCGGATGCTTGAGATAGAAAGCATAAGCCTCGGCAACTGCCTTGTCGAGCAGTTTGACGCTCTCTATCACGCGCATTGTGCGGTTACTGTGCGATGCCCAGTCGATGTAGCCTTGCTCGCACATGATGAAGAACGGCTTGTCTTCATCAAGGACACCAAGGCAGGCCTTGACGAAATCCGGTGCCTGCATTCCCTCTCCGGACATGCTGAGGTCGTAGTTCTTGTTCTGGTCGGCAGCATCGAAGTCGGATGTCTCCTCAGGAGCTGGTGGGAGAAGCACCTTTGTGCGGGCTGTCGAGGCGGTCAGTGCATCAAGACCGAAGCAGACCTGCGTATTGCCGTCCGCCTCAATGAGCTTCACTACGTCTTCCTTATCGTGCTTCTTTCCGTAACGATCAATGAGTTCAGAGCCGCCAAGAAAGTCAAATCCACAGGTGGAAATTTCCTGTGCTATCTCATAATACTGGTTGCGCTTGTCGACGTGTGCATAGAAAACCGCCGGAGTTGCATGGTTTACAGGCCCATCGGACATGATCCCGATCTGATAGCCGGCGTCCTTGAGCTCGTATGCCACCGATCTCATCGGAGACCCGTCGATGGCTGTGCCAATGCGTCCGGTATTCGTCTTCTGTCCGCATGAAATTGCGGAGCCCGCCGCCGCCGAGTCAGTCACGCCACTGTCGGCGCAGTAGGTTCGGGTCAGACCGACAACCGGGAACTGGGTGAATGTGAGGTAACCACCTCCATAGCACGAGTCCTGATAGGCAAGGAAAGAATCCGTGGCAGCCACATGGGCAAGTCCCATTCCATCCCCGATAAAGAGAAAAACATACTTCGGAACGCTCTCCGTGCGCTGCTTCTTCAGCGAGAAAACGGTGGCGACAGTTGCCGCTGCAATGAGCACCGCGGCAATGATTATTGATACTTTTCTTTTGTTCATTGTTTGATGATTACTAAAAAAGGATGTCCCAATCGTTTTTCTCTCAGGACATCCCTTCTGCATTTAAAGTACTGTCTATTTCTCAGCCTTTCTTGCCGAATACATGATCTTCAGCGCGGAGCATCTTCTGAGCTCCTGCTTCACATCCGTTACAATACCCATTGTCGTGTTCTCGTCAGCTCTGATGGCGACCGTCATGAACGCCCTGTCGGCCTCGCTCTTGGAGTCACGCTCCGAAGCGATGAAGTCACGGATGTCGTCCACGGTCTTGAAGGAATCGTTAAGCTGGATTCGCGAGTCAGTACCGAACTGCGACTGGAGATGCTTCACCGGCGTACCTATATTAATATAGGATGCGAGGTCCTTTCTTTCCAGTTTCACAACCTCGGAAGCCTCCGGAAGTTTCACGATGACCTTGTTCTCCGTCTTGCGGAGGTTGGTCGTCACCATGAAGAAGAACAGGAACATGAACACGATATCTGACGTTGATGACGTGCTGGCCATCGGCGTCGTTTTCTTACCGTCTTTTCTAAATTTTGACATATCCTTCTCTCCTATCTTTTTGAAACATCCTTAGGCTCTGCCTCGGAAATCTTCTGAGGCACCGCTTCACGCACGATTTTCTGCTGATCCTCGGTGAGCCTGTCGTAAGGCTTGCCGTAGTTTGCGCGGGAGAAATCGTTACGAATCTCGTTGATTGCCTTCACCAGCTCATTCTGAACCGCAATGTAGGCCTGGTAGCTTGTACCGCGGTCGTTCTGAAGAGAAATCACACCTTCGGAAACAGGGTATTCGCCATATCCCTCGATGTCCTTGATTTTCTTCTCCGGCAACTTAGGGTCGTCGGTCGGGTTGGTAAGGAATTCCTTGATCTTGTCTTTCAGCTGGCTGACTTCCATTGCTTCATTTCCGGCGAAAAGCCTGTCCGCAGAGTTGATCTTCACAATGATGATGTTGCGTCGATTGACCTTCTGGTCCTCTGCCTTCTGGTTCTCCGCAGGCATAGGCGGGAGGCGGCGCTGCAGTCCGGAATCCTGATTCATTGTCGTGGTCATCAGGAAGTAGCACAGCAGCAGGAACGCGATGTCCGCCGTGGAGCTTGAATTTATTTCTGGAGTCTTTTTGCTGGCCATAGTTGTAATTATTTGTTACGTACTGCGTTAACCACCGTTCCTACAAGAATTGCCACAACAGCGGCACCGCAGCAGAAGTAGGTGACATTAAGAATTGTGTCGGTAAACTTAAGCATCCCGGCAGAAGTCTGGATGCTAGTGCCGACAGCCTCCGTTCCCGGAGCCAACAGGTACGCTATGCCGACGATTACCGCAGCGACAACCAAGCCGACACCCATCTTGATGAGTCCCTTCGGGTTCTGCTTTATCGTGAAGTAGAGTCCGAGGCAGATAACGGCGAGGATAGCCACGACAACCAGAGCATACGCGCAGTAAAGCAGGATGTCAGTCGCGAGACCGTCGTTCGACACGAAGCCGTAAACGAAACCGAATACAGCCAGAAGAACGCCGATTGCGAGGAGAACCCACTCTACGATTTTTATGATTTTTGCGTACATTTTATTCTGATTTATTTGTTCTGATATTTAACCAAGATGTCAACGAGGTCAATTGAGGCATCCTCCATTTCGATGGTGCGCTTCTCAATCTGAGAAAGAATATAGTTGTAGAACACCTGAAGAATAAGGGCTACGATCAAACCGCCGACGGTGGTGATGAGGGCGACTTTCATACCTCCTGCGACAATGTTAGGAGAAATGTCACCAGCTGCCTGAATTGCATCGAATGCCTGGATCATACCGATGACGGTACCGAGGAATCCGAGAGAAGGGGCAATCGCGATGAAAAGGGAAATCCAGCTCAGACCGCTTTCCATGAGGCTCATCTGAATTGAACCATAGGAAACGACTGTCTTCTCAACGACCTCAATTCCCTGATCCATACGGAGGAAACCCTGGTAGAAAATGCTTGCTACCGGACCGCGTGTGTTGCGGCAAAGTTCCTTGGCTGCCTCAACGCCACCTTCCTCAAGAGCCTTCTCGATGCCTTCAAGAAGCTTCTTGGTGTTGGTCTTTGAGAATGCGAGGTAGAGGATACGCTCGATTGCGATTGCAAGACCGAGGATAAGGCAGAGGATGATGGCTGCCATGAACTCAGGACCACCTTCAATGAATTTGGTCTTGATTGCCTGGTGAAGAGGAACTTCTTCCTGGGCTGCAGTCAATTCAGCGAGAGAAGTCACCTGAGTCGGAGCTGCGGCAACCTCTTCGGTAGATGCAGCGTCAGCTGCCTGATCCTGAGCTGATGCGAACTGTGCAGAAAAGGCCATCAAGCCAATAGCTGCCAAAAACATGAAAATTTTTTTCATAACTGTTTTTTGATAATTAATACTATTAAATTGTTTGTTTTTCGTTAAAATATGTAATTTCTCCGAGTCACGGAGCGCGTCGCCGCACTGCCAAAACCTTAAAAATCGGTGCAATTTAGCAATAAAAAATCATACAAAAAAATATTTACACGATATTTGAGCCGGCAGAATCAAAAAGCAATCGCAATTTACGACAATAAGCCGGCATCACAGCGTAATCTCTCCACGAAGGCTACTTTCCAGCGATTCCTCCACTTCGGCATTGTCGGAATTCTCCCCGAGCAGGACAAAGAGCTTGGCCAGCGCACTCTCGGTCGTGCTGTCATAACCGTTTCGCACCCCGGCTTTCTTCAGGCACTTCCCCGTAGCATACAGGTCCATGTTCACCGCCCCGGAAGGGCACTGCGTCACGTTAAGGAGCACCTTCCCCATCGAATGTGCCTCCCGAACCACCGAGAGGAACCAGTCCGCAGAGGGAGCATTGCCGGAGCCGTAGGTCTCGATGATGACGGCCCGCGTCTCCGCACCGCACAGAATGTTTCTTACCACCTGCACCGTGATTCCGGGATGAATCTTCAGAATGGAAACTCGCGTGTCGAGCCTCTTGTGAAAGACGGGACGTGCGTTCCAGTCATAAGGCTTCAGAATCAGCCGAGAATTATAGCGTATGTTGATTCCGGCCTCGGCAAGCGGTGGAATGTTCTCACTGCAAAAGGCCTTGAAGTTATCCGAGCTCATTTTTGTCGTGCGGTTACCCCTCATCAGAAGATTGTCGAAATAGACGCAGACCTCCGGCACAATAGCGTGACCGTCGGCGTCCCTCGCGGAAGCGATCTCCACTGCGGATATGAGGTTTTCTTTTCCGTCCGTTCTCGGCACTCCGATAGGCAGCTGGCTTCCGGTGAATATGACAGGCTTGGTAAGTCCCTCTATCATAAAGCTGAGCGCAGACGCCGAGTAGGACATCGTGTCGGTGCCGTGAAGAATCACAAAACCGTCGTATTCGTCATACTTGTCGTCTATAAGATCCGCTAGTTTCAGCCACATCGACGGTTCGACGTCAGAAGAGTCGATTATCGGACTGAAGGAATACGAGTCTATCCTGCAGGCAAACTTCGCGAGTTCAGGAACCTCGTCCAATATCTGGCTGAAGTTGAACGGCTTGAGCGTATTGTCCGTAGGATCAGACTTCATTCCTATCGTGCCTCCGGTGTAGATTATAAGTATGGATGATTTTCTCTTCTTCATATTTAATGGTATGATTATGAGCTTTACGAATGTCGCCGCAAGTGGATATGCCTATATTCCGAAGAGCCTTTCGGCGTTTTCCGTCGTCACGCACGCAACGTCTTCGAGAGGGACGCCCTTCAGAGAAGACAGTTTATCCGCTATTATCGGGATATATGCACTTTCGTTCCGCGTTCCGCGATATGGTGCCGGCGTAAGATACGGAGAATCTGTCTCAAGCACTATGCGTTCGAGCGGAATCGTCTTCACCGTCTCGGCGATCGAGGCCTTTTTGAATGTGAGAACGCCGCCGATTCCGACCATCCAATCCCCATAACGGTCCATCTCCCTGAATGTCTCAGCGCTTCCGCTGAAGGCATGAAAAACTCCCCGAAGTCCCCTTCCGCGAAAATCCTCCAGCACGCGAAGAATCTGCCCTGTGGCTTCTCTGTTGTGGATTATGACCGGAAGATTCAGCCTAAGGGCCATATCCAACTGATAGCGGAAGACCTCAATCTGAGCATCCAGATTATCGCTGCGCCAATGAAGGTCAATCCCTATTTCGCCTATCGCGACCACTTTCCTGCCGACATACCCGTCCAGCATCTCAAGTTCCTCCCGCCAGTTGTCCTTGAACTCGGTAGGGTGCAGTCCCAGGCAAGGAAAGGCGTTCTCAGGAAATTCCTCGCAGAGCGCAAACATCGCGTTCCTCACTGTCTCGTCAGTGTCCGGCATCACAATTTTCGTAACACCGGCCTCAATCGCCCTCCGCACGGCTCCAACTCCGTCTCCCTCGTATGCTACATCATAAAGATGAGTGTGTGTGTCTATAAAATTCAGCATAACGCTGCAAATTTAAGAATCTGTTTCGACAAGCGGTGCATAAAACGCATTTTTTGAAGGACAGCACACACAGACAAGCCAATTTACCTATCTCCGTATTGAACAGCGGCGCAGCAGGTCAACACTTATCATCCCGTCGTTTTCCAGCAGGGCAGCCACTTCAGCGACGCTCCGGTAGGGCAGCCCGGTCGCGTCACAAAGCCCGTCAAAATCGATTCCGCGCCTTTCCCTGACTTTCAGCAGGACTGCTGTCATGGCTGCAATCTTGTCTTCCGGAAGTGTCCGTGAATATCTCTCAGTCAGGCAGCTGCGCATCGAAACTTCCGGATTGTCGCCTTGGACGGGAGGGAGAGCAGCGCCGTCACTCCGAACATGCCGGCAGCCACACTCCTTTATTCCGCCGTGCCCTCGTCCCTTTTCACAAAGACCAAGCTGTACATTCAGACCCTCAAGAGAGTCTATTATCTCCGCAACGCCCTCCCTTATAAGATGGTTGCAGCCCTGCGAACGACTGTCGTCTCCGCGTCCCGGCAAGGCATAGACAGAACGGTTGTAGGAAAACGCAAGCCGGCCGGTTATCATCCCTCCGCCCTTCACTGCCGACTCGACGAGAATCACACTGTCGCTCAGCCCGGCGATTATCCTGTTCCTCCGTATGAAGTTCAGAGCCACAGGAGCGGTTCCCGGAGGATAGTCCGTCACGAGGGCACACCCCGGCAGTCCTGCAAGATGTTCGGCAAAGCCCCGGTGCCGACTGGGATAGACAGTATCCGTGCCGGTGGCCATGACGGCTATCGTCGGCAGCCCGCACTCAACGGCAGTCCGGTGCGCAATGATGTCCGTCCCGTAGGCCAGCCCACTGACAATGCACGGGGCCGCGCCAGAGTCAGCCAATGTCCGCACAATATCCCGACACCACTGTTCCCCATACGGAGTAATCTCCCGAGTCCCGACGACTGCGACATAATGCTCAGTGCCGGCAAAGATCCGCTCCACGGGGCTGTCGCTCCTGACAAAAATCCCCAAAGGCGCGTCCTCACAGCCCTTAAGCCTTTTCGGATACTCATCAGAAGTGATGCCGACGAACACCGTCCCATCTCTCCGCAGCCTCTGCAACACCGCCTCGGCCGCATCCAGTTCTTTCTTCACAATCTTTCCCCTATACTTGCTGTAGGGTCCGAACACCGCATCCTTGTCCGCGTCCGGCATCTCGAACACAGCAGAGGCGCTTCCAAGGTTTTCAATCAGCGCCGATGCCACCCGAGGTTCATATCCAAAAATAGAATTCAGGGCACAAAGGCAGACAGTTTCATAATTGTTCTCCATTTCACAAACCGTTTTCCTGTCCGGCAAATCTATGGAGAACAAACGAAAAAACCGCTTCCCAAGCTCTTCAGGGAAACGGTTTTTTCTTTTTTTATATATTATTTTTCTTTTTTTTGAAGGTTTCTTAGACTATCAGGAGTGCGTCTCCGTAAGGTCCGAACTTGTAACCCTCGTCAAGAGCCACCTTGTAGGCGTGCATAACCTTCTCATAGCCACCGAAAGCGGCAACTGACATCAGCATCGTGGATTCCGGAAGATGAAAGTTTGAAACAATCGCATTCGGAACCGCAAAGCGATACGGAGGGAATATGAATTTGTTGGTCCAACCGTCATACGGCTTCACCTCGTCGTCCGTCGTGACAAAGGTTTCAAGTCCGCGCATCACGGTGATGCCGACAGCCAAGACCTTGTGGCCGGCTTCCTTTGTAGAATTTATTATACCGGCCGCCTCCGGAGTGATGATCAGCCTTTCAGAGTCCATCTTGTGCTTGGAAAGATCCTCGACATCAACAGAGCGAAAATGGCCGATACCCATGTGCAAGGTTATGAAAGCCTTGTTTATGTCTTTGAGAATCATCCTGTTCATCAGCTCGCGGCTGAAATGCAGACCGGCAGCAGGAGCACAGACCGCCCCTTCCTCACTTGCGAAGATTGTCTGATAGTTTTCCTCGTCCTCCTTCGTGACATGCGGCTTAACCCACTTCGGGACAGGCGTTTCACCAAGAGAAAACAGGGCATCCTTGAACTCCTCGTAGCTTCCGTCATATAGGAAACGCAGTGTTCGGCCCCGTGATGTCGTATTGTCAATCACCTCTGCCACAAGGCTTTCATCCTCGCCGAAATAGAGTTTATTGCCTATTCTGATTTTTCTTGCCGGGTCGACGATGACATCCCAGAGCCTCTGTTCGCGGTTGAGTTCCCTGAGCAGGAACACCTCAATCTCGGCCCCGGTCTTCTCTTTCTTGCCATAAAGCCGCGCCGGAAATACTTTTGTGTTGTTGAAGACAAAGGTGTCACCCTTGCCGAAATAATCGATGATGTCCTTGAAAATCTTGTGCTCGATTTCCCCGCTGTCCTTGTGGAGTACCATCAGACGGCACTCGTCTCGCCACACCGGCGGTTCGGACGCAATCTTGTCAGCCGTGAGGCTGAAATTGAACTGTGAAAGCTTCATAATATATCGTTTCTTTTTCTTTCAGCGTAAACAATATATTATACGATATTTTCACAATTTTGTTTCACTTCTCCTACATTTTCTCTCGGAACACCTCCATAATCGAAGGAAAGGTATTCTTCAGATATGACGGCAGCGCTGACTTCGGCACCCACGCTGCCTTTGAAATGTCTTCCTCACGCTGCGGAGTGAGGTCGGTCGGGTCGTTGTAGAGCATGTCGAACCACCAGGTGTGCTTGAGATGCCACAAACCATTACGACGATAACAATGGTCGGTCACGCAGATGAGTTCCCTGAGTATCAACTGGTTGACGCCCGTTTCTTCCTGAACTTCCCTCAGGGCGCAGGTCTGGATGGTCTCCCCTGCCTCCTGGTGTCCTTTCGGCAGATCCCAAAGTCCGTTGCGGCAAATCAAGAGATAGTCCCCGCGACGGTTGGACACGAGTCCTCCGCCCGCGTTCACCTGCACGAACTCGGAGCATATCTTATGATAGGTCTGGCCGACGTTTTCCGTGGGGATATAGATCCTCAGAAGAGAGTCGGACTTCTCAAACATGTCGATTAGGTCGTGTATTCCAAAGCGGTTTGCTATTCGAAAAACGATTGCGTTGGGATCGGAAAGCGCCGGCTCGTCAGGAGGGCAGATTATGATGCAGCGTTTCTCGAAGTATATCTTGTGCGTTTCCATAAACGTCAATTGCGAAAGTTTTTATAATTTTGCATTTAGCGAACGAACGTGCAAAGTTATGAATTTTTCTTTCGCACGGCGCATAAATTTAAATTTGAGACTGTTTAGATATGGCAAAGTACAGCAGCAAGAAAGGCACGGTGGCAAAGGCCCCGTATGAGCTCTATATGGCATTGACGGATTTGAGGAACATCCTGAATATGATTCCGCAGGACAAGCGCGAGGGTGTGACCGCCGATTTCGACAGCATCCACGCCACGGTGCAGGGCTTCGAGTTTGGAGTGCGCATCATCGAAAGGACTCCCTATTCGAGGATTGTCCTCAAGGATGACGGGGCTCCGTTTGCATTTACGGTTGCGCTGAATTTCGAGCCGACTGTCTCCGCATCGCAGACACTCTTCAGCATAGATGTGGAGGCAGAACTGAACTTTATGATGAAGACTCTGCTCGGGTCGAAAATAAAGGATGGGCTCGACAAGGTTGTGGACGGGCTTGTGGATGCGTCCAACGGGAAGATGCCGGATGGCTTTGACGCGTCGAAGTTCGGACTCTGAAGGGCACTGGAGTGATGCAGAAGGACCTTTTCAAGAAATATCTTGAGGAAGCTTTCGGCGTGAAGGCGGCCGGGAAAGTGCTGGAGGCGCTGGAGTGCCCGCCTTCTGTGTCGGTGCGTCTGAATCCGTCAAAATGGAAGGCGGGGGATGGGACGGCCACAGAGATTGCCGGTTCTGGGGTCAATGGGAAAGTGCCCTGGAGCGAGTGGGGCTGTTTTCTGAAGGAGCGCCCCGTGTTCACGCTTGACCCGCTGATTCATGCCGGAGCCTATTATGTGCAGGATTCATCGTCAATGTTCGTCGGTTTCGTGTTCAGGCAGGTGCTTGGGCAGATGCTTGGGGAAGAACCGGTGGCGGAGCGAAGAAACCTGCGGGTGCTTGATCTTTGCGCCGCTCCGGGAGGCAAGACCACGGACCTTGCCGCTTCGCTGCGGGAAATGGTCGGAGACAGGTTCATTCTCGTCTCGAACGAGGTTATGAAAAACCGCGCCGGAATACTCGCGGACAATGTGGCGCTGTGGGGTGACCCGAATGTGGTCGTGACCTCAGCTGACCCGGCGGCATTCTCAAGGCTTGAGGGATTTTTCGACATCATTGTCACTGACGTGCCGTGCTCCGGAGAGGGAATGTTCAGAAAGGATGAGGGAGCTGTGGAGCAATGGTCAGAAGATAATGTGGAGCTGTGTGTGGCAAGGCAGCGCAGGATTCTTGCCGACATTTGGCCGGCACTGGCTCCGGGAGGGTTTCTGATATATTCCACCTGTACGTTCAATAAATATGAGAATGACGGGAACGTCGGCTGGGCGGCATCCGAACTCGGAGCTGCGGTCCGGGTGGCGGATTGTCCTTATGAGGGTCCGATGCGGACGGAATTCGGCTATTCCCTGGCTCCGGGATTCGTGCCCGGTGAGGGACAATATTGTGCTGTCCTGAAAAAAGATGATGGAGGTCTCCGGGTGGCCTCTGCGATGGAGAGTACCGAAATGAGCTTCAGGCAAGGCTGTTCCGGAAAAAGAAGCAGGGAGAAAGGGCGCCCGGATAGCCGTGGAACCGCAGACCTGCCAGTCAAGGAACTCGCAGGAGTGTTCTCTGCCGAGGTTTCGTTCAGGGAGAGGAATGGTCTCATTATAGCCGTTCCTCAACAGATTGAAAGCGAGATTGCCGCCATAGAAAGTTGCCTGAAGCCGCTTCTGGCAGGTGTCGCGGCAGGAACGATGAAGGCCGGTAAGCTGATTCCGTCAGCCGATCTCGCGCTCGCGACAATTCTAAGCAGGGATGCATTCCCGAACGCCGAACTCGACAAAAAAGTCGCGCTGGAGTTTCTCCACCGCGACACAATAAGACTTGACGACTCTCCACTCGGATACGTAACCGTCTCTTACAAAGGACACAGGCTTGGCTTCGTAAAGAATATCGGCAACCGCTGTAATAATCTGCATCCTATGTCCAGAAGAATTATAATGAATATAAACTAGATGTCCGCTGCAGACCGCTTTTTATTCGCCGTGTAATGCCTCCTGCAAGGTCCTGTCAATTCCTACATAAAACCTATAAAAGGCTTCCTCACCGACTTTGGAGTAGCGCCCGACAAGCGCCTTGATCTGCACCATCATATATTCCTCAGACTCTTTCCACTCTCCCGGTCCAGGCTTCAGGCCGTCCTTCGCCGCTGCATAGTCAAGGAACTGACGGTCAAGATGATGCGCGTCCAACCAGCGCTCCAACTGTCCGAAATCGTCAATCTGAATGAGTTCAGAGCGATATTTGTCGAACATCGCGCTCGCAAACCTCATCGTTGTGGCCTTTTTGCTACACTGGATGTAGAATGTCGACGCACGTGTCGTGTCCATAGGGACGAATATATCCGGAATGATACCGCCTCCGCCATAAACGGCGCGTCCTCCGACGGTGTAGTAGACATCATCCCGATTGACCTTGATGCTGTCAGCGTCAGTCAGTTCGCCGTGGGCATACCTCTCATAGATGTCGTAGGCATAGTCGTCTCCGTATGGCTTCTGGATACAGCGCCCGGACGGGGTGTAGAACCGCGCCACGGTAAGCCTCAACCCGCTGCCGTCCGTAAAATTAATCGGTTCCTGAACCAGTCCTTTCCCGAACGAGCGGCGTCCGATGATCACTCCCCTGTCATTGTCCTGCATGGCTCCGGCAAAGATTTCGCTCGAAGAGGCAGACCCCTCGTCAATAAGCACCGAAAGTTTGACGTCCTTGAGAGTTCCCTTCCCGTCGGCATCCAGATCGGAACGAGAGCGGTGCAGTCCCTGCATATAAACGACCTTGTCGCCCTTTTCAAGGAATTCATTGCAGAGCATATAGGCCTGGTCCAAGTAGCCTCCGGTGTTTTCCCTAAGGTCGAATATCAGGTGATTCATCCCCTGCGCACGAAGTCTGGAAACAGCGGAAATGAACTCGACGTATGTAGTCCTCGTGAACTTCGCGAGTTTGATATAGCCCGTCTCCGCGTCAATCATGAACGCCGCGTCAACGCAATGAACCGGAATTTTGCCTCTTGTGATATCAAACGGAATCTGTTCTCCGTCGCGATTGACGACAATCTTCACCTTTGAACCGGAAGGACCTTTCATCAGCCGCACCATCGAGTCCTGCGGTGTCTTCATTCCGGCAATCACCTTATCGTCGACACGTATAATCCTGTCGCCCTGAAGAAGTCCGGCTTTCTCCGACGGTCCGCCCGGAATGACGCTCAACACTATAGCCGTATCATTCGGTACGTTGAACTGAATTCCTATTCCATCAAAATTCCCGGCAAGTTCCGTCTCTGACTCCTTCAGTTCAACCGGCGGAAGATATACTGAATGCGGGTCCAGTTTGCCGAGAGCGGCCATAACCGCGGCATCCGTCATAGCTTTCTGGTCTATCGTATCCACATAATTCTCCTCAACCTGCTCAAGAATAAGGTTCAACTTGCGCCAACGGTTGTAGTCCCCGTCAAACTTCTTCGACGGTCCCGCAAGCCTGACGCATATAAGGCAGGCCATCACCCCGATGAAAACACCGAGCAGGGCCGAAACCAATGCATATGTGTTACGTTTCATTATTCCTGTTCATCAACTTGTTCGACTTCAATCCCGGCCCTTTGCAACAACTCGATGCCGTCGTTAAGCCTGTAGGAATCCTTATAGACAACGCGTCTGATACCGGCCTGAATTATGAGTTTCGCGCACTCCACGCACGGGGATGCAGTGACATAGAGAGTCGCACCCTCGCTGCTGTTGCCGGACTTTGCAACCTTCGTGATTGCATTTGCCTCTGCATGAAGGACATAAGGCTTGGTGACACCGTTCTCGTCCTCGCAGACATTCTCGAATCCCGACGGGGTTCCGTTGTAACCGTCAGAGATTATCATCCTGTCCTTGACTATGAGCGCCCCCACCTGACGGCGTTTGCAGTAGGAATTGCGTGCCCACACCGTCGCCATTTCAAGATAGGCCTTGTCAAACTTTTCCATTATAATTAGGTGACTATTTGCTGTTTCTTTGATAAAGATACCTCTTGATACTTCTCTTCGGAGTACGCTCAAAGTCTTCCGGCATAATCTCCACAGCCTTGATCTTCGCATAATTCGGAAGCTCGTTGTTGGCCTCCTTGACCAAAGATTCGATATGTGCCTGAAGAGCTTCTCCCGCAAGACCGTCAATCTCGGCCTGATGAAGATCCGGATAGACAAGGGCAGTAAGCCCTCCGTTATCCTCAATCACAAGAGAATCAACCACATAAGCAAGGCTATTGAGAACAGTCTCTATTTCCTCCGGATAGATGTTCTGTCCCGAAGGTCCAAGAATCATGCACTTTGAACGTCCCTTAAGGAAAAGATATCCGTCCTTGTCGAGCACTCCCATATCTCCGGTCTTGAACCATCCGTCCTCCGTGAATACGGCGTCAGTGGCCTCCTGATTCTTATAATATCCGAGAAATACATTGTCTCCCTTGACAAGCACCTCCCCCGGTACATTCTCCGGATCTGTAGAATTTATCTTTATGGTCATGTTCGGCGCAGCCTTTCCGCATGAATACAGTTTCACGGTAGACCAGTCATCGTATGTTATGATAGGGCCGCATTCGGTCATTCCGTAGCCGACGGTGAACGGGAAGTGTATCTTCTTGAAGAATTCTTCCACATCCTTGTTAAATGCCGCACCGCCTATGATGACCTCGTGGAAACGACCTCCGAACGCATTGACGAGTTCTGTCTTTATCTTATTGAGTATCAACTGGTCAAGGATATGAAGACGGAGCATCTGGCGAATTCCGTTTTTCTCAAGAATCGGGCGGACCTTGCTCTTGTAAATCTTCTCAATGACGAGAGGAACAGAAATCACAAGATCCGGCTTCACCTCCGCAAGAGCCTCCATAATGATTTTCGGACTCGGCACACGGGTCAGGAAATGCACATGCACACCCTTATAGAGCTGATAGAGCACTTCGAACATAAGGCCGTACATGTGTGCAGAAGGCAGCATGGCTATGATGTTCGAATTGTTGTCCATATACGGGCAGGCAATCGCGGCAAACTCCATGTTCGACTGAATGGTCCGGTAGGGAATCATCACGCCTTTGGAAAATCCGGAAGTTCCGGAAGTGTAGTTGATGAGGGCGAGCTCCTCAGGGCTGTCCTCATAGTAGTCCATGTCTGACGGGCCGAACGATTCCGGATATTTCGCTCCGAAGAGGCTGTTGAGATGCTCGCGGGCGTATGTAATGTCTTCTGACGAGGAATATATGAGCTTGAACGTGTCTACCCTCACTATTGCCTGAACCTCAGGCATTTCAGACTCGGAAAGCCCCTCCCACACAATCGGGTCGACAAAGAGCACCTTAGCTTCGGAGTGGTTCACGAGGTGATGGACATTGCCGGGCTTGAATTCATGAAGAATAGGAACAGGAACTGCCCCGTAGGTCATCGCGGAGAGGAACGAAACGGCCCAGTTGACCTGGTTCCTCGCACATATAGCCACCTTGTCGCCTTTCTGAAGGCCGCAGTGCTCGAAAAGAATATGCAGTTTGGCAATTCTCTCGGCAAGATCCCTGTAGAAGATCGTGGTTCCCCTATAGTTTGAAAGAGCCGGGCGTTCCCAGTTTTCACGTAACGCCTGCTCGAACATTTTGTTCACTGATTTGTAAATCATTCTTGTATGTAATTTATTAAACTCCGCTGCCACTATCTGTATGGACAGCATTCTATTATATTCAAGTTTCGCAATGCGAAACTTGAGCTATCTTATCTTGATCCTTTGTATTTTCCCATTATAACTCTTTGCCGACACTTCCCCGTTTTCAGCGACACTCACATCAGTGCTCGGGAGAAGCATTGCATCTCCGGAAAAATCAGTCAGAGGCACACCTCCCATAAACGGGAAAACCAGAGTCTGACGCGATGTACGCACGATCCAGCAGGAATTGTTTCCAGAAACAACGCGCTCCGGAAGGGAGACAATCGTGTCTGCCGAGGTAATGTCCTTCCATCCGTCCGGAACCTTGCCCTGAAGGTTGTACATCCTTATCGTGTTGTCATCGTGCAGGACGAGAATGTTGTATTTTCTTGCCCCGCTGAAATCGAAGACGGCCGGGCCAAGTACAATTTTCTTGCCGAGGTCAAGCGGGAACGGACTCACGAACCGTCCGAGCCTGTCTATCATATATATCTTCGAGCCGGCTCCAAAGAGAAACTGAATCTTTCCGTTGGCAAAATAATCGACATTGGAGACCGTTCCGCACAGCTTTTCAGAGAAAGGAACAGTCCACATACCCTTGCCGTTTTCATCACGCAGACTGAGCGTAAGATTCTGGTTCTGGACAAAACTGTTGTTCTTGCCGGTGGCCGAGTTCTTGACAGTGAACGGCCCTTCAGGCACGGTTATATGAACGTCACGTTCAGTCTCCGGGGCCTTTGACCGCTTCATGTCAGCCATGAAAAGACCGCAGTCAATGGAAAGCGCGGACTTCTTTTCTGAAGAAAGGCATAAAAATGCCGGCATTATGTCACATCCGCCAAGTTTCCCGGCAAGCTTGGCCTCCGTAGTCTTTCCAAATGCCGGTTCCGGAGACATACTGTCTTCATCTACAGAGAAATACAGCACAGCATTCCCGGATGACGGGACGGCCGACTTCAGTCCGGCATCACCAAGCTTTGAATAGAGGCTGTACTCGAGTGCCCTTCCCGAAGCCCACTCCCCTACAGCTTCACGGGAGCCCGTTATGAGCCAACCTCCGGAGCTGAAGGAACAGCTCTCGTCTTCGCGTGAGAAAACGTCACCAAAAAGCGCTGCCATGTAACCTCCGAATGTAAAGGACTGTATCTCAGAGTCATTCTTCAACTTTGAAGAACGCAGGAGATTGACTGACTCTATCTTGTCACCGCATATAAAAGACACCACAGCAATCTCCGACGGCCTTAAGCCAGACATCCAATCTGCCGGAGACACCCCGTGCGCGGAAGCGAGCGCCTTGCGGTTTTTCTGGACATCCTGGAGTTTCATCCTTTTGTCGAGCCATTCATCGTAAGCCGCAACATATCCGGAATACGAATCCATAGGAAGCGATAGAGCCCGAAGTGTGTTTGCAGGAGCTATCGAGAACACATTGCAGGAAGCCGGTTTCTGTGAAACGAGCACATTCGCAAAATCTGTCTGCCTTGCGGAAAACGCCTTTCCGTAAAGTTCAACACCCTTTTCACCAAAGGACAGCTCTGCCCCGATCCACTCTGAGAAAGATGTCAGGAACTTGTAGTGCTTGCGGATGGACGGGGAAAGGACAGACGGAAGTATCTGGTCGGCTGCCGAAACTGAAATGAACAATGAAGACGAGGCTGAAACCCCAGAAGCCGCTGCCGCGAATCCGTTGGAATCATATATGGATACCCCGTCATTGAGATGCCGCAGGGAAGAATTGACAACGTTGTCGGCAGGGGAAACAAGCAGAAGTCTTCTGCCGCGCAATTCCTGTGTCACGGAAAGAATCTTCGAGCAGTCGCAGTCATTGAACGAAAGACCGGCTTCCGACGCCAGAGTGGCAATCAGGTTCACCTCCGCATCATTTTCTGTATCCCCGGCACGTCCGGCATCAAAGACGTAGAGCGGGACAAGATTTTTCGAATACTGTAGCGACACGGCGAGCGCGTTGGCGGAAAGTTCAGGAAGCCGACCGGCAGCCACGGCATCAGCGACAGCCTTTCCGAATCCGCCGCGTCCTTTTGCAGGAGGCACATCGAGCGATAGAACCTTTTCCGAAGCCGTCTTGACATCAGCGAACCGAGCCACAGCGACGGCATTGGACGGAACGGCGCAGAACAGCGCCTCTGATTTTCTCACCTGAGGTTTTCCGTCTTTGACGCCGTCCCCGCCATAAAGTATGGCAATCAGCACGGCAACGCCCACAAACATAACCGCCAGGACCGAAAGCCCGACGAGGAGAGTCTTTTTATTCATTGCAAACTATTGTCTTACCGCGATTGCCTCAATCTCGACCTTTACGCCAAGCGGGAGTGCAGCAACCTGAAAACAAGCCCTGGCAGGCATCTTTTCTGTGAAATATTCAGCATATACAGCATTCATCGCCTTGAAGTCAGCGATGTCGGCAAGAAGCACAGTGGTCTTCACGACATCTGAATATGACAGCCCGGCTTCAGCAAGAATTGCCCCTACGTTTTTCAGCGCCTGATGAGACTGGGCCTCAATAGTCGCCGGGACGCTGCCGTCCGCAGGATTTACCGGAATCTGCCCTGAAACCCACACCGTCCCGTTCACCTCAATGGCCTGAGAATAAGGACCTACTGCCTTCGGAGCGTTCTCTGTCGCTATAATCTTCTTCATAATGTCAAAAAATTTATTTTAGTAATACAAAGGTACGAAAAAAGGATGATTTGTTGCCAAACCATCCTTTTTTCGTAGTCCCGAGCAGAATCGAACTGCTATCTAAAGTTTAGGAAACTTCCATTCTATCCGTTGAACTACGGGACCATCAAAAAAGAAGAGGGGATTACTCGCCCTTCTTCTCTATAATCTGACGACCACGATAGTAGCCGCACTCAGGACAAACCCTGTGGAACATAATGGTTGCACCGCAGTTTGAGCAGGTTGCAAGTGTTGGGACCACAGCTACATCGTGAGTTCTTCTCTTGTCACGCCTCTGTTTGGAGGCCTTTCGTTTCGGATGTGCCATATTATTATACTTTTAATTATTTTTATTATCTTCTTTTCATTCTTCACTGAACATGCCTTTCAGCGCCGCAAACGGGCTCTCGGAAATGTCTGTCGGAGAATCGGCCGGCGTACCTTCATCATTTCCGAAGCCGCAGAGATGTTTCAAAGCTTCGGGGTTGCACCCGCCCTCTCCGTGGTGACGCTGGAGCGGAAGGCTCAGGCAGACATAGTCGTAAGCCGTCTGGCTGAGGTCAAGCTCCGTGTTGTCCTGCGAGAGATAGAGCACTTCCCGTTCCCCGTCCTGTTGTTCCTGAGCCTCGCCGACACCGAACTTCACTTCAAGAAGCACCGTGCGGCTGACTGGAAGGACAAGGTCTTCGAGACATCTATCGCATTCGACCGTCACGTATCCTTCAAGCATCATGTCAATTCCGATGTAACTTCCGCTCTTGTCGACAGTCACAATCGTTTTCACATCAGCATCAAGGATTTCCGAGTTACCAAATTCAACAAAGAACTCTTTACCCAACCTTCCCTCAAACACCGCTTTTCCGGAAGGCAATCCATTCAGAGCTATAAGTAAAAAATTCTCCATAGACACCAAAATAGATTTGAGCCGACAAAGATAGAAATAATTTTTGCTAAAATCAATTCTATCTGTCAGTTTTTGTCCTCAATGGTCGCTACTCGTTGTCTGAGGCTGCTCCGGACTTTCTTTTACGCTCAATCTCGTCAAGAATTATTTTCCTGATTCTCATTGATTTAGGAGTAACTTCCACAAGCTCATCCTCCTGAATATACTCAAGAGCCTCCTCCAGAGAGAAAACTATCGGCGGCGGAAGCATAACCTTGTCGTCGCTTCCTGACGCGCGCATGTTGGTAAGTTTCTTTGTCTTGCAGATGTTGATGTTGAGATCCCTCTCGCGAGTGTGCTCACCGACAACCTGACCGGCATAAATCTCGACGCCAGGCTCGATGAAGAAACGCCCGCGGTCCTGAAGCTTATCCATGGAGTAGGCTACAGAAACACCGGTTTCGAGAGACACCAGCGAGCCGTTAGTCCTGCGCTCGATGTCACCCTTGTAAGGCTCGTAATCCTTGAAGCGGTGAGCGACGACGGCCTCTCCCTGAGTTGCAGTGAGCAGGTTGCTGCGGAGTCCCATAAGTCCACGAGACGGGATATCGAACTCGAGATGGGTGCGGTCTCCCCTATTCTCCATGTGGATGAGGGCAGCCTTACGGCGTGTCGAAATCTCGATTGCCTTGCCGACAAACTCCTCCGGAACGTCAATCGTGAGGTTCTCGATAGGCTCACAGCGCTGACCATTGATAGTCTTGTCCAGAACCTTCGGCTGGCCGACCTGAAGTTCGAAGCCCTCGCGGCGCATAGTCTCGATGAGCACGGAAAGGTGAAGGACACCACGTCCGTAAACGATGAACGAGTCGGCATTTGGACCCGGCTTCACGCGGAGAGCCAGATTCTTCTCAAGTTCCTTCTCAAGACGCTCCTTCAAGTGGCGTGAAGTCACGAACTTTCCCTCGCGTCCGAAGAACGGAGAGTTATTGATACAGAAGAGCATGCTCATCGTTGGCTCGTCTACGGCGATAGGTGGAAGCGGTTCCGGATTTTCATAGTCGGCGATGGTGTCTCCGATCTCAAATCCGTCGATTCCTACCACCGCGCAGATGTCACCGCACTGCACGCTATCGACCTTAGTCTTTCCCAAGCCGGAGAAGACCATGAGATCCTTGATCTTCTGCTTCTGGATTATGTCATACCTCTTGCAGAGGCTTATGTTCATTCCGGCCTTGAGTTCGCCTCGCGTAACCCTTCCGATGGCTATACGTCCCACATACGGAGAGTATTCCAACGATGAAATCAGCATCTGTGGCGTTCCTTCCTTGACCTCCGGAGCCGGGATCGCTTCAAGTATGGTGTCGAGCAGAGGGGTGATGTCGGTGGTAGGTTTTCTCCAGTCGTATGACATCCATCCCTGCTTTGCGCTTCCGTAAACAGTCTTGAAATCAAGCTGGTCATCAGTGGCGTTCAGCTGACACATGAGGTCAAACACCTCCTCCTGCACCTCTTCCGGACGACAGTTCAGTTTGTCCACCTTATTGATGACCACGACAGGTTTTTTCCCCATCTCTATTGCCTTCTGCAACACGAACCTTGTCTGAGGCATACATCCCTCAAATGCGTCCACAAGCAGGAGTACCCCGTCCGCCATATTGAGCACGCGCTCTACTTCTCCACCGAAGTCACTATGCCCCGGAGTGTCTATAATGTTTATTTTCACTCCCTTATAGATAACGGACACATTCTTTGCAAGAATTGTGATGCCGCGCTCCCTTTCGAGGTCATTGTTGTCGAGGATAAGTTCCTCGAGATTTTCCTGGCCCCTTACCAATTTCGCCTGATAAATCATCCTGTCCACGAGCGTGGTCTTGCCATGGTCGACGTGGGCGATGATTGCGATGTTCCTGATTTCCATATATTATCTACTATAATTTTCGGGTATAAATTCGGGCTGCAAAGGTATAAAAAATTACCCATATCATCTAACCGCGTCAGATTTTTCTTTTATTTTCGAGTATAGATTTCTTTTCGAAGAAGAAGCGCACTGGACGTATACGGCTGATGAAAAAAGGGCGATGAATCAAATATAAACCGAAAAGAATGAAAAAAGGAGACGGTCCGTCAGAGCCGTCTCCATATAAAGTGCGCGAGACCAGAGTCGAACTGGCACGCCATCGCTGGCACTACCTTCTGAGAGTAGCGCGTCTACCAATTTCGCCACCCGCGCTCAGAATGGAGTGCAAAGTTACACAATTTTTTCATATTTTAAAAAACTGTGTAAATTTTTATCGGAAGACATGCCAACGGAATGCGTCAGAACTCGATGTCAACGTCGTAGCTGTGCTCCCACGGTCCCACAACAATGCTGACCCTCGTGCAGGCATAGTCTATCTTCACGACTATGTCCTGCAGGTTCTCCGCCGTCCAGTCATACCCGCTCTGGCAGATATAGTTTCCGAGAGCAAAGGTCTTGAGAACCGAGGTCTTCTCCAACACAGAGAGTTTCAGCGAGGCATCCTTCTGGCGCGGAAGGGACAACTCCCGGACAAGTGCCGTCTCCCGGCTACCGGGAAGATTATCTTCAAGCCAAGGCAATTGTGCTTCTTTCTTCGTCGAGGAGTCCTCGGCAGGAGGCACAAGATAGTGGCTGAACTCCCCTGTACGCGGAGTCCCGTCAATTCTATAGCCGTCAATATTGCCGCTGACATTCAGTTCGTATGGCCAATACTTGTCACTCTCGTCCATCATCACCGTCAGGCGACAATAGTTTTTGATGATGCCGACTGTTTCTGTGCAGGTCTCGCAGTCTGTGTCGACATACGAGGAGAACATCCTGACGGAAGGGCATTCGTCCCCGAAAGGTATGACCAGTCCGTCTTCACCGACGAAGTCCGCAGCCTCGCACGACCAAAGGTTCACCCGCACGCCGGTTCTCGGCACCTTGACTTCGAGAAGCCCCGTCCCGACAGAAAGGTCAACGGTGTCGGAATATGAGAATCCGTCTTCGTTCCGAATCGACAACAGAAGTTTCCCTCCGACAACGTTGGCATCAACCGGTGACAAGTCGAGCCGGAGCCGGCATGGGCATTCGCTCCTGTCCTCTTTTATGGAGCAGGACACAAGCAGAGCCGACACGGCCGACAATACAATAAGCAGAGACCTCATGATGGGTTCAGACCTTTTAGATTGTCACTGACTGAACCGTCTCGGTCTTCCAAGGAGCCACCGTTATGTCAAACGAGATGCTCCCGAGCACGGACTCAAGATCCGGGGTGTCTGAGCCGAGCCTTGTTATCGTAAGTTCGTTGACGGTGTAGACTGTGTTCGGGTTTATCACCGGAAGCGTAATCGGGTAGTAGTACTTGCGACCGCCGACGGTAGCCTCAATGACAAGACGTGTGTGACGAGGAGACCATGCCGCAGCCGAAGAGTCTTCTGAAGTCGGGTTAGGATAGCAGTAGAAATGATGCGCGGATGTTTCGGATGAAGCATACTCCACAGAAAGAGAGGCAGGTGTCTCACTGTAGAGGCCATCGGCCTGAGTCTCGTTCTTTGACTTGTTCAGCCAGAGAGTCGGTGTTCCCGCTCCGGAAAGGGCGGCATTGCCGGCGACATTGATGAGATAGATGCCCTCAATCGTTATCGGGGTTGTCCGGTATTGGGCAAGTTCCAGTTTGTTGGTGATTTTACCGATAACAACCTTCGCGGCGAATCTCTGCACTTCGAGTGTGACAGACACGCTTGCCGCGGACACGGAAACCGCCTTTTGTCCATACATCACAAAAGACTGTCTGCCATTGTCTCCGAGCAGTGACACTCTGGAGCGCAGGTCATCAAGCGTCCTTACATCCGAAAGCGCAGGAGCGTTCACGAGGGCGGCAACAGTCTTTTCGCCTTTTGTGCAAGATATTTCAAGACTTCCGGAATCGGAACTTTTGCTGGCCTCGATGTTTCCGGAATTGGTAAACACGAACACCTGCACTGAAGAAAGGGCCTTCTCGTCCGACTCGGAGCCGGCACCGGCTGCCTTCGTGGCATTTTCAAGAGGAATGTTCACACAGAGTTCCGCAGTTTCCGCCGGCACGTTTCCGGCATCTTCACGAATTGTCACGTCCTTGTTGCAGGACATGAGGAGAGCCGTTGCACAAGCTCCGGCAAAAAAGATTTTTGTTTTCATAAAACTTTGATTTTAAGAATGTTAATAATTTATTTTTGAAAAAGTTCCATTTCCGGGTCAAGATTGGCCCTGTAGCGCATTGACGGATCCATTTCAAGAGCCTCAACGAACTCGTGTCTTGCCCTTTCCCGCTGTCCGAGACGGGACAGAACCAGAGCCTTGAGATAGCAGACCTTCGCTGAATTGCCCGGAATGTCCTTCAGCACGTCCCAGGAAGAATGGTCATAGCCGGCAGAGGCGAAGGCAAGCGCGGAATTGTAGTCGCGGTAGGGGCGCAGGAGCGCGACCGCCGTCGGATAATCAAGCTGCTTTAACGCCTCGACTCCGTGCATATATGTCGTGTCGATTTCCGCAGTGTGGACCGTATCCTTGACCATTCCCTTCCGGTGGAGATGAAAGTCGAACTTTACGGTCCTCAGTTTGGGGTAGATACGTTCCCGCACATATCTATATTCCGGAATCTTTCGCAGCCGCTGTTCTCTCAAGTCAGGGTCGGCAACCGGAAGAACCGTCTCCTGATAGAAACGCCGTGACGAATTCGACACAAGGCTGTCAGAGCAAATCATAGCCGTGAGCCTGCCCCAGTCTTCAGGAAGACACGATGTGCGAAGCAGAGAGTCCGCGCCATATTCGAACAGCTCCGCGATGCAGTCGCGCACGGCCGCTGACCTTGCACGGGAAAGAGATGCATTCGACTTCCAACGGCCCTCCGGAGAGCAGGCCGCAGTCACGACCAACGAGTCCAATTCGAGTTCATCACGCTCGAACACGTCCCCTATGCACCTGCGCACCCGGGCGAGTTCCTCCGCATTGCAGCCAAGAGAAGTGTCAACAGCAGATTTCCCGACAGCAAAATCAATGAGCGCCAATGTTTTGTCCCTCACGACACGCTCACGTATCACCATTCTGTAATGCGGCGAGTCGTCGGCAAGGGATGACAGAGAGCTTATATAGAACTCAAGGCTGTCAGGAGACGGAAAGTCACAGATGTATTCTCCGAAACGCCAGACACTTCCAGTCATGTTCACGACAACTTTCTTCAGCTGTGGAAGGGAACGGAATGACTGGGTATAGCGGTATATGAAGTCTCCGTTCGATGCACGAAGGACGGTGTCAAGGCGAAGTTCGGACGAATCTATGGGAGACTTCACATACTTGCGGAACATCTTGTCGCGGTTACGCTTTTTCCTGTCGTTGATATAATGTTTCAGCGTCTTGGAATAATGGGCCACCGCATCTCGTTGCGTCACGCCGAACAAGTTCTCCGCATCAGGAGCCGGGACGATGGACGAGTCTCTTCTCATCGCGTATGTCTCGGGATAGTACCTTGCGATAAAAAGTTCAAGCTGTCGCATCATTATAAGATCAGTCGTGTCAGTGACTATCGAAGCAAGGAATTCACGATAGCGCTGGTAGCCACGCAGTTGGCGGTCGCGGTAACCGGCGCCCGTGACATTGACGGTCTCCAGACAACGATGCTCGCCGGCAATCTCCATCACCGGAGAGAACCTCAGCTGCCAGTCCGAGTCAAGAAGCGCCGCCGGCACCATGAGATCGAAGCTGATGCTTACGTTTCCAAGTCGCTCGGGAACATGATTGAACCGTGCCACGACTTTCGATGCGGAGATAATGTCCGTCGCGACCATCTCGCCGGTTTCGTCATCCCTTATCGCGTTCATTATCAACGGCTCTCCCGATTCCCTTTCAGACTCACCCGAAACCGGAGGATTCTGCTCCAGATCGTCAGGCTCGTCAACGGACTGGCCGGGAATGCTGATGTCTGCCAACACCCCACGCTCAAACAGCGTCCGTGCCTTCCGTGCCGGAGAACACGACGAAACAAGCACAACGGAAGCCACGAGCGCAGCCACAGACAGCCCAAGCCAGCCTAAACACATCTTATTCATCTTGAGATATTTTTCAGAACACATAGACAAGAGCTATCATCACATCGTCCGGAAGTATGAACATCTTGTTTCCCTCCCCTACGGTGATTCCGCAGACAGGGCACGAGTAGCTCCGGTAGCTGCCGCCCCCGCCCCACATGCCGAGTCCGAACTCGATGTTGAAATGCGGGAATATCATGTAGGAATAGCCGGCATACATCCCTACTCCGTAGCGGTTTCCCTCCTCGGAACCGTCCGAGAACACGCCACCGGAGCTGTATTCCTGAAAACGCAGCTTGCTCCCGAACCACCAACCGGTGTTTATGTGCCAGAGCCAATAGCGTGCGCCGACAGAATATGACTGCTGCCGGTTGAAGAACACTCCTCTCCGCTCGGACTCGAACTTGAACGGGTTGCAGCGCACGCCTGCCCCTACAGACCAGTTCCTGGCCACACCGTATGACACGTCAAGATTGAGCGTGCCGAGGTTGGCATATTCCATCAGGTTAGTCGATATGTTGAAGCGCTGTGCCGGAGCCGCAAGAGAAGTTAATGCAGAGAGCAGGACAGCCGCGGCGGCACGACGAAAGACTTGTCCGACAGTGGTGTTCATAGCGTTATTCCTTTGAATATCTGGAGAATGCCTGTTCTATTACCGCACGTTTGTCAGGGCGGGCCTTTATCAGGGATGTCTTGAATGCCGCGAGCGATGCCGTACCACCGTCAAGAGCCTTGAATATATCCCCGCGGCTAACTCCGCGCTCTCCTATGTATTTCAGAATCTGAGGCCTGAACCACTCATATTCGCCCGAGTCGGACAGTTTTCCGCCATAGCGGTCCTTTTCCATTACACACTGAAGATAGTAGGCCCACATCTCACCTACCTCACAGTAGCCGGCGCCGTCCTCCTTCCCTGAGCCGTATGCCGTGCCGCTCGACACGAAAGAAGTAAGGATGTATTCGACATATTTGTTCCAATAGTCGTTTCCGACCTTGGCATAATGGCTTGCATGTGCAAGTTCGTGATTCACTGTACTATATATGGTTTTATAATCGTTCTTCCCCGACATACCGAGAGTAATGTCCGGAGCGAACAGCTTGACCAAAAGCGCATACGGCCCGAGGAATCCCGCGATGAGAGGATGGCTGACCACAGCCCCCTGGTGAATCATCGGGGTACTGCTCGGGTCAAGCTTAGACAGAAGCCATATCCGGAGGTCCTTCGGCGGTTCGCCCACGTTCATATCCTTTTTGTCGCAACGCCCTATGTAGTCGTAGACCGCATTGTTCACGACACACCTTCTGAACAGTTTTTCATCAGAATCCCTGGTGATGGTCATGCTTATGCCGTCAGGTTCAGCCTTGCCGAGAGTGGACACGGATGCGGGAACAAGTATCAGATTGAGACCCAAGGCAAAGTTTCTCTCGTTCTTGAACACTATTCGGTAGCGAATCTTTGAAGAGAACTCCTTGTTCATCGTGTAGTAGCCGTCCCTGTCCGTATAGGCAGTCGCAAATTTCACGAAGGCATTGCAGCTGACCATCACACCCGAAACGCCGAAAGGCTTGCCTCCGTTGGCGGCGTCGTCCACAATCGTCAGTCTCCCGGACGGAGTGACACGGCCTCCCCTGGTGAGAGTTCCGGCTTCCGCGATCAGACTTCCGTTGCCCGTCAGCTCGTAGGACTTGCGCTCCACCTCAGCCCAGTCGATTTCATCCGCAGCCTTCGTCGAGGAATCATGAGAAGCTATGTAGCATTCATGCAAAATCTGGTACTTCACTTCCGGAAAGCTGAAGTCCTTCGGCACCACAGCATACTGCCAGGTGATGTTCTCCTCTTCAACGGAAGGGTCATGGTACCAGTCACCTTCCTTCACAATCTCATAATCAACCGGATGGTCAAGAAGTTCGATGCCTAATGACTTCAAGAAGTCAAATTCCTCCTGATCGGCAGGAAGGAAGCGGACATAATAGTCAGTGGTCTCTACATTGACGCGGTCTGCCTTTGTTGGGTAGAGGGCAGCGAGTGCCCTGGTCACATTTTCGGTTTTGTACGGGTCATCCAGCTGACGCCCGAGGACTATGGCATCATGGGACAGGTCATCACCATATCGGCCGGCGGAGCTGTCGCCGGTCCCGAGGTCAACTCTTTCGCAGGACAAGAATGTCACAGCAGCCCCGAAAAATAAAAGAAAGCGTTTCATAGCATGTCGTTTTTTAAATTTCGGGGCAAATCTAAATGCAATTAGCCGTTGAATGAAATATTCAGCGGCTAATCTTCAAAAACGGCTACTGACACGCGCCAGCAGCCGTTTTTTATATCGATTTTTACAAAAGTTTGCGCTAACTTTCAGTTAAAAGTACGCAATTGTTTTCTGCTGCGCAACGGACAAAATGCTGTTTGCAACGCGGCTGACGCCAAATCTGAACAGGTCTTTGTTGAGCCATTCCTTGCCAAGAGCCGCTGACACTATCAAATAATAACAAATAGCGTCTTTTGCTGAAGAAACTCCGCCCGCCGGCTTGATTCCTATCTTTTTTCCGGTCTTCTCATAGAACTTTGCGATGCACTGGCACATCACGAAAGCCGCCATAGGAGTCGCGTTCACCTCCACCTTTCCGGTAGATGTCTTGATGAAGTCGGCACCGGCCTCCATTGCGAGAAACGAGGCATTGGCAATGTTCTCGGCAGAGACGAGCAGCCCTGTCTCGAGGATGACCTTCAGATGCACATTGCGTCCCTGCTTTGCCGCAACTTCGTCAATGCACTTTCTCACGGCACGTATTTCCTCGGATGCCTTTTCATAGTCGCCCGCAAGGAAATAATTGAGTGCCAGCACGATATCTACCTCGTCAGCGCCATTCTCAACAGCCTTGGCACATTCGAGAAGCTTCACGTCAAGAAAACTCTGCGATGACGGAAAGCATGCCGACACCACAGTTATGTGGAAGTCTCCCTTCCGTGTGTCGCGCACAGTGGACGCGAAATTAGGGTACACGCAGACTGATGCAGGATATGGCCATCCAGGGTAGTCTGCCGGGAAGGCGTTGACCTTCTCCACGAGCGTCGCGATTGAAGCTTCAGTGTCATTTGTCTTCAGAGATGTGAGGTCAAGCATGGAGAAACATGCCTTGAGGACGTCCTCTGTCATGAATCCGTCAACATTCGCGGAAATATTGGCGATAGCCCCGTCAATTTCCGACGTCTTCGGATAATATCCGTATTTTTCGAGATAGTTTACCATTATATTTTAGTTTATGAGTTTTTCTGTTATTGGTTATTATATAAGATGCGCGGTTGCGTGCAGATGTTTCAGGCCTTTACTTGAATGGTGAATCCTTCGTCGACGAGAGGTTTCACAAACGAGGATATTTCGTCATAGGTATATTTGCGAAGAGATTTCTGCGGAGTCTCGCGATCTATGGAATAGGCCATGACTTCACGAGGGTGGAGTTTACGGACAATATCCATCCACTTGCCGAGGACCTCCGGAGAGGCCGAGTCGAAGGCATCGGAACGCAGGAACATAGTCTGGAGAATGAAATTGCCGTCGAACGCGCGAAGATTGTCCACGACAGTCTGCACATTATATATGCAGGACGGTTTGTTTATACACTCAGCCAGTTCGTCTGTCGGAGCATCTATCTTCATCACCGGATTGTCAACCTTTTTCAGCGCGGCAAGAACCGCAGGCTTTCCGCAGGTCGTCGCGTTCGAGAGCACGGTGACTTTCGCCTCGGGAGCAAACTCATCCCGAAGAGCAAGTGTAACGTCAACTATTTCAGAGAAATGAGGATTCAGAGTCGGCTCGCCGTTACCGGAAAACGTAATGGAATTCAAAGGAGTTCCGTCCTTCGCAATTTTCTCCAAAGCGGCACGCAATGCAGACTCACAATCCTTCGCGGACGGGAACATTCCATCGGATATGCCGTCTCTATTCCAACCGCATTCACAGTAGATGCAGTCGAAATTGCACAGCTTGCCGACTGCCGGAAGTATATTCACTCCAAGCGAAGAGCCGAGACGTCGGCTGTGTATCGGTCCATATACTATATTGTCGAAATGCAGCATCACTTCACTTTTATCAATGTGTCACGCGTTGGAATAAGTATTCTTCTCTTTGCGCTGCTGTAGGAGGGCTGTCCGTCAACAGATCTGCTCTCCGGAATCAGGTCAGTTTTCACCGAAACAGTCTCGCTTTCCTTCCTGGTCACTTCTGACTTCGTTCCATCCACCTCCGCCTTCTCTGGGAGAGTGTCCGTCAGAACGGTGAGGCTGTCGGACGTCACGGCAAGCGAATCTATCCTAATGACCATTGCAGGACCATCGTAGGTCGTGTCACTTGTCTGCACGAAACGGAAATCCACAAACCCGAGCGAATCGAACGCTGTGACAAGGCTGTCGGACGGAGCAGTCCGGACCATGGAGTTCATAAGCGAATCCACGTTCAGATGAATGAGATTCCTCAGCGAATCCAGCCTCCTGCTCTCCTTCAGGGCATCTTCCTGTGCTTTCTTCTCGGCCTTAAGTTCAGTCAGACGGGAGCCGAGAATCTCGGAAGTCCTGCGCAGAATCCTTGAATAACGGGTCGGATCCTTCATGTAGACGTCCACGCTGTTCAGGTAGTCATCGTAGGTGTAGCCATATTTATCAAGCACAGGAGCATACACCAACGAAGTGTCAGCCTCACGCCTCAGCGAGCGGTTATCATCAAGCCACTGATCCAGCACGTACATCTCCGCATATATCTCCGCCATCTTCTCCTTCGGGATGACACGCTCCTTCTTCCCGCAGGAAGCGAGCGAAAGCCCGACGGCAAGCGCCAGAACAACAAGATATGCCGGAAACCTCTTCACCGCAGACTATCTCAACGTCGCGCCGTTCTCGTTCTGGAACGAAGACAGCAGTTTCTGCATGATTCTCTCGACATCAGCATCAGTGAGGGTCTTGTCAAGATCCTGAAGTACAAAGCTCAGCGCATACTGCTTCTTGCCCTGAGGAATCTTGTCGCCCTTGTAGACATCAAACAGGGAAACGCTCTTCAAAATCTTCTTGCCGGCCTTGTAGGCTGTTCGGCGAAGATCGGCAAAACTTACGCCCTCATCGAGCAAAAGCGCGAGGTCGCGGCGAACCTCCGGATACTTAGGAAGTTCCTTATAGCTAATCTTGTCCCGTTTCACGAGTTCAAAGAGTGCCTGCCAGTTGATTTCGGCAGCGAACACCGGTTGCCTGATGCCCGCCTTACGGAGAAGCGGCTGTGCCACGACACCGAGAACGGCGAGCTGACGGTGGCTGCCAGGAAGAAGATATGTCTGTCCGTCAGAGAAGATGTCGGCAGGCGCCTCGGACGTCTCCATTTGGTAGAGATCCGCGCCAAAGCGCTTCAAAAGCGCTTCCACATAACCCTTAAGCTGGAAGAAACTGCCCTTTCCGGCATCGGTACGCCACGATTTCTCCGGAGCCCCGGAAATGAACATCGCATAGCACTGATGCTCGTCAATATCGTCCAGAGACGGAGTTTCGGTGATGTTCTTCAGAGAATAGACGGAGCCATATTCAAAGATGCGAAGATTCGTCATCTGGCGGTTTATATTGTAGGCGATCACCTCCAGTCCGTTAAGTATCAGCGTTTGGCGCATCACGTTAAGGTCAGAGCTGAGCGGATTGAGCACACGGACACAACGTTCCTCAGGGAAAGTCGTGAGCTTTGAATAATACTCGCCCTTCGTGAGCGAATTGTTCATTGTCTCAACGAAACCGTTGGCCGCGAGCCAGTCAGAAATGGTGTTGCGGACAAGCTCCGGCTCAGGCTTCTCCCCAGGGTTTACAGACATCCGCATAGCCTTGGGAAGCTCCACGTTGTTATATCCGTAGATTCGAAGGATTTCCTCCACGACGTCGCATTCCCTGTAGACGTCTATCATATATGTCGGCACGCCAACGAGCGCCCCGTTTTCTCTTTTCTCAATGAACTCGTAATTGAGATCTTCAAGTATCTCCTCAATCGTGCCACTACCTATCTTCTTGCCGATGAAGCTCTCGATGCGGCTGTAGTCCAATTCCACCTGCTTGCGGGCGAACTGCGCTGACTCCACACGCCGGATCTTTCCGTCAAGATGCGCTCCGGTGAGCTCCTGAAGAAGGAGCACAGCCCTCTTAGCGGCATATTCAAGGGCGAGAGGATCGCATCCGCGCTCATAGCGGAACGACGCATCGGTCTTTAGGGTATGGCGCTTCGAGGTTTTCCTGATTGTCACCGGATTGAAGTATGCGATTTCGAGGAATATGTCCTTCGTCGTCTCCGAAATTCCGGAATCCGCGCCACCGAACACACCCGCGAGGCACATGGCTCCCTTCTCGTCCGCAATCACAAGATCTGCAGGATTGAGTTCACGCTCCACGCCGTCAAGTGTGACGAGTTTCTCGCCAGCCTCTGCGTCACGGACAATCACCTTGCCTCCGGAAATCTTGTCAGCGTCAAAAGTATGGAGCGGCTGTCCGAGTTCCATGAGTATGAAATTGCTGACATCCACAACGTTGTCAATCGGGCGGAGTCCGACGGAGAGGAGTTTTTTCTGAAGCCACTCCGGCGACGGGCCCACTTTTGCTCCACGCAGCGTCGCGCCGAAATACCTCGGTGCATCGGTCTTCGCGACGACCTCGACAGGGATTGAGCCTTCGTCCGATACCGGTTCGGTGAATGCGGATACATCCGGAATGCAGAGTTCACACGGAATATTGTTGTGCTTCAGATATGCGTAGAGGTCACGGGCAACCCCGATGTGCGATGCAGCATCGACACGGTTGGCCGTAAGTCCGATTTCTATGACAGTGTCGGTAGCGAGATGAAGATAATCTTTGGCAGGAGTTCCCGGGACTGCCGCAGGGTCAAGAATCATGATGCCGTCGTGTGACTCACCGATTCCGAGTTCATCCTCAGCGCAGAGCATTCCGAAGGACTCCACACCGCGAATCTTTGACTTCTTTATCTTGAAATCTTCACCGAGAACTGTTCCGATGGTAGCAAGGAGTACCTTCTCTCCCGCAGCCACATTCGGCGCTCCACAGACAACCTGAAGGAGTTCCGGGCCACCGGCATTCACCTTTGTTATATGAAGATGATCGGAATCCGGATGCTCGACGCACTCGACAACTTCCGCCACAACAACTCCCGCAAGACCGCCGGGGATTTCCTCCACAGTCTCAACGGAATCAACTTCAAGTCCGATGGAAGTAAGCGCTGCAGCGACCTCTTCCGGTGAAAGACTGCACTTGATGTAATCCTTCAGCCAATTATACGAAACAGTCATATCAGTTTATTTTTTTTCATTTTTTATCCTCTGCCGGCTCACTTTATCGACGATATGTCGAACAGCGACTCCGCAAATTCCTTTCTGTCGAACAGTTTCAAGTCATCAACCCCCTCACCGATTCCGATATACTTAAGCGGAACTCCGAGCTGATCGACGATGCCGACCACGACTCCGCCCTTCGCCGAGCCGTCCAACTTTGTCAATGCCAGTGCAGTGACCTTCGTCGCACGGGAGAATTCCTTTGCCTGCTGGAAAGCGTTCTGACCGGTGGAGGCGTCAAGCACAAGCAGGACCTCATGCGGAGCATCCGGGACAACCTTTGAAATCACGTTGCGGATCTTGGTCAGCTCGTTCATCAGGTCAATTCTGTTGTGAAGACGTCCGGCAGTGTCAATTATCACGGCGTCGGCATCCTTTGCCACGGCCGACTTCACCGCATCGTAGGCAACCGAAGCCGGATCCGAGCCCATTTCCTGACGCACGATGTCAACCCCAGCCCGTTGCGACCAAATCACAAGTTGGTCAACGGCTGCGGCCCTGAACGTATCCGCGGCCCCGAGCACGACCTTCTTTCCTGAAGCGGCGAGCTTAGCGGCAATCTTTCCGATTGTAGTCGTTTTGCCGACACCGTTCACCCCCACGACGAGAATGACATACGGCTTCTTGGTTGTGTCTATCATCCGCTCAAGATCCGGGCGTCCGTCAGAAACAGGTGCCCCGTCAACGTCAAGAAGCTTGGAAATCTCATTCCGAAGCATCTCTGTAAGCTCTTCAAGGGAAACATACTTGTCCCGGCTGACACGCTCCTCAAGGTTGTCGATAATCTTCAGAGTCGTATCCACGCCCATATCTGTCTCCACCAGAGCCTCCTCCATGGCGTCCAATATGCCGTCGTCAACGCGGGACTTTCCGACTATAGCCCGCGAAAGCTTGTCGAAGAAACTCCTATTCGTGTTTTTTACTCCCTTGTCAAAAATGCCCATAGCTTAGGATGATTCGTTTTCAAACCTGCAAATATAATGAATTTACGACATATGGTCAAGTTGGTGCGATGGTTCGAGACAAAAGTTCACGACAAAGCACGAACACACAAAGACCCCAAGGCTATTGCCCTGGGGTCTAACACCAATTCTAAAAAATCTTTTATTTCTTAGAGAAAAATTCCTTAACCTCAGACTCCTCCACGAGAAGTTCATTGAAAACGTAAGCGCCAGTCTTTGGAGACTTGTCCATACGAATGCACTTTACCATTTTCTTACCGCCCTTACCGGCAGCGAAGGTTGCGACCGCTTTCTTTGCCATAGTTTAATCCTCCTTCGTTATTTAATCTCACGGTGAAGCGTAACTTTCTTGAGGAAAGGATTGTACTTCATCCTCTCAAGACGCTGAGTCGTGTTCTTCTTGTTCTTTGTAGTAATGTATCTCGAGATACCCGGTACACCGCTTTCTCTCTGCTCTGTGCACTCAAGGATGACTTGCACCCTGTTACCTTTAGCTTTCTTTGCCATAATTCAAAAAACAATTAAACAAGGTTAATAAATCCTTTCTTCTGAGCTTCTCTGATAGTAGCGTCGAGACCATTCTTCTCGATATGCCTCATACCCTTGCAGGACACCTTGAGGGTGACGAACCTCTGCTCTTCCTCTGACCAGAACTTCTTGGTCTTGAGGTTCAGGGCGAACACGCGCTTAGTGCGCAGTTTGGAGTGAGCGACATTATTGCCGACCATTCTCTTTCTTCCTGTAACTTGACAAACCTTTGCCATTTTATATACTTTTTAATATTATCAAATTTTTGCGGGCTGCAAATATCGTGTAAAAAATGCTAAATTGCAAGTGTTTAGACGATTTTGAAGAATCTCCGCCATCTAATGTTTCCCGGAAACTTCCTGTTTCCGTCGATTGAGAGCCATATAAGCGCAGGCTTTCCGACTATGTGGTCTTCGGGAACGAATCCCCAATAACGCGAGTCGAGAGAGTTGTGCCTGTTGTCTCCCATCATAAAGTAATAATCCTGTCGGAAAGTATATTCCGTAACCGTTTCTCCGTTAATCCTTATCGTCCCGTCGTCTTCCACAGAGAGCTCATTTCCCTCATACGAGGTAATGATCCTTTCATAAAGAGGGAGATTTTCGAGGTTCAGCTTCACCGTCACGCCTTTCTGCGGAATCCACAGCGGTCCGAAATTGTCCCTGGTCCATTCGAAGTTTTCCGAGAACGGGAAGATGGTCTTCCACGAATCCGGATAGTCCGGAGGATAGTTGTCGATGTTCGGCTCTATGGAAACGACGCTTGAGAAACTCTTGAGTTCTTTCAGCATCTCATCCGTAAGCGGCATTGCCGGGTAACCGGGGAGACTTTGATCAAACCAAAGTTCAGCCTTGTTAAGTCCGAGTCTCTCAAGACTGCGCGGATTGAGTTTCTGTCCTGTTGTTACGACCGTGTAACTATTCTGCATACCGGGAAGAACCGGTGCCATTTCAGAATTGACGTAAACCACGCCTTCTCTGATGCTGAGAGTGTCACCTGCAACAGCAACGCACCTCTTGACATAATGGTCCTTCTTGTCGGAAGGCCGAACCTTCACAGGTCCGTAATTTCTTGTGGTGAAGTCCCTTCCATACATTCGGCAGAGCATATAATAGTCGTCTGCCGGAGCTTTGACAAGGACTGAATCACCGTTCGGGAAACCGAAAACTACGCAATCTCCTCTTTTGACACTGCCAAACCCTTTGAGTCTCTTGTATTTGCAATGAATCAGTTCGGAATAGGATTCCTTGCCGCCTATTGTGTTGTGAGTGAAAGGAATTGTCAGCGGAGTCTCGGGCATCCGGGGGCCATAAGCGAGCTTGCTCACAAAAAGGTGGTCTCCGGTGTACAGAGTACTTTCCATTGAGGATGAAGGAATCTTGAATGCCTGAAAAAAGAAAATATTGATGAACGTCACGACAATGACGGCGAAGATGATGGCGTCGAGCCAATCGAGAGCCGCATTATGTTTTTCTCCTTCCTTGTATTCTTTTTTCCAGAAAAGCCATTTGACTTTTTTGGTGACGCAGAGGTCAAAAAGGATGGCAAGGCCGAAAAGCCACCAATAATTTCCGAGCCATATCACCCACAAGATATAGAGCAAAGCCCAGAAACCGAACTTCACCCAACGGTTGTGGAAGAATTCCTTCAGGCTCATATCATCAGACTATTTTACAGAGTTGACGATTGCTTCGAAAGCCTTCGGATTATTCATGGCGAGGTCAGCAAGAACCTTGCGGTTGAGACCAATGTTCTGCTTTGCAATCTTACCCATAAACTGAGAGTAAGTCATACCGTACTGACGTGCGGCAGCGTTGATTCTCTGAATCCAAAGTGCGCGGAATTCGCGTTTCTTGTTCTTGCGGTCACGATAGGCGTAAGTCAAACCTTTCTCGTAGGTGTTCTTCGCTACCGTCCAGACATTTTTTCTTGACAGAAAGTTACCGCGGGTTCTTTTGAGAATCTTTTTGCGGCGAGCCCTTGAGGCTACTGAGTTTACCGATCTTGGCATAATTTAACTGTTTTATGGAGGCAGTGTCCAATCTTTCAGGAGCTTTTATACTGCAATCCAAGTTTAACATAATAAGTAATGATTACAATCCCAATAAAGCCTTGACTCTCTTCTGGTCCGGAGCTGCAACGAGTCCGATGTGAGTCAGATTTCTCTTCTGCTTCTTGGTCTTCTTGGTGAGGATGTGGCTCTTGAAGGCATGCTTCCTCTTGATTTTTCCCGTTCCGGTAAGCGTAAAACGCTTTTTTGAACCGGAGTTGGTCTTGATTTTTGGCATAGTTAAATCATTTAACTTGTTAATAATAATATAGTATCCTTCACGGATATTCAAACTGTTGAAGAAATCACTATTTCTTCTTTGCAATCGGTGCGATCATCATGATCATCCTCTTGCCCTCAAGCTTCGGCATCTGCTCGGCACGTCCGTACTCCTCAAGTTCCAGAGCGAAACGAAGGAGAAGTTTCTCTCCCTGCTCCGCGTAGATGATGGAGCGTCCCTTGAAGAAGACTGAAGACTTGACCTTCGAGCCTTCCTGCAGGAACTCCTGCGCATGCTTGAGCTTGAACTGGAAGTCATGCTCGTCCGTGTTCGGACCGAACCTGATTTCCTTTATGACCACCTTAGCCGCATTCGACTTCATCTCCTTGGCCTTTTTCTTCTGCTGATAGAGATATTTCTGGTAGTCAATAATCTTGCACACCGGAGGATCCGCTTTTGCACTTATCTCCACCAGGTCAAGTTCGAGTTCATCAGCGAGTTTGAGTGCTTTTGACGTAGGGTAAATTCCTGGTTCAAGGATATTGTCCCCAACGAGTCTTACCTGCGGTACTCTGATCTCGTTATTGATTCTCAGGCTGCCTTCGTCCTTTTTCTGATTCTGAACAGGACGGCCCTGCTGTGGTCTTGGACCTTGCGGGCGCGGCTTCGGTTTAAATGGTGCTGCGATAAAATTATCCTCCTAAAAAATAAGTTGTTAATAATATTTCATGAGGTTAGGCCAGTTGTGCCTTCACCTCATTGCTTACCAATGTAATGAAGTCCTCAACTGACATTGAGCCCTCGTCTTTTCCACCCTGACGGCGCACTGAAACATGTCCCTCGGCTGCTTCCTTCTCACCTACGATGACAAGGAAAGGAATCCTTTTGAGCTCTGACTCACGGATTCTCTTGCCGAGCGTCTCATTACGATCGTCTATTGAAGCGCGAATATCGGAATTATTCATCAAACTGCAAACTTTTTTTGCATAATCCGCGAATTTTTCGCTCACAGGAACGATATTCACCTGATCTGGAGTCAGCCACAGAGGAAGTTTGCCGGCCGTGTGCTCAAGAAGCACTGCCACAAAACGTTCGAGAGATCCGAATGGCGCACGATGAATCATCACCGGACGGTGTTTTTGTCCGTCAGCCCCGACATATTCGAGTCCGAAGCGCTCAGGAAGGTTGTAATCTACCTGAATCGTTCCGAGCTGCCACTTCCTTCCGATGGCGTCCTTTACCATGAAGTCGAGTTTAGGACCGTAGAATGCGGCTTCTCCGAGCTCGACGACGGTCGGAAGACCCTTTTCCTTAGAAGCCTCGATGATGGCTGACTCGGCCTTCGCCCAATTCTCGTCAGAGCCGATGTACTTGGACGGATTCTTCGGGTCACGAAGTGAAATCTGAGCGGTGTACTCTTTGAAGTTCAAGGTCTTGAACACATAGAGGATAATGTCTATGACCTTCTCGAACTCTTCCTTGAGTTGGTCCGGACGCACGAAGAGGTGGGCGTCGTCCTGAGTGAAGCAGCGGACACGGGTAAGTCCGTGAAGCTCACCGCTCTGCTCGTAGCGGTAGACGGTGCCGAACTCCGCGAAACGCAGAGGCAGGTCCTTGTATGAACGCGGCTTGCTGCGGTAAATCTCGCAGTGGTGAGGACAATTCATCGGCTTGAGCAGATATTCCTCACCCTCCTGTGGGGTGTGAATCGGCTGAAACGAGTCCTTACCATATTTTGCATAGTGACCTGAAGTCACATAGAGTTCCTTATTTCCGATGTGAGGAGTGATGACCGGAAGGTAGCCATAGGACTTCTGGATCTTCTTCAAGAACTCCTCAAGACGAGAACGCAGGTCGGCGCCCTTTGGCAGCCAAAGAGGTAGTCCCATTCCGACTTTAGATGAGAATGTGAAAAGCTCCATCTCCTTGCCTATCTTCCTATGATCACGCTTCTTGGCCTCTTCCATAAGGACGAGATACTCGTCGAGCATCGACTTTTTCGGGAAAGATATTCCGTAGATACGGGTCAGCTGCTGACGATTTTGGTCTCCGCGCCAGTAGGCACCTGCGATAGCTGTGAGTTTCACCGCCTTGATGACTGACGTATCCCTCAAATGAGGTCCGCGGCAAAGGTCCGTAAAGCTGCCGTTGGTGTAGAATGAAATGTGACCGTCCTCAAGTTCCCCGATGAGTTCGACCTTATATTCGTCACCCTTTTCGGTGAAAGTCTTGAGCGCCTCTTCTTTGGAAACTTCCTTTCTGACAAAAGCTTCCTTCGTGCGAGCGAACTCCATCATTTTATCCTCGATGGCCTTGAGGTCTGCCTCGGTAATCTGACGTCCCTGAAGGTCCACATCGTAGTAGAAACCATTCTCGATCGCCGGTCCGATGCCGAACTTGACCCCGGGATAGAGAGCCTCAAGCGCTTGTGCCAAAAGATGTGAGGAGGAGTGCCAGAACACATGTTTTGCCTCATCGTCATCCCATTTGTGGAATGTGATCGCACAATCCTCGTTTATAGGACGATCGAGGTCATATAACGTACCTTTCCCTGCTGTGTCGTCGTCCGCCGTCTTCACTGTCATTGCCAAAACTTCTGATGCGAGCCTCGGGCTTATGCCCTCCGCAATCTGATAACCGGTGACACCTTTTTCAAAGGGTTTCACGCTACCGTCGGGAAATGTGATGTTAATCATAATCTTACTGTTTTTTGCTCCACCGCTTCAACACAAAAGAAACTGCTGCAGAGCTTGAATTTAACTTCGCCGTCTACAAACACGGCACCTTGTTCAAAATAAGCGGACAAAGGTAGGAATTTTTTTCTATCTTTGCACACCTGAATAGAATAAATGACAAGATTATGAACGATAACATACCATCCGGAGCACTGCTTAACCGCGCGGCAGTCGCGGGACTTGCCCTCGGAGCGGCATCAACGGCATATCTGTTTGCTGTACAATATCTTCCACAACTAATATCATCTTCCGTCGCGGTCAGTCTCATCACGACTCTCCTGTGGATTGCAAAGTTCGTGGGATGCATATACATTCTGAAGGCTTTCATGCAGAGTCTCGTGGACTCATACGACGGGGTGCAGCACGGACAGACCCTCAGGCTCGGAGTGTTCGCGTCGCTGTTCTCGGCACTGATATTTTCAGCCGCAAACCTTGCCGACGTGCTCTATATCAACCCTGACGCCATCGAACAGGCGTTCAACATCGCCCTGAGCCATTACTCGTCAAGGCTCGACTCCAATTCACTGACGATAATAGAGAATTTCAAGGACAATATGCCGATGATATCGTTCTTCTCGAACTTCATCTACTGCTTCCTCTACGGAACGATTCTCTCGTCGATTCTGTCAAGATATATCCCGAAGACCGATCCGTTCGCAGGATTTCACAACAAGGAAGAAAACTCATCCGACATTGAAGAACAATAGCCATGAAAGAATACGCAAAGGACCTGTCCATCGTCATATCCATTTTCAATGAGGAGGAGTCTCTTCCTGAACTCATCGATTGGATACATTCTGTCTTGGAAAAGCAGGGCTGGAAATATGAGATCATAATGATCGATGACGGAAGTACCGATGGCTCGTGGGCTGTGATTCAGAAGCTTGCGGGGAAAGACAGCAACATCAGAGGAATATCTTTCAGACGGAACTATGGGAAATCGGCGGCGCTATACTGCGGATTCAAGGCTGCGGAAGGCAGGGTTGTGGTGACGATGGATGCGGACCTTCAGGACTCGCCGGAAGAAATCCCCGAGATGTACAGGATGATTGTCGAGGACGGTTGGGACATTGTTTCGGGATGGAAACAGCATCGCCAAGACAACAAACTGACTAAAAACATCCCTTCCAAACTCTACAATGCCACCGCACGCAAAATTACGGGGATACGCCTTCACGATATGAACTGCGGACTCAAGGCATACAAGAACGAGGTCGTAAAGAGCATCGAGGTCTATGGGGAGATGCACAGATATATTCCTTATCTTGCGAAAAATGCGGGATATACAAGAATCACCGAAAAGCCTGTGCACCACCAAAAGCGTAAATACGGAAAGAGCAAATTCGGACTGAACCGCTTTGTGAACGGATTTCTCGACCTGCTGTCGCTATGGTTCCTGAGCACATTCGGGAAAAAACCGATGCATTTCTTCGGATTCACGGGGCTCACGACGTTCTTTATCGGAGGGGTGATTGCGCTCTGGGTGATTATCGAAAAACTGGTTCAGCAGGCCCACAACGAGGTTTTCAGACCGGTGACCGACCAGCCGCTATTCTATCTCGCGCTGGTGGCGCTGATTATCGGCGTGCAAATGTTCCTCGCCGGTTTTATCTGCGAGATGATTTCCCGAAACAGCAGCGAACGCAACAGCTACAACGTCCGGGAGACATTGTAGCCGTTGCGGACCTCCCATATTATTCCACGACAGGGAGGTAGATTACAGAACGGCGGATGCGGTCGTGATAGATTTTGACCTCGCACTCCTTATAGTCTTCTTTTTTAGCATAGTAGGGATTGTCCAGCCAAGTCTGCGGATTGCGGTCCAGCAGAGGGAAGAGGCTGCTCTGAATCTGAAGCACGAGACGATGGCCTGGCCTTATGTGGTGGGCAATGTCGTCAAAAAGGATTTCGAGCCGGTTCACATCGCCGGGAGTGAGTTTTCGAGGGACCGAAAGGCTGTTACGGAACCTTGCACGAACCACCTGCGAACGGATGAGCAATTGGGAATTTTCGTGGTTTTCGCCCGGCATCATATCCGGGCCCTCGTCTATGAGTTTGACTATCAAATCGACATCTTCGGCATTGGCGCTCATATAAAGCACCGCTCTCACCGGTCCTTCAAGCTTCAAGGTTTCGGACTGACGGATGCCGTTGAAACAGATGACATCCTCACGTTTAGACGCAAAAGACTGGTCTGATGCCATAAAGAGTTTGTAGGAGTATTTCTCCTCGGGATTCATATATGGAACGGGGCTGAGAGGATCGGAGATGTAGGAACTGTAGCTGATTCTTTCTTTTGGGGATATATTGCGCTGGAGGGTGCCCGGGTTGTCCGAACGTTTTTTGCTGTAGCCCTGCGCAAGATAGAAGGGAACTTTCTTCATCGTTTTGGAAGGCCAGCTCTCCTGGAACTGCCAGGTGGACGAGGCGTAAGGACGAAGGCTCACCTTCGCCGGTGCATCTCCCTCTCCCTCAAGATAGTGACGGAAGAAAGGATATTCAATTTCATCGAGAAAGTAGGAGGATATGTCCGAACCCGCCCACATTTTCCCAAGGCTTTCATAGGAACGGTTTCTCCAAGCCCCGTGAGACCAGGGAGCAAGTGCGAAGTAGAGCTCGGTCTTGGGGGATTTTTCCTTGATTGCCCGGTAGGTCTGGAATGCTCCGTAGCAATCTTCCGCATCGACAGTGCCGCCGACAACAAGAATCGCCGGTTTTACCTCCCTCACATAATGGCCTACGCAGCTTTCCCTCCAAAATTCATCGTAATCGGGATGTTCGATGACATCATTCCAAAACGGGATTGTGCCGCCGAAAGTAGGAGAGAGTTCCGAAGCGGAGTAGAAATTGCTGAAATATTCATATTCATCGTTATAGCTAAGTTCGGGAGAGGGCGGAGCCGCGGTGAAAGGAGATTTTGCCGGACGCATAAATCCGTTGCTGAATTTGTATGCGGCAGCAAGTGCAAGAACTCCGTTTCTATGATAATCGTCACCGACAAACCAGTCGAAAACCGGCGCCTGAGGGGAGACTGCGACAATGGCCGGGTGGGCGCATAGCGCTGCGATGGTTGCATAGTAGCCAGGGTAGGAGACACCAACGAAACCAACGCGGGAATTTGACTCAAGATGACCGACAAGCCACTCGACAGTGTCGTATGTGTCAGTTGCCTCATCGACAATGACTTCGGGGAGTTTCTCGCGGCGTTTCTTGCTGAGTCGTCCCTGCTGTTCGAGCAAACTGTAGAGTGGAGGAATGTTAGTAAAGCTACCCTCACTCAGGTAGCGTCCCCGGACATCCTGAAAGACAATGACATAACCTGCCTTCACAAAGTTTGACCAGGAGCGGTCTTCGTAGAGGTCGCGTCTGAAACCCTCACCGTAAGGCCCCGCGCCATAAGGAGTGCGGGTGATGATGATTGGAGAATCGGGATGCGCCTCTTTTGGCTGATAGACGGAGGTGAAAAGTTTGACTCCGTCACGCATCGGGATTTGAATCTCAAGTTTTTCGTAATCCGAGAGTGTATATGTTTTTCCGCTACCGGCAAAGGCGCTGAGCGAAACAAGAAGTATTAAAAAAGTGGTTACCAGACGTTTCATGTTTCGTATGCTTAAAGAATTCAAAGTTAGGCAAAAACTGCGGGAGTAGCAAGAATTGCGCAGGGTGCTGATGCACATCGTCAAGGAAACATTGTAATAAATTATTATCCAGTAACTTGCGTACATTTCCGTTAATATATTTCACCTTTTCGAGATTATCACATAGGTCTATTTACACCTTTTCAAGGTTAAGGGGCACCACAAAAACACACCTTTTCAAGGTTAATTAAAAGAAATCGGGAAAATATTTAGGTTTTTCAAGTGCGCCGTAATCAACGGGCGTAGGGCGCCATGTCTGCGATTTTTCATATCTTTGCAGTCAATGGACAGGAAAGGTTTAAAGCAATATATTGAAAACGAAATCGTTCCGCGTTATGTTTCTTTCGATGCCGCGCATCGGGAGGAGCATGCGCGGAACGTCATTGCGCAGTGCGGGAAACTCGGAGCGTACTATGATGTCAATCCGGACATTCTTTATGCGGCCGCAGCTTTCCATGACCTCGGCCTCGTGGAAGGGCGTGAGCTGCATCATCTTGCGTCAGGGAAGATTGTCAGGGAAGACAAGAGGTTGCGCGAATGGTTCAGCGACGACAAAATAGAGACTATCGCCCAGGCCGTGGAGGACCACAGGGCTTCGTCCAAGCAGCCACCGCGTAGCATCTACGGAAGGATACTTGCCGAGGCGGACCGGCTCATTGACCTTCAGACAGTCATCCAGCGCACTGTGCAGTACGGTTTTGCGCATTACCCAGAGATGAGCCGTCGCCAGATGTGGGAGCGGACCCTCGCGCACCTGAAGGAAAAATACGGCGACGGAGGGTATCTCCAATTGTGGATTCCCGAATCCGACAACGCCGCCCGACTTGAGGAACTCCGCAGATACATCCGGGACGAGAACTCCCTGCTGCCCATATTCGACGATGTGTACCGCAGCGAGAAGTTTGTTCCGGCCATTTGCGAAAGGTTCAGGAATGATGAAAAGTATAGGGAAGGACACATCCGCATCATCGCGGCCAAACCGGGCATAGAGATAATCGGCCTGCACACTCCGGAGATGAAAGCCTTCGCAAAAGAAGCTGCGGCAAGGCCGAATTGGAGGGAAGATCTTGATTTTCTATCTTCCTCCGTTGCAATAAGCCCGCTTTCCCACGATGAGAGAATCATTTGGGGGCTGACCATAGACTATGTGAAATGCGGTGTGGATGAAAGGCTTGCGCTCGTGGACAAGTTCATTCCGTACGTTGACAACTGGGCAATCTGCGACACGTTCTGCAGCAACGCCTCATGGGCAAAGGCGAAAAAGGACAGGGCTGCCGTCTGGGACTATATCCAGAAAAAGCTGCGCTCCAAGGAGGAATTTACCAGACGGGTGGGGATAATCCTGATGCTCAGCAGTTTCCTTGACGAAGAGTATCTCCGCAGATGCTTCAGTTCCATTGAATCAATGCAGCTCAAAGAGGGAGAACCGTATTATGTCCGCATGGGCGTGGCCTGGCTTCTCGCCACCGCGCTCGCAAAATTCCCCGAAGAGACCAGAACATTCGTCTCATCATCCCGTCTGCCCGCAGACATAAAATCGCTCTATATCCGCAAAGCCCGAGAATCCCGCAGAACACACAATGTCGTGCCATTGAAATAATCATATTTGATGTGAAAATCATAACGTGTGAGAATGTTTCGCCCAGGAGACGTACTATGTTCGACATTCCGCTCACTCTTGTCGGGACAGATTTCCAGAAGCGGGTCTGGAATGCGCTTGGAGGGGTTCCTTATGGGGAAACGCGGACATACGCCGACATTGCCGCTGCAGCCCGGATGCCGCAGCGGAGTGAACTTCTCCACCTCCAGACGCAGCATCGACGGATGGAAGGTGGAGTAGAGCCGCAAGATGGCAAGTACAACTTTAAGTCCAGATAAACCTAACTAAATATGAACGCAATACGGCAGTCCACACAGTCCACATCATAGTCCACTGAAATGGATGAAAAGTGGATTTGGACTTGGGCTGTTATTGTGTGCCACACGTGGTTCATCGGATGCTTACCTACAAATTTGCCGTATGATTCCTATGATTCAGCTCACCGGATATAGCCGCTTCCGCCACAGTGCCCACAGGTAACATGAGAATGTCCGAACGACTTTAAATAGTCATTTCCGCATTCGTCACAATGGACATAATAGTTTGATGACTGAGTAAATTTGGGAGCTTGATAATCAACCGCTTTCCTTCCTTTACCATTACAATACGGGCATTTGATCATATTGGTCGAGCCATTTCCGACATTGCCTATAATTACGCCTTCATTCATCAATCTTGCTTCTGAATTCGCGATTTGAATAGACGCCCTTACACATGGATCTGTAGAATAAGATGAGACATAGTCCCCTACACCACCAAATATAGGCATGGAACTCCAATTTGTATACGGCGTAGACCAGAAATCAACGGACATCTGGTATTGAGGGCCATTCATCATGAGCCACGGAGCATTACAATAATACCCACCCCACTGATTAATTGTTCTGATTTGTTCATTTGTAGGTCTATTATGAATCTTTCTTCTTACTCTTCTTCCATCTTCTTTTATCCCATCAAAATAATATCCATCATACTCAAAAGATTCATATTCCGGAGCAACAACTTCATATCCGTTCAGATCGCACACTCCAACTCCATACAATGTCGTAACGGTAAAATACTTATCTTCCAATTTAACAATGCCGTATTCTCTATTTCTTCCGATAATTAAATTACCTTCCTTTGTATAGGCCTCCTGAACAAATCCGACAAAATCGCCTTTTGAATTGACCCTATCATAGTTACAGATAATGGTATATACACCGCCTATGTAAGCATTAGAATTATAAAAAACAGATCTCGCTTCTACATCTTTTGATATCAATAGATTATGGTAAGAATCTTCTACCTCGATATAATCATCATCTATGCTTAACTTTACCTCATACCATTTCGTACCGTCTTCTTCCAAATGAAGTTTCCTGTACTTTTGGTCCTCGCACCGAGTCCATACTGGAGAAAAAGATGCAATGGTTTCAGCAAATGTTGGGCTATCAGAAACTGATACTGTTTTATTCCATTCAGTATCCATTGAAGAAAGATAAACGTTGAGAGCGATACGCCTACCTGTCCTTGAATCATAATAGAAGCCTATATTATCACTATAGTCTATTATATTCTTATAATCGTCTTTTGAAGCTCTCCTCCACAATTCTTTTCCCTCGGTATTACAGATGCCTTCAATATCAACACCACCGGCCTCTATCATGAACTTATACCACAACTTTGGGTATGACCTCTTTTCCTGTATTCCTGCAACAATGTCGGTATAGCCTCTTTCAAATGGAATAATACATTCTCCACGAAGGTTGTAAACCGCCTTGAACCTGTGAAAATAGCGGTAATTAGTTCCATCAGCACCCATTTTTGCATGAGTAACAATGAAAACCCCTAGCTGACCAGAAAAACGTTGATATGTATAATCCCCACAATATCTGACAGAATAATATACAGGAGGCAATATTACATTGCCATACATATCCTCCACACCCTTCAAATCCCCATCTTCTATAAGATACCAAACATAACCGTCTCTCTCTATCTGTTTTTCTTTTCTTGATATTCTATATGAGACAGAAGTCGTACTCATAGCACTTCTCTCTTCTGAAGGGAGTTTAATTTCCACATACGGACTCCGGCTGGTATCATAGAATTTCCCATCAACAAATGCGACAAACTCATACTTGTCTGATGGTATTATCTCGCGACCATTTCCATCGCTCAATTCCAACGATTCATATCCATTGTCCTCTACCATCAACTTCTCACGAATATGCGCTTGAGAGGCACATGGAAGGAGCAACAGGAATACCAACAAAAAATCAAAATGTTTCATATTCTCAAAACTTTCTTATTTAATTCAGGAACAGCTTATAGCATGTATCTGCCCATCTGCAATAATATAGAAAAAGTGAAATCAGACATCCTCTACCTATACCTCTTTCTTGACAAGAAAAATCTCGTTAGAGTCAAAGTTGACTTTACCGTTTTTCCTCATATTCTTTATTGTCAATGCTCAACGATGTCCCGTCACACGAATACTTATGCTTTCGTCCATCTATATATATGTACTTTTTGTCTACAGTATACCATGTAATGTCATCATCCTCATTAACCCAGTCAATTTCAATTTCGTAAGAGCCGTGTATACCTGTCCCGTCGGAATAGAAACAGTAATAATCATGAATGTATTTACTGCCATCATTGTAACGGATCCATTCTCCGAACAATGTCGCATCATACTCTTTTTTCACATTGTCTTTTTCTATTGTGTCACATGAAGTGAATAGAGTCACAATCAGCGAAAGGCTCAAAGCCATCGCAAAAATATTTTTATAAGAATTAGCATTCATTTGTATTTCAAACATTTATTTTATTATCAACTCAAAATCTCCTTCTGCTGTTAAATTAGTGCATAGATTACAGTTTTTTCCATTCAAAAGATGAGGACAGCGTAGTAAGACTACCGCTGTTTCCATTTTCCCAACGCCTTGACTTCATCTCTTTCACATACCCGTTCGCATCGAGGACATAGGAATATTCTTCTCCTGCTTCAGAAGCATCATCACTTTCAGCCACTTTCATACTCTTAAGCAGACAATCCGAGAAGGGCTTGCCCATAAGTCCTGACATCACCAATGGGACGCAAGCGTAACTGTCACCCAAAACTTCACAAAACACTGATTCTGCGTTGACAAGCTGCAAAGGATAAACTGTCTTTGAAGGGATTGAAGAATACTCGAAAGATATTAGAGTCGTACAATCCTCATTCTCTGATGTTAATTTGATTTCACTCAGACGAGATTGATCATCATAGGAAAATACATTGACATATTCCTCTTCGTATGCGCCGTCACGATAATACCATGTTAATTTGGAAAGCCTTTCTTTAGAATCATACTGGCAAGATATACAATCATTTCCGTCAACATCCATCAATGCTCCAACTCGACAACTATAACCATCATATATCAGCCCGATTTTCAAGAGATACTCGCCATCTTCATACATAAGCACATTGGACGGATACGAATAGACCAGCTCCAATTCAAAATCAAGATTATCCCAAGGATAACTGCCGGCATAAGACTGCAGAACAGGTACTTTGCTCCACTCTGGAGTAATGTATACCGGTTTCTCGAAGTACCTGTAGGAAAAACGGGAGCCGTCATTCTTTATGAATTCGCCGTCAGCCGCGTCAAGCACATAGACATCGCCCGAGTCATCTTTCTTCGGTTCATCGTCTTTTGACGAAGGTGTGTCATCCTTGGGATTTCCGCCATTGTTCTGATTACCATCGCCTGTTGACAAATTCACACAGGACATAAGGCAGAACATTGCAGCGGACAAAGCCGCTGCAATAGATTTCATTGAAGTTCTCATCTCTGCACAAGATTAAAAATAGAAATTCAGCGCAAGGTTTCCGCCGACGCGGCCTGTCACAAAATTCACTGAACTTGCACTCTGACGGTTATAGTTGGTGTCCGAGCTGGTCGTCTTTTCCTTTATCCAGCTTCCATTCAGCCCGAGATCAACAGTCGCGCTGAGAGAAATCGCTTTCCAGACGAAAAATTCCACGCCGACATTCGCAACTATTCCAAGAGCGTTGGTCGGACTTTCGCTCACGCTGTCGGACCTTCCGGTCGACTTCTGACGAGAATAGTTCTTGTTGGCATAGGCATACATGGCGCCCACACCGAGGACAGGCTGGAGACGTTTTCCCGGTCTCATCAGATACTGCGCACCAACTATCGCGAGAAAACTGTTTGTCCCGCTGTTCTTGATTGTTGAAGGATTGGTAGCCTTCGCATCGTCGTAGGTATATCTTCCGATGCCCTGGCAGTTGAATCCGAACTGTGCGGTAAGTGCCCAGTTGTCGCGAAGGAAGTATTTTCCGGACATGGTCACTCCGTCGTAGTAGACAGAATTGAGTCCACCGAGTCCGTCAAAGTTCTGGGAATCAGTTCCATTAAACATATTCCCGACGAAATTCAGCACAGGAGCAGCACCGAACGAAAGCGCAAATCCGCCTTTATGAGCGCCATAATAAACATCGTCACGTGAGTAATCAGTTCTTCTTCCGGCAGCATCTGCAGACACCGGAGCAAAAGACATAGCCGCGACAGCCAATGCAGCAGTCAACAGCAGTTTAGAGTAAGTTATTTTCATATAACTTGTTATTAATAAATAAATTTCCATTGTTTTAAATTCCAGACGACACCATCGCAAAGCAGTCAAAATCATTTCCAAGTGTAAGAATATTCATACTTGCATTCACCATCATCTCCACAGACCTTGACCTTCGTTATATTTCCATTATCCTGTTCATATAGATAATCAGTGCTTCTGCCTTCGCAAACTTCTGATTTCAAGAGATTCTGTGGCATAGAATTACCGAAATAGCCTTCCACAACAAGTACAGCATCAATACATGTGACATTTCTCCATAAAAGTCCGGGACCGAATGTCATATTAGGAAACTTGGCCAAAGTAGGATAATAATCGTAAACGTAAAGATTGCCGGTCTCCTCTCCGTCATTTGTATGGCAAATGGTTGTGGATTCCGATATGTTCCCGAATAAGTTCCACCGGAGTTCGGTAACAGTCTTTCCGAACCATGAAATGTTCTCAATTATTCGAGAGAATCGTCCGGATCCGTCATATTCTATTTCATAAGAGTATGTATCGCTATCTGACGTTCCATCTTTTTCATAGTATTGACACACAAAAGAGTATATCAGCCCATCCATAAGAGAATACGTTCGTTTCGTATGCAATATCCCATCTGCATCAAATTCGTCACAGACAATCTTTTCTTCGGAATATTCATATTTCAGACATTGCTTCCGATAACATTGAAAGGAAATCAGACGGCCAAGTTCATCATATGCCGGCTTGCTGAAAACCAGCTCATTTTTATTATCCCAGATAATTTCCTGCAATCCGCGAAACGTTTCTAATGCAGAAATATCTGTTTCATCTTTCTTCTGAGACGGATTATCTTTTGCTCCGTCTACAGACTTCTCACATGATACTATTACCAGAGAGCAACAAAGACATAACATCACACGTAAACTACTATTATTCATGCGAATACTGAATTAACTATTCTTTGACAAAATCAAGGATCGGGAAACCGTCCTTCCCGAATTTCCAGTTACAGAAAGTCAAATCCGGATAGTTTGATATATGAGGCCAATCAAAGCCACTATAACCACCTATAAAACCGACCTTGTCTTTTTCCGGATATTCACAGTACAAACCTGAGATAGTATAACCATTACCATCAATACAACCACGAAAAACCGTTCCATCAATAGGAGTCTATTATTCAAGTTCAGACATCAGAATCCCCTGTCTGGCAACCAGCAGATTGTTTCTGGACACAGAAAACTATATCTTCCGAGAGCCGGCTTCGCCCTCCGACGGGTCCACAGTCACCCAGTCAACAGCCTTGGATATCTTCCATGGAAACAAAATCCTCGGATGCATCTGCACCGAATTCCAACATATCCCTGTCCAGCTTCAAGTATGGCGCTGTCGGATTCACGACCTCCGCATTTTGGCTTACCAGCAGTTCAGCCAAGAGAGTACCACTCTCTGAAGAAGAAAAACTGACAATGGCAGCACGGCTCTTTGACAAAGCGTTCTGTGACACAGAAATTTTAATTTTCCTGGAGCCGGCGTTGCCAGACTTAGGTTCAACCGTCAACCATTCGGCATCAGTTTCTCCTACCCAGTCAGCATTGCTCTCCAAAGAAATGAACAGTTCCGAAGCGTCTGCTTCAAATTCCAGTTCGTCCTGACTCAAGCTGACCTTGGGGTCATCTTTCTGTTCCACTACTGCTGCTTTTTTACAAGAGCAGACCGCAAGGCTGCCTACAACCGCAAAGATTGCAAAAATTCTTTTCATATTCATTTTTAATAGTTATAGTTTTTACTCTAATGTATCCCTGTACAATCACTCCCATTTGACTATATAAGAACTAGTTCCATTGTTTTCCGGATACTTCAAATCATAGAAATTCCTTGTAACCTTTATTATTCCATCTTTCGACGAATCATATGTCCATGACCAAGAATGGGAGTCGGTGGTGTATGACTTGAGATTATGTCTCGGCAATGAGTTTCCATAATATCCTTCCATTGCAAGGATAGGATCAATTACAGCGCAGAATGTACATGTCAGCCCATCAAGACCGAAAGACAAACCCGGTAATTCGGCAAGGGTAGAATAATATTCAAGTTTGTCATAATATGGTTTACCTTCTACCCCTCTTCTGATATAAACTGAACTTGATTCATACATGTCACCGGAAGAGTTCCACTTCAAAGTTATCTTCTCATTTCCGAATGAAGTCTCGGGATCCTGGCTGTCAACGACTCTGATCTGGGAAACACGGTTGGCGCCATCATAAGATATAGTATAATTATAATTGTAGGTCTCTTCACCGTCTTTATACAGCGGGAAGTCGAAATAAGTTATTAGACCATTTGTAAGTGTATAAATTCTTCTTGAACACAGCGAACCATCTGGATTGTAGTAGTTACAAATTATTTCTTTTGAGTAATACTCATACCTTAAGGTATATTGTTGAAATTGGTAATATACCAACCTCCCTTCATCATCGCATCGCGGATTACAAAACTTGGCTTCGCCATCACTAGAGACAATTTCCGTCAATCCCATGAAGGCTTTCGATGTAGACTCGCCCGGTTCATTAGGATATTGGCCTGATGATTGATTACTTCCCCCTGTGTTCGAGCCTGTTACTGTAGCCAATTTCACACACGAAGACATCGCAGCAGAACATAATATCACTGCCGTAAATCCCACAAAATGCTTTTTCATCTGTAATTGCCCATTAAACATTCCACACACAAAAACGAAAAGCGTGGAGTCCAGAGCGTTCATTCGTCTGAAGGTTCTGACAAAACCCGAATAAGAACAAACGACCGGACTCCACACCTGTATGTATATGGAGCCTCGACATCGGCTGTGGCGCCGGAAGAAATGACACCACGCACAGCTGCGCACTGAGCACAGCATGGGCTTGATACACAAAGGAAAGGAGTGCTGCCCGTATCCTCTTATTCGAAAGAAAACTGTCAGATTTTCAGACGAGGACCGCGTGGTGACACTTCCGTATTTCAGCTGCCGGATTGCACCGACGCCGCAAATATAGAAACTTTTTTCCACACGGCAAGCAGCGCTCCTGTTTTATTTTTCTTCATTTTATTTTTCTGGCTAGCCCGCCGGTGTTGCACTTCTATCTTGAATCTTCATCAAGCAGAAAGGGAATGACACCGACGTACACAATGCCGTCATCATCCCTCCATTGTTTTGTGTTTCCATCCACAATCACAATCTTTTGGAAGAAATCGCCCGAGTTCTTTAATGAGAACGTCTCCTGGTTCTTCTTATCCTCCGTATCTACATTCAAGGCTGATTGGATGTAGATTTTTTCTTTGCCAGTATTGACGATAAAATCTATCTCATATTGTGACTGTTGTTTCTTACCTTGTTCATTGACACGAGTAAGCTCCACAACGCCAACATCCACACTATACCCCCGACGTATCAATTCAAGATAAATCATGTTTTCCATCAAATGGCTTTTCTCTTGCTGGCGGAAATTCAACTTGGCATTTCTCAGTCCCAGATCCATCGAATAGAACTTCTGGGTATTCTCGAAGTAGCGTTTCCCTTTCACGTCATAACGCTTGGCAGCAACAAACAGATAGGCATCTTGCAGATAGTCCAGATAGTTCTTGATGGTGTGGTCGGAGGTACTGCGTCTCATTAGCGTACCTGCGGCATTGGCGAGGTTATGCGGATTGGTAAGCGACCCTACTGCCGATGACAGTGAGTCAATCAACGCGTCAAGTACCTCATCGTCCTTTAGTTTGTAACGTTCCACAATATCCTTGATGTACACATTCTTGTGGAGATCTGCCAAATACTTGCGTTTTTCAGATTCATCTTTCTCGGTGACTGCCAGCGGCATGCCACCATAGGTCAGATATTCTTCCAAGGCATCAGCCTTCTCCAAACCCGACACATCATAATATTCTTTGAAAGACAAGGGATATACCTTGACTTCCGTCCCACGATCACGAAAATTCGTAACGATGTCCTTTGAGAGCATCTTTGAATTGGAACCTGTTACATACACATCCAGGTTGCTCTTTGCCATCAAGTCATTAAGAATATCATAGAATGTTGTATAGAGCATGTCTTTATCCTCGTCAGGAATCAGGTTCTCATCCACGTCCTCATTCTTCACCTTGAATGACAGCTGAATCTCATCGATAAAAACATAATATCGCTTGCTCTCATCTTGCGTTTGGCTTAGCACATAGTCATATAGTTCATTGGGATTCCTAAACTTGACATAAGCCTTCCTGTCAAGGGAGATTTCCACAAAACAATCTTCAGGGACTCCCTCATCTTTAAGGTAGTCCTTATACAAAGTTGAAAGGAGAAATGATTTGCCACAGCGTCTGATGCCCGTGATGATTTTCACCCTCCCGTTCCATCGTTTACTCAGCAACTCATTCAGATATCTGTCTCGCTTTATTACCATAGCCTCCAATACTTAATGCAAATACTATTGAACCATTCGACCATTTTTGCAGTACAAAAATAACTACTTATTCTGAAACAGGCAACTAAATAGGTAAAAAGTATTTCTTGCTGAGAGCTTCGTTGCGCTGCTCACGGCGCTGATGCGCCTTTAGACGTCGCTGAAAAAAAGAACCTCGACTGATTTTCATCAATCGAGGTTCTCGAAGCGTGGCGACGACCTACTCTCCCACATGGTAGTGCAGTACCATCGGCGCGGCCGGGCTTAACTTCTCAGTTCGGAATGGGATGAGGTGGGACCCCGGCGCTTTAACCGCCACAATATGTTTCTGAGAGAAATTATTCGGTAAGCTTCATTACTTGTAAAGGTTTCGGGCAATTAGTACAGGTCAGCTTTGACATCGCTGTCTTTACACTTCCTGCCTATCAACGTGGTAGTCTACCACGGCCCTCAATGGAAGTCTCATCTTGGAGATGGCTTCGCGCTTAGATGCTTTCAGCGCTTATCCTAACCGAACGTGGATACCCGGCGGTGCAGCTGGCGCCGCAACCGGTAAACCAGAGGTTCGTCCAACCCGGTCCTCTCGTACTAAGGTCAGACCTCCGCAGACTTCCTGCGCCCACAACAGATAGAGACCGAACTGTCTCACGACGTTCTGAACCCAGCTCGCGTGCCAC
>UQYV01000022.1 GCA_900545245.1 uncultured Bacteroidales bacterium
CTCTCCCCGAGGGAGAGGATTTAGGAGAGGGGTAACGTGGACAGAAAAAAGTGCGCGGGATTTGAGAGTTTGATAAATGAGATAAGTTTTATATTCGCAATGAGTTAGAATACTTGCGAAACTTAAATGTAGATATATGAACAGAGAAGAAATAGAAGCAAAAGTCAGGGATTTCCTGATTGAGGATTTGGAAATCGATGAGGAAAAAATCTTCCCGGAGGCGAAACTCAAGGGAGATATGGGCATAGACAGCCTCGATTTCGTGGACATTGTCGTCATCGTCGAAAGGATTTTCGGATTCAAAATCAAGGCTGAAGATATGGCCGGGATTGACACATTTGCGAAATTCTGCGACTACATAGAGTCAAAATTGGGATAGAGTCTAAACTGACATAGGGTCGAAGCTGATATAGGGTCGAGGCTGATATGGAGTTAAAACTGATATAGAGCCAAAACTGGGATAGAATCAAAAATGGACTGGAATGGAAAATAGACAGTGGGACGGCGCAACTTACGGAACAGGATGGATGCACAGGACACTCATCCGGTCCCTTCGTTTTCTCGATGTCCGGCTGTTTTATTGGTTTTCCTACATTTTCGTGATTCCGGTGGCGCTCATCAAAAACCCGAGCAGACGCAGTTCCTACGCTTTCTACCGTGAGGCTCTTGGCTTTGGCCGCTTCAAATCCGCCTTGCAGACCTATCTGAACCATTGTATGTTCGCTCAGGTTGTGATTGACCGTTTTGCGATGTATGCCGGAAAGCGTTTTGAGATTGAAATCGATGGGGACGAGGTTTTTCAGTCTCTCATCTCACAGCCGGAGGGCTTCATCCAGTTGAGTTCGCACGTGGGAAATTACGAGATTGCTGGATATTCCCTTTCGTCCGGGTCCAAAACCATCAATGCAGTGGTCTACGGACACGAAAAGCAGAGCGTGATGGACAACCGCAACAGTATGTTTACTAAAACCGGCACGCGGATGATTCCGATTAAGGAGGATATGAGCCATCTTTTTGAAATCGACAGGGCTCTCGTCGGGGGCGACATAGTCAGTTTTCCTTCGGACCGCTATATGGGAGACGCACGCACGATTGAATGTGAGTTTTTCTCAAGGAAGGCTAAATTTCCTATGGGGCCTTTCAGCGTGGCAACAATGCGCGGGCTCAATGTGTTGGCAATCAATGTGATGAAAGAAGGTGCGAAGAAATATCACATCTACATCACGGAGCTTCCCTACGACAAGTCTGCCTCCCGGAAACAGCAGCTGACCGGTCTTTTGTCAGCCTATGTCGCTGAATTGGAGAGGATTCTGAGGAAATATCCTTCGCAATGGTACAATTTCTATGATTTTTGGAATGTCGCCGGGACGGATGGCGTGGGAGAACCCAAGAGAATGGAAGAATCCAAAGGGAATGGAGATGTTTGAAGAGTGACGGAGAATCCAAAGGGAATGGAGATGTTTGAAGAGTGTGGGAGAATCTAAAGAGAACGGATGATGAAAGAGAGTATTGTAATAGACGGGGATTTTTTGCGTTCCGTGGACATACACGAGGTCCTGCCGCAACAGGAACCCTTTGTGATGGTGGGGGCTTTGACTCAGTTTGAGAACTCTCTCTCGGCGACGCAAACTCTTATCCGTGAGGACAATATATTCGTAGATGAGGGTTATTTTTCCTCTTCCGGATTGATGGAGAATATCGCCCAGACCTGTGCCGCCAGGGTGGGATTTTACAATAAATATATCCTTCACAAGGATGTGCAGGTGGGATTTATCGGTGCTGTACGCAATTTTGTGGTGTATTCGCTGCCCGCGGTGGGGTCGGTGATTGAAACGAGGGTGGACATTCTCGAAGACGTTTTCGGAATGACTATGGCTGACGCACAGGTCCGATGTGGAGAGGAACTGCTTGCAACTGCGGAAATTAAGCTTGCAGTGAGAAATATCGGGTGATAGGGAATTAAAGTTTTTAGTTTTAAGGTTTTTTATGCTTAAGGTCGTTTCAACGAATATTGTTTCCCCTTTGGGGATGAGTTCGCAGGAGAACTGGCGCGCTGTGATGCAAGGCCGGTCCGCCTTGAGACGTCTTGAAAACTATAAGGGGATTCCTCTGCCTTTTGTGGCCTCGGTTTTCACACCGGAGCAGGTGGAGGAGTTGGCGGTTGAGGGATTCACACGCTTCGAGTCCCTGGCGATTCGTTCGATTACGGAAGCTTTGACTCACACGGATTTGGATGTGCACGGCGAGAGGACAATCTTCATTCTCAGCACGACCAAAGCAGATGTGGAGGAACTTGGCTTTGCGGCGGAAAGGGATGGCGACTATCACCGTCCTGCCCTCTCGGCCCAAAGGATTGCAGAACACGTTGGCATTGGGGGAGGAGCGATTGTCTGCTGCAATGCCTGCATATCGGGAGTTTCGGCTCAAATACTTGCTGACAGACTCATCAGCTGCGGACACTATGACAATGCCGTTGTTTGCGGAGCCGACCTTGTGAGTTCATTCACGGCTTCGGGCTTTCTTTCTTTCAAGTCGCTCTCAAATGAGGCTTGTCGTCCATTCGATGCCGACAGGCAAGGCTTGAATCTTGGAGAGGCGGCTGCGACTATTGTTTTCACGCGGGCAGATAGTCTCCGGGATGGGGATTGGCTGTTTGAGCGGGGAGAAATGGACAATGATGCATTTCATCTCAGCACACCAGCCCCGTCGGGTGAGGGCGCGAGGAAGGTCCTGGAGGCGGTGATGAAGGGCAGGGATGCCTCAGAACTTGCATTTGTCAGCGCACACGGCACTGCAACTATGTTCAACGACCAGATGGAGTCTGTCGCAATTGAGAAGGCTGGGCTCTCCTCCGTGCCACTGACCGCACTCAAAGGCTGGTTTGGACACACGCTCGGTGCCTCAGGGGTGCTGGAGGTGATTTTGGGGATGATGGCTGTTTCTGAGTCTGTCGTGCTGCCTCTGAGGGGTTTCAGGGAGATTGGGGTGAGTGGAAAAGTCAATCTTTCCCCGGAGCTCAGAGCTACTGATAAAAACTCTTTCCTGAAGATGATTTCGGGATTTGGAGGTTGTAATGCTGCGGCTCTCTATCGAAGAGTCCGGGAGGGGATGGAGCGGGAAACAGTTCCTGGGTTAGAGAAGGCGGCCCATTCAAAGGGTGAAACAGCTCCGGAATTAAAGGAGACTGCCCATTCAATGGGTGAAGCGGCTCCGGGTCTGAAAGAACTCCACCGGGTGCATATACTTCCGGATGGTGTCACTTTGGACGGAAGACCGCTTCCTGTCCAATCGCAGGGAGCCGGGCTTTTGAGCGAAATATACAGAAAATATGTCGGAGACTATCCGAAATATCATAAAATGGACGCCTTGAGCCGTCTTGCCTTTCTTGCAACTGAGTTGCTTTTGAGCCGGGGCGATGTGCCGCAAGACTCGGGAAGGGCGACCATACTTTTCAACCGGACTTCCTCTGTGGTGGCGGACCGCTGTCATCTTGGGAGCATTGCAAAGCCGGGAGAGTTTTATCCGAGTCCTTCGGTTTTTCTCGGAACGCTGCCCAATATAGCCACGGGAGAGATTGCAATCCGCCATGGTTATACTGGCGAAACTTCTCTCTATATCACCGACTTCCGCGATGAAGCATTGATGAAAAAGGTGGTGAGCTCAAGTTTCTCCCTGGGAGGTTTCCGGAGTTTGATTTGCGGATTTGTGGACTGCGACAGAGGGGACAGTTTTGAGGCGGATTTAAAGATATTGGTTAAAAATATTGGTTAGAAATAATTAAAACAAATAATATTATGGAAGAACTCATCCAACGACTTAAGGAGCAGATTATCGAAGCTCTTAACCTTGAGGACATCACTCCGGATGACATAGACAACGAGGCGCCTCTTTTCGGAGAGGGACTCGGACTGGATTCAATCGACGCTCTCGAACTTATTGTGATTTTGGAAAAACACTACGGAATCAAATTGGCATCTCCTGGCGACAGTAAGGGTATATTCAAGAATATCAACACAATAGCCGATTTTGTAGCCAAGAATCGGACAAAATGAGAGAGGCGGTTTCAATAACAGGACAGGGTATAATCTGCGCAATAGGCAATGATGTGCCCTCGGTGCTCGACTCTCTCGTCCACGCCCGTTCGGGCATACGTCCGATGAAATATCTCAAGTCCCGCCATAGTGAATTGCCGGTGGGGGAAGTTCAGTTGTCAAACAGCCAGATGAAGCGGATTCTCGGTTTGGAGGAGTCGACCTTGGCGAGCAGGACATCGCTGATGGGGGCCATTGCAATCAAGGAGGCTCTCTCGCAAGTGGGAACATCTCGTCTTGAGGGGAAAAGGGTTGTGCTGATTTCGGGGACCACTGTCGGAGGGATGGACCTGTCGGAGAACTATTGGGAGAGGATGAAAAATGAAGACAGCCTGCTGAATCTTCCGCTTTGCAACGACTGCGGAAACAGCACTGTGGAGATGGCCCGTATGACAGGATTGGATGGGGTGCGTTGCTGCACGATTTCCACTGCCTGCTCCTCGGCACTTAATTCCGTGATGCTTGGCGCCGAAATGTTGCGTCACGACGAAGCGGATATTGTGATTGCCGGCGGCTCTGAAGCCTTGAGCCGCTTCCATCTCGACGGATTCAACTCTCTGATGATTCTCGACAAGGAGCATTGCCGTCCTTTTGACGAAACTCGCGCAGGACTCAATCTGGGTGAGGGAGCGGCCTTTGTCGTGCTCGAAAGGGATGCAGGGAGTCGGACTCTTTCCTATGTCACGGGCTACGGAAACCGCTGTGATGCCTTCCACCAGACCGCCACATCCGAAAACGGCGACGGGGCATTTCTGGCGATGACGGATGCACTTGAAATGGCGGGAATGGCTCCTGGCGACATCGACTATGTCAATGCCCACGCGACCGGGACTCCAAACAACGACCTGACTGAAAGCCGTGCCCTGATGCGCGTTTTCGGGGACAATCTTCCTGAAATATCCGGCACCAAAGGGCTGACAGGGCACACCACATCCGCTTCCGGTTCAATAGAGCTTGTTTTCTGTCTGCTGGCTATGCAGGAGGGTTTCATTCCTGCGAACATCGGCTGGAAAACGCCTATGACAGAGGGGATTATCCCGTCAATGGGACGGAAGGGAGTGAAACTCGAAAACATACTCTGCAACGCTTTCGGTTTCGGTGGTAACGATTCTGCACTGATTATCAGTGCAACACCCCGTTCAGGCGCAGCCGGGGAGGAGGGATTTGACTTTGAGACAGTTTCAGATGTCACAATAACCGCCTCTGACGACTTGAAGACGCTCGGGCAGTACAATGTCAGCCCGATGGAGGCCAGGCGTATGGGAAAACTGATGAAAGCATCCCAGCTTTCGGCTCTCCGTGCTCTTAAAGAAGCGGGCCTTGACTGCCCTGACGCCATAGTCACTGCAACCGCACGCGGAATGCTTGATGTCAGCTATCAGTTCCTTGAGGACATCGAGGCAAACGGCGAAGAACTTCTCAAACCGACGCTATTTATGCAGAGCACCCACAACACACTCGGCTCCGCAATAGCAATCAGGACTCATTGCCACGGCTATAACATCACCTATTCTCAGGGAGACGAATCCTTCGATTGGGCGCTTGACGATGCCAAGAGGCTGATTCGCAGCGGAAAGGCTGAGACTGTTTTAGTGAGCAGTTTTGACGAGTCAACTCCGCTTTTCGACAGTTTCTCGCAGAGGGCGGGGAAGGAGGCACCGCAGCCGCTTTTTGCCCGTTCGATGGTGCTCAGACGCAAAGTCAGATAGGTTTGTAGGATGGAACAATAGTTTTGTAGGATGGAACAATAGTTTTGTAAAATGAAACGGCCGATTCTCATATTTCTTGTTTGCCTGTTTGCTCTGATGCTTTTTCCTGAAATGGCGCAGGGCCAGGCTCGGGAAGAAATGCTGCGTGCCATTCGGACTACTGGAGCGTCGATTGAGAGCCTTGAGTGTGAATTTACCCAGACCAAGACCGTTTCGATGCTGGAGCAGAAGATAGTCTCGGGAGGAAAATTATATTTCCGGAAACCTTCCGCTGTGAGGTGGGAATATCTTACACCTGTGCATAACTTCTTCATAATGAATGGGGAAGACTTGCTCGCGGGAAATGATGCTTCGGCAAAGCACAGCAGTCTGAAGAAAAACAGGTTCGCAAGGATGATTTCTTCCCTCATTGTCGGAAGCCTCAGTGGTGAGTCTCTTGAAGACAGCCGCAATTTCAAGACGGAATTGAGTTCGGATGCCGGAGAATGGGTGGCGGTTTTGACTCCGCTGCGTCGGGACCTTTCTCAGTTCTGCTCTTCTATTGTGCTGCGTTTCAATCCGAAGACAGCCCTTGCCAATTCCATAACATTGAACGAGGCTTCGGGAGATTGCACCCACATCGTCTTCCGGAATATGAAAATAAACCTTACGCTGCCCGAGGGCGTTTTCGACATCGCAGGCGAATAGGTATATATATAATATATGACAAAATGAAGTTTCTCGACAGTTTATACTCGGTGACGCAGTCCCGCAAGACGGAGGGGGGATTCGAATTCGACATATCCTTTTTCCCGGGGCATTTCATCTACAAGGCGCATTTTCCCGGAGAACCAATCACTCCGGGGGTATGTATCATACAGATAGCCACAGAATTGTTTTCGCTTGCAATGGATGCGCCGATGAATTTGTACTCTGCGAAAAACGTCAAATTCCTCAAAATCGTTTCGCCTTCTGAGCGGACGGATTTCAGTTTTACCTTTTCGAAAATTGTTGTCGAGGGTGATTTGTTTAAGTTTGCGTGTGTTTTGAGTGCGGAGAATGAGATTTATGCAAAACTTTCTTTAATTTGCAGGAAGAAATAATATGCAGGAAGAAAATCTGACAGAGCAGAAGGCGAGATTGCGTTCGAGGGCAGTCTGCGTGGTGATTCCGACCTACAATAATGCCGGAACCATCGTGGATGTCGTGCGCAGAAGTCTTGAGCAGTGTGACGATGTGATTGTTGTTTGTGACGGCTGCACGGACTCCACTGTGGAATTGCTTTCGTCTCTGTCGGGAAATGTCGACATTTTGGAATTTGAAACCAACCGGGGAAAAGGGGCGGCGTTGCGGGAGGGCTTTCGCCACGCACGACAGGGGGGATTTGCCTATGCGATTACTCTCGACGCTGACGGACAGCATTTTCCGGAAGATATTCCTGCAATGCTTCAGGCGAACATCGATAATCCCGGAGCTCTGATAGTGGGGGAGAGGACCAATCTGGACAAGGCAGAGCGCAGTCGTGGCAGCCGTTTCGCCAACCGTTTCAGCAATTTCTGGTTTGCTCTGCAAACGGGACACAGGCTTTCTGACACGCAGAGCGGATACAGACTCTACCCCTTGAAGAAACTTCCGCCTCTTGGCCTTTTGACATCGCGCTATGAAGCGGAACTTGAACTGCTGGTTTTCGCATCCTGGGCCGGAGTGCGGCTTGTCAGGGAGAATGTGAGTGTCTACTATCCGCCGCGCGAGGAGAGGGTTTCGCATTTTCGCCCGGCAAGGGATTTTGCAAGAATCTCTCTCCTGAACACGATTCTCTGTCTTCTTGCCATGGTCTACGGCTATCCACGCTGCATTTTGCGTTGGACTGCAAGGCTTCTCAGAACCCTCTACAGTGCGGTTTTCTTTCTTTTGAGCGCCATACTGGTCATAAGTCCGCTTTCCCACCTTTGTGTGGCAACGACGAGGGATGAGGATTTGAAAAAGCGCAGGCTGCACCGGATGATTAATTCATGCTTCAGATTCATCGTCCACAAGCACGGCATTCCTGGCTGTCCCTACAGCGAATCCAATCCCGGCGGGGAGGATTATTCGACTCCGGCTCTGATTCTGTGCAATCACCAGTCACACCTCGACCTTGCTCCGCTCCTTGCCCAGACTCCGAAAATGATTGTTATGACGGCGGGCTACATTTGGAACAATCCGGTCTACCGTTTCACCATCCGTAATGCGGACTTCCTGCCCTCCACCGAAGGCATTGAAAAGATGATTCCAAAACTTCGCGAGCTTGTCTCAAAGGGTTACAGCATAGCGGTTTACCCCGAAGGCACACGGAGCCTCGACTGTCAGATAGGGCGTTTCCATAAGGGGGCGTTCCTGATTGCGGAGACTCTCGGACTTGACATCATCCCGCTAATTCTCTACGGCAGCGGAAGGGCTCTTCCCAAACACGGACGTCTGCTTAGGAAGTGGCCGCTCAGAATGGAAATTGATGCACGAATCACTCCGGAAGAGTTGTTCAAAATGGGGGAAACCACCCGTGAGAGGGCTTCGGCGATGAGAAAATACTACAAGAAGCGATATGCCGAAATCGCCGACAGGATTGAACAGGATTTGTGATTTCAAGGTTTTGGGGAGAAAAACATTTAAATTGTACTCTATGGACACAGAATCAGTTGTGATTATCGGAGGAGGCCTCGGCGGCCTTTTCACCGGCGCCTTGCTTGCAAAGGAGGGTGTCAGGGTGACAATCATAGAGAAAAATGCAAACTGCGGCGGCGGACTCCAGAGTTTCAGACGTTTCGGTGAGGTATTCGACACCGGAATGCACGTTTTCGGGGGAATGCGTGACGGGGGCAATATCCGCCGAATCTGCGACTATCTCGGCATCAGCGATAAAATACACCTTCGTGATGTCGACTCCAATTCCTCCGACGTCGTCCATATTGCCGAAGACGGAATGTCCTATCGCATCGCAGAGGGAAAGGAAGGTTTTATCGACTCTCTCTCGTCATATTTTCCAGACCAGAGGGACAATCTTCGCCGCTATGTCGACGCCCTCTATTCCATTGTGGACGAACTCGACCTTTTCTATCTTCGCCCATCCGGAAGTTCGCTTTCTGTGCATAGCGACGAGTTTTTGATGAGTGTCGATTCTTTCATTGCCAAGTACATAAGCGACACGAAGTTACGCTCAGTTCTCGCCTATCTGAGTCTGCTTTACAGTGGGCGTCGCGGGGTGACTCCGGCGTATATCCACGCCCTGATTTCTGTCCTCCACATCAACGGACCGAGCCGTTTTGAAGGTGGCTCGCAGCTTTTTGCCGACACGCTCAAAGATTTCATTATCAGCCACAACGGAGAGGTGGTTCTTTCGGATGCTGTGAAGACCATTCACACGCAGGGAAGGCTAATAACCGGCGTTGAGACACGAAAAGGGAGAACATTCACGGCGGAGCGCTACATCAGCGACATCCATCCCTGCACGCTCTTCTCGCTTTTTGACGACCCGTCCGCTTTCCCGAGGGCCTATCGCAGGCGTCTCGAAAGCCTGCCGAATTCCTGCTCTGCATTTTCGTTGAACATAGTTCTCAAACCGGGGACTTTCAGATATGTCAATCATAGCGACTATTACATAAGTACTTACAACAGCGTCTGGAATTTCGGCGACCACGCGTCGGACTGGCCGCAGGGCTTTCTCTATATGACTCCGCCGGAAATCTCTCAGGGTGAATTTGCAAGAAAAATGGTGGTTGTCGCCCCGATGTCCTGGAGTTTCGTCGAGAAATGGGAAGACAGCCGCACAGGAAAGCGTCCGGAGGAATATGGAGAATGGAAATGTCAGTGCGCGGACAAACTCATTGACTCTTTGGAGAGATTTCTTCCGGGTTTGAGAGACTGCATAGAGGAGTATGATTGTTCGTCCCCTTTGACCATACGCGACTGGTATGGGGTGAAGGAAGGTTCGATGTACGGCTTTTCCAAAGATTGCAACAACATCACGGCGTCCCACCTGCCGATTGCGACAAAAATCCCAAATCTGTTGCTCACCGGGCAGAACTGCAACGTGCACGGCTTCTGTGGGGTTACGCTGGTCGCTGTCAGCACCGCCGAGGCTGTTTTGGGAACGAACCGCATCGTGAATGAGGTAACCGCCTTTGAGAAATGAAACTGATTCTGAAAATATATGATTGGTTTTCAGCGCATAAGACTTTTATGTGGCTGTCACTCACAGCGCTTACCCTTCTTTTTGCAGTCCTTCTTCTGCGTCTGAAATTCAGTGAAAACATCAGCGATTTCCTGCCTTTGGACTCTACAGACCGGGAAGCGCTTGCGGTCTATCAGAACATTTCAGGTGCCGGGCGTCTCTATTTTCTTTTCGACAACCCCGATGATGAACTCCTTACAGTGGAGGCGATGGAATATTTTGCCGCCCGTGTGGAGGAAAAAGACAGCCTTGGATGGTGTCGGGAACTTGTCCTTGGAGTTGATATGTCGAAGATAAAGGAGGTTTCGGATTTTGTCTATGCGAATATGCCATATTTCCTGACGTCTTCCGACTACGAAAGGATGGACAGCCTGCTCTCGACTCCAGGATTTGTGCGTGAACGTCTTGAAAATGACCGCAATATGCTCCTGTTTCCGAGTGGGGGAATGCTTTCGTCTTCGATTTCCCGCGACCCTCTCGGACTCTTTTCTCCTGTGATGTCTTCACTTGAGAGTGCATCTCCCGGAGTAGGCTTCGAAATCTGTGACGGCTACATTTTCACTCCGGATATGAGCCGGGCCGTGGCTATGATGGATTCGCCTTTCGGCAATTCGGAAACAGAACACAACTCACGGCTGCTCAAGATGTTGAGGGAGTCTATGGATGAAATGGAAAGGGAGTTTCCGGCGGTTTCGGCAGAAATAGTCGGCGGACCGGAGATTGCGGTGGGCAATTCTTCGCGCATAAAAAAGGACAGCATTATTGCCGTGAGCCTTTCGCTTGTGCTGATTTTGCTTTTGGCTGCCTATTCCATTTCCTCGCTGCGCAACATCCTGCTGCTCTTTCTTTCCATAGGCTGGGGCTGGCTTTTTGCGATGGCGGGAGTATCCCTTTTCTGCGGCAGTGTTTCGATGATTGTAATCGGAATTTCAAGCGTCATTCTCGGAATCGCAGTGAACTATCCTCTCCATCTTGTGGTCCACTCCTCCTATGCCCCGTCTATGAGGCGGACAATCCGTGAAATCATATCTCCGCTTGTTGTGGGGAACATCACGACTGTCGGCGCATTTCTCGCTCTCGTGCCTCTCAAAGCTGTGGCTCTCAGGGATTTGGGCCTGTTCGCGTCGCTCCTGCTTGCGGGAACAATAGTTTTTGTACTTCTCTATCTTCCGCATTTTGTGGAAACAAGACCTGTTCGGGAAGGGAAACACCGTCTGCTCGACAGGCTTTGCGAACTGCGTCCCGACCGTTCCAGGGGGCTTGTCGGGCTGATTCTTGTCCTGACAATTGTCTTCGCTTTTTTCAGCACAAAAACGGAATTCGACTCCAACATTTCGAATATCAATTATATGACTCCCCGCCAAAAGGCGGATATGGACTATTTTCAGACTCTCCTCTCACAAAGCACAAATCCCGACTTGAGAACAGTCTATGTGCTTTCTTCCGGGTCAGATTTCGACCGGGCGCTGGAGGAGAACGCCGCTCAAAAGGCCATTGTCGACTCGCTTGAGAGCCTCGGTGCGGTCCTTAAAAGCCGCAGTGTCCGGCCCTTTCTTTCTTCGGAGGCTGAACAGAGGGAAAGACTTGGACTTTGGGATGGCTTTGTCAGGAGACATTCGGACTTGTTGACTGTGGAATTGCCTTCTCAGGCAGCTAAACTGGGTTTTTCCAAGACAGCTTTTTCAGGATTTGACGCTCTTGTCCGCAGTGCCGGAGATTTTATCCCACAGGGGGTGGATTATTTTTCGCCTCTGACAAAGGAAATTCTCGGTCCGAATGTCACAATCCTCGACGACGGTCGCCATTATGTGGTTGATGTTCTGACAGTTGAAAAAGATAATCTCGAAAATGTGAAGTCTTGTTTCGGCCATTGTTTCGACCTTGGTAGTCTGAACAGCGCCCTTTCCAACAAGCTCTCCGACAATTTCAACTACATAGGTTGGGTATGTTCCCTCATCGTATTCCTTTTTCTCTGGTTCTCATTCGGCAGTTTTTCCCTCGCACTGATTTCTTTCCTCCCGATGGCCCTCAGCTGGATTTGGATTCTCGGAATAATGTCTGTTTTCGGCATCAAATTCAATATAGTCAACATCATTCTCGCCACTTTCATTTTCGGACAGGGCGACGACTACACGATATTCATAACCGAAGGCTGCCAGTACGAATATGCCCGTCGCAAACCGATTCTTCCGGCCTATAAGAGCAGTATCCTTCAGTCGGCGCTCATTATGTTCGTCGGAATAGGCACTCTTATCGTCGCAAAACATCCGGCGATGAAGTCTCTCGCTCAGGTGACAATCACCGGAATGGCTTCTGTGATTCTGATGGCTTATGTCATCCCTCCTCTGCTATTCAATTTCTTGACTGTCAAAAACGGAAGTATCCGCCCTCATCCGCTCACTTTGAAAACTCTGTTGTTCGGCCCTCCGAAAGATGCACTCGGGATGGTTAGAGGACGCTATATATATAAAGGTAAAGAAATCCTGCGGACGGTGGGGCGTAATCTTAATTCGTCAACTCTTGCGAATGTGGAGTCGCAGATTGAAGGGGGATGTCGGGAGTATGGGATGAGTGACGACGGATATGGTGAGACGGCGCTCTATCTTGCTCTGACACACCCGGATGTGCGTATAATCGCCCGAATTGCGGATGCTGAGCGACGACAGATAGCCCGTGTCGCAGCCGATGGTTTTGTGGAAAATATGGAATTCGTATCTTAAGTCTTGGACTATTTGGAATTATCTCTGTATCTTTGCAGGCGGATTCATAACCGAAGTTTAAGCTAAAGCTTTATGAAGCAGCACATTATAGACATACTATCGGATGCTCTGCCCACGGTGGACTTTGATTCGGCTTTTCTTTTTGCCGAACTCGACTCTCTTGGGATAGCCACGATTCTGATGATTCTTATGGATGAATACGGCATCAGTCTCGATGCGTCAGATGTGACTCCGAGAAATTTTATGACTATCGACTCGCTGGTGGCGTTGGTGGAAAGCAAATTAAACCAAAAACTTGAACAGTGATTCTTGAATAATGACTCTTGAAGAAAGCATATTTTTTCACTCGCAGAAGACACCCGGCCGTACAGCGGTGGTCAGCGACGGGAAATGCCTCAGCTATTCTGAATTGTGGGAGGGGATTCTCGACCGTAGTGAGCAGCTTCGCTCGGAGGGGCTATCTGCGTCACGACCTTATGTTTTTCGTACTGTCCAGGATTGGGATTTCATTTTGACTTATTGCGCGGTGCACCATCTGGGAGCAATAGCAGTGCCTCTTGAAAAGGGGATTCCGGAAGAAAAGTTTCTTCAAATCAAGTCTGAAGCAGAGTCCTGCACTTTCTCTGCCGACATTTGCGACATTCTCTACACGACCGGCACGACCGGCAAATCGAAGGGGGTGATGCTTTCCGTCCCGGCTTGGGAGGCAATTGCGGACAATCTCATTCACGGTCTTGGTTTCAGCCGCGAACTGCTTTTTATTGTAAGCGGTCCGCTCAATCATATAGCTTCTCTTTGCAAAATCCATCCTGTCCTCACCGTCGGAGGCGCCGTCTGCATTCTGGACGGACTTAAGGATATGAATGCCTTTTTTGATGTTTTCAATCTTCCGTTCACGAAGTTTGCAACATTTCTGGTGCCTGCGAGCCTGCGTATGATAATGCAGTTTTCCTACGACAAACTGTGCTCTCTTGCAGACAAAATCGATTTCATCGAGACAGGAGCGGCACCGATTTCCGGTTCTGATATGGCGCAGCTCTCCCGTGCGCTTCCGCACTCCCGCCTCTACAACACTCTGGGAGGCACTGAAGTGGGCGCAGTCTGCTGCTACAATTTCAATGACGGGAGGTTTATGGAGGGTTGCATCGGCCGTCCGATGAGAAATTCAATGCTTGAAGTGGCGGAAGACGGGCATATTATGATTTCCGGAAAGACTTTGATGAGCGGATATGTGAACGACCCTCAGGCCACTGCCGCTGTGCTCAGTGACGGGAGAATTCACAGCTCGGACCTTGGCTACATAGATTCGGAGGGGCTTGTTCATTTGAAAGGACGGCAGGGTGATGTTATCAATGTGGGGGGATTCAAGGTCAATCCTGTTGAGGTGGAAAACGCCGTTTCGTCCCATCCGTCGGTGAAGGACTGCATCTGCATTGCCGCAACTCATCCTGTTGTGGGAACTGTGCTCAAGCTTCTGGTTGTGCTCCAGGAAGGGGCGTCCCTTGACAAGCGTTCTCTTGCCCTGCACATCAAGTCCCGGCTTGAGCCTCATAAGGTGCCTGTCTATTACGAGGCAGTGGACGAAATACGGCGCACATATAACGGAAAACTTGATAGGAAATTTTATATATAGGATGAACTCGATGTGGAAACTTTTGCCGCTCTCTGTGGTGCAGGCGGTATTTCTCTGCTCCGGACAGGTGATGCTCAAACTTGCCCTCGCGAAGATGGGTGAGTTTTCCTGGACCTGGAAGTTTTTCAAGGCCCAGCTCACCAACTGGTGGCTGCCAGGCTGCGGCATCACATTTATTGTAGCCACTGTGCTGTGGTTCCACATACTCAAAAACTATCCCTTCGGCATAGCCTATCCGCTCAGTTGTATGAGCTACCTTTTCGGCCTTTTCGCGGCACTGCTCGTTTTCAAGGAGCCGGTGACGGCGTCGCAGTGGGCCGGGGTGCTTCTGATTATGGCTGGTTGTGCGCTGATAGTCAAGTGATTACGGCTAAATTTGTGCGCTGTTTACAGATTAGCCTGCTTTTTGTAGTAGACATAAGGTTTGCAAGTTTTAGAAACATGAAAAAAATAAACTGCTTCAGATTTGTCAATTATTTTCGAGTATAGATTTCTTTTGGAAGAAGGAGTGTACTGGAGGTACACGACTGATGAGAAAATAAATATAGACCGAAAAGAACGAAAAAGATGATGCAGGTTATTTTTTGAAGGTTTCTTACAAAGGATACGGATTGTGTGCAAAAGAATTTGTATCGGTATATATTTAACATAAAACAGAAAATATGGTGAGAATGTATAAGAAACTCTCGGGATTCAGAGAGAAATATGTCGACACTCTTGCGAAGTTATACGATTATTCCACAACTTTTTACGAGAATCGGCAGATGTCCGAAATGCTCGGGACGGATCTGAAATACACCTACGGAAGTTTCAAACACAAATGCGATGAACTCTCGCGCAGGCTTTCCCGCTATGGCATCGGAGCCGGAGACAAGGTGGCAATTCTGTCGGCCAACACTCCCAACTGGACAGTGGCATTCTTTTCGGCAGTGGCTTTCGGCCGCGTCGCTGTGCCGATTCTTCCGGATTCTTCCGAAAACGAAGTGAAAAACATCTTGGAACATTCCGGCTGCAAGGCTCTTTATGTTTCCAAGAAACTTCTCCATAAAGTTTCTCCGGAATTGATGGAGAAACTCACATTTATTCTTGATATAGAGGACTTTTCGGTAATCAGTCAGGACGACGACGCTTTCACTTGCGACGGACGCACAATAGCCCCGCAGCCCGATGACCTCGCGACAATCATCTACACGTCCGGCACCACCGGCAGCGCGAAGGGAGTGATGCTCAGCCACAGAAATCTCTGCACGAACATCGTGATTTCCTACCACGCCCACAAAACCGATGAGAAGGATGTCTGGCTTTCGATTCTTCCGATGCCGCACACCTACGAGATGAGTATCGGAATGCTTTATCCTATGTTTGTCGGAGCGAAGGTCTACTATCTTCAGAAACCTCCTACAGCCACGGTGCTTCTTGCCGCGCTGAAAAAAGTGCGCCCTACGATTATGCTTTCCGTGCCTTTGATTATTGAGAAGATGTATAAGGCGAGCATACTTCCGACCATACAGAAGAGCCGCGTGCTCAAGTGGATGCACAAAAAAATGGCTCCGGTTCTCTATTGGTTTGTCGGACTTCGTCTTAAAAAGACTTTCGGTGGACGCATCAAGTTCTTCGGAATCGGAGGCGCGAAACTCAATCCTGCTGTGGAAAAATTCCTCAAGAAGGCACATTTCAACTATGCAATCGGCTATGGTATGACGGAATGTGCTCCTCTTATTTGTACGGCCGGAGTTAAACAGACCCACATCGGCACAACCGGAGGGGCAGCCTATGGCGTGGAGGTCAAGTTGATAGATGTAAATCCTGAAACCGGAGAGGGCGAGATCGTTGTAAAGGGTGACAATGTGATGCTCGGCTACTACAAAGACCCTGAGAGGACCAAGGCTGCATTCACGGAGGACGGATGGTTCCGCACCAATGACTTGGCTTCGGTTGATGAAAAGGGACGTTTCAGCATCAAGGGACGCTTGAACAATATGATTTTGGGACCTTCTGGAGAGAATATTTATCCTGAGGAAATCGAAAAGGTCATCAACGACATCGAAGGTGTGGACGAGTCTTTGGTTGTGGAGCGTGACGGTAAACTCGTGGCTCTGGTGCAGCTCAACAGCAATGTTCTCGACTGGAATCAGGAGAGCGAAGACCAGTTCTTCGAGAAACTGGAGGCTCGCAAGCAGGCTATTATGAACTATGTGAACAAGAAAGTCAACCGTTCTTCCAAGGTTGCCGGAGTTGAGGTGGTGAAAGAGCCTTTCGAGAAGACTGCAACACAAAAAATCCGCCGCTTCAAATATCGCGACGGATCTCCAAAATCTGACGAGGAGAAGAATACCCCGAAAGAATAGTGTATTTACAATTCCTCAGATCAATCATGCAGTCCCTTTGAACGGAGGTATTTCAGCAGCTGCTCCGGGCGGTCTGTCTGGATGAATGACGGACCGAAGGCAATCACCTGATCATAGACCTTTGCCGGGTCTCCGCAGTCAAGCGCCTTGTCGTCATCGAGATAGCCGCAGAGGCTGCCCCAAATTGTGTTTATCCAAAGTTTGGAACCGGTCTCGTGAATCTTTGCAAAGCACTCCTCAACCTCCGGCGAAAGTTTCTTCCAGCAGACCTCGTATGCGAGCGGAACCGTCCTTGTCTCTATGTATTCGTTGAAGAGTTTTTGGCCGTTCTCCTTCTGGATGTCGATGATAGGCATATACATCATGTTGTGCTCATGTGCCGCCATCTTTTCAGCCACAGCTGACGCGGGTTGTTTGCCCTTGATGAGAATCTGGTCGGTCACGCCAAGCTCTTCCGTAATCTGAAGCACGAGGTCGTAGAACTCATATCCCTGGTCAACGTTCACGCAGATTCGGTCCTTGCAGCACTCCAGGGCCTCGCGCAGTGTAGGAATTCTCAGCGAGTCAGTTGCCACGCCATGCGCCCTCTTCAGCCTCATCGCCTTGAGCTCCGCAAGCGTGTAGTCGCTCACGAGTCCTCTACCGGTGAGACAGCGGTTGACTGTCGCGTCATGCGAGAGCACGAGCACGCTGTCCTTCGTGAGCTTGAGGTCAAGCTCCATGATGTCTGCTCCCATACGGATGATAGACTCTATTGCCGGAATCGAATTTTCCGGATAGTTCCTCCAGTCGCCCCTGTGAACGGCCACAACGACATATTTCGAGTTCGGATTGTGGATTTCGGCGAGAATCTTGTCCGTCCTTTTCGCATACTGCGGCTCACCCGTTCCGCATGACACAGCGCAGATCAGCGCTGCGACAAAAATAATCAGATACTTTTTCATAAAATATGTATTTTGCAAAATGGAGTTTCAAAGATACGAATATTTATCAAGGCGGCAAAGCCCCGGACTCTCCGAGTCGCCGACCGCAACGAAGTGTAGGTCGCATGCCCCTAACAGGGGCTGTCGGCACCGCCGACTGGGGTTGGAAAGTCCGGACTCAAAGAGTCCGAGCTCATTTTTTATATACACTCCCGTGTATATAAAAAATGAGCTGTCGTCGCTCCCGCGAGGACACCTCATACTAACCACATAATTAATAACACTAAAACTAATAACCGGAAAAAGAAATTGCAAGACTCGTGCCAAACTGCGCGAATCTTGCAATTTTCATCGAAAATTTGTGAAAAATCTTAACGATTACCTAACCCTGAGTTTCTGCCCGATGCGCAGGGTCGAGGTTGACTTGATTCCATTGAGCCTGCAGATTGCGCCCACCGTCGTGCCATTATTCCTGGCAATCTTGCCGAGCGTATCTCCGGACTTTACAATATGCCACCTCATGGCTTTCAGTGCAGCCTCTTCAGCGGCGTCTTCCTCCGCGCTCTTGAGCTCGTCGTCGAAGTTCTGCTCATAGTTGCTGAACTGGCTCAGGTACTTTTTCTTGAGGACAAACATCCTGTGGCGCAGCACTCCGGTCTCAAAATCGATGAGCCACTGAGGATCGAATGCGTAGCCGTTGTAGCGTGTCTCGAAATGCAGGTGCGGACCCGTAGAACGCCCGGTGCTGCCTCCGAGTCCTATCACATCACCGGCATTCACCCAGTCTCCCGCCTCGACCTTCCTCTTGGACAGATGCCCGTAGAATGTCTCCAGCCCGTTTTCGTGACGGATGACCACCACGTTGCCGTAGCCGCGCATTGTCGTCGACACACGCACCTTGCCGTTGAACGTGGCATAAATCGGTGTTCCTGTCGACAGGGGCAGGTCAACTCCCTGATGCCTGCGTCCGCGTCTCGGTCCGAACTTGCCACGCGGGTTCACCTTGCCCTGATATGGGCAGGCATAGTTGCTCAGGCTATCCACAAGCCATATTGCCGAATAGGATGGGAGTTTGTCCCAGGAAATCTTGTAGGGGTCAACATTCCTGTTGTCCCAGTTTTTCGTGAAAATCTCGTTGTCCCATGCGAAGTCCTCTGTCTTTATATATTTCCATGTCCCGTTCCCATAAAGGACCACTTTCACGAAATCCGACATTGTGTCCAGCGTGTCCACCGGATCCGACTCCGTGACAACCAGTGGTTTCACGGCCTGGCGCGGCATCCTTGGCACGAGTTCGTTCTCTGTTGTGGGAAATTTGAAACTCGGGTTAGCGGACGGAATTTTCTCGTCCACCACCTCAACAGGCTTCTGCGCCGCTGCCATCAGCGGCAGCAGCGCAGAGACCATTGCAGTAAAATATTTCAGGGGACTCATTTCTGCTCGCCTCCAAACTTGTTCACGAGAATGTCCTTCACTTGCGCGAGCTTGTCGGCAAGAAGTTCGTCGGAGTCGGCCTCGCAGATGAACCTCAAGTAAGGCTCGGTGTTGGAAGGGCGCACGTTGAACCACCAGCGCGGGAACTCGACCCTATAGCCGTCGAAGTCCATATAGGCAGTCGGCTTTTCCTGTGCGAGGAAATGGTCGCGGACAGCGTCCATCGCTTCTTTCTTGTTTTCAATCTTGAAGTTGACCTCTCCGGAATTCTTGTATTTCTCTATGCCTGCGATAAGCTGGCTGAGGGAAACCCCTTTCTTTTTCATTGCCGCCACCACGTTGAGAATGAGCATCGAAGCGAGAAGACCGCTGTCGGAGAAGAAGAAATCCCTGAAATAGTAGTGTCCTGCAAGCTCGCCTCCGTAGATTCCGTTCAGTTCGCGGAGCTTGTTGGCGGCAAAGGCACGACCGACCTTCCATGTCGCCATCTGTGCTCCCATCGGGGTGAGATATTCTCCTACGGCCTTTGAACTGCGGATATCCTGGAGCACGATGCCTCTTTCTCCCTTCTTTTCGAGGAAATAGTGACCGAGCACAGCTATCATCAAGTCCGGTGATATGAACCTTGCGTTCTCGTCAACGAACATCACGCGGTCGGCATCCCCGTCGTAAATCACTCCGATGTCGGCCCCCGTCTTGCGCACAAGTTCCTGAAGTGCCACTACATTCTTGGCAACCAGAGGGTTAGGCTCGTGGTTCGGGAAGCGTCCGTCAATCGTGTCGAAGATGTAGGTCGGCTGGCCCCCGAAGATTTCTTTCGCGTAGAGGTTTGCCATTCCGTTGGAGAGGTCCATAGCAATCTTGAGGTCCGACCAGTCCTCCTTGAACTTGAGGAGGAAATTCAGATAGTCCTGATGGATGTCCTTCTGATATACCTGCCCTTTCTTCGCCGCCGGGATGCAGGGCTTGCCCTCATCAATCCACTGCTTGATGGTCCCGAGTCCAGCGTCGAATCCTACTGCCGCTGCGTTTGTCGTAGAGACTTTCATTCCGTTGTATTCCGCAGGGTTGTGTGAAGCTGTAATCTGAATCGAGGCCTTGAACCCGTAGTTTGCAGTTCCGAAATAGACCATAGGCGTAGTGCTGAGCCCGATGTCGTAGATGTCCGCTCCTGCGTCTGTCACACCGCGTATCACAGCGTCATGAATCGTGTCTGAAGAAAGACGGCAGTCCCGTCCGAGAAGAACCTTGTCCGTTCCGAGAAGCTCGGGCACAAAAAAGCCCACCTTATAAGCGACATCCTCGTCCCAGTCGACGTTCCAAATGCCTCTAATGTCGTATGCGTGAAATGCTCCCATTTCTTTGAGTTTTAATTGGTTATTTTGATCTGTATCTCGTCTGAACCTTGCGGGAAGCAATGTTCTGGAGTTTTTTTGCGATCATTTTTTTTCTTATCGGGGACAGCTCATCAACAAATAGCCTGCCATCGAGGTGAGCCATCTCATGCTGCACCATCCTGCATCCGAACTTGTCGAAGACTTCCACCTGCTTTTCAAAGTTCTCATCGTAATACTCGACTTTCATCGCCGCCGGCCTGACGACGTCCGCATATATTCCCGGAACGCTGAGGCAACCCTCTGAATATGAACATGTCTCCTTGCTTTCTTCAAGAATCTTCGGATTTATCATCGTGCGTCTGAAATCCTTGAGATACGGGTATGTGTCCGTGAGTTCCGTCCCGTCGACGATGAGCACGCGAAGCGGAACTCCCACCTGTGGAGCGGCAAGTCCGCATCCGTCCGCATTCTTCAGCGTCTCCTTCATGTCTTCGACGAGTCTCGTCAATTCTTCCTTTTTCGTCAGGTCCGCCTCATCGTCCGCACGACGAAGCACCTCTTGCCCATAAAGATATATAGGTAAAATCATATCTGTTTATGTTTGTTTTATTTTATTCATCTCAATGGAGCCCGGCTCATCTTGCCCTATCCATATAGCTCTGCAGGATGATTGCGGCGCTGATTTTGTCCACGTTTTCCTTGTCCCTGCGGTCTTTCTTCTTCATCCCGCCGTCAATCATAGCCCTGTGGGCGAGAACAGATGTGAATCTTTCGTCCTCCGTCACCACCGGAATGTCTGGAAACGCATTTTTCAGCGTCCGCAGGAATATATCCACGTCCGCGGCAGCCTCCGAAGGACGTCCGTTCATGTTCATCGGATACCCCACGACAAACTTCACAACATTCTCGTTTTGAGCGTAAGTTTTGAGATATTCTATTATCTTTGCAGAATGTACCGTGTCCAGGGCAGACGCGAAGAGCCCGAGCGGGTCGCTCACCGCGACTCCGACTCTCTTGCGTCCGTAGTCTATGCCTATAAGTCTGTCCATCGGATGCAAAGTTAACATTAAACTATGGCTCAACAAAATAAAGATAAAAAAGTTCGCCGCTATGTGCTCACGCTCGTCGAGGACATGACGCACAAGCCGCTGAATTCCCTGAAGTTCACAAGACCGTTGGCAGTGCTTATGGTCGTGAATGTCCTGATTATTTTCTGTGCCATTGTCTGGTGCATTGTCGCCTACACGCCGCTCAGGGCGTTCATCCCCGGCTATCCGGACGAGCTTTCCCAAAGGGAGGCCATCAACAATGCCATTCGCATCGACTCCCTCGAAAGGGTGATTTGCCGCTGGGAACTCTATTCGGAAAATCTCCGCAAAGTGGTTGAAGGTGACGAAACGGTTGATATACAGGGAATTCTGTCGGGAGGAGATAGCGTTGTTCCTTCGACATCCGATGAGCCTGACAGCGCTTCAGACGCGGATTTCCGCGATGCCGTCGTGGCGGAAGAGCAGTTCGACCTCTCTGCCGGTCAGAAGAGGGAACTTCCGATTGAGGGCATCCATTTCTTCTCCCCGCTCAAGGGTGTCGTGAGCAAGCCATACGACAAATATGTCCACCCTTACGTCGACCTTACGGCGCCGGCTAATTCAGTGGTGATGGCGACTCTCGACGGAACGGTGATATTCACAGGATGGACCAATGACTCAGGCTATACGATTCAGATTCAGCATCCTGACGACATAGTGTCGATTTATCAGCACACCGAGAAACTGTTGAAAAAAACCGGCGACAAAGTGACGGCCGGAACTCCGATTGCCCTTGTCGGCAGTGCGGAGAACCTCGCGGTGGGGGATCACCTGAGGTTTGAACTTTGGTACAAGGGAGAGTCGGTGGATCCGGCAAAATATGTCAATTTCTAAGGAAATGGAAAAGAGAAGAAGAGTCGCCATACTTGGCTCGACGGGGTCGATAGGACGTCAGGCTCTTGACGTTATAAGGCAGCACAGAGAACTTTTTGAGGTGGAGTTGCTCACTGCCAATAATAGCGCGGAACTACTTGTTCGTCAAGCTATTGAATTTGATGCCAACAATGTGGTGATCTGCAACGAAGAAAAATATTCCGAGGTTGCGGATGCGTTGCAGCCCAAGATGATAAAGGTTTTTGCCGGTATGGACTCTGTCTGCGACCTCGTGAAATCGGACGGCATCGACATCGTACTCACCTCCATGGTCGGTTTCAGCGGGCTTCGCTCCACTGTCGCCGCGATTGAGGCGGGCAAGACCATAGCGCTTGCGAACAAAGAGACACTTGTGGCGGCTGGCTCTGTCGTGATGAAGCTTGCGGAAAAGAACCGCGTGGCGATACTCCCTGTGGATTCGGAACATTCGGCAATCTTCCAGTGCCTGCTCGGGGCAAACCGCAACCCCTTGGCCAAGATACACCTGACGGCTTCCGGCGGGCCTTTCCGCACCTGGGAGAAGTCGAGGATTGCCGGGGCGAAGGCCAGTGACGCGCTCAAGCACCCGAATTGGACGATGGGCAGCAAGATAACCATAGATTCCGCGACGATGATGAACAAAGGTTTCGAGGTCATTGAGGCCAAATGGCTTTTCGGCGTCGGACCGGAGAAGATAAACGTCTTGGTACATCCGGAATCTATGGTTCACTCAATGGTCGAATATGCCGACGGAGCTGTGCTCGCGCAGTTGGGTTGTCCTGATATGCGGGAGCCGATCCAGTTTGCTCTTGCCTATCCTCTCCGCCTGCCGCTTGACAACAGGAAGATTGACTTCACGACACTCGGCTCGCTCACTTTCGAGGCCCCGGATCTTGAGCGTTTCCCTGCCTTGGGACTTGCCTTCAGAGCGCTGGAGCGCGGCGGGAATATCCCGTGCGCGATGAATGCTGCGAACGAGGTGGCCGTTGCGGCATATCTTCGTGACGAAATCGGCTTCTACGGGATACCGGAGCTGGTCTCCGAGTGTATGGAACGGGCGGCGTTCGTGAAGGAACCTTCGCTTGACGATATTTTTGCCACCAATGACGAAACGGCGGTTTTGGCGCGGACATTGATTGCCTCCGGGCGGTTTTGACGAGGAGGCTGACGGCCTCATAAATTTGTAAAAAATGATAGTTCTGATAAAGGCACTGCAGGTAATACTTGCGCTTTCCGTGCTCATCCTCTTTCACGAGCTCGGGCACTTCACTTTCGCGAAACTTTTCAAGATTCGCGTTGACAAGTTCTATCTTTTCTTCGATGTGGGAGGAAAGGCGCTCTTCAGATTCAAGCCCAAGAATTCCGACACGGAATACGGCATCGGATGGCTTCCGCTCGGAGGCTACTGCAAGATTGCCGGGATGGTCGACGAGTCTATGGACACGGAGCACCTCAGTTCCGAGCCGAAGCCCTGGGAGTTGCGCAGTCACCCTGCCTGGCAGAGGCTGCTCGTGATGGCCGGGGGAGTGCTCTTCAATTTCATTTTCGCCATATTTATATATATAGGTGTGCTTGCCGGCTGGGGTCAGTCCTACATCAGCAATGACGGAAGCAACATCTATGTGAACTCTCTGGCCTACGATATGGGATTCCGCACGGGCGACCACATCATCTCATACGACGGTGTCCCGGAAGAGAACTTCGGGCTTCTTCAGGCGAATCTCGCGAGGAACAATGTCAGCCGCGTCACTCTCCTTCGGGACGGCGACACGCTGGACCTCTATATGGATCAGAGTCGCATCGGTGACGTCTTGAACACTCCCGGGATGTTTGACCTTGCCCTCCCGTTTGTCATTGACAGCATTCCGCCCACCTCGCCGAACTTTGGACTCGGGCTTGAAAGGGGAGACCGCATTGTGGCGATCGACAGTCAGTCTGTACCTTACCTTCAGGACAGCCGTGCTCTGCTCAAGAGCTACGCCGGCGGACAAGTGACGGCGCAGGTCCTTCGCGGGGAAGATACGCTTTCTCTTGACGTTGCGGTGGACTCTCTTGGGCGAATCGGAGTCTTCACGACAATGCCGAACATCCAGACAAAGAAATATGGCTTCTTCGAGGCCATACCGGCCGGATTTTCCTACACCTTCACTACAATCGGTGACTATCTCAAGGATATGAGACTTGTTTTTACCCCGAGCACGGAGGCCTACAAGTCGGTCGGAAGCTTCATCGCCATTGGTCAGGTCTTCCCGTCCGCGTGGAACTGGTATGCTTTTCTGAACATCCTTGCGCTCCTTTCCGTGATGCTCGGTGTGATGAATCTTCTCCCGATTCCTGCTCTCGACGGCGGCCACATAGCTTTCATCCTGTACGAGATGATTACCGGAAAGAAGCCGAGCGACAAATTCCTCATCGTGATGCAGGTTATAGGAATGATTATTATCTTTGCACTGATGATTCTCGCTTTCGGCAACGACATAATGCGGCTGCTGCAGTAGAGCGAAGGCACCTGAAATAAATTGCCTCATATTTCAAAAAATACACAAAATACTATGGATATGAAAAAGTTCAGATTGATAGCGATGCTGGTTATCTCCGCCATTCTCTGCATTTCCTGCGGAGATCGCAAGAAGGCTCTCCTGCCAAATGTCAGCGGCAAGGCCGGCGAGGTTTTGGTAGTAATAGGCCAGAGTGAGTGGGAGGGTGCCCTCGGCACTGCGATACGTGACACCCTGACTTCCGACTGCCCGTTCCTGCCGCAGCGGGAGCCTCTCTATTCCGTTGTCAACATCGTCCCGACGGCATTCACAAACATATTCCAGATTCACCGTAACATCCTGATATGCAACGTCAATCCGCATATCTCCGAGCCGGGTGTGCGTTTCCTCAACGATGTCTGGGCCCGTCCTCAATGCGTGATAAAGATTGAGGCAATAGACGAGCCGTCAGCAGTGCAGCTTTTCGAAGACAACAAGGTTAAGATTACGACAATGCTCGAACAGGCTGAGCGAAACCGGGTGATTGCCAATTCTGTACAATATGAAGAGAAAGGCATTCGTCCTGTGCTTGAGGAGCGTTTCGGAGGCTTTCTGCATTTCCCTGTCGGCTATGCGGTGCGTAAGGCAGCCGAGGACTTCGTCTGGGTTGCATACGAGACGCAGTACACCAACCAAGGCGTGTTTGTCTACAAGTATCCGGCCGGGGAGAACCCTTTCACCGAAGAGGCGCTTGTGTCCAAGAGAAATGAGTTTCTGAAGAACTATGTTCCAGGAATGTTCGACAATACCTATATGATTACAAGCCCGATAATTGATCCTTCCGTCAAGTATCTGAAGTATCAGGGACGCGACTTTGCCGAGATGCGCGGTTATTGGGAGGTCTATGGCGACTACATGGGCGGTCCTTTTGTCTCCCATTCTTTCTATAGTTCCGACGGTAAATGGATCGTGACTCTCGACTCCTTCGTCTATGCCCCGAAGTATGACAAAAGGCATTACCTGCGTCAGGTCGAGTCGCTGCTTTATTCTTGGGAGTGGAATGATGAAACCCTCAAAAAATAAACTGCATCATCTTTTTCTTCCTTTTCTGTCTATCTTTCTTTTCTCATCGGTCATGTACCTCCAGTACATTCCCTCTTCCAAAAGAAACCTATCCTAGAAAATAAAGACAAATCTGAGGTAGTTTATTGTTTTCTTGTTTCAATAATGAAAATAAAAGGTAAAAATATTTTGCTCTCTTAAAAATATTACATACCTTTGCAATCCCTTTGTAAAAAGGCGTGAAATTTCGTTGAAATTTCTGTGCGGTGGGTTCGTATAACGGTTAGTACTCAAGATTTTCATTCTTGCAATAGGGGTTCGATTCCCCTACCCACTACTAAAAATATAAAAAAGTACAACAATGGCACAACATGCATCAGCAGACAAGCGCAATCGTCAGAACGAGAGGCGCCGCTTGCATAACAAGTATTATGCAAAGACTACACGCAACGCGATTCGCGCGTTGAGGGCAATGACTGTCAAGAGCGAGGCAGAGGCTTCAGCACCGAAGGTTTACGCGATGATTGACAAGCTTGCCAAAATTGGAGTTATCCACAAGAACAAGGCAGCAAACCTTAAGAGCGGAATTCAGGTTTACATCAACAAACTCGCATAATTCTCTCTTTTAACAAGAGGTTTCAAGCTATACTTTCACGGAAGCCTCTCAGAGCGCTTCCGTTTTTATTTTTTCGGGATGTAGCGCAGTTGGTAGCGCACTACGTTCGGGACGTAGGGGTCGGGCGTTCGAGTCGCCTCATCCCGACAGAGGACATCAAAAGTCAAACGACTAATGGTGTCCTTGTTTTTTATACAGAGACCAAGGCGCAAGAGCGCCGTGCGCAGCGAACGAAGGGCAGGCCAAGTGGGATAGTTTTCGCGTAGCACCACTTCCCCTTCGAGGGGACGGGAGGGGTCGAAATGTAGGAGGGGTCATTCAATCATTCTCATCCAGTTTAAAGATGGAATCGGTAGGTTTTTCAAAGTATCTGGCAATTTTCAGTGCCAGCGCCGTGGAAGGGACGTATTTGCCGGACTCAATGGAGTTGATGGTGTTCCGGCTCACGCCGATGGCATCCGCCAGCTGCTGCTGGGTGATGTCCTTGATGGCTCTTTCTACTCTGACTGTGTTCTTCATAAGGCCTACTGCTTTTTGGATTTCCAAAGCATCCACTTGAATATCCCGTAATACAGGACGAAAAGAAGGATCGGAAGGACAATAAGGAACAACTCGCTCAGATAGGCGCTCAAGGTGTCCTCTGCATTCGAAAAGATGAATCCGGGCTTCACTTCCAAGACAATGCTAAGAACCAGGAGAAGGACAAAGAACACATAGGCGGTAATCCCTATGGCCTTCAGACGAAAGCCGGAGATCATTTCGTCTTCCACCTTCTCCTTTGATAAGCAAATGAGAAAGATTGATACGATAAACGTGATGTGGGATGCCTTTGCGAAATACCAGGCCACATCAATGCTGTGTACGAACAGTGCTTTGGCGAACTCCACGATAACGGAGAGAATCAAGAGACACCAGCCAACCTTCTGGCAGGTGTGAGGCATTAGAATGCTTTTGTTCTTCATGGCGTGAATGAGTTTTGTTTCCCGGATACAAAGATAAGTTTATTTTTCATAATGACAAACAAACTTTGCATAAAGAAAAGATAAATTGCAATGAGCCCCAACGCTGGAGGCGCCATGGCTCACTATTGTCAGTATCTCGCGGTATCCGGCGTCATAGAACTGTAGGCGAATTATTTCTTCACATAGGCCGTAGCCCTGCCGGTTCCTGTCTTCTCGATGTATCCGGCGGCCAAGAGATCGGCCAGGGTGCGCTCGATGGTGGTGAGGCTGATGTCCGGGCAGGACTGAGAGATCTGCTTTTTGGTAATCTTGCCAGGAGTGCGCTCGATAATGGCCTTGATGCGCTCTGGCTTGGATACTTTGCGATAACGAAGGTGCTCAACACGGTCCTCAAATTCATTGTAGGCCTTGACAACGACGCCAAGCATATACTTGAGGAATGGGAGATAATCGTTCCCGTCCTCGTGCCAGTTCTGGGAGCTGGCCTGCAGAGCCTCGTAATAGGAATCCTTGCTCTTTTCGATGAGCATCTCGATACTGATGTACTTGCCCACGATGAATCCGGCGCGGTATAGCAGGAGGAGCGTCAGGAGGCGGCTCATGCGACCGTTTCCGTCATTGAACGGGTGGATGCAGAGGAAGTCCAGGATGAATATCGGCATCAGGAGGAGCGGGTCATAGGTACCGGCCTCGATGGCATCGTTGAACTGAGTGCAAAGGTTTAGCATGGCATTGGCCGTCTGAAAGGCAGGCACCGGGCGGAAGCGGACGGTTTCCGTGCCGTCGGCGTGCTTCTCGGCAATGATATTGTCCGAGTTCTTATATACACCGCCTACGGCGCTGCTACTGAAGGAATACAAGTCCCGGTGCAGCTGGAGTATGTTATTGGGGCGCGGGGCGATGTATTCATAGGATTCGTGGATGGTGGCCAGCACGTCGCGGTAGCCGGAGATCTCTTCCTCGTTCCGGTTACGGGGTTTGACTTTCTCCTGGACTATGGCCTTCAGACGTTCATCAGTGGTATAGATGCCCTCAATGCGGTTGGATGCATCGGTACTCTGGATTTTGGCGACCTCCAGCAAAGCTGTGAGTACGTCCGGCTCGGCCTCGATGAAGAGCTCCTGACGGCCGCGACATTCATGGAGCCGGGTCAGCAGAGCCACGACCTCCGGAGTGAGGAGGTCTTTGGGCCGGCCTATGAAATCAAATTTGTGCATAGCGCGTATGGTTTACAGGGCGAAGATAGTGTTTTTCTGCCTCAAAAACGAATTTTCTGCACCAAAATTAGGAAAATGATGCAGAAAACGGTCAGAATGAGGCAGATTACTTGAAGTAATCGTACTTGTCAGTCAGTACATCGTCCGTATTAAACAAAAAAATACAGAGCAGATTTCCTGTTGAGGAAAATCATACTCTGTATTTAATTCATTTCAGCGAGGGAGACTTGCCCTCTCCTAAACTTAATTTCGTATCACTTTACAAAAGTAAGTAAAGTTAATTTAAAACGAAAAACTTTTATAACTTTTCTACATTAAAAGTGCGGAGACGTCTTGGCCGGCGGCGAGGGCGTTGCGGATCTGAGTCGATGAGACTGTAACGAGCGGCATGTCAATGAGTCGGATGAGGTAGAGGGGATTCTCGTGCAGGAGGTCGTCGCGTATGGCGGACGTGTCGAAGCCCTCGCGGGGAAAAACCACGACCCCATATTCCTGCAATATGCGCCTCCAATCTTTCCACCGGCGAAAGTCCGCAATCTGGTCTCCGCCTACGGTCAAAGTGAAGTTATCTGATGGGTTCTCCTTCTTCAGCGCATCCAGCGTGTTTATCGTATAATTGGGTGAGGGCAGCCGGAACTCAATGTCCGAAACGACGACCTTGCCGCCCAGTTCCGGATGACGCTCAATCGCTGCCCGTGCCGCATCCAGTCGCGCCGGGGCATCAATAGCCGTAGCGCTGTCCTTCAGCGGATTCTTCGGCGACACGACCAGCAGCACACGGTCGTACAGTTCCGTCAGCCTCCTCATAATTGCGAGGTGACCGATGTGCAGCGGATTGAATGATCCGGAATAAACAGCTATTTCCATAAATATCAGAGAATCAACTATAATGACAGCTTGGCAGCCAATGATTGTGGAGCAAGGCTTGCGATGAAGATAAAATCGCAGCAATCTTATGGCCGTGAGGGTTTTATCTGGGAGCGTAACGCAGCAGATGCTGTCCTTATTTTTCTTTGCCCAGAAAGTCGTTAACCAACTTCTCTGCATCCGCGTACGCCTTCTGCAGATCGTCGTTCACGATGATGTGGTCGAACTTGTCCGCGTATGTCATTTCCTCCGCAGCTTTTGCAACGCGGCGCTCTATCGCCTCCGGAGAGTCCGTAGCGCGACCCACAAGCCTCTGGCGCAGGACTTCCACCGACGGCGCCTGGATAAATACGGACAGCGCCCGGTCTCCGAAATATTTCTTGAGGTTGACCCCTCCCTTCACGTCGACGTCGAAAATAATTGCGTCTCCGTTGTCCCAAATGCGCTCCACTTCGGACTTTAGAGTCCCGTAGAATGAGCCTGGGTAGACTTCCTCATATTCAACGAATTCGTTGTCGGCAATCCTCTTTCTGAACTCGTCGGCGCTGATGAACCAGTAGGCCACGCCGTTCTTCTCGTCTCCGCGTGGGGCCCGTGAGGCTGCTGAAACAGAGAACTTGAGCTCCGGATGGAGCTTGAGTATATGGCTGACTATAGTGCTTTTGCCCGAACCTGACGGGGCTGAGAAAATGACTGCTTTACGATTATCCATAATATTTATAGTGTTGTCTTTCGTTGCTGATTGCGGCTATCGAAATTTATCATATCGCTCCCGACTGCCAATCTGACATATCCATACATTTTCGTATGGTTTTTGTATTCCGTTTTTATAGTTCGGCAAAATTAACTATTTTTGCCGAGATTTTTTGAAGCTTCGTAGAATAATATAATTCTTATATAATTTTATAATTATGGTATCTTACAAGGAACTCGGTCTTGTGAACACCCGTGAGATGTTCGCGAAGGCCATCAAGGGAGGATATGCAATCCCTGCATTCAACTTTAACAATATGGAGCAGCTTCAGGCCATTATCCAGGCCTCTGCCGAGACAAAGTCACCTGTGATTCTTCAGGTTTCAAAGGGTGCGCGCAACTATGCTAACCAGACCCTTCTCCGCTATATGGCAGAGGGTGCCGTTGAGTATGCAAAGGAACTCGGATGGGAGCATCCGCAGATTGTCCTCCACCTCGACCACGGCGATTCATTCGAGCTCTGCAAGAGCTGCGTTGACATGGGCTTCTCTTCAGTGATGATCGACGGCTCATCTCTTCCTTACGAGGACAACATCGCCCTCACGAAGAAGGTTGTCGAGTATGCTCACAAATATGACGTGACCGTTGAGGCTGAACTCGGTGTCCTCGCAGGTGTTGAGGATGAGGTTGCTTCAGAGGAGTCTCACTACACCAAGCCGGAGGAAGTCATCGACTTTGCAACCCGCACAGGCTGCGACTCTCTCGCAATCTCAATCGGAACTTCACACGGTGCCTACAAGTTCAAACCTGAGCAGTGCACCCGCGACCCGAAGACCGGCCGTCTTGTTCCGCCGCCTCTCGCATTCGACGTTCTCCACGAGATTGAGAAGAAACTTCCAGGTTTCCCTATCGTTCTCCACGGCTCATCTTCAGTTCCACAGGAGTATGTTGACATCATCAACGCAAACGGCGGCAAACTTCCTGATGCAGTCGGCATTCCAGAGGAGCAGCTCCGCGAGGCATCAAAGAGCGCTGTCTGCAAGATCAACATCGACTCAGACTCTCGTCTCGCAATGACCGCAGCAATCCGCAAGGTCTTCAACGAGAAACCTGGTGAGTTCGATCCACGCAAGTACCTCGGACCTGCACGTGACGAGATGAAGAAGCTCTATGAGCACAAGATTGTTGATGTGCTTGGTTCAAACGGCAAGGCTGAATAATTAGGCGGGAGCCCCAAAGGCAGTCTGCATCGTTGGACGCCTTGCCCCCCTCTTTAAGTCTTATATTGGAGACCGACTTCAAGTGAGTCGGTCTCTTTTGTTATGTATTTGTGCCATTGAGGGCGGTAGAATGGCGTTTGTACAAAATTGAACCATTTTCGGATAATGTGTATATGCATGTTTGGCCATTTTTCCGGAATTTTGCAAGCGATATAATAGACGCGCGTTGCCGCGAAACGGAAAATTTAATAACCAAACCACTTATTATATGTTTTCAAGCAAATATTCAAATGTTTTGAGACGTGGCTGGCTGATGATGATTTTGCTCATCGGAAGTTTGTCGGCCGCTCTTGCTCAGGACAGCGCCGGTTTGAGAGTAATCGGTAATGTCACGGATGAAAAGGGCGAACCTCTTGTCGCAGCTACTGTCTATGCCAAAAACAACAAATCCGTAAATGCCATCACGGATCTTGACGGCAATTATTCCATCGTTGTTCCCGACAAATGGACGGTGCTCGTTTTCGATTTTGTCGGCTATGTAACAAAGGAGGAAACTGTCGGCGAACGCAAGGTAATCAATGTCGAACTTGTGGAGGACATCGGGCAGCTAGATGATGCTGTCGTTGTCGCCTACGGTACGCAGAAGAAGGAATCTGTCGTCGCGTCAATCACTTCGATTGAACCGTCTGCCCTCAAGGTCTCGACATCGCGTTCATTGACCAACAACCTTGCGGGAAACGTTGCCGGTGTGCTTGCCATACAGCGCTCCGGAGAGCCTGGCTATGACAATTCTACTTTCTGGATTCGCGGTATTTCCACTTTTCAGGGAGTTGGCGGAGATCCGCTCGTGCTTGTCGATGGAATCGAGAGAAGCCTCGATACGATTGATGCGGAAGAAATAGCATCGTTCTCCGTCCTCAAGGATGCGGCAGCGAGTGCCGTGTATGGAGTTCGCGGTGCAAACGGAGTCATCCTCATCAACACCAAGCGCGGTGAGGCCGGAAAGCCGAAAGTTACAATCAAGGCCGAGTTCGCCGGCACACAGCCTGTCAAGCTCCCGTCATATATCGGTGCGGCCGACTATATGCAGCTTCTTGATGACGTCCTTGTGGACACCGGCTCGCTCCCGATGTACACGGACCAGATTGCCAAGACAAGGGCTGGCTATGACCCGGACATCTATCCTGACGTGAACTGGATTCAGGCAATCTCCAAGAACTGGGCGGACAATCAGCGCGTCACAGCCGAAATCAGCGGCGGTAACGAGAGGGTTATCTACTCTATGGTCTGCGCATTCTACAATGAAGACGGAATCCTTACGCACGACAAGTCAAAGGAATGGGACCCGTCGATAAAGCTCCAGCGCTACAATGTCAGAAGCAACGTTGACATAAAGCTGACCAACACTACCAAACTCCGCATCAACATCGGAGGTTACATGCAGGAGCGCAACTCCACTCCTGACAGCGTGAGCGAAATCTTCAACCGTGCCTTCAGGGCGGTTCCTTTCAAGTTCCCGGTTCAGTACTCTACAGGCGAAATTGCCGGAACGGAGGAGTCGAATGTCTGGGCTATGGCCACACAGCGCGGATACAACAGGACGACTGCCAGCAAGATTGAGACGCTCGTGACTCTTGAACAGGATCTCAAGTTCCTCACGGAAGGTCTCAAGGTCAGGGCGTCATTCTCCTTTGACCGCTATTCAACCGGAACCGTGAGTCGCACGATGAATCCTACCATCTACAACCCCGCATCCGGACGTAACGAGGACGGCTCTCTCATTCTCACGGTGAAATCAAATGGCAGCAATACGCTCGGTCATTCGTCTTCTGGAACTTTCGGAAACAAGAGCGTCTATCTTGAGGCCGCTGCCACATACGACAGGACATTCAATCGCAAGCATGCCGTTTCCGGTCTCCTCCTCTTTAACAGGCGAAACTATGACAACGGAGGAAAGCTTCCGTACAGAAACCAGGGTCTTGCAGGAAGGGCATCATACACCTATGCCAACAGATATGTTGCCGAGTTCAACTTCGGCTACAACGGTTCGGAGAACTTCGCTCCGGGCAAGAGATACGGTTTCTTCCCTTCAGGAGCTCTCGGATGGGTCATTTCAGAGGAGCCGTTCATGGCCGGTGCAAAGCACGTCCTTTCAAAGTTGAAGCTGCGTGCGTCATACGGACAGACCGGTAACGCTTCCCTTGACGGACGTCGTTTCGCCTACCTTTCAACCATCACGGACGACTGGAACACACTCAAAGAGTACAGGTGGGGCTATGAGTCCAATTACAACAAGAACGGTATGGCAGAGGGTGACTTCGCCGTTCCGGACCTTACTTGGGAGAAGGTGAACAAGGCTGACGTCGGCTTTGAAATCGGCCTTTTGGACGGGGTCGCAGACTTCCAGGTGGACTTCTTCGACGAGCGCAGAAACAACATCTTCATGGAGAGGACTTCCATTCCGATGACCGCCGGATTTATCAAGTCTCCTTGGCAGAACTTCGGACGTGTGAAGAACCAGGGTGTTGACCTTTCCCTTAACATCAGAAAGCAGTTCGGACGTGATTTCTTCATTAGCGCGATGGGAACATTTACATATGCGCACAATACAATTCTCGAAATGGACGAGCCGGCTGCAGTGGTTGGAACCAACAGGGCAGAGACCGGACATCCGGTGGGGCAGCTCTTCGGATACATCGACGAGGGGCTCTACACCTACGATGATTTCGTGGATGTCGAGAATGGAATACTCCGTTCTGACCTTCCGACCGTCACGCTTGTGTCAAAGGTTCGCCCTGGCGATATAAAGTATAAGGACGTAAATGGGGACGGCAAGATTGATGTCTATGACAAATCACCTATCGGCGGCACAAAGAACCCGGAGATGGTGTATGGTTTCGGATTCACGTTCTCTTGGAAGGACCTCGACATCTCGGCTCTCTTTCAAGGAGTTGGCAAGACTTGGAACATCCTTTCCGGAAACATCATTCCTGCATCCAACAAGGGTACTACCTACAACATTTTCACGAACTATACAGACCGTTGGACGGAAGATAATCCGAGTCAGAACGTATTCTATCCGCGTCTTGACTATGGTGTGAACGCGAACAACAGTCAGGCGTCCACATGGTGGCTCAAGGATATGAGTTTCCTCAGACTCAAGAACATCGAAATCGGATATTCGCTTCCGAAGAAGTTTGCCGAGAGGTCTTTCATTTCCAGCGCGAGAATCTACTTGCGCGGAACCAATCTGCTTACTTTCTCTAAGTTCAAGCTCTGGGATCCGGAGCTCGCCTCTAACACTGGCGCGGCCTATCCGGTTATGAAATCAATTTCAGCTGGTCTCGAATTCAAATTCTAAAATCATTTCGTGATGAAAAATCTTAAATTATCATATTTGATTGCAGGTCTCATCGCCATTTTCTCGGCTGTCTCCTGTGACTACCTTGACAAACAGCCTGATGACCAGTTGGATCTCGAAACTGCATTCGAGAACAGGACCAACCTTGAGCGCTGGCTTGCCTACATCTACAACGGCATACCGACATTCTACCACTATGACGGAGCCATTGCCATTGCCGATGACCTCACGCCCCCTGTCGGCTGGGAGTCGCAGGGCTTCAAGGCTATTCTCTATCAGAACGGTAACTTTACCCCGGCACAGGGTGGCATCATCAGCTATTGGGAGGAATTCTCAAAGAGGATCCGTTCTGCCTACATCTTCATCGAGAATGCCCACCCGCTTTTTGATGTCTCAGCCAAGGAGATAGAGTGGATGAAGGCCGAGTGCCGTTTCTTCATCGCGTACTATCATGCAATGCTTGTGACGACCTACGGCGCGGTGCCGATGATTACTGGCCCAGCTCAGGGAACCAATGCTTCAGACATGCAGCTCAAGCAAGCTCCTTTTTATGAGGTTGTTGACTGGGTGGCTCAAGAACTGAAGGAGACTTCCGAGATTCTTCCGGCTTCATACGAGGAGGCAAACAAGTATGGTCGTGCCACATCCGTGATGTGCCTTGCCGTCCGTGCCCGTCTGCTCACCTTTGCCGCCAGCCCGCTTGTGAACGGCAATCCTGACCTTGCCGGTATGGTCAACTGTGACGGAACACCGCTTTTCTCGACGGAGTTTGATCCTGAGAGGTGGAGAACGGCAGCCGATGCCAACATGGAAGTCATCGAGGCCGCCAAGGAAAACGGTTATGAACTTTATGTCGAGAGACTTGACAATGGCAGCGTTGACCCGTACATGTCCTATATGAACGCGGTTCTCATGCGTTGGGATCAGGGAAATCATGAAGTCATATTCCCGAAGACATACGACAGCGGCGCATATTTCGACAGGCAGTGCAACCCTCGAAGCATGGGTGGCGCGGGTGCCATCGGCGTGACTCAAAACCTTGTGGACGCCTTCTTTATGAGCAACGGTCTTGTTCCTATCACCGGATACGGCGCAAACGGACAGCCAATCATCAACCCGGCATCCGGTTATACCGAGACTGGCTATTCAACCGCAGACTACAAGGATGACACGAAATACTTCTATGCCGAGCAGGGTGCTGTCGAGGGACAGAAGACAAATCACGTGATAACGACCAAAGGCACCTACAACATGTACTGCAACCGTGAGCCGAGATTCTACATCTCAGTTCTCTACAACGAGCAGTATCATTGGGGCAAGGACAAGCACAAGTCCTCCAACAAATACACCGACTTCTTCTCCGGCGGACAGGACGGAGGACCGAGCCACGATGCTCCTACAGCGGGCTACCTCGTGAGGAAGATGGTGGATCCGTCAGCCATTCCGAGCGACGGCTCCGGAAAGTTCAAGACACGCCACGGCGCAATCTACCGCCTCGCGGAGGCCTATCTTTCATACGCCGAGTGCTTGAATGAATACAGCATCGCGAAGGGAACGTATGATGCAAACAAGAACGAGATTCTTTCCTATGTGAATAAAATCAGGGAGCGTGCAGGCATCCCTCAGTATGGCACGGGTGTCGATTCTGACGGTGTCGAGATGATTGTTCCGCCAACCGACGGCGAGACTCTCCGCGACCTCATTCACAGAGAAAGGCGTGTCGAACTCAACTGCGAGGCCGGCAACCGTTTCGATGACCTCCGCCGCTGGAAAGAGGCTGCAACAGTTCTTAACGGGCCTTTCTACGGAATGGATTCGCGTGCGACGAAGTCTAACAGGGACGATTACTACAAGAGAACTCAGTACCAGACCCGTCGCTTCATCAGCTACTGGTGGCCGATTCCTCAGGACGACATTGACAAGAACGTAAATCTCCGTCAGTTCCCTGAATGGTAGGCACTAACGATAAAAAGAGTATTCGATATGAAAAACAGACATATATTATTCGCGGTAGCCGGTCTCCTTTCGTTGGCTGCCTGTGACAAGGGCGGATTTCAGGGCCCGGACAGAAGTATGTACGATGTTGTCGAGACCATGACACTCGAAGCCTCAGCACAGGATGTTGTCCTTGATGCGGAGGAGGTGGATAAAGTTGCCTTGACGTTCACGTGGACTCCGGCAAGAGAAATGCCTGACGACTATCTGGTGACATACGTTACCTTCCTCGATGTTGAAGGAAATGACTTCAGCAATGCTGTTCGTCAGGTAGTTGACGACGGAGTGTTCACCAAGGAATACACGACTCAGGAACTGCAGAATCTTCTCGTGGAGAAGTGGAACAAGAACTATTCCCGTGCGGTGAACATGCAGTTCAAGGTCATTGCAAAATGGGAAGGCGGAGAAAAATATGTGATGCCGGAGGTAAGGACCATTGATTTCAGCGTCCGTCCTTTCCGCCCGCTCACCTTTGATGCTGACCGTATATTCCTTTCCGGCGATGCAATGACCGGCACGACACGAAAGCCTATGGGCAAGACCCCGGAAAGCGACTATATCTATGCCGAGGAAGTCTACCTCCGCGCAGGGGAAATGACCATTCCTATCGAGTATCAGGGAATGACTTCCTATATCTGCCCTGCGGATGGAAGCGTTGAAGTTCCGGATAATGATCAGGTTGACTCAAAGCCGGCCGGCACGCAGTACAATGCCGTTGTCAAGGAGCTTAAGGCCGATGCAACTCTTCCTGCATGGAAGATTCCTGTCGAGGGCTACTGGAGGGTTATAATCGACATCGAGAACAAGACCGTCAAGTTCTTCTCTCCGAAGAACAGACTTGAACCGCTGACTGTCGAGTTTGCTTATGAGGGAAGGAATCCTGCATCATGGATTCTGACAAAGACCCTGTTGGCCGGCAACTACTATATCAATTCGATGACAGGCTGGGACAGCTGGAAAGGCAAGGCATTCCCGTTTGTGGTGTCGAAGGTTGACCCTATGATTCTCATCTGGTCAGGTGCGTCGTTCAACATGACGGATGCGCTCTGCGTCAAGGTCGCTCAGGGACCTGCCGAGGTTGACAATATTAAGGCTGGAGAAGGAACAGGCGGAGAAGATCCTGTCAAGAACGGGGCCGGAATGAAGTTTATTTCAAAGGTTCTGGCATTTGTGCCGGCATCTGACCCGGGTGTGGCTGCAACAGCCGACATGGAACTCAAGATGGGCGAATGGATGAACACGGTTCCTGTTGTCAGCAACAGAAAGTGGAAGCCGGCTTCCACAGTGAAGATCAGTCGAATCACTATTGACGCAAGAAACAATAAGATTCGTTTTGACTGATATGAATATCTCCATTAAAGAAACACTTCTTGTCTTGGCGATTGCCGCTGTTTCTGCCTGCGCTTGCGCGAAGGGGGAAAAGCCTTCCGGAAATGGTGGGAATGGCGGCGAGATTGCCGGCAACACAACTGTCAAGATAAGCCCTGACAGGAAGACTGTTCTGAAGAATCCGCTCAATGGTTGGGTCATGTATGTTTCCGGTACGGCGGACCCGTCCTATTTCGACACGAAAATCTATGTCTCGGAACTTGGAAAGGAAGTCTATGTAAGGGATTACGCCTCTGCTTGTTACATCAGGACAGGCTGGAAGAATCTCAATCCTGCGAAGGGCAAGTATGCCTGGGATGACCAGACGAGCAAGATCTATAAATTGGTCAAACGGGCGGAAGAACTTGAACTTCCGGTAGCGTTCCGTGTCGTGGTGGACGGCAGAGATCAGAGGGAGAATACACCGCAGTTTGTCTTTGACGACGGGGCTGAGTATTGGCTGTCTGACAGCAAGTATCCTGACCGCAAGACTCCGCTTGCCGTGGATCCGATTTGGAGAAAACACTACGAGACATTCGTGAAGGCATTCGCGGAACGTTTCAACGACCCGAAGAAAACAGCGTTCATAGATGCTTACGGACTGGGAAAATGGGGCGAAGGCCATAATGTCTGCTACGAGCAGAACAATGCCGTGTCGGACAAGACATCGGAGTACAAGGCCGGGACGATGCAGTGGATAACGAAGCTGTATGCGGACAACTTCACCAAGGTTCCGCTCGTCATCAACTACCATCGCCAGATTGGGCATCCTGTCAGCGAAGGCAAGAACCCTCAGCCGGACAGCGAGAGAGTGCTCCAGATTGCACTTGATAACGGATACTGTCTGCGTTCCGATGCAATCGGGATGAACAATCAGGACTGGGGCTACAACGACTGGGAGAAAGCCTACGCGAAGAAATGGGCCTACAAGGTGCCCATACTCATGGAAGGCGGCTACATCGTCTCCAGCCATTCGTACTGGAACGACCCTGCAGGCTACCGCAAGGGGCATCCAGAAGACGTCCGTGCAGGCGAATTCAACTCATCTATGGAGGCGAAGGTCAACACGATGGATTTCCGTGTGGGAGATGAGACGAAGTCCTGGTTCGAGAATGCCTTTGAGTATGTGGAACGTTTTGTCGCGGAGGGTGGTTACAGGCTCTATCCGACTTCTGTCTCCTTCCCTTCACAGGTAAAGTTCGGCGACAGGGTGACCGTCGGTCACAGCTGGGCTAACCTCGGATGGGGATATTGTCCTGTCAATCTTCCACAGTGGAACTATAAGTACAAGGCTGCCGTTGCTCTCCTTGACAGTAAAAACAAACCGGTCAAGGTTTTTGTGGAAGCCGATGCTGACTTGTCAAAATGGCTTAAAGGAGAGATTTCTTCCTATAAGACCGAGGTCGAGATCAAGGGCGTTGCAATCGGAGCATACACTTGGGCAGTAGGTATCGTCGACACGACTCAGGACAATGCCATAGGCATACGCCCGGCAGCGACGGCCAAGAGCGTGACGGAAGACGGATGGGTGCGTGCCGGTGCGGTGACCGTGTCCGCAAGATAATTTGAACATAAATAATTACAAATTGTTTTGAATAGGATGTTTGGCAAAATAAAGAAAGTATTGTTCGCACAGGCTGTGCTTGCATTCACCACGGTGTTTGCACCCGGCACTGCCTGTGCCAAAATTGACCCGTATGCGGGCCTCTCAATGGAATTGTCCGAAGTTCCGGCGTCTCTTTCAGTCGGAGAAACTGCTGAGATTACAGCCACGTTGGTCGGAGACAAGTCTTCGGATGTTTCGGCTACATACAAGTGGAAATCTCTTAATCCTACCGTCCTTTCGCTCAAGGAAGACGGCAACAGGGCTGTGCTGAAGGCCGAAAAGGGCGGCAAGGCAACTGTGCTGGTCTATATCGCCGAATGTGAGAGCGTCAAGGCAAAGGCTATCGTGGAGGTCAAGGAAGAAGGCGACGGCATTCTCCGAATCCTTGCAATAGGCAACAGTTTTTCTCAGGATGCCGTTGAACAGTATCTATATGAACTTTTTGCCGCTTCCGGCAAGAAAGTCATCATCGGCAACCTCTACATCGGAGGATGCAGCCTTGAGAGACACTACAACAATATCAACAATGATGCGGCCGCATACGAATACCGCAAGATTGTGGATGGTCAGAAGACGAACGTTAAGGGGGTGAAGATTTCGACTGTTCTTGCCGAGGAACCGTGGGACTACATCAGCCTTCAGCAGGCAAGTGGTTTCTCCGGCAAGTATGAGACATGCTCTCCGTATCTCCCGGAGATTCTGAACTACGTCCGCGCGCGTTCAAAGTATGATGTGAAACTCATCTGGCACTCGACCTGGGCCTATGCGGCGAATTCGACGCATTCTGATTTCCCGAACTATAACAGCAATCAGATGACCATGTTCAACGCCATCGTTGACGTGGCGCAGAAGGTTATGGACAACAGTTCATATTCCTTTGACCTGCTTGTTCCTTCCGGCACCGCGATTCAGAATGGACGGACATCTTCTCTTGGAGACACCTTCAACCGCGACGGCTACCATCTTGAACTCACTTACGGAAGATACACGGCTGCATGCACATGGTTTGAAGCCATTTCCGGGAAGAATGTGGAGGAAACCTCATACGTGCCGTCTTCTATGAATGAGGTTAAGGCGAAAATCGCCCGCTCGGCAGCGCATAATGCGGTCTGCAAGCCTTACGTGGTGACGGATATGTCCAAATAATACAGCTTAAATGACAAAAATGAAAACACTCAAACGTTCTTTTGCCCTTCTCTTTTCCGTCATGTCTCTGTCAGTTTCAGGGGCTTTCGCTCAGGGACTTTATCTTGACAGCACATCTCCTGTGGGGAAGAATGCCTCAGAGATTGACGAACGTGCGTGGAACCTTGTGTCGCAAATGACGCTTGAGGAAAAGTGCGACTACATCGGCGAACTCACTTCTTTCGTGATTCGTCCCGTTGAACGTCTCGGCATACCTCAGCTTCTCATGGCAGATGGTCCACAGGGAATACGCAACATACGGCGTCAGAACACCGTCAGTACGCTCTATCCGTGCGGGGTACTCACTGCAGCGACATGGAATCGCGAACTTGCCGACAAGCTCGGTCATGGGCTCGGGCAGGACGCCAGGGCGAGGGGAATCTCTTTTCTTCTCGGTCCGGGCGTGAACATCTATAGGGCACCGCTCTGTGGAAGAAATTTCGAGTATTTCGGCGAAGACCCGTACCTCACATCCGAGATTGCTGCCAATTACATCATTGGCGTGCAGCATGAGGGGGTGATTGCCACGGTGAAGCATTTCGCTGCAAACAATCAGGAATGGAGCCGCCACCATACAAGCTCCGATGTCGATGAGCGCACGCTCCATGAAGTCTACTTCCCCGCATTCAGAAAGGCCGTGCAGGAGGCACATGTCGGAGCCGTGATGGATAGCTACAACCCCATTTTCGGGGTTCACGCCTCGGAGCATGGCTGGATGAATATTGAAGTGCTCCGCAATATGTGGGGCTTCGACGGAATACTCATGTCGGACTGGACTTCGGTCTATTCATCGTCGGGCGCAGCAAACGGAGGTCTTGACCTTGAATGCCCTAAAGGAGTGTACTTTACGGCAGAAAAGCTTGTCCCGCTCGTGAAGGCCGGAATTGTCAGCGAGGAGACTATCGACACCAAAGTATATCATATTCTCCATACGCTCAACCGCTTCGGACTTCTTGACAAGGACATCAAGGACAGCAGCATTCCTCTCGACAATCCGGACAGCGATGCACTTTCGCTCGAAATTGCGAGGGAGGGAATCGTCATGCTCGAAAACCGTGGGAACGAACTTCCGTTCAGGAAGAAAGACCGCGTGCTCGTGCTCGGCCCTAACGCTTTCAACACTCCGACCGGAGGCGGAAGCGGATTCGTGCAGCCGTTCCACAGCGTTTCGGTTGCGGATGGCCTAAGCAAGGCATTGGGAGAAAAACATGTGACTCTCCTCCCGGACAGCCTCCTGTTTGCCGGCATGTCTGCGGACTCGGTCAAGGCCGGTGCCGTGAATGCGGATGTTCTTGCGGCAGCTCTGAAAAAGGCCGACAGGGTGATTTATTGCGCCGGATTCAACAGCAAAATTGAAGGTGAGGGCTTTGACCGTCCGTTTGCGCTTCCGGCGGCACAGAGGCGTGTGATTAATGAGATTGCCGCCGCGCACGCTCATCTTACAGTCGTGCTCAATGCCGGCGGTGGAGTCAACTTCAATGGTTGGAGCGAGGGTGTGGAGGCCGTGCTGCTTGCATGGTATCCGGGGCAGAGGGGCGGAGATGCCATCGCGGAAGTGCTCTCAGGCAAGGTGTCTCCAAGCGGAAAGCTTCCGATAAGCATTGAGAACCGCTGGGAGGATAACCCTGTGCATGATAGCTACCACGAGAATACTCCAGTCTTCACGCAGAACACGAAGACAAAGAGAGTCGAATATAGGGAGGGCATTTTCTATGGCTACAAAGGATATGAGAAAAACGGAACACCTGTTCGCTATCCTTTCGGTTATGGCTTGTCCTACAGCAAGTTCGACTATTCTGACCTCTGCGTTGAGAAACTTGGCTCCGACAGTCTGACGGTTTCCTTCATAGTGGCGAACACGGGAAAGCGCGATGCTTCGGAAATTTCTCAAGTCTATGTCAGCGACCTTTCATGCTCGGTGCCACGTCCAGTCAAGGAACTCAAGGGATTCTGCAAGAATTTCATTAAAAAGGGCGGCAGAACCAGAGTCGAGATTACGCTCGGTAAGGACGCTTTCTCGTTCTATGACGTGAAGAGCAAGTCTTTCGTCGTCGAGCCGGGAGTGTTTGAAATTCTTGTTGGCGCCTCTTCTGCGGACATCCGTTTGAGGCAGAACGTGCAGATAGGCGCTGATGAATATCGGACAATGGCAATCGAACCTGACAGAACATCGGTCATAAGAAATCCGCTCACCGGATGGGTGATGTATCTCGGACGGGGGTGGAGCCGGGATTTTGGAACAGAAGTCGGCTATGACAACTGGCCGGCGGGTCCGGACGGGCAGATGAAAGTCCGCGTGTCGGACTACTGCGGCACCGCCTACATCCGCACAAGCTGGTCTTCGATGGAGCCGGAAGAGGGGAAATATTTCTGGAACGACCCGGATTCCCGTCTTAATGGGCTGCTGGACGAAGTTCGCCACCGTGGAATGAGACTCGCGTTCCGCATTGTCGTTGACGGGCGCGACCAGGGGCAGAACACTCCGCAGTATGTGATTGACGCTGGAGCAAAATGCTTCACAAGCAAGGTCGGCAGCCGGGAAGTCTACACACCCTACCCGGACGACAAGGTGTTTCAGGAAAAATATGAAAAGTTCCTCACAGCATTTGCACAGAGGTTCAACTCTTCAGATGAGATTGATTTCATCGATGCCTACGGACTTGGAAAATGGGGTGAGGCCCATTCGATGAGATATATGGATGAGGCGAACAAGATACCTGTATATGAATGGATTACAGACCTTTATGCACGTCTGTTCACGAACATTCCGCTTGTTATGAACTATCATCGGGTGCTCGCCGCACAGACCATCGACGGATGGGAGGACGCGCCGAATCCGGACACGGAGAAGCTTCTTGCTTCTGCGATTTCGAAGGGCTACAGCCTCCGTCACGACGCGTTCGGAATGACAGGCTACTATATGGACTGGGAAAAGGAATATGCCGCAAGGTGGCGCTACCGTCTGCCGATTATCTTCGAGGGAGGCTGGATTACCGGGGCGCATCACCGCTATTGGAAGGATCCTAGCGGGAAGTACCGCGAGGGACATCCGGAAGACGTACGCAGGGGAGAGATGGAGATTGCGGAGGAGACCCACGTGAATATGATGGATTTCCGCGTGGGCAACGAGACGGAAAGCTGGTTCCAGAACTATGATCTCGTTCAGAGGTTTGTCAGCGAGGGAGGTTATAGGCTCTATCCTTCGTCGGTGACCGTCCCTACAACCGCAGAATCGGGAGAAACCGTTTGTCTCTCTCACGTCTGGGAAAACCTCGGCTGGGGCTACTGTCCGAACAACATCCGTCAATGGCACTACCGCTACAAGCCGGCATTCGTGCTTCTCGACTCTGAAGGGAAAGTCGTCCGGACATTCGTTGACCGGCAGTCAGAGCCGTCCGAGTGGATTAAGGGGAAACCTGGGTCGCACAGTTTCAGCGCCGACCTGAAGGGAATCGCTCCGGGCGAGTACACCTGGGCAATCGGAATTGCTGATACGATGCGCGGCAACAGAAAGGGGCTGAACATCGCCGTCGACAGGGAGCATCTCACTCCCGAAGGATGGCTTAAACTTGAGAAAGTTACAATAAGATAAAACCATACAAATTTAATAGCCAACATTTTAATACATGAAAGTATCTATGATACAGGAAATTTCAAATCGGGGGGGGGAATATACAAGTCCGTCCCTTCAGCTCATGGAAGTGAGCGCGGAGTCAGGCTTCGCGGCGAGTGACGAAAAAACAGGAATATACGCAAGCCCATATGTTGACGGCGAGGCATTTTAAAGAAGGAAGGACCATGAAACGTTTAGCAATATCATTTCTTGCGGCGGCCGCACTCGCAGGCTGCGCAAAGCTCGGTCTTGAGACAGTTGAAAGCACACCGTCAGAAGGACAGACCCCGTTCGTCCTCTATGTAAGCACCCCGTCCGGGGACCGGCAGCCTTCCGAGACTAAGACATCGTTCAATGAGGAGACCTACGAGGTCACATGGAAGGATGGCGATGCCCTCGCCGTGACAATCCGCGGCAAGTTGTATAAGTTCACAAAGGTTGAGGGGCAGGAGAATGCGTTCAGTTGCTCGGATTTCAAACCAGAGGATGGCAAGGAGTATGAATATGACATACTCTATCCCTATTCTGACAACGGGCAGTTCGCGACGTCGGGATATGTCAAGACTCCTATGCACGGAACCGCCAAGGCTGTCGGCAGCGCCTCTCCGAATGTCAGGCTCGAACAGCTTACAGGAGTCATCAAGGTGACAATCAAAAACGAAAATACCAGTGGCACTGCTAAGCTTACTACACTTCGTATTGAACGGACTGACGGTGGGATACTTGGCGGACAGCACACTCTCAAGGGGCCCGTGTCTGGTAAAACAGACAACTGTACCACAGTTGTCAGACAGGATAAAAAGATAGAAGCCGGAAAATCAATAGATATGTATCTTCAATGTGCTCCGTTTATGGCAAAAGAAGGTACAAGTCTTTGTATTAAATATGTGATAGACGGTGCACAGTATATGGCGACAAAGACTTTCTCCAAAGATATTGAATTTGCTGCCGGCAAGGTCAATGGAACATCGGTTTCATTTGGCGAGTCCCACTTTATAGAGGGAACTGCAATTGCCGATGGCGTGCAGGAAATGACAAAGTGTCTTGAAAAATGCAACTTGTACGCTTTTCGCGCAAAGTTCTCTGAAGGCGATTTCCGTATTCGTGTGACTGGAGAGAATGGTGGCATTTATGCACCGGTCTCAGGGAATGATATCAGTGACGGACAGACTGTTGACCTTGTGAAGAATAAGAACGGGCATTGGACAATACCTGAGGCTGGAGTTTATCGTGTCGTAGTTGATTTTGATACAAAAAAGGTGGCGATATATTCGTCGGAAAAAGACCTTCAGCCATTTACGGTTAAATGGCAGCCGAATTGGAAGACACCGAAAGATACTAATAATGGGCATGCCTGGATAACTACAACGGTAGATACAATTTATGGACGAGGCGAGTCCGTCGGTTGGGCGGCTACGGGTAAAGATCTTAAATGTAAAGTCTCCCTTGCAGATCCTCAGGTTCTTGTTTACACTGGAGGGGTACTTCGTTCGGAGGGGGGACGTACGGATTTCGCAATTATTTCGAGCCTCAAGGTTGACGGATATAACGGAGGAAAAGCTTATAATACTAACAACTCATATGTGTTTGCGCCAGTATATACTGGTACCGATTATGACCAGAGTATAACATTGGGGAAATGGATGGATATGGAAGGCGGCTCGTACTTGCGTGGTAACTACTTTAAAATTCCGAAAGATACCAACTTCATTATCTTTGACATCAGAAATATGAAAATCTGGTTCGAGCAGCGATAGTCAAACTTGAAAAACGATAAATGAGAATCAACAGAACAACACTTTTCACGGCGCTCACGCTGTTCCTTGCTGCAGTTTCCTGCGGCAAGGAACAGCCGGGCGGTGGCGAACCGGAAGTTGCGGGCGTGACCGTTAATTTCGCTCCGGACAGGAACACCGTGTTCCCTAACCCACTGTGCGGATGGGTGCTCTATGCGGGACTCGGCAACGACTTGAGCGGCTTCTGGGAGAGATATGACAACATGCCGTCCTCTGTCGGAACGGTCAGAGCCACCGACTATGCAAAGACGTTGCTCGTTCGCACGACATGGGGACAGCTGAATCCGGAAGACGGAGTCTACATCTGGCAGGAAGACTGCAATACCGTCTATGCCCGGCGCTACAAAAAGCTTGTCGCCGAGGCCCACAGACGCAATATGCGCATCGGCTATGGCTTTGCCATCGACAGCCGTGACAAGCACGAGTTCTGCACGCCTCTCTACGTCCGCGACAAATACGGTGCGCAGGGCTATGCCACACGCACCGGTTCAATGGACGTCTGGTCGCCATATCCCGACGACCCGGCGTTTCAGAAGTGTTACGAGAAGTTCATCCACGACTTTGCCGAACACATCAATAACCCCGACTCCACTGAATTCGTCCACGGTGTCGGCATCGGCAAATGGGGCGAGTACCATTCCTGCATCTACTCCACCGGCGACGAAACCCCGAAGAAGGCCGTTTTCGATTGGGTTACGTCCCTCTTTGCAAAGGAGTTTACCAAGATCCCGATTTTCATCAACTACCACAAGGCCGTGGGGTCAACCAGCGGAGACAAACTCAGTCCGGACTCCGAGGGCATGATTGACTCCGCCGTGAAAAAGGGCTTCGGGATAGGCAGCGGTGCGTTCGGAATGAAGACCTACTACGGCACATGGGAGAAGAGCATTGCCGCCAAATATCGCTATCAGGTGCCACTCATTGCCGAAGGCGGATGGGTCAAGGCCTCTCACGGTGATGCACCGATGCGCTGGGACAGCGAGAAATACAAAGACTGGGCGGATGTCCGCAAGGGCGAGTTTGACCAGGCACGCGAGGCATGTGCCAGCATGATGGACCTGCGCTACAACGACAATCTTGAAGTGAGCGAGGCTTGGTCGTGGTTCAATGAGGCCTACGACTATCTCGTTCAGTTCATACAGGACGGCAACTATCGTGTCTATCCTTCCAAGGTGATTGCCCCACAAGAGGTGACACCAGGTGAAAAGGTTGCGGTTCTTCACCGCTGGGCAAACCTCGGCTATGCTTACTGCCCGACCAACTTTCGCCCGTTCCTGAACAAGTACAAGGTGGCGTTCGCCCTGCTTGACAAATCTTCGGAAAAGCCGGTGAAAATCTTCTACGACGAGCAGGCTCAGCCTCACGACTGGCTGAAAGGAAAGCCGAAGCAGTATCGCTTCACGTTCACAGTCGACGGCGTCCCTGCTGGGGAATATGTTTGGGCGACAGGAATCGTCGATGACGCTTCCGCAGAAAAGAAAATAGGCATATATTCGTCCGCGAAGGGCGACTACACCAAAGACGGTTGGCTAAAGATTGCCAACGTCACGGTTCGATAGTTCGGCGCGGGTAGTGTCGGTATGTGAAATTTTGATTATTTTTGTAATCTGAATACACTGACTGATAATGAAGTATAGAATAATAGCCGCTGTCGCTTTTTTCCTGTTGTCATTGCCTCTTTGGGCCATTGACGGCAGGAATTACCGTTTCCATCAGATGTCTGAGACCTCCTATTACGGTGGCATTAACAGTGTCGCCAAGGACAGCATCGGGCGTGTCTGGTTCAGCGGAACGGATGCCCTCTACATGTTCAACGGCAGTTCATTCGAGAGCAAGGCGGTGAGCGGAACAAACCCCGGGCTTCAGGTGGATTACCGGGCGATAGTACCGGACTTGGAAAGGCGGCTCTATGTCGCGACGAACTGCGGTCTTTATGGCTTCGATTATCTCTCGGAAACTATGCACCTGCTTTGTGAGGGGGATGTCGGGGCGATTGACACTGACAGGACAGGGCGCGTGTGGATGATTCTTGACGATGTCGTGGTGCGTTATGAGGGAGAGGGGAATGTTAGGAAATATCCTTTGCCGGACGATGTGCGCCGCTCGCCTTTTTCGCTCTCGCTCCTGTGTTCCGGAAACGGGGTGTACGTCGGGGCATACGGACATCTGTTAACCCTTGACGGTGACTCCGGTGCCTATTCAGATTTTACAGATGTCGGAAACGACAACTCCATAATATCAGACGTCATTGAGACGGAGGACTATGTCTATGTCCTGACGCTTCGTGACGGACTTTTTGAGTGTGACCGGACCGGACATATCTTCCGTACATTCAAACTGCCTGACGGCTACGACCGTTCCAGCACGGCAAAGGAACTCTACCGCGACTCCGACGGCATAATCTGGGTCGCGACACAGTCCGGTCTGCTTCTCGTCGATCCGGCGGACGGTGAGACAGCCCTTCTGACTTCTGATCTTGCCGACCCGCTTTCCATTCCGAACAATTCCGTCTGGTCAATCTATCCTGACCCGGACGGCGGTGTGTGGGTGGGCACATACGGCGGAAAGCTTGCCTATCAGTCTTTTTCTGACAATGACATGCGTCACATAGCTCCGATTCCCGGAGGCCTTCCTCACCCTATTGTGAGTGCCTTTGCTGAGGACAGTCTCGGAAACCTTTGGATTGGCACTGAGGGCGGAGGTGTCTGCTGCCGTTCCTCACGGGACGGGAGCTTCTCCTACTACAGTCAGGAAAACGGCTGCCTGAACTCGAATATGGTCAAGCGGCTTTTTTGCGAAGGGGACGGTGTCTACGTCTCGACATTCAACGGAGGGCTCACGCGCATAGACGTGCGTACCGGCATTGCGAAGGACCTGCATGTGCTCAACCCTTCTTCCGGACAGCCGCTTTCTGTCTATGATTTCCTTCGGGAGGGAGACTCAGGATGGTGGCTCTCGGATCCTGACGCCGAACTGATGTTTTGGAATAGGGCTTCCGGAAGGGTCGAGAATGTGATATTTCACGACTCGGACGGGAAAAAGAAGCGTATGCGTGTTGAGGCTATGTTCCACGACGTGTCAGGCAATCTCTGGCTTGTGACTCATTCTGGAGCCTATGTGGTTGATGTGAGAACCCGCTCCATAACTGGACGGTATGCTATAGAAAGCGGTGTGTGGTCGGCTGACAACCTGTGCTCATGGTGCAGGACTTCCGATTCTGAACTGTGGTTCGGAACTCGTGGTGCCGGAGTCAACAAGCTAAGTCCGGACGGACGCTATGTGAACTACAACAGTTCTCCGGACGGAAGTTTTACCGGACGCACTGTGTTCGGCATCGTTGAAGACCGCGCCACAGGGAACGTGTGGTTCAGCACCGATGCCGGTCTCTACACCTACAGCCGTGCTTGTGGAGAAATCGAAAAGGCCGGAATCGATGTTCCTAACAGTTGCGGTTCCTGGTACATCCGCTCCTGCTTTGCTTCTTCAACCGGCAAGCTGCTCTTCGGCGGAACAAACGGCTACCTCGTGTTCAATCCTTCCCACCTCAATCTCAATCGTCAGAAACCTCGTGCCTGGTTCACGGAGCTGAAAGTCAATAATATGGCAGTGGTCCCATCATCCAAGGGCTCTGCGTTGAAACAGTCCGTCTCAACTCTTGACGGTCACTCCGACCGTGTCCACATAATCCGTCTCGCCCACAACCAGAACGATTTTGAGGTCGGGTTCTCGTCCAACAGTTACCTCGATCCGGAGAGAAACGCCTATGCCTACAGAATGTCAGGCGTGACCAATGAGTGGACGGTTTTGCCTCCAGGACAGCATTATGTACGTTTCGTGAACCTCTCGCCGGGAAGATACAAACTGCAGCTGAAGACGGCCAACAATGACGGCCTCTGGGGAGACCACGTCAGTTCGCTCGCATTCCGCGTGAAACCATCGCCGTTGGCATCGCCTTGGGCACTTACGCTGTACCTTCTGATTTTCATTGTCGCGCTTGTCTGGCTGTGGAGTTGGACGACCAGACGAAAGATGCTGGAGCAGAGCCTTGAGATGGAGCAGGAGAGGGAGCGCAACCTTCAGGAACTGACGAAGGCGAGGATGGACTTCTTCACAAAAATCTCCCACGACCTCAAGACCCCTCTAACCCTCGTTATAGACCCGCTGAAACAACTTGAGAAGACAATTCCGGAGGATGCCCCGAACAGAAAATATGTCGACACGATAGGCCGTAATGTCGGAAGGATACAGAGGATGATAGGAGACCTGCTGAAGTTCAGACAGATAGAGACGCTGAAACTTCCGCTGAAACTTGAGAGCGGCGACATCGTGAAGTTCGTTGACAGCATATTCTCGCTCTTTGAATTCTGCGCGTCCGAGCGGCACATAGAGACCGAATTCATTACATACACAGACAGCTACATCACGCGCTTCGACTATGACTCCATAGAAAAGGTTTTCACCAACCTCATTTCCAATGCCGTGAAGTACACCACGGAAAATGGCTATGTGAGCGTTAAGATTGCCCGTTCCTCGGCTCCAGATGGTGTGGAAATGGTGCCTGACGGCTCCGAGTGGCTGTCATTCACCGTGACCAACAGCGGCTCGGAAATCCCTCCGGAGAAGTTTGACAGCATATTCGAGCCCTTCAACAATGCCGGAAAGACACGTTCGGAATTCGAGAGCCACACCGGTCTTGGGCTTGCAATCGTGAGGGAACTCGTGGGAGACATGAAGGGGAAGATTTCAGTCTCGTCGGCAGATGCGACAGTGTCTTTTTCTGTTATCCTGCCTTTCGTGCCGTGTCCCGACGGAATGGTGGACGAGGCTGCGGTGGAGTCCGATGGCACGACATACGAATATGCCTCATCCGAGATTGATAATATGATTTCCGACATATATGAACGTGAGATCGTTGGCGAGAAACATGAACGTAAGCCATACGATGTCCTTGTCATAGAGGATGATTCCTCGCTGCGCAACTATCTGGAACAGAGACTGTCGAAGTCATATAACGTCTATACGGCAATGACAGGGGACGACGGAATTGCCAAAGTGGAGAAGATAATGCCGCACATTGTAGTCACTGACCTCTTCATGCCGGGGGCAGACGGTTTCGAGGTGTGCCGGAGCATACGTTCCAACATAAAGACGTCGCATATTCCTATAATTATGCTTTCGGCAGCGGGGGAGAACAAAAATGCGAAGATTGACGCATTCGAGAACGGGGCGACGGTGTTTATGGACAAACCGGTGGATATTGACGTGCTGCTCAAGCAGATAGATAATCTCATAAAGAGGCAGGCTCTGCTGAAGAACCTCTACAGTAAGAAATATGTCGCCGAACCGTCAAAACTGACGATTTCATCGATGGATGACGAACTGATGCGGAAGGCGGTGTCATTCATTGAGCAGAATATGGAAAATGAGTATTATGGGGTTGACGATTTCGTGTCGGACATGGCTATAGGGCGCACGCGCCTCTACCAGAAGATTACAGACCTTACGGGGATGTCAATCAAGGAGTTCATACTCGATATACGCCTCAAGCGTGCCGGACAGCTGCTGAGGGAATCGGAATATACGGTGGCCGAGATTTCGACGATGACCGGATTCGCTAACCCGAAATATTTCAGCGTATGTTTCAAACGGCACTTCGGACAGACACCGACCGAGTTCAAGGCCGCAAATACCGGCAGCGTGCAGGAGATAAATAAAACAGATAATCGTTGATGACTCAAGTTTCGCAAGTGCGAAACACCACTTTTGAGCCCTTGTGGCGAAGGTAAG